>JACOSY010000022.1 GCA_016178595.1 Ignavibacteria bacterium
CAGGGCCTACCACCCCTGGCGTCAAACCGACCCTCGATGCAAGAATCTCCTCTTGCCTCCTTCGGCTCGTGCAACGATCATTGACTCCATCACAGAAATTCACGATACTCCACCATCAGCCAGTCTGAAGCCGCATCCTCTACCCTAAAAGGCAACCGAATGACTCCACTATTTCATCGAGATTCTTACGTGAGGCAACGAATCAGTTTCGTTTAGATTCTTACGTGAGGCAACAGGATGTGACCTTCTTGTGGTATCCGCTGTCGATAATCTCGATCCATTCCGATCCGCCATCGGCACAATCCGGGCAACCGATGACGGTATCGAGTTTCGCCAGCGCTGGAAAACTTACTGCCCTGACGATTGCTTTCCTTTCGTCAAAAGGAATTTCTTCGATTTTCCGGACCTCGGGAAAGTGTGGATCGTTTATCCAACTTTTTTGAACGTAGGTAACGGCCGAGCCGGCAATTTCGATCTGCTTGATGCAATATCTGTGGCACATTCCGAAAGAGGTCCCGTGACGAACGACGAGTGACTCGGTTGGTAAGACCGGCGAGTTGTTATCAGTACAGGCGAAAGAGAAGAGGGCGATTGCCGCAAGCGCGATGACCGATATTTTCATGGAAGTTCCTTTCGATGACTGTCTTCCAGCTCTACTCCGCAGGTGAGCAAATGTTCCCTCTCGCGGTGTCTCTCACAGAACACGAATAAAAGGCTTCGAGAACTTCCGGAAGTTTCAAGCTGCACGTGCGAGATGAACGAATGGATTCGCGAATGAACCGGCGCTGCATTCTTCCTCGCTTCTCGTTCCGAAGCTCTGCTTGGGAACGCATGTTGACTTCCGATTATCGTGGATTCAACTTGATGACCGCAAATACTGCGCCGTGCGGATCCTGCACGTAGGCAAAACGGCCGACGGGGATATCCATCGGTGGAACGATTGTTTTGCCGCCCATCGACATTGCCTTCGATACGGTGGCGTCGCAGTCGTGAACTTGAAAGTATGGAAGCCAGTGGGGCGGGATCCCCTCCATCGGTCCGGCCAGCAGGTACATTCCGCCGATATCCGTGCCTGCGTTGGAGAACACGGTGTAGGGAGGTGAGACGGGAAGAGCCTTGGTTCCCCAGCCAAAAAGCTGAGAATAAAACTTTGTGGCGGATGGCCCATCGTTCGTGCCCAGCTCATTCCAGCACATAGCGCCCGGCTCGTTGATAACACTTGCGCCGGCGTGTTTCTTCGCCTGCCACAAAGCAAGCTTTGCGCCCGTGGGATCAAAAATCCATGCCATGCGTCCGGCGTCAAACACATCAAACGGCTGTGATGTGAGCTTACCGCCAAGCGGCTCGACCTTTTTTGCAATTTCATCCACATTGCTCACGGCAACATAGCATTTCCATTGAGCAGGTGTGCCTTGCAGTTGCTTGTCCATGTTGTACAAAGCGCCGATGTCTTTCCCGCCCGACTTCAGTATCGTGTAGATGATGCCGTTGCCGATCGGATTATCGTCGCCGGTCCAACCAAACAGGTGCATATAAAATTTCTTTGCTGCGACGGCGTCTGTTGTTGCAAGATCGACCCAGCAGAATGATCCGGGTTTGTGACTGGTTACGGTGGGCATGGTGGGATCCTTTTAAGTTATCTCGTTCCCAAACTCTGTTTGGGAACGTCTTTGTCTTAGCTCACTCCCAAGCGGAGCTTGGGAGCGAGTCTGTTGCTGCTTGTTGTTGGCGTTCGACCCTCTCCTCTGTCACTTCGTGACATCCCCTCTCCCAAATTGGGAGAGGGGAACGAGGGGAGAGGGTTATTCGACTAATGTATGATAGTTGAAGCTCACGGCTCGAATTCTGTCGAACTGAAGTTCGACCTACACGTCTCGCTCGACATCCCCTCCAGCCATCCGCTTAATCCCTTAATCTGCTGTGAATGAATTCCGTTGTGAATCCGACCTCACGAAAATAGCCGCCGCAAATTTGTTTGCAGCTTCTCCATGTTCGTGCGGAAGCTCTCCAGCTTCTCTCGCTCTTTCTCCACCACGTCCTTCGGCGCTTTGCTGACAAAACTTTCGTTGGCAAGCTTTTTCTGGATGCTCTCGACCATTCCCTGAACGTGTGTCAATTCTTTTTGGATACGCTGGCGCTCGGTGTTCAGATCGATCAGTCCTTCGAGCGGGATGAAGACTTCGCCCCCTTCCACGACGGCACTGGCGGCTTGCTTCGGCTTTTCGCCGTTCAGAAGCTGCTCGATTTTTGTCACACGAGCGAGCCGCTGGAAGTAGCTTTGATATTTCTGGATGATCGCCGCTTTCGATTTCTCGGGAAAACTGATGATGATCTGAATGTCTTTCGATGGAGGCACCGACAATTCTCCGCGGACATTGCGAATACTTTCAATTGTCGATTGCACAAACGCCATTTCTTCTTCAGCCTTCTTGTCAATCCACTTCTCCTCTTTCACGGGAAAAGCGGAAACCATGATCGATTGGCCCGGTGCGCGCGATTCAATGTGCTGCCATAGTTCTTCCGTTACGAATGGCATGAAGGGATGAAGCAATCGAAGCGACTGATCGAAGACACTTATGGCGCGACTGAGGATAACTTGTTTCACGTCGTTCGGCTCGTCGCCGTAGAGACGGCCTTTGATCATTTCGACGTACCAATCGCAGAAGTCGTGCCAGACGAAATCGTACACGATCTTGCTTGCGTGGTTGATTTCGAACTCCGTCATCGCATGATTGAAGCCGGCAATGGTTGAATGGAGACGGGAAAGAATCCAGCGGTCGGCGAGGTCGAGATGAAGATCAGAGATGTGCGATATGCGATGTGCGATGTGCGTGGCGTCAGTCATCCCAAGCTGATCTTTGTTCATCATGAGGAATCTTCCGGCGTTCCAAATTTTATTGGCGAAGTTGCGGCCGATCTCGCATTTTTCATTCGAATAAAGAACATCCTGCCCGAGTGGAGCGAGATAGACGATTGTGAATCGGAGAGCATCGGCTCCATACTCTGCGATCACATCGAGCGGATCGGGCGAATTGCCGAGCGACTTCGACATCTTACGTCCCTTCATGTCGCGGATGATGCTCGTGAAGTAAACGTCTTTGAACGGCACGAGGTTTTCATCGTTCGTTCGAGTTGAGCCGTCGGGTAACGGAATTTGATTCATCACTTCCATTCCTGCCATGATCATCCGTGCGACCCAGAAAAAAATAATATCGGGTGCAGTAACAAGCGTATCGGTCGGATAGAAATATCGGAGGTCGGGATTAGCCTTCGGCCATCCGAGCGTCGAGAATGGCCAGAGCCACGACGAGAACCACGTATCGAGCACGTCCTCATCTTGCCGGAGATTTGTAGAGTTGCAGTGCGGACATTTTGCAGGTTTTGTGCGAGAAACGATTGGCTGTTTGCATTCAAGCATGCAGTGATCATCGCCAACGCAATACCATACCGGGATCCGATGACCCCACCAGAGCTGGCGAGAGATGCACCAGTCGCGGATGTTGGTCATCCAGTGCTCGTATGTTTTTACCCATCGTTTCGGGTGAAATGTGATTGTGCCGTTCTCTACAACGCGGAGCGCCGGTCCGGCAAGCGGCTTCATCTTCACGAACCATTGGTCTGAAAGATACGGCTCGATGATCGTATCGCAGCGGTAGCAGCGACCCACATTATGGACGTGCGGCTCGATCTTGACGAGGAATCCCTGTGCTTCGAGATCTTTCACAGCTTCCTTCCGTGCATCGAAACGATCCATGCCCCGATATTTTGGCGGGACGTTATCGTTCAGTCGTGCAGAGATGTCGAAGATGTTAATCGGTATCATGTGATGCCGCTGGCCAATGCCGGCATTGTGTCGTTCGCCGATCCAATAGTCGTTGGGATCGTGCGCCGGTGTTACTTTTACCATGCCGGTGCCAAACTCCGGATCGATCACGTCATCGGCAATGATCGGAATCTCACGGTCGGTTAATGGGAGGAAAACCATCTTCCCGATTAAATGTTTGTATCGCTCATCGTTGGGATGGACTGCGACGGCAGTATCGCCGAGCATTGTCTCAGGCCGTGTCGTTGCGACGACGGCAAAATCCTTCGTTCCCTTGATCGGGTATCGGACGTACCAGAGATTGCTTTGCTGTTCGGTAAAGTTCACCTCATCATCGCTGATGGCCGTATGATCCTTCGGGCACCAGTTGACGATGTACTTGCCGCGATAGATGAGTCCCTTCTCATACAACCGTATGAAAATCTCCTGTACCGCTTCCGATAATCCCTCGTCCATTGTGAAGCGTTCGCGCACCCAATCGCACGATGTGCCGAGCTTCCGAAGCTGTTTGATGATCGTGCCGCCGTATTGTTCCTTCCACTGCCAGACGCGCCTGAGGAATTCCTCGCGACCGAGGTCGTGGCGAGTTTTTCCTTCCTTCGACAAAGATTTCTCAACGACGTTCTGTGTTGCAATTCCCGCATGATCGGTGCCGGGCATCCAGAGTGTCTCGTAGCCCTGCATCCGTTTCCACCGGACGAAGACATCCTGGATAGTGTTGTTGAGGACGTGCCCCATCGTGAGGATGCCGGTGATGTTTGGCGGAGGGATGACAACCGTGAACGGCTTCTTTTGTGGATTCACCGTTGCGTGGAAGAATCCGCGCTCTTCCCAGAACGGATACCATTTGTCTTCTGCGTCTTTGGGAACGTATGCTTTGGGTAATTCTGCCATAAAGCGATTTTACCTTCTCAGCCGCTCACGAGAATACAGATGAGCGGCATCCCGCCTGCAGCGGAATGAGCTGCGATGAGAAATGATGAATGTGGATTAACGCACAGAAAATTCGCGTGCAACAACCGTCTCGTTCTTCATGCGGTCTTTTACGCTGATCTTCAGGGAATGCTTTCCGTGTGCCAGCGGCTCGTCTGAAGCGAACCGTACTTGACGATGCTCTCCATCGATCTCCGGGATGACGAGCACATCGTCAATGTACATTTTTATTTCGTCCGTATCAACACCTGAGAGATTGTCGGAGTAGCGGAAGGAAAGCGAGAGCTTCCCTTTGCGCGTCGTGAGCCGGAGTCGTCCCATGCGGGGCTGCATATCGTCATGCAAGACGACAAGTTCGCCCAGTGTGTTTCTGAGTGTGGTTGAAAATGTCGTGCGCCCGCTGTCCGGGTTCGCTGTCTGAAAGATCCATCCGCCGTTAGAGCGGAAATAAAGACCGAGGTGCTTTGAAGGTGCATCACCGTCAAAAGGAACGGAGATGCGAATGCCGCGATTGAGGAGTTGATCTTGCGGTTCGAGAACATACACCTTCGACTGGCGGTCATTGTCGCTGCTGACTTGCATATACAACGGCTTATACACCGCGGCTGAGTCATACGAAAAGTATAACCCCAACGGGTTTATCGTAAATGATCCCCTGTTGTGAACGGGGATGGAATAGATCTCGAATTCGTCGGATACCGTTGCCTGCTTGCCGTTGATTTCCACCTGTGCGGTAGCGGTTCGACTGCCGGCGAACATCGATGAAGGAGTGTATGCACCCGTGTACTTGTATAAATCGACCGGCTCAACTTCGACATGTTGCTGAATATTGCCCTCGTGCACAATGAGTTTTGGTTCCTCCGTGAACATCCCTGTCGATGTAAGTGTGAACCGGACGTAGTCGTTGTGGATGTCTGTCTTGATGTAAACGGGACGAAGCGATTCCGGCGGCTTCCGGTTAAAATGAAAGAGCGGAGGAGTGCGTGATCCCCATTTCATCTCAGCCACGATCTTCAAAACATCATACTCCTTAGTGTTGATTGGAATTTCGACGCCATCGTTATCGCGCTCCATTCGCTCCGCCGATAGCGTGTGCTGCGACCAGTTCGGGTTGGAGAATTTTCGGCCGTACACATACCACTTACTCACGAGATCCAAATCGTTTCCTTTGAGAACAATATCATCATCGTCAACATGTAAAAAGGCAATCTTCGGACTGTGGTTCACGAGCAGCGAGCCGTGAAGTTCGGTCGTATTTCCGACAAAGTCTTTGCAGACAATGCGATACTCATGGCTGCCCTGGCTGAGCATTTCAGTGTTGATGATGCCGCTCCCTTCGGATTTGCCGTTATAGATCGGAAGCGTCGTGCCCGTCTCGACGTAGAGTTTCTGAAATTTTCCCCAGCCTTGGAGTATTGTCGGGTAATCGTAGTGCAAGTAGATTTGTTTCGGATCGTCTCCAAGGACGCGATCAAGAGTCATAGAATATGTGAGACTATCATCAAGGAAAAATTGCAGCGAGTGTATCCCTGCGCGATTCCAGACTCCATCGGCGCGGTCGTGTACCGAGACGCCAAAACCGATTTTGCCGTGCACGATGAGCTTCTGTGGAATTGTTCGCCCGCCGGCAGTGCGAGGAAAACGCCTGAAAAATTTCGGCGACGATGAGTTGTCGATGGTGGAGTTGTAACTGAGCGGCGAAACCATGACACGCTCGAAGGTCGGAGGAACTCTATCTTCAATCGGATACTTTCCGATGAGTAATGGATTCACCGGATTCATATCCCGATCGCGAATCTCGAAGTGCAAATGAGGCGGACCAAAACCAGTGTCGCCGGTGTAAGCAACCACGTCTCCTTTCTTAACCCGAATCTCCGGTTCGTTCAACGTGAGATCGATTGCGTATGTGCCGCGCCTGTATTGTTCGTGCCGGGCGAGCTTGGCGATCTCATCATTGAAGCCCATCAAGTGTGCATACGTACTGATGTAGCCGTCAGACTGTTTGATGAACAGCATCTTGCCATAACCGTTTGGCTGGATACGGACGCGATAAACATATCCATCGTTCACAGCGAAGACCTTGTAGCCCTTCACGCCGTTCGTGCTAATGTCAATGCCGCCGTGGAAGTGTGACGATCGGTACTCAGCGAACGATGAAGTAATTCTCGTGCTCGCATCCGTTGGCCAGATGTAGCTGCCGGGCGAGAGTGCAACGGAATCGATTCCCTTTGCAGGTGAGTTGATTTCGATTGTTGGATTCACAGCCCTGAATCCGAAGAACGGAACTGCCAGGAGTGCAATGAGGTACCATGCAATGATTCTGGTCAGTGAACTAAGAACGTTCATCAATGTTTACGCCGCCTGGATCTGATGAGTAATTTTCGTAAACCCAATAAGCTCGGCCACGATAACATCGCCTGCATTTACTTCTCCAACTCCTTCGGGTGTTCCGGTAAAAATCAAGTCCCCGACTTCGAGCGTGAAGATTGATGAGAGGTAGGAAATGATCCGATCGATCGTGACGATCATATTTCGCGTCGAACTCTGTTGTCGTATCGTGCCGTTGACCGAGCACCGAATCTCCAATGCGTGAGGGTCTCTAATTCTGTCCTTTGGGATTATCTCCGAGATCGGGGCGGAAGTGTCGAATCCCTTCGCCACGCTCCACGGAAGTCCCTGTTGCTTTGCTTCGTTCTGTATATCTCGTAATGTCATATCCAGTCCTATTCCATATCCCAGAACGTAATCATATGCGTTGTCGGAAGAAATATGTTTTCCTTCCTTCCCAATCGCAACTACTAACTCAACTTCATGGTGCATGTTCCCCGAAATAGCTGGTCGCACTATCGTTTCTCCATCTCCAAGTAAGGCGGTTGAAGGTTTGAGGAAAACCACAGGCCTCGTCGGAACATCGGTTTTCATCTCTCTCACGTGGTTTTCGTAATTCCTTCCCAAGCAAAAGATTTTCCCTGCGTGAACTCTTTTCTCCGAGCCGTTTAACTGTATCGTCTTCATCATATTACTTAGAATATAGCGAGAAGTGCCCTGCGTTGCAAGGATTACATCTCTGAGCGTGCTGAGAATCAATACCCGAACTGTTTTTTTGGAAAATAATGACTATATTTAGCCCCGTCTGAATGACTACTGGAGAAAGGCTTGACGAAAACATACAAGGATTCTGGTGTCGACATAGCGGCGGGGGATGAATTTGTAGGAACTATCAAGGAGAAAGTCAGATCGACTTTTTCGAAAGCTGTACTGACCGATATCGGTACATTTGGAGCGCTCTATGATGCACGATTCCCTGGAATGGAAGAACCCGTCCTCGTTTCGAGCATCGATGGTGTTGGAACGAAACTCAAGGTTGCTTTTCTGATGGATCGACATGACAGCGTTGGGCAAGATATTGTCAACCACTGTGTCAATGATATTGCAGTGCTTGGGGCGAAGCCACTGTTTTTCCTCGATTACTTCGCAACAGGCAAATTGAAACCGAGAATAGCCGAAAGCGTAGTACAAGGCATGATTAAAGCCTGCCGTGAAAATGGATGCTCACTCGTCGGCGGCGAGACAGCCGAAATGTCGGGGTTCTACCGCGAGAATGAATACGATATTGCAGGAACAATCGTCGGTGTTGTAGAAAAAAAGAAGGTTATTGATGGTCGGAGGGTGAAAGCAGGCGATCTTCTCGTCGGACTGCCGTCGACCGGCTTGCATACCAACGGCTATTCACTGGCCCGTTCGGTTCTCTTTGAACGGTTTGAGGTTGATGACTTTGTCGATGCGCTCGGGATGCGGTTAGGTGAAGCGCTTCTTGCAATTCATCGATCATATCTCAAGGCTATTCAGGCGATCATTGAGTTTTCTGAGACGCATGCCCTCTCGCATATCACGGGCGGGGGAATTGTTGGAAACACTTCAAGAATAATCCCCAAAAATCTCTCGTTGCGAGTCAACTGGAAGCGCTGGCAACGACCCGCTCTTTTCAACCTCATCCAAGAAAAGGGCCGCGTTCCGGAACATGACATGCGGAAGACATTTAATCTTGGAGTCGGTCTCGTGATCATTGTATCTCGACGGGGTCTTGATAAGATCGTACGCGCACTCAGTGCTGAAGGAGAGAAGCCATTCGTTATCGGCGAGGTTGTTGGACGCTAGTGCATCACGGTCATTCGAAAAGAAAATTGTGATCAACAAACCCGACGCATTTACACGGGGAGGGCGCGAGATGCTCAAGGCGGTTATGCCCGGACGACTCGTAGAAGGCTCTGACATTCTTCGTCGGATGAGCATGCTGCACGAAGTGCTCCTCCACATCGACTCGGCTCAAAGCAGGGATGACATCATTAGTGTCGTTCGCTCGGAGGCGAAATGGATCGTCGAACATGACATGTGCCTGATGGGATTGTTAAACCGTTCAGTCACGCATTACGCCATTACCGTTATCTCCTCATCGGTCGATATCAGCGACCTCAACCACAAGCATTTTGGAATCGAAGAAGGAATGCCCGGTTGGGTAATGAGAAATCATTCAGCCGTTATCGAAGATATCGAATCCGGTCCATCCTATAGCAGCAGTATCGACGGCAGATTCCGTGCGCTTGGGATCAAGTCACTTCTCATCGTTCCGATGCGGATCGAGAAGCAGGTCATCGGTGCGCTGACGTTCGGATCGAAGAAGCACGGCGTCTACTCGGAAATTGACTCGGGACTGGCCCAGCTCTTTGCCCATTACTTTGCCACCGCAATCAGGAATGCCGCCATTTTCGAAGATGTCCGGAAGCGCATTTCGCAAATCGAGATCATCAACGAAGTTGCACGGAAGTTAACGTCTCAGTTGAATCTGGAAGAGCTGCTTCATGTTGCTGCATCCTCCATTCAGAAATCTTTTTCTTACTTCGATGTCACGGTGTTCCTTCTCTCTGAGGATCGTTCGGAAATGGTCCTCGAAGCGCACGCCGGCAATTTCGTCGACTTTCTGCCGCATGGCTACCGGCAGAAGACAGGGGATGGACTTATCGGCTGGGTTGGTCAGCACGGAGAGAGGGTGCTCTGCAATGATGTTTCTCAAGATACACGCTACTTGGCATACGAGTATCACAATACCAGATCGGAGCTTGCCATCCCGATTAAAGCTGACGGCGTGATGGTGGGGGTTCTGAACGTCGAGGATACGAAGCTGCATGCATTCGATGAGACCGATGCGATCGTGCTCGAGACGTTGTCGGACCAACTTGGAGTCGCAATTCGTAATGCGAAACTGTACGATGAAATTCGCAAGGCCAACATGAAGCTGACCGAACTGGATACGATGAAATCCGAATTTCTCGGCATCGTGTCGCACGATTTCCGCTCCCCGCTCTCGAGCATCATCCTTGCCGGAAAAGCGCTCTTGAAGAATGAATCAGTTCAGAGTGTCAAGCGTGTCAAAGATTATCTCCAGATCATTGTCGATCAAGCGAACAGATTGAATCAACTTGCAGAAGACACGCTTTCAATAACCAAGATTGAAGCCGGCCGGTTGAGTTTCCACTTCAAGATTGTGAACTTCTCCAGGCTCATTGAAGATGCGATCACGATGGTGCGTGTTTCGAGCCGGCACGAAATCATCCATACTGTTCCACCCGACGTCTCGTTCATTAAGGGTGATCAGGCAAAACTTCGCCAGGTCATTCAGAATTTGGTGAATAATGCGATAAAGTATTCACCGCGTGGAGGCAAGGTTACCGTAGCCGTCGAAGAGCAATCGCCTGAACAGATACTTGTTTCAGTGACTGATGAAGGAATCGGAATTCCTCCCGACAAAATCGAGAAACTCTTCCAGAAATTCTCGCGTGTCGATTCAGGCGAGGCAAATCAGATTAAAGGTGCAGGCCTCGGCTTGTGGATTTGCCGGGAGATCGTTGAAGCGCACGGTGGGAAGATTTGGATTGAGAGCGAGATCGGACAAGGGAGTACGGTGAAATTCACTCTTAACAAGGCGCACGAGGAAAATTCTCCCTAAAGCATCCTGGTTGTTTTACTGAGCTACATTTTTGAAACGGACGGCTTCGCCGTGTCCGGACGCTGCAGCGTTTCAAGTCGTTTCATGACACGTTCGTAAAAACTTCGCCAGCGAGGAAAGTTATTCTTGTATAGCTGTAACGTTGTCTTTACCTGATCCGGAGAGACACCGTAGGCGCGGTTGAGGCTGTCAACTCGTGTCTGCATTCCAATCGAGTCGATGCTTGCCATTATTCCTTCCTGCCGTACGACCAGCAAGTCGGAGTAATATTCAACGAAGCGGTCCTCGGGAATGATATTGTGAGGAGTTTCATACTGCGAGCAGGACGAAAAGAGGATGAAAAATATGGGAAGGAGTATTCGCATCAGGGAAAATATTTTTCCCATTGTACGAATCTTTGCAAGGAAAAGCAACGTGGCGTGGGAAGGAAGACTGTAGGATGATGGTATTCTACTTTGTCAGTTTGCGTTTGGCAATAAACATGGAATGAGCAGTTAGGCTGTTGATGGGAATCAACTGATGTGAGATACCTCGCTTGCTCCGGAACCATCATTTTCACCGTGGAATGTAGTTGAAAACTTGATGAATCAACATTGCTTCTCCGTAATAGAACATCGCCTGGAAATCGAAAGATTGCAAAATTCATGGACATTATTTATCTTTGTGCGCCAACCGTTGCAGTATCGTCCACAGACAAGAGGATAAACATGAAGCTGGATCGTCTCATCCAAATTCTCCTTCCACACGATGAAAAATTCTATTTGTATTTCGAAGAGTCTGCGCAAAACTTGGTCAATGCCGCCCGACTTTTCCCCGATTTGTGTAGCGGAACGCTTGAAGAGCGCATCCGGATCGTCGAGAAGATGCACGAATTCGAACATTTGGGAGATGCCGTCACGCATAAGATTTACGCGGAACTGAGCGCGACGTTTGTTACTCCGTTCGATCGTGAGGACATCCACCTTCTCGCATCCGCGCTGGATGATATTATGGACATTATTGACGGCAGCGCTTCACGCTTTGTTCTCTATAAGGTTCAAGAGTGTCCAACGTCGATCAAGACATTGATGGATATTCTCGAGCAATCAGTGATGGAATTGCGGCGTGGGATCTCGCTCCTTCGAGATTTCCGACAGGTTGTCGAATTGCAGCAAGTACTGGAAAAGATCAACGAATATGAAAATGAAGCTGACACTGTCTTTGAACAAGCAATCGCCCAGCTTTTCGAGCATGAAAAAGATCCGGTGCGCATCATCAAGTTAAAAGAAATCTACGTCGGAGTGGAAACGGCAACCGATAAGTGCGAAGACGCTGCGAACGTCATGGAATCCCTCCTCATCAAACACGGCTAATTCACACAAGGCTTCATGCTGACTCTTGTCATTGTTGTCGTTTTCATCGCACTGGTGTTTGATTTTCTGAACGGGTTTCATGACTCGGCTAACTCGATTGCAACGGTCGTCTCAACCCGTGTGCTCACACCGCGAAAAGCTGTCATGTGGGCAGCATTTTTTAACCTCGTTGCGGCGTTCCTCTTCGATGTTCACATTGCGAAAACACTTGGCAAAGGCCTTGTCGACCTAAACGCAGTGAATGAATACGTCATCATGAGTGGATTGCTCGGTGCCATTGCATGGAACATCATCACATGGTTCTATGGCTTGCCGACCAGTTCCTCGCACGCGCTCATGGGTGGCTATGCCGGTGCGGCTATTGCCAAAGCTGGTTTCGGTGTTATCCTCTTTGGTGGCTGGGTCAAGACTGTAATATTTATTTTTGTCGCTCCGTTGATAGGGATGATACTGGGTTTCGCACTCATGTTATCTTTGATGTGGATATTTGCCAAGCGACCGTCTGCAAAGGTCAACCAATCATTCCGGAAATTACAACTCCTCTCCGCAGCTCTTTATAGTCTCGGTCACGGGACGAATGATGCACAGAAGACCATGGGTATTATCACAAGCCTCCTGCTCACCGCAGGCATCCTTCATTCCTTTGAAGTTCCGTACTGGGTTATTCTGATGTCGCACTTCGCCATTGCACTCGGAACACTCTTTGGCGGATGGCGCATCGTGAAGACGATGGGACAGAAAATTACGAAACTCAAACCGACAGGCGGATTCTGCGCCGAGACTGCCGGAGGAATCACACTTCTTGTCACAG
Source organism: Ignavibacteria bacterium (assembly GCA_016178595.1). Lineage (GTDB taxonomy): Bacteria > Bacteroidota > Ignavibacteria > UBA10030 > SZUA-254 > JACOSY01. The sequence goes on from JACOSY010000022.1 coordinate 12,924, forward strand.
CCTTTGCCGGAATCCCTGTAAGTACGACTCACACCATCACCGGCGCTATCATGGGTGTCGGTGCGACGAAACGACTTTCCGGTGTACGCTGGGGTGTTGCGGGCAATATCATCATTGCATGGGTACTCACGATACCGGCTTCAGCTATTGTTGGTGCCTCAGCCTATCTCGTCATTTCTCTCTTCATTTAAAAATCTTCAACTATTTTCTCATTCGGTACCCGATCCCCTGATTGTCTTGATGCAGTCGGCGAACTTCTAGAATCTTTCATCATAGACAATCTGCAGTACGATTAACGATGCATCCACGATTGGCAACTACACGGAATCAGATGTTTTGCTCCGATTTCGATTGAAAACCCTCAGTTTCCTTGACTTTCAGTCGAGTTCTTCGTATCTTTTTTCGCCAACATTCATTCGAGTACTACTTTTTCCAATCCTCAGGAGTATTATGGCAACAACTGCAGAATTTCGCCCCGGCATGACTATTCGTATGGATGGTGAGCTATGGACTGTCGTCGAGTTTCAACATGTGAACCCGGGGAACTGGCGTGCATTTGTGCGTGCGAAATTGAAGAGTTTGAAATCAGGAAAAGTGATCGAGATGCGGTTTCGCGCGGGCGAAGCAATCGAGCCTGTGCGTATCGAGACCAAGGAATTTCAATACTTGTACCATGATGGAATGTCGTACGTCTTCATGGACAAAGAGACCTACGATCAGATCTATGTAAGTGAAAAACAAATCGGTGAGTCTGCACATTTCTTGAAGGATGGGGAGACTGTTAAGATTGCTTTTAATGGAGATGTGATTGTCAGTATGGAAGTTCCAATCACGGTCGAGCTGAAAGTCGTTGAGACCCCTCCGGGGGTACGCGGTGATACCGCGACGGGGGCACAGAAGCCGGCTAAGGTCGAGACCGGTGCAATGGTCAACGTTCCCTTGTTTATCAACGAAGGCGATGTTATCCGTGTCGACACACGGACCGGTGACTACATTGAGCGGGTAAAAGCAGCCTGAGTTGATCTCACAACCAATTCGCGTGCTGCGGCATACTCGTAACGAAGCCTACTGATCTGCAACTACCGGAGTAACTATGGACTTGGCCTATCTGAAAAAATTAGTTCGCATCCTGGAGCATAGCGGGGTCGATGAGATTGAGATTGAAGAAGAGGGATTGCGGGTACGGGTTGCCCGGAACTCTCACAATAATGCTTCGCCTGTCCCCGTTGTTGCTGCACAGTCGACGCATGCCGTAACAGTTCCACCGGTCGGGCACCTCGCGCCGTCATCGCCTTCAACGCCCCCAGTCGCACCACCTGAGACCAAGTACCACGAAATTAAATCCCCTATTGTCGGCACATTCTATCGTGCACCGGCACCCGATGCTGATTCGTACGTTGAAGTTGGACAGATTGTGCAGCAAAAAATGGTCCTCTGCATCATCGAAGCAATGAAGCTGATGAATGAAATTGAATCCGACATCGGCGGACGTATTGTAAAAATTCTGGTTGAGAACGGACAACCGGTCGAGTACAACCAGACATTATTCCTCATCGAGCCGGTGTAATGATCCCCGACAGAGCATGCCTCACTGCAATTCAATCCAGTGTATCACTAGGTAATCGTCGTGTTCAAGAAAATTCTCATTGCAAATAGAGGAGAGATTGCTCTCCGCATTATCCGTGTATGCCACGAATTGGGCGTTAAGACCGTTGCGGTTTACTCGGAAGCGGATAAGTACTCGTTGCATGTGAGATTCGCCGACGAGGCAATCTGTATCGGTCCACCGGCAGGGAGGGAGAGTTATCTGCACATCCCCCGCATCATCTCGGCAGCGGAGATTACCAATGCGGATGCCATCCATCCGGGTTATGGGTTCCTCGCAGAGAACTCGCAGTTTGCCGAGATCTGCGCATCACAAGGCTTGATATTCATTGGCCCTTCACCTGATGCGATTACATCGATGGGTGACAAGTCGCTCGCAAAGGATACGATGCGCAAGGCCGGTGTGCCGGTCGTTCCTGGCAGCGATGGTGTCGTCAAGGATGTGAAGGCGGGACTTGAGATTGCAACGGGCATCGGATTTCCAGTCATGATCAAAGCATCGGCTGGCGGCGGCGGCAAGGGGATGCGCATTGTCCGGGAAGCAGTCGAATTTGAGAAAGCATTTCAGATGGCAAGCAATGAAGCCGGCGCCGCTTTCGGCAATGCAGACGTTTACATTGAAAAATTTGTCGAGGAACCACGTCATATCGAAATCCAGGTTTTCGGCGATAAGTTCGGAAACGTCGTGCACTTGAACGAGCGCGACTGCACTGTCCAGCGCCGCCATCAGAAATTGATCGAAGAGTCGCCGTCTCCTATTATCGATTCAGACTTACGAGAGAAGATGGGCGCCGCAGCAATCAAGGGTGCGAAGAGTGTGAAATATGAAGGAGCCGGAACGATTGAATTCCTCGTGGACAAAGAGAAGAATTTCTATTTCATGGAGATGAATACGCGCATCCAGGTCGAGCATCCCGTAACGGAAGAAGTCACAGGGATGGATTTGATTAAGCTGCAATTGAAGATGGCCGCGGGTGAGCGCTTGCGGAAGAAACAGTTCAAACCGAGCGGTCACGCGCTCGAGTGCCGCATCAACGCCGAAGATCCCGAACATGATTTTCGCCCGTCTCCCGGCGAGATTACGAGTTTCCATCTTCCCGGCGGATATGGTGTCCGCACCGATACGCACTGTTATGCGGGATATACGGTTTCGCCCTATTACGATTCACTCATTGCAAAACTGATTGTGGTAGCACCGACGCGCGACGAGGCGATCGACAAGATGTCCGGGGCATTGGAGGAGTTCACCGTTGAAGGCATCCATACGACGATCCCGTTCCATCGTCGCGTGATGAAGAACGAAACCTTTCGGAGCGGCTTGTATGATACCAGCTTCATTGAGAAACATTACAACAGAGACTAAGTGTCCCACGTTAACGAAGGCTTGCACTTATGACCTTTCCAGATAATCTCACATATACCAAAGACCACGAGTGGGTCAAGATGGACCGAGACATCGGCACGGTGGGAATTACGGATTATGCGCAGGGAGAACTCGGCGATATCGTTTTTGTCGAACTGCCGCAACCAGGCAAACAGATCACGCAGGGAGAAAGCTTTGGCACCATCGAAGCAGTCAAAGCCGTATCGGATCTCTACGCTCCGGTTACCGGTGAAGTGCTGGAGGTAAATCCGAATCTTGAGAAAACTCCCGAAATCATCAACAGCGATCCCTACGGTGACGGCTGGATGATCAAAATGCGAGTCAAGAACGCAGGTGATCTGAAGAATCTTCTCGACGCAAAGAAGTACCGTGAGTTGATTGGCAAGTAATATCACTTCTGCATGATCAAACATTGTTCCCTTCGTCCAATCCGGATATTTGACTTCACACAGAGAGAGGAGCAGTGGGAACTCTATTCCACCCGCTGCATAATTATCTATATCACTGTGAATTAGAAACGTATGGCAATGACTCTTTCCGCGGCTGAGGTCTTCGCTCAACGGCATATCGGTCCGGATCAACGTGACATTGAGCAGATGCTCGATGCTATCGGTGCGCGCTCCCTTCATGAGTTTATCGATAGCGTGGTGCCTGCCCAGATTCGAACCCCACGTCCACTCGCTATCGGTGAATCTCTGAGCGAAGAACAATCGATAGCGCGTCTCCGCGCGATGGCCGGCAAGAACTACGCCTATCGTTCACTCATCGGCATGGGCTTCTATGATACGGTTGTTCCGAACGTTATCCAACGAAACGTTCTGGAAAACCCGGGATGGTACACACAGTATACGCCGTACCAGCCGGAGATTGCACAGGGAAGACTCGAGGCATTGCTGAACTTCCAAACGATGGTTATCGACCTCACCGGATTCCCGATTGCGAATGCCTCTCTTCTCGATGAGTCGACTGCGGCCGCGGAAGCCATGGGGATGTTCTTCTCCGTGAAGAGTCGGCCTACAGATGGTGTCTTCTTCGTATCCAAGACGTGTCATCCGCAGACCATCGGAGTAGTGCAAACGCGGGCGAAGCCGCTCGGGATTAATATTATTATCGGTGACCACGATACGTTTGAGTTTTCCGATAAGGTCTTTGGTGCGATCGTTCAGTATCCCGCAAGCGATGGAGCCGTTTACAACTACCAATCGTTCTGTGAGCGTGCCCATCAAGCCGGCGCGCTCGTTGTTGTTGCAGCCGATCTCCTCAGCCTGACGCTTCTCAAGCCGCCGGGGGAGTTTGGCGCCGATGCGGTCGTTGGAAATACGCAGCGCTTCGGTGTTCCGCTCGGCTACGGCGGACCGCATGCGGCATTCCTTGCGACAAAAGATGAGTACAAACGATTGATGCCCGGTCGTATCATCGGCGTGTCTATCGACTCGCGCGGCCAGCGTGCGCTTCGCATGGCACTGCAAACACGCGAGCAACACATCCGCCGCGAAAAAGCAACATCGAACATTTGTACAGCACAGGTGCTTTTAGCGGTCATGGCAAGTATGTACGCCGTCTATCATGGGCCGGTTGGATTGAGGTCAATCGCAACTCGCATCCACAACCTTACAACGGTGCTCGCGGCAGGACTTACGCGACTTGGCTACAACGTGATGCACAATCAGTTCTTCGATACGCTCCACCTCGACGGTGACCAGACGATAAAACTCTACATCGATCCTGCTCTCCATTCCGAGCGCATCAACGTCCGCTGGTTTGATGATTGCTCGATCGGTATTTCGTTGGATGAAGCCTCGACGCTGGAAGAAGTTGAGACACTTCTCGATATCTTTGCGCATAACAGGACGAAGAATTTTACCGCTCAAGAAATCGCTGCACAGGAATCCGGCGGCGATCATGGTTCACTGAAGCGAACGTCATCGTTCCTGACACATCCGGTATTCAATACGCATCACTCCGAAACGGAGATGCTGCGCTACATTCGTTCACTCGAGCAAAAAGATCTCTCGCTCACGCATAGCATGATCCCGCTCGGCTCGTGTACGATGAAACTCAACGCGACTGCAGAGTTAATTCCGGTGACGTGGAGGGAATTCAACGGCCTCCATCCGTATGCGCCCATCGAACAGGCGCAAGGATTTCAGGAATTGTTTACCGAGCTCGCATCGATGTTGAAGGAGATCACCGGTCTTGCCGCAATTTCCTTCCAGCCCAATTCCGGTGCACAAGGCGAGTACACCGGGCTTCTTGTTATCCGGGCGTACAACGAGAGCCGCGGGGAGGGCTATCGTGACGTCTGCCTGATTCCTTCATCGGCACACGGAACAAATCCGGCAAGCGCGGTCATGGCCGGAATGCACGTGGTTATAGTCCGTGCACGGGAGGATGGAACGATCGATGTTCAGGATCTCGAAGACAAAGCACAGCAGTACTCCGACCGGCTCGCTGCGTTCATGGTCACCTATCCATCGACGCATGGTGTTTTCGAAGAAGAGATCAAAAACATTTGCGCGATCATCCACACGTACGGCGGGCAAGTGTATATGGACGGCGCAAACCTGAACGCACAAGTTGGGCTTTGCCGTCCAGCAGAACTTGGTGCGGATGTGTGCCATCTGAACCTGCACAAGACATTTTGCATTCCGCACGGCGGCGGTGGCCCGGGTATGGGACCGATTGGAGTCGCTCAACACCTTGTTTCGTTTCTTCCCACTCATCCTGTTGTATCGATGGACGGGAACAAAGGAATCGGTCCTGTTGCTGCAGCGCCGTGGGGGAGTGCATCCATTCTCGTCATCTCATGGGCATACATTGCGATGATGGGTTCGGAGGGACTCACGCAGGCGACGAAAATAGCCATCCTCAATGCGAACTACATGGCGAAACGGCTCGAGAAGTATTATCCGATTGTCTTCAAAGGAATGAATGGAAGGGTCGCGCACGAATTCATCGTGGATCTTCGGCCCGTGAAAGTAAGCGCAGGGATCGAGGTTGAAGATGTTGCTAAGCGGTTGATGGATTACGGCTTTCATGCGCCGACGACATCCTTCCCGGTGCCGGGCACGTTGATGATCGAACCGACGGAGAGCGAATCGAAAGGGGAGCTCGACCGCTACTGCGAGGCGCTCATTGCCATCCGTGAAGAGATCGCAGAGATTGAACGCGGTGCGATGCCGAAAGACAACAATGTTCTGAAGAACGCTCCGCACACTGCCGATATGGTGGTGAGCGATGCATGGAACTTTCCCTATTCGCGCGAGAAGGCTGCTTACCCGGCAGCCTGGACACGGGTGCGAAAGTTTTGGCCTGCGGTCAGTCGCATCAACAGCGCGTACGGCGACAAGAATCTCGTCTGCGCCTGCCCGCCGATGGAGGAATATGTGGAAGCAAAGACCTGAAGAGAGGGAGATTCACAACAAATGAAACGGATTAAGAAGGCGACGTCGCGCGACGTCGCCTTTGCTTTTCGGGTTTGCTTGCCTGTTAAGGGTTTGGTACATTGGGCGTTACCCTCTCCCCTAACTCCGACTGCGTCGGAGCCATCCCCTCTCCCAAGTTTGGGAGAGGGGAACGAGGGGAGAGGGTCAAGAATTTCAAATCATGCACAACACCCTCGCCTCGTCCGACCAGCCGCCAACTTCTTGATCGCCGCTATTGCAATGGCGGAGGTTTGCACCGGACGAGGGGTGGCGCGCGTGGCGTGAGGGGAATTGCATAACGCGCGAAGGGATTCGACGACAGAACGAGGGCCGTCCCCGCTCGATTACCCGGAGGCGAGGATACAACGCGGGGAACCCCGGCGGAAACGATCGGAGGCACGTCACCGACGCGGGGAGGCGTGCGGCGCATGCGGGCATCCCCTGACGAAATCCGGAACCCCCCCGATTGAACGAGGGGAATGCCGCCTCCCGACAGAGACATGGAAACTCCTAAAAATAAGCTGTATTAAGCGATTTATGGGATTACGGGTTTTCCGGGAGGTAAAAACCCCGCGTGCTCGGGAGGCAAAATCTTGGTGAGGGCAATATAATACACGACGAGGGGATTATCAAGAGTTAGAGAGCGTTTCTGCGACTTTATTTGGCTGGCTGTTAAGGGTTTGGTACATTGGGCGTTAACCCTCTCCCCTGACTCCGACTGCGTCGGAGCCATCCCCTCTCCCAAGTTTGGGAGAGGGGAACGAGGGGAGAGGGTCAAGAGCGAAACGTGCGCCATCGTTTGCGTACCTGTCAAGAGTTTGTGTGTAGTTCGAGAAAAAATAATTGACAATGTCTGACAGGATGGTTACCTTCAAGTCGATCACCGGGGAGGGAACACGGGGACACCCTTCCGAGAGTTCACACCGGGAAAAGAAATAGCAATGCACATGCATTATTACACGCGCTGCGGATGAATAGACGCAATGCAGATATATAATGTTATGCGCCACTTGCCCTAAATAAGGAACGTTGCCCCAATGCCACTCTATAAGCTATCTGAAAAGAAAGTCGAACCAATCAAAGAGAATGCCTTCAAATTAGAGAAGGACATTCAAGAAATCGTCGAGGCGAACTTGGGCTCGCTTTTTGGATTGCAGCTTGTCCGAAGCGAATTCCAACTCAATGGTCTTCGCATCGACACTCTTTCCTTTGACAAGGATGCCAATTCCTTTGTCATCATTGAGTACAAGAAAGACCGCAACTTCTCGGTCGTCGATCAGGGTATGAGCTATCTCGGACTTATGCTCAACAACAAGGCTGAGTTTATCCTTGAGTACAATGAGCAGTGCGGCGCTTCTCTCAAACGGGGCGACATTGACTGGTCGCAATCCAAAGTGATGTTCATCTCCCCTACTTTCACGAGCTTCCAACTCGACGCTATCAACTTCAAGGATTTGCCCATTGAACTTTGGGAGGTGCATCGCTACGCCAACAATACCGTTCGATTCGACCAGCACAAGCCGTCTCAAGCAAGTGCATCCATCAAGACCGTCTCAAAGAAGGGTGCGGCGGTCGAAAAGATTACCAGAGAGGTCAGGACGTACACGGAGGAAGGTCATCTCAAGATTGCTGGCCCGAAGATTGCCGCCCTTTACAATCGATTCAAGGAACTTGTCTTGGCAATCGGTCCAGACATAAACCTCCGTCCGATGAAACAATACATTGCGTTCCGTGCTAAAACCAACGTCACTGATGTTGTCGTTCTTCAGAAATCACTGAAGATTTTTCTCAATCTGGCAAAGAACAAGTTGGACGATCCCAAAAAGCTCGCCCGCGATGTTTCCGATGTTGGACATTGGGGCAACGGCGATTATCAATCATGAGTTCTACAAGGAAGTGCAACACTCCAGGAGAGAATTTGTTATTCTTGGAGTATGGCACCTATACCACAGTATCATCAACTGTCTCTTGATGAAAGAGATCATATTGCCGTCTATCGGGCTCAGGGGTTGTCG
>JACOSY010000026.1 GCA_016178595.1 Ignavibacteria bacterium
ACAAACTTCGACGCTGTCTCCAATGCTGATGTGAAACGTTTAGAACGACGCATGAACAACAGACCAAGAAAAATATTACATTATCAAACACCACGCGAAGTCTTTAACCGACGTGTTGCACTTGCTCATTGAATCCAGCTTGCTAATTTTCAATTTGTGAGCCTGAAGGTGTACGATGTCCTGGGAAGAGAAGTGGCAACGATTGTGGACGAGACGCTTCCACCCGGCACGTACACACGGACATGGAACGCGTCGAATACGTCCTCCGGCATCTACTTCTATCGGCTCACTGCCGGATCGTTCACCGAGACGAAGAAGCTGGTGCTTATCCGATAGATTTCCTTGAGATCATTGGGATGAAACGGATATCGGTGAATGCGCCGCATCCCAATTATCCCCATCATCACAAGTGAATGTCCTACATCTTCTCAGGCGCGGTAATTCCTAAGATAGCGAAGCCATTAGCGATGACTGTCTTCGTCGCAAGGCAGAGTGCGCAGCGCGCCACGGCAAGCGCGCGGTCGTCGGTGAGAACTTTATGAACGTGGTAGAACTTGTGGAAGCTTCCGGCAACATCGTGCAGGTACTCTGCAAGCCGGTGCGGCTCAAAGGATGCGGCGCACGACTCAACCATGTCCGGAAAATTCACGAGCATCTTTATCAGTCCAAGCTCTTCCTCCGCTGCAAGAAGTGAGAGATCGGCGGGCACGTTCACATCGATGCCCTGGCTCTCGGCATTGCGGATGATGCTGGCAATCCGCGCGTGCGCGTACTGGAGGTAGTAAACGGGGTTTTGTTCCGATTGCTCCTTGGCAAGCCCAAGATCGAAATTCAAATGACTGCCGGCGCCGCGCATTAGAAAAAAGTATCGCGCCACGTCCGCCCCGACTTCATCGATCAGCTCGTCGAGCGTGATGAAGTTCGCTTTCCGCGTCGACATTTTCACCACTTCCCCGTTTTGCACAATCGTCACAAACTGGTGGATCAGCACTTTGATCTTCGCCGGATCGAATCCTAACGCCTTCAGCCCGGCAAGGACGTCAGGATATGTTGCGACGTGATCGGCGCCAAGAACATCGATGACCAGCTCGAATCCTCGACGAAGCTTCTCGCGGTGGTACGCGATGTCGGGGAGACGGTACGTCGGCTCGCCCGTGCCCTTGACGATCACCTTGTCCTTTTCGCCGCCGAGCACGCTTGTCTTCAGCCAAACCGCCCCATCCTGATCGTAAGCTAGTCCGCGCTGCTTGAACTCCTCGATGACTTCCTTCACTTTGCCTGTTTCATAGAGAGAGTTTTCATTGTAGAAGACATCGTGCACGATATCGAGACGCTTCAATGTTTTCTTGATGTCATCGAAAATCTCTTGCTCGGCTTGCTGCTTGAAGATTCCTTCGGCGGCCTCGTTGCGCAATGAATCGGCGCGGTGATCGACGAGACGCTGAGCGATCTCTTTGATATATTCGCCCTGGTAGTAATCGTCCGGGAAGACGATTGCATCACCGAGAAGCTCCAGGTAGCGGAGTCGAACGGAGTCGCCGAGGATGCGCATCTGCCTGCCGGCATTGTTGAAATAGTACTCTCGCGTGACGTCATGGTTTGTCCACTCAAGAAGACGCGCGACGGTATCGCCGTAGACGGCACCGCGGCCATGACCGACCGTGAGCGGACCCGTCGGATTTGCGCTTACGAATTCCACCTGCGTCTTCAGTGGTTTCCCGATGTTCGAATGTCCGTAGAAGTTTTTCTTCGTGAGAATTTGCTTGAGCTGCTCCCGATAGAATTTTCCCGTAAACCGGAAATTGATGAAGCCTGGTCCGGCAATCTCCACCTTATCGACCAGTGTCGAATCGAGTTCGATGCGATCAAGCAATTGCCGTGCAAGCTTGCGTGGATTGGTGCGAGCAGCTTTCGCTGCAATCATCGCGACGTTCGTCGTGAGATCGCCGTGCCCGGCGCTGTGCGGCCTCTCAAATGTCGGCGTCACCGTCTCCGCGAGTCCAAGTGATTGCAGACCCGCACTGATGCGCTCTCTCAGATACTCTTTCATTTTGCAGCTTTAACGGCGCGTGGTTTTCCGGCAGGAGTTTTCTTATCAGCCTTCGTGGGTCTCTCCGAATCATCCTCGACAATTTCAATCTTGGCATCGCCCCACAATTTTTCGAGTCCGTAAAAGCGACGCGCTTCCCGGTGGAAGATGTGCACGACGACGTCAACGTAGTCAAGGAGGACCCATTGCCGCTGCGAGATTCCTTCCCGGTGCCATGCCGAGACGCCGATCATTTCGGTGCCATCGGTGATGGTATCGGCGATCGCTTTGACCTGGATGTCGGAATCCGCCGAGCAGATGACGAAAAAGTCGGTCATATCAGTGAGCTTCCGGAGATCGAGGATGGTGATTTTGTGGGCTTTCTTGGTGAGCGCGAGATGGGCAATCTTCTTCGCAAGAGTTTTCGGTGTCAATGCCTTTCCTTTATTTATTGATGCATGGGTTCGAGTGTCGTATAGTCTGCTCCGATGATGATCGACACGTCGACAAAATAATCGGGATTCAATTGCTGGACGACGTTCTTGTCCGAAACGCCAAGTGCAGCGGCAACACGTCGCGCTGCACCCATATCACCGACGCGATCGACAACCAGCGTCTTTCCCATCGTGGAGACTTTGTAGTTCTTCATCTCCACAACATCGAAACCCTGGCTGCGCAGATAGTTGGTGAACTTCGAGGCGGCGCCTCTTGCTCCGCATCCATTCAGAACATCGAGTTGAATGATGCGCGGCGGTTTCACCTGTGCCTGTTGTTGCTGCGCCGGTTCTATTGCGCTCCGGGCAATGTAGGTATAGGAAAAATATCCCGCGACGACAAGACCAAGCGCGATCGTGACATTCAGTAGTAACTTCGGCGTGCTCGACCCTGGACGCGGCGGAGCGGTTGTTGCCGGCTGGTGTTCCTGCATATATCGGTCGAGCTCGTCCATGAATGAAATAAAAACCGAGTTAGCCTACTGAAAAGACTAACTCGGCAATGCTAAGAATCTTGCCACGGGTGCTGACAGCATTCAATGTCGTTTAATGATCTCCCGATGGTATTGTTGTCGAGTATGGGAATAGTTCATCATAGAACCCGTTGGAATAATTGCTATAACGCCCGAAGGGTCGCTGGCTAAACTGCAGCGTGATGAACATGTTGTCCGCCGGATGGTAGTTCAACTCGGCGCGGCTGATGAAAAGCTTGTTGAAATCGTTCTGCCCCGACGATCCGTATTGTCCAAACGGTGAACCCTGGAGCGTCAAATCGACGTGCAGGTTCAGCGGATCGGCGATGCGGTAGAACATGCTATTGGTATACGACGCAAGCGAAAGTCCCTGGCCGCCGGCTGACAGGTAACTGAAGGAGATGTTGTGGCGCATCATGAAATTATCGGAATTCAGGAAACCGAGAAAACTGTTAATGCTTTGCGCCGGCCGGATGAGCGACTCAGCAGCACTCACGCGCTCATCCTGTGATTTTAGCTGCGCGTGTGTTGTTCCGAACGCAAGCATCAGTATCAATCCCACTACAGCCAGTTTCTTCATCGTCACTATTCCTTTCATACGAGATACCATCTTGAGTAATAATACAGAAAAAGCGTTTTATTGTCAAACAGTCATGTCGTAGTTCTTGCGGCGATCGTTGCCCGCGCCGATTCGAGTTGTTGAAGATCATTAATGCCCATAACCTCAACGGGATCAAGGACTTTGACCGCCGAAACACGCCACTTATTTTTCCAGAACAGCTCGAAGACATCGGTCAAATAATATTCTCCTTGCGCGTTGTTCGGTTGCAGTTGTAGGAGACACTCGAAGAGCTTCTGCTTATCAAACACGTAAATGCCGGAATTGATTTCGCGGATTGCAAGTTCCTTCTTGGATGCGTCCTTGTGCTCGACGATTTTCTGGACACTGCCATCATCACTCCGAGCGATGCGCCCGTAGTCGCCGGGATCCTTCAACTCGGCAGTGAGAATTGTCGCAGCAGCGTCGGTCGCACGATGGTAACCGATGTGTGCTCTGGCGGTCTTTTCGGTGAGAAGCGGAACGTCGCCGGACAACACAAGAAGATCGCCTTCGAATTCCTTCAGTGCGGTCATCGCCTGCATCACGGCATGTCCTGTCCCGAGTTGTTGTGCCTGCTCGGCAAACTCCACGTTCGGATATGCTTGCGAAACATAGTCGATCACAGGTTGTTTCTGCCAGCCGACGATGAGCATGATTCTCTCGGCTTGGAGTTTCGTCGCCAGCTCAACAACATACCAGACCATTGGCTTGCCGTTGATGTCGTACATAACTTTCGCCAAGTCGGGATTTTTCATGCGCGTTCCTTTTCCTGCTGCCATGATAACAACGGCAAGACTGCGGGGCGGTTTGATCAATTCAATGCTCATGTGAACGCGCTGGTTTTTACATTCAAGGAATATAGACGAGCATATTGTCGATCAACCGCGTCTGTCCAAACCGCACGGCGAGAGAAATAAGCACGCTGCCATGATGTGGAATCGCCGATACGTCTTCGAGCGATGCAGGATCGGCAATCGAAATATAATCCACCCTTGCCGATGGCTGTGCCGTAATCATTTTCTTCATTTCACCAATAATGCGCGACGGTGTTTTTTCTCCACGATGGACATACTCCTCTGCGCGACGGAGGGCGCTGGAAAGAACTATGCTCTGTTTCCGCTCCGACTCTGAAAGGTACACGTTCCGGGAACTCAACGCAAGTCCGTCCTGCTCGCGAACAATGGGCGCAACGATGATCTCCAGATCGAAATTCAAATCCTTAACCATCTGTTTTATCACCACAACTTGTTGTGCGTCCTTTTGTCCAAAAACCGCAACGTGTGGTTTGGTGATATTAAAAAGTTTCGTGACGATGGTCGTTACCCCGCGAAAGTGAGTCGGACGGAACTGCCCTTCCAGCATTTTCGTGATTTGCTCGACCACGACATACGTTCGGTATTCCCGCGGGTACATCTCATCCGTCGACGGTGTGAAGAGAATATCTGTCCCCGCCGATTCTGCGAGCGCTGTGTCCCGTTCAATGTCGCGAGGGTATTTTGTAAAGTCTTCGTTCGGTGCAAACTGGGTCGGGTTAACGAAGATCGTTGTGATCACGACATCGGCATGCCGTCGCGCGAGGTGTATCAAGCTGAGATGACCTTCATGTAAGTATCCCATGGTCGGCACAACGCCGATGAGTTTTCCTGCGCGACGGAAGTTGTCCGTCGCCTGCTGCATCTCACGGACCGACGAGATGATTCTCATTTGAGATTAATCTTCGCTTCCAGAGTGAGTTGCCGACCGGGTGCGGAATAGCCGCTCCACCATTCGTACGCCGTGTTAAAAATGTTTGTGATGTCGAATGCGAGAGTTACCCGATGCAGCACGTGCGTGGAAAGTCCTGCGCTTACTATTGCAACGTCGCCGAGTGTTCGGTTGCCGAGGAGATCGATATTGCGCTTGCTGCGGTAATCAATGGAGGACCAGATGGTGACCGGCGTCTGCAAATCGATTTCACCGCGTCCATATAGTTGCAGCACCGGCACCATGGGAAGCTGTGTGCTCGTTCCCGCCTCGCGCGTCGGCTGAAGCGTACCGGAGAAAATCAGTCTCGTCCGTCCCGATAGAATCAGCGTTCCGGATGCCTGAGCGGCGACCCGCTCGGCATCGACATAGTAAAGACGAATTCTGCCGCTATCAGCAACCTCCAGCGCCCTATCCTGGCTGTGTGCAAAGGAGCCGCTCACATCGACCGACAGAAATTCGCTGTTATATTTCAGCGTGCTTCCAACATTTACCGGAATACGTTCCGGCCGCATGGCAAGCTCACGGATCAGGTACGGATTCTGGCGCGAGCGCTCATCATAAGGGACGAGTCGGATTTCAGGCTGATACCAGAATGACCATACACGATCCCGGTCTCGCTCCCAGGTAATCACTGCCGTCGGTGCAACGAGCGTCCTATCTCCCCCTTCGTTATCGGAACCACGATCATAAATTCCGCCAACGTTGATCATCCATTGATCGGTCATCCGCCACCGCGCACCAAGTGTGAATCCGAACGTCGATGGCGATTGTGTCGGGTGGGAATAATCAAGCGAAGAGCTTGCATAGCGTAACTCTGTGAAGAGTCGTACGGCATTCAGATCGGATGAAACCGTCGCCCGCAATGTCGGTGATACGACGGTAATATTTGAATCCCCTGTCGATTCTTTATCGGTGATGCCCAGGACACTTGTACCAAGATCGACGTCGACAACAGCTCCCTGCCTGTTTACCGACCCGAGCCGACCGGTAATGCTGAAATCGTTTCGCTTGCGGCGAACAGGGTAAAGTGGGATACCGAACATTCCATACTCATCGTGTACGAATGAAAGCCCGCCCGAAGCGCGGAACGACCGAAGGATTTCATTGTCGGTTATAACGAGTGAACGAGCGTTCAGTTCCAATTGCGTCGAAGTTGCCGAAGCATTGTCCGCATGACCTTGCGTGGTTCTGTAGCCGCCGTTACCGTGAATTCCCCATCGGAGCGTTGTATAATCGAGATAACCGCGCACGTGTCCGGTCATGAAACTCCCGAACGACCCTTCAGCCGAAAGTCGCCACGGATCAAGCTGCTGTTCGTACCGCGGTAAAGAACCGATTGGAAGCGACATCATTGTGCGCTCGCCCAGGAGCGACGTGTCCGGCGGTGGGGCTTCGTAGATGTTCACGTCGTAGATTTCTCCCTTTCGTGCGAAGGGAAGTGTGATGGCTTTCTTACCGACGATCGTGATTTCAGGAATTTCGAGTCTCGGCAATTGTCCGCCAACGGTATCCTTCGGTTGCTGGGTCTCGCGTTGTTGCTGGGTCTCCTGCCCAAACGCAACAAGCGTCAATGAGGTGAAGAGAAAAAAAATCGGGAGTCGCTTCATCGGCGTATCCTCCGAAGCCGTTCCCCGGCTTCTTTCTTCAACGCAGGATCTGTCGATGACGCTGCGACTTCTTCGTACATCGTGCGAGCACGTTTCTTGTCACGCTGCTGCTCGTATGCTTTTCCTAAACCTAACTTTGCTTGATCGATAGAACGCGGGAAATCCGTGTACTGCCGCGTAACATCGGTATACGCCTGCATTGCATCTTTGATCTTCTTCATATCGAAATATGTATCGCCAATCATCAGAAGCGCTTCGGCGGCAAGGTCGTCGCTCCGGTGCATGACCACGCTTGTCAACGTATCGATTGCCGGTTGATACTTTTTTCGCCCGCGGTAGATTTCTGCAAGACGCATTCGGCTTCGATCGGCAAACACGTTGTCGGGATGTTTCTGGATGAGGGCGATGAACTGATCAATCGCAGCGTCGGCATTCGGAAGATTCTTGAGCGCGGTACCAACCTGATATCGCACTTCGGGAAGAAGCGGCGATTCCGGGTAACGGCGCTCGAAGTCACGAAATACATCCACAGCCTGTCCGTAGCGATGCACTTTCATGTGTGCGCTGCCGAGCGCCAGTGTCGCCGCAGGTGCAACATCCGTTTCCGGGAGATTGGAAAGGATCTGTTCATAAAACGTAATTGCACGCTGCGGATTGTTCTCGAGTTCGTATGCGCGACCAAGTTGATTCAGAGCCTTGGCTTTCACGTCGTTCGTCGGTTTCATGCCAAGGAGGCGCTGATACTCATGGATCGCGCCGGCGAAGTCACCCTGGCCAAAAAGAATATCGCCTTTCTTCAACAAGAGTTCCTCTCCCGATGCGCCCGCAGGTTTTTCCTTGATCACCTTTTCGATCTCTTCCGCCGCCGCAGCCGGTCGGCCTTCGGCTTCGTACGTGTACTGCAATCCTGAAAGTGCATCAGTGACGAGGAGGCTTGAAGAGAATTCATTCACGACGCGCCGGTAGTACACACGGGCGCTGTCGTATTGCTTCTGATTGTAGAAAGCATCGCCCGTATTCAACAGGACGCGCGGGAGAAGCTGGCTTCCCGTATACAATCGGAGAAGCGTGCGGAATTCATCCAGCGCCTTTTGATATTCTTCGAGCGAGAAGAACGTCCACGCAATATCGAATTGTGCCACTTCGCTGTAAATGGAGTTTGGATATCGCTGGAGGAATTTCTTGAGCTCCTCGACACCGCGATCGGCGTCGCCGCGCTGAACGTACGTGATGGCAAGCTGGAACGATGCATACTCGGCCTGACGCCCGCTGGAACGCTCGGAAGCAAGCGATGTGTAAAGCGCGTTGGCTTTGTCGTACTGCCCCATTGAGAGATACGCATCCGCCTTGCGGAGAGAAGCTTCAAGAATACGTTGATCATCCGGGAATTCGGTCGTGAAACGCTCGAATGCCGTTGCCGCTTGTGCATACTTTTTTTGCTCGAACAAAGACCAGGCAAGTCCGTAACTCGCGTCTGCACGCTTTGAATCTTTTGAGAGCCGCTTGATCGCTTCGCCATATGCTCGCTCAGCTTCATCGAACCGGTAGTCCTGAAAGAGCGCTTCACCCTTCCAGAGATATGCTTGCGGAACAAAGGGATCCGCCTGAAATTTTTGCAGGAATTCGGTGCTGCTTTCCACACTGCTCTTGAAACGACCGAGGTGATAGAGTGCGATTGTCTGCCGAAAGAGCGACGGTACAAGGATATCGGGATCGTTCGAAAGTTTTTTTACCTGCAGGAAGGCGTGCTGTGCATTCGCAAAATCACCGATGGCAATATTGCTTTCACCCAACATGTGGTATGCGTACGGGCGAAGCGTGCTTCCGGGAAAGAGCCGTGCTGCAAGCTGGAAATCGCGCCGGGCTTCACGATAATGTTTGCCGCGGTACTGAATGAGCCCCATCTGGTAGTACGCCTGTGCTGCATCCTGATCGTAGGGAGACACGGCCGTAAGCGTATCAAAGGTGGAAAGCGCGTTCATCAACTTCCCTTGCAGTAGTAAAAGAATTCCACTCTTATACATGGAAGCAAACGCGAGCGAATCCTTCCCCCCCCGGCTCAACGAATCAAAAACACGCTGTGCACCAGGGTAATCATTCGCTTTCAGTCGTGCCCATCCAAGCCCATAGAGAGCTTGGCGTATGAAAGGACTTTCCGGAAATTGACGGGAAAATTCGCCATACGCTGATCGAGCATCACTGTAACGCCCAAGCTGCATGTTTGCTTCAGCCTGTAGCAGCAGGTATTCCTGCCGCTGCTGGTCATACTGCGGTTTCGTTTTTTCAAGCTCTCGCAGTGTACGGTCGATATTCCCCCGGCGAAGAGAGACCGAGGCCAACCGTATCTGTGCATCCGTACGGACATCGCTCTGCGGGTAACCTGAAAGGAGCTCTTCAAGACGATCCGCCGACAAGGAATACTCACCGCGACGTTCAAGCGACAGTGCCCAGCCGAGAAGAATGAAATCACGGTATGCCTGCGAGGAGGAATCATGGTAGCACTGCTGCATGTCGTCTTCTGCCTGCGACCAGTTGCCGCCGTCAAGCTCAGTCATTGCGTGCCAGAAACATGCAGCTCCCCTCTGCGAGTTGTCGTGCGCTTCATTCAGAAAACGCTCGAGAAGCGTGAGGGCTTCTTTGAGCCGATGGGTTTGGTACGCGCTCACCCCCTGGATAAAGAGCGCCATCTCGAACTGCGGATCGTTTGGGTAGTCCGAAACAAATTCTCCCGACCACTGATACGTTTGCTCGTAGTCCTGATCTTGAAAGGACGACTTCACGAGCAAATACAAGACATCACGATCCTGGCCATGCTCATCCGAATGCCGGAAAATTTTTTCGAGCTTCTGCCGCGCGACATGATAGGCGCCGGCATCAATCCATTCACGAACACTTCGTATATCCGTTTCATCTGTACGAAGTGGCGGGATTTGCGCGACGCTGGAGTGCGGCACCATGCCAACAACGAGCAACAGCACAACGATGCCGCTGAGTCTTTGCATGACGGTTCTCAACATCCACTCACTCCGGTACGATGTCAATGACAACGCAGCGGTTATAGAAACGCTCCTCGGGTAAACGGTTATCGAACGGCGCGCGGCGCACATCTTCGCCGAAGCCATAGGTGTCGAACTTGACGTTCCGTGTGCCGAGACGTCCAAGCTCGCGCTGCAGCACGGTCATCGTCTCGTTGGCACGATCACGGGAAAGTTTCAAGTTGTGGCTCTCTTCGCCGACGATGTCGGTGTGACCGTGAATGATGACGCTTCCGCCATTCGGAATGAGCGGGGCGACTGTCTTTGTAAGGAAACGCTCATACGTTGCAACGGTTTTCGACTGATCGAATTCAAACAGAATGCTGAAGCGCAACCCCGGTTCCGACTCCGGCTCATCCGAACGTACAAGGCGGATGTTCTCTTCCTTTCGAATCGACTGCCCGGACTTTGTTTCGCCAAGCATAACGACTGTGTAGCGACCTTGTGACTGGTCGCTCAGAATGGTTCTGCCGGAAATTCGTTCTTGCTCGCCCGTGAACGGACCGTATCGCTTTATCTTGCCGCTTTCATCCGTCACTTCCAGCGACCACGAGGAGAGAATATCGCTTGCACCAGGAACAGTGAAGAGAACATCGCTATCGAGCGGATCTTCCTGCAAAGAAATGATCTGGACGGGATCGAGAATATCAGGATTGCTGCTTGCAATCTCGACGCGGCGATCTTCCGGTCGGAGAAGATCGAGTTCGCGCGTAGCGCCGGCTACAACGGATGGAATAGTCGGCTTCTCGCCCCCTTCCGTTGCGATTCTCCCCCCCTCGATACCAAAGACATCAACGAGATAGCGTTTTAGAGATTCCGCGAATTGCTTTCCTTCGGCGGCGCCTTTATCGGAAGACCCGATCAAGCGGATTGTTGCATCCGGATTGCGGCGCATGCGGTCGCCAACGACATTCACGATGTTATGATAGACGGTAAGCTGGCGGCGTGATCGGCCTGCGACATCCTTCGGCTGCGGCTCGAGGAGCTGTTCCTCTTTGAACTTTCCGGCATCCTCGCTCGTCAACGTGACATATCGGGAAGGGAGATTCGTTGAGCCTTCATCGAAGAAAACGTAATTCCGCATCGGGAATGTCTCGCGTACTTTTCGCTCGATAGGAATGATCCTGGGCGCTTTGACGGAGAACCGAACTTCACTTTCAGCGACACGCTTCGCTTCCGCGGTCGTTCCGAATTTCACTCCGACTCCAAGTCGCAGCGACGTCAATGACCAGCTCTCTTCAGAACGTGGCCCTTGTCCAACATGAACAGCAAGGAAGGGAGAAATATTCACTTGCGTCGAAGCGTTCGGATCACTCAGGGGAATATCATATCCGACTCCGAGTTGGCCCGTGAGTACCGTGCCGCGGGCACCACTCCACTCGCCATCGACCTTCGTCCCATTCGAGGGCGTGTAGCTGAAAGATTTTGCAACGTTGAATCCAAGTCTGGGTCCTGCAAAGAAATAGAGCGGATATTCGAACGGCGAAATCTTGAGACTTGGCTCAAGGCTGATATAGTTGATTGAAGTGGAGAGCTTTTCACTTGCACCCTGCGACGACACATCGTCGAACGAGCCGCTGCGCCCGTCGTAGCCCAGTGTGAGTATTCCACCCCAAACCGGATCCGGACGGTATTCCAGCAGAGGAGAGAGGAACAGTCCGGTGCCGGAGCCTTTGGTAAACGGGCTTCCGGAGTTGACTGTTGCATTCAATTGCTGGAGGCTTCCACTATAAAAGTTGAAGTTCGGTGCGACGGCTCCGCCAAACCACCACTGCGGCTGTCCGCGACGGTTCTCTTGAGCATGTGCCGCAACACTGCTCAGGAGAACCACCGTGAAGAAAATTATGAGAAATTGGAATGTGAAGTTGCTTTGTCTCATAGGTGATGTGCCTTTCATCGTTTAGTGTTCGAGTTTGAAATTGAATGTCACTTTTCCAACTTGGTTCTTTTGCTCCATCTCCGTGGGAAGCGGATCGAAGCGCCACGTTCGCAGCGCGGAGATCGAAGCACCCTCAAGCAACTCATCGGTCTTGCGGGTCGGAATGATCGCATCGACGGAACCATCGGGCGACACCGTGAACTGCAACGTCACCGCCATCTGTTTGTCCGTTCCTTCCGGATATTTGGGGAGAACTCCACTGAGCAGTCTCCGACCGCCGGTCCCGCCCCAATCGATAGAATATCCGGTTCCACGACCGATACCGCCACCGCTCCCACCTCCGGCTCCACCTCCCGTGCCCGGACCGGTACCACGACGTACCCATTGGGTGGGAAGATTCTCGGCAATAATGATTTTCTTCTGCTGTTTTTTCCCTTTCTTCGTGACCGTCGGTTTTGGCTCTTCTTTCACCGAAACCGGCTGAGCTTTTATTTCATCGCTGTATACCTTGATGTCGAGCAGCGTAAACTTACTCGTGTTCTCTAGACCGGTCGTACCTTGTTGCGGATCGCTCTGCGGTCCGAATTGGATGATGCGATCCTGCTCGTCTTCCCCACCACCTCCGCCGCTGCTGCCGAATTTCAACTCATTCGCTCTCGCCTCTTCGGCAATCTGAAGTTGCTGCCAGAACAGCCCAACCACAACCAGCGTGTGTATCACGATTCCCGTACCAACTGCGATAAGCCGTATGCGTCTGAGATCTCTCTCTGTGGTATACGTCCGCCTTACGCTGAACATCTGCCGATTCCATCACACAAACACAGGCTCATCTTACAAAATCTTTTTGCCAAATGCCGACTGCATCAACTCTACGGCAAACTCTGCCGACTGGTTGCGATTGTCGACGATTGGATTGACTTCCACTATCTCAAGCGACGTCATTTTTTTTGATTCCGCAAGCATTTCCATAATGAGATGCGCTTCACGGTAATCGAGCCCACCTTTTACCGGCGTGCCAACCCCCGGTGCATACACCGGATCGACGCTATCGAGATCGAAACTCACATGGAGGTAGTCGACGTTCTTTGCCACTTGCTGCAATGCATTCTTCATTACCTTGTGAATTCCAAACTTGTCGACCTCTTCCATCGTGAAGATGCGGACGCCGTTCTTCAGCAAGTTCCGGCGCTCGCCTTTATCGAGGTTACGAAGGCCGATGATGGCAACATTGCGTGGTTTCACTTTCGTGAATGATCCCCCGACATTCACAAGCGGTCGCGGACCGAGACCCGTACAAACAGCAAGCGGCATCCCATGGACATTTCCGGATGGGGACGTGCCGGGAGTGTTGAAGTCGCCGTGCGCATCGATCCAGAAGACGCCGATCTTCTTCCGTCGTTTGCGTGCAAAGGCGGCAACGCCGCTGATAGTACCGATGGCAATCGAGTGATCGCCGCCGAGCACCAGGGGAAAGTGGCCCTGTTCAAGTACTCTTTCCACCTTGCGGGAGAGGACTGTAACGGCACGTGTGATTTCCGGAAGGTACTTTGCGTGCGGGTCTTTAATGCGTTGTTCTTCCTGCGTCTTGATGGCAAGATCACCTTCATCGACAACCTTGTAGCCGAGCTCCTGCAGGCGCTCACCGATACCGGCAATACGGATCGCCGACGGACCCATGTCGACTCCGCGCCGGCCGGCTCCTAAATCCATCGGCACACCGATGATGTGAACGGTCATGAGCTTATATAAGAATTCTAAAGTAAACTCTCAATGATAAACAAATTATTTGAGAAAAACCATCTTTTGGATGTTGCTGAAGGAATGATTGCGACTGGTGGCGGTGAGCCGGTAGAAGTATACACCGCTCGCAAGTAGGTGGGATTGTTTGATTGCATTGAAATTGACCGACTTGTTTCCTGCTTCCTGAAATTCATTCACGATTGTTGCAACTTCTTCTCCGAGGATGTTAAATATTCTTAACGTGATGAAACTTCGTTCAGGAAGTTCGTAGCGGATGGTCGTCGATGGATTGAAGGGGTTGCGGGAGTTTTGATGGAGAGTAAAATCTTCAAGTAATTCGTGTGAGGGATAACCGTGGACAGTTGCGATCGTGTATGATATCAATCTGCAAATTCAGAGAATCGGAGAGATGATCGATTGGAACGAGTTTAGGAATAATCCTCTTCCTTGCCCCTTCCATTTGTTATTCCCACATCATCTTCAGGAGATTGGAGATCGTTTCTTTTAAATCCTTCCGATGAACGACCATATCGATGAAGCCGTGCTCGAGCTGGAATTCTGAGCGCTGGAATCCCTCCGGCAGATCTTTCCCGATCGTTTGCTTGATGACGCGCGGCCCGGCAAAGCCGATGAGCGCTCCAGGCTCTGCGAGGTTCACATCGCCGAGCATTGCATAACTTGCCGTCACGCCGCCGGTGGTCGGGTCTGTCATGACGGAGACGAACGGAATACCGGCGTCGGAGAGCTGCGCGAGTTTGGCGCTCGTCTTGGCAAGCTGCATCAGCGAGAGCGCGCCTTCCATCATGCGTGCGCCGCCGCTGGACGAAACAATGACGAGTGGAAGTTTCGATCGCAGCGCCTTGTTGGCAATGCGGGCAATCTTCTCGCCGACGACCGATCCCATACTGCCGCCGATGAATCCGAAATCCATCGCACCAATTGCGACCGGCATCTTGTTGATCTTGCCCGTGCCGGTACGAACGGCATCGGATAACTCCGTTCTCCGCATCGACTCCTTGATGCGGTCTTTGTAGTGCTTGGTATCGGTGAACTCGAGCGGATCCGTGGAGCGCATTTTGCGATCCAATTCCCTGAACGAATTCTCATCCAGCAGTATATTCACGTACTCGCGGCTGCCAATCCGAAAGTGATAGTTGCACTTGATGCAGGTATAGAATTGCTGTTCGAGCTGCTTGCGGTGAATAATCTCACCGCAGCCGTCGCATTTCGTCCACATGCCGTCAGGGGCGTCTTTGCGTGGCTGGTCTGGCTGAACGCTTGCTTTTGTCCGTCGGAACCAGGCCATCAGTGCAGTACCTTGTTGTGTTGAAGTTTCATCGTTGTATAAAACTCTTTCACATAGAATGGTTCAAGAGTCGCCGTATCGACGATGCTGCCGCGGCGAACCAGTTGTTCGCCAGTCACGGCGACTAACGCGGCGCTGCAGAGGCGCTTCTCACGCGGCGGAATGGTGATGCGTGGCCAATGCTCCGCGAATTTCTCGGCGCCATCGCCCATCACGATCACCGGCAGATCGTCTTCGGGGATCATCGTGCTACACTCGCTGGCGCTTACGGCACGCGGAGCCACGATTTCATTCAAGCTTTCAGCCCGCATCTCGTAGAGCGCAGTGTAGACCTCTCCGCGCCGGGCCTCGATCATGGGGAGAATGTACCCTTGCTGTCCGACAAACCGTTCTGTTATTGCACGTAACGCAAGCGCCCGCAGTGTAGGAACAGCGACGATCGGAAGGTTGCATGCGATTGCAAGCCCTTTGGCAACACTTAATCCGATTCTCAGCCCACTGAATGAGCCGGGACCGATCGAGACCGCGATTGCATCAAGCTGTGATACCGTACGATGGCATGATTGAAGTGTCCGATCGATGAGGATGACCAGTTTTTCAGAGTGCGTGTGCTGTGCTTCAAACCAATTCTCGGCAACGATACGCCCGTCTTCAGCAAGGGCTGCACCACAGACTGCTGTTGCCGTTTCAATTCCAAGCACATTCATGTCGTTATTCCCGCGCCAGCGGTGATGACAATTTCTCTCGCCTGATTTTTTTCCCCGAGTCTCATCCGGACGTCGTATCGCCGCGGCGGAAGAAGTTCCAGCACGCGGTCCGCCCACTCGATGAGACAAATTGCATCTCCGGATGAAAGGTATTCTTCGAACCCGATCTCGTGAACTTCTCGGAGTGACAGCACGCGATAGAAATCGAAATGGTAGACCGCCAAGTCGCCTTTATGATATTCGTTCACGATAGTAAAGGTCGGGCTTGCAACGTGTTCGGTGACACCGAGACCTTTGCAGATACCTTTGATGAAGCACGTCTTGCCGCTCCCCAAATCGCCAATCACCGCAACAACATCGCCGGGTAGGAGCGCTCCGGCAAATTCTTCTCCGTACCGGATCGTCTCATCTTCGCTCAGTGTCTCGCGGAGAACCATTGATGCCGGGTGCACGTTAGCGCTTCGGCACCATTTTTACAACGGGCAAAATCATTTCTTCCATGGAAATACCGCCGTGCTGAAAGCTGTCGCGGTACTGGTTCACATACTTGTGGAAGTCCGTTGGGTACACAAAATAGTAATCTTCCTTTGCGATAATGTAATTAATCGTGACGCTTCGTCGCGGCAAACGGTATTCAGACGGACTTTTGACAAAGATGGCATATCGTTCATCGACTTTGAGATTCCGCCCGTACTTGTAGCGGAGATTTGGCGACGCCTCCCGGTCTGCAATGACCTTCGTATTGCGCAGGCAACGGATACTACCGTGGTCTGTCGTCAGCACGATGGTGACATTCTTCTGCCGCGAGAGTGTGCGCAACATCCCGAGCAAGGATGAGTGCATGAACCATGACTTCGTGAGCGAGCGGTATGCCGCCTCATCCGGCGCAATTTCTTTCAGGAGCTGGGAGTCGGAGCGGCCATGCGCAAGCATGTCAACGAAATTGATAACGATGGACGTGAGCGGGTTCTTTGCATACGAAAGGATGTTTTGCTCGATGCTGCGCCCAAATTCGGGATCAAGAATCTTCACGTATTTTGAGTCGGGCTTGAGCTGGATCTTCCGGCGTTCCAACAACTTATCGAGAAACTGGTGCTCGTACCGATTGCGGCTGTTATCGTCATCTTCCCACTGTTCCCAGATTTCCGGAAAGCGCTTTTCGATCTCATCCGGAAACACGCCGCTGAAAATTGCATTACGCGAGTACGGCGTCGCTGTTGGAAGAATGGAATAGTAATGATCTCGCGTGATGTCGAAATACTCGCGGAGGACGCGCTCCATCTCCATCCACTGATCCATCCGGAGACAGTCGATCACGAAAAAGAAGACGGAACGATCGGCTTTGAGTTCGGGAATGAGGAACTTGTCTACAACATCGACGGAAAGGGTCGGCTTGTTCTTTTGCTCCAGCCAGCCGCGATAGTTCCGCTCCACGAATTTTGAAAACTGGATGTTGCACTCGCGGATCTGGTCGGTAAGTGTTTGTCTAAGACCAAGTTCTGCGTGTGTATCCATCTCCAGCGACCAATCGACGAGTTTCAAATAGATGTCGATCCACTCCGATGCCGAAAGAGTATTCTGGAGCGCCATCGTAATCTCGTTGAACTCCTTGATATAGTCGCGTGAAACCTGAGCGCCGGTTATCTTTTTCCCTTCGAGGAACTTTTTCGCCGCAAGAAGCACCTGGCTCGGGTTCACCGGTTTCGTGAGGTAGTCGCTGATCTTCACGCCGATCGCTTCCTCCATCAATCCTTCGTCTTCATTTTTCGTGACCATGATAACAGGAAGTTCCGGTCGAATGTCTTTAATCTCGGAGAGCGTGCGAAGTCCGCCCATCCCTGCCATCATTTCATCGAGGAAGACGAGATCGAAGGTGCGGCTCTTTACCATGGTGATCGCGTCTTCACCGTTGGTGGCGGTATCGACGGTGTAACCTCGTTCGGAGAGAAGAAGGATGTGAGAGCGAAGAAGTTCAATTTCGTCATCGACCCAAAGTATGCGTCCTTTTGTCGAAGTCATTACGTTCATACGATTACCTCACTGCGTAAAGTAACTATTTCGGTTACGAGAAGCAATGAGTGCGGACAGCACTCATTGTAGCATGACTGCATTTCGTGCGGAATAGACAAGTGTCAGATTGTGATATGAATGTCGAGACCGGCCTCGTTGGTGGTCGTTCCAATGGTCGCCGAGCCGCCCTCGTCGGGTGCGAGCTTCGATAAACGGTAGAAGAGCGATGCGCGCACGCGCGAGCTCAAATCGTATCGGATGCGTGGCTCGAGCAACGTCCGCGTGTTGCCTTCGAGTGGCACGCCTTCCTGATTCTGACTCAGCGTATGAGGGTCGTGACTGCGACGAGAATTCTTTGTACGTGAAAAGGTTACGGTCAGGTCGACGTCGTTGGAGAGATTCAATCCGAATATCGGGAACTTGAAACCTTTGCGCGAGTACGAGAGCGTCAAAGCCATTTCTTGCGAAAGCGTCTCGACAATATTCAGCGATGCGGCGTTCAGGTCAAGAATCGTCGACGTGTTATACCGCAACGATCCGCTGAGACCTCCTTTCAAGAATTCTTTGAAAGATGCATTCACTGCGGCAAGCGGCGAGAAACCATAGCTTACACGTTCTACATCAGTCCGCTCACTGCCTGTTAAGAAGTCACCGCGGAAGTCGCGGTGGAACGATGACGAGTAACTATGTTCGAGTGACAGCTTCGTAAAAACGGACTTGAGCCCGTAGATTTTCTCTATGCCATCCCAGCGCATCGTCCAGTTCGGCCGCGGAACATATTGTCCGAACACTTTATTGAGGAATGGCATTGCTTCCATGCCCTTTTCGAACGCCTCAACAAGCGCTTCGTTCGCAGGCTTGCTGGCGGAATACTGGTCGAACTTCTTGCCAACATCCTCGAGATTACTCTTGAACACTTTCAAGAAGAGGACAGGGGGGAGCGTCAGGAATGAACGCTCAACACTTCCCCCTACCGTCACAACACCTGGTATTGGCATTCCGTCGTCCAGGGTCGTGATCGTCGTCGACTTACTGAACTGCCAACCGACTTTCCAGTTCACTTCGAGGGTTGCACCTTCCCAGAGCGGACGGTTGGTGCGCAGGCCGATACTGTTGCTCTGTGCAAACTGATCCGCTGACTGGATGTTCGGTGCTCGTCGGCCGGGAATAGTGCGCCATCCTATAAAAGGGAAGCTCGACGTCGGTGCATACTCCAGCCGACCGCTCGGATCGGAGCTTAATCCCAATTGGTAGAGACGGGAGGGACCGTACTCCGGGAGAGATCCCTGGAACGGCAATCGTCCCCAGAAATTCTGGAACCCGGCCGAACCGATAACACCGCCGTTCGCAACGCGGTTCGATTGCGAGAAGTTAATGCTGATCGACTCATAGTCGAGAAGCGGAATCTTGATGAATATTCGTGCAAGTGTCTTAAGCCCTCCGAAGACGTCGGGCCCTTTTCTTTTCCCTGTATCAGGCTCAACCAATTGAGCACCGGAACTATCTTTCGTCTGTCCGGGTCCACCACCGCCCTTGGGACGATTCACCGGGGTTAGCTGCGGCCGGCTTGCATCATCTCCTGATGCGAACCATGGATCGGTCAATGACTTGAGTTTGAAATTCGTGCCGAGGGTAATGCTGTTATCGAAGCCGGCACTCTTTCCGCGATCCTCGGGCTGGAATGTATTCCGCCAGTTGTATGTCACGGTGTAGCCTGCATTGAGATCCAAATACTTTGTCAGGCCGAGGATGTCGAGAATCCTGGGTTTTGAGTTTATCGTCATGCGCTGAGAGTACTGATTATCCGCTCCGCTAAAGAGCATGTTTTTCAGAATCGACGAGAAGTTGCGACCAACGGTGTCGTTATCGATGTTGTACAAGTTTCGGTCGAGGGACAATCCGTAATCGCCGGAGAGGTTCAGCAAACCGCCCTCCGTCAGCTTCCATCCGAATCCCGCCTGTTTTCCGGCAGTGAAGCTTCGCGTGTCGCGTGGCTGGCTTCCTGCGAATCGCGTCTGTTCGAATGTACGCGACCGCTGTGCACCGAGGTTGCCAGAAAAATTGGTGAACGGAACATAGTACAGCTTCCAATCTTTGAATTGATCCAGCAGGAAAATTCCCTTGAAGATATTTTTAAACGGCTGGAGGAAGTAATCCGATGAAATCGAAACGCCATAGCTCACTTTGAAATTCCATACCCAGCTTCGCCGTTCGGCGATCGAAGGATCGCGATCCTGGGCCAGGCTATACTGGAATCCAAATGCCAGTTTGCTAAACGTGTCGCGAACAAGCCACCACTGAGTCGGCAGGCTGATACGGAAGTTGCTCAACGAATAGGAATCGCGCACCTGTAATGTTTGAGAAGACGTTACGAGATCGTCGGCCAATGCCTGCGCGTTCGGGTCAGGTCGCTCCGCTACCCGGCTGGCTGCTACCTGAACGACGACATCGGTATTCGGCAAGTATTTTGGTTTGACGAGGTTCTCCGAATGTGAATACCCGAAGTTCACCGACGTTCCCTGCCATTCCTGCGGGAAGTATTTATCAAGCGAGACGCTGGAGCTAATAGCCCAATTCACGCTTGTGTTCTGGCTGCCAAACCGTTGATCGAGCGCATGGAATGATGGATCCGTCTGCGCATAGCTGAACTGAACACTCCCAAAGTCGGCAAGTTTGATTTGACTATCGAAATGGTACGCTAAGCCTTTGGCGTTATCGACATCCGTGAGGCGAAGCTCGTTCACCCATACCTGTCCGATGAGAGGACGGGTCCCTCCTTGCGCAGATGGGTTCGTTACACCGATGGAGATTTCACGAACCTGTCGCAACGAAGGGTTTCCTTTAATGCCATAGCTGGCGCCCTTGTTGTTGGCAGCAACGCGGTAGATTTGGTTCGCCGAATCTCGCGCAGCTTTGATGGATGTCAGCTCCGCAAAGTTGATCGTAATCTGGTTATCCGGATGCCAGCCAGGTTTCACCGGAGTTCTATATTCGTAATAGTTGGCAGAGTCCGAACCGAAGCGGATGAAGACTTCTGCATCGTAGCGATCGGGCGCATAGTAATTGAAACGGGTGTCGCCATGCACGAACATCTTCATTGCCTTGTAGTTGAAAAGATCGAGCGGTCTCACCGTGAAGGAGCGGTACACTTCTCGCGAGTCGCCGCGAACGAGTCCATTGAGGATCAACGACATTGATTGTTCGTTCCCTTCAATCACCTGATCGGGTTGAGTTTTATCGCGCTCGCGAACGATGCCGAGTGCACGGTAGTCGTCGCTATTATACTCGGGATTATCTTCAATGCTGACAACCGACGGTTTCATGATCGAGTCGTTCTGGATCCGCTGCGACCACTGGCTACCGACGAAATTCATCTCAGCGATTTTTACATTGACGGAGTCCTTAAACCCCGTGAACCACAATCTCATATACTCTACGCTGCGGAGGAGGTCTTCTTGCGACCGGTTGGCCGGAATGGTTCGCGTCGCGCCACGCAACGGTAAACGAATTTGATACCAGCCGTTATCACCGCGTCCGACGATGTACGGATTGTGTCCCACCCTGTTCAATGAATCAACCACAAGACTATCGAGAGGCACTTCGTATTCGAGGTACTGATTGTCCGTATCGGTAACACCGTTGCTGTTCAAGTCTTCTGTATCTGGGAATTGGCCTACCGGTGACTGCCGACCGAAGCGGTTCTGCTTGTTCCCCTCAGTGCCGTTAGCGTGTGTGATATCCGGGCTGCAGGTTTCAAAATCCCAATCGTCGCCGGCCGGGTCGTCAACATCGACATCCTTGTCGTATTCGACGCCGGGGGGGATGTTTTGCCGTGGATTGTTCTGGAGGAAATTTGCATGAACCGATCGCTCCTGTTCATCCGGTATCATGTCTAAACCGAGGTCCTGTCCGGGGTGAATGACACCGGTCGGGTTTCCTCTCGGGTTTTCGGGAAAGGGGATATAGTCTTCTGAATTCCGTTGCCCGTCAGGGATCGCGTCCTCACTGATCTTGCCGATGTCGATATACAAACGACCCCGGCGCAAGTCATCGATGTCGTCGCTGCTCGCCTTCAGCCATATTTCCAGATACTCTGCGTTTTGCTCCAACAATCCGACAGAATTAGAGATGAAGCGCATCGCGCCGCCCCAGTTCTTTCGCCGATCTTCATCCGTTCCATGTCGCCGATGGTAAAGCGTTGAATCGAGGTTGGGTGAGAAGTTATAGGTTCCACGGTGATCGGGATCGTAATGGAAACCGAGGACGGTGACAAATTCCTGGCCGCGGCGAACTTGTTTTCGGTTTCCAAAAATCTCCGTGACAAGGACAGGTTGAAAACAAGTCGAGTTGTTATACCAGTTAAGTCGTGCTTTGTAGTATGTCTTTTCAGAATCTGGAATGTTTCCCAGAAACGTGTAAACCGGTGCACTTGCCAGGTGCCAGCCCGTGTAGGGAAGCGAGAGCGGAATTGTTCGGCGCGCTCCTTCAAAATCGTCAAGGTAAGCGACACCCACATTATTATCGCTCTGGATACTGCTGCGCTTGGTGTTAGGATCGGGAATCATGTATGCCGCTTCGCCGCCGAAGTGAATGGAAGAGCCCTCGCGTGTCCGGATGAATGGAAGCGCATCGAGCGCGTCGGTGAGGAACGGGAGATCGAGTGTTGTTGATATATCGGCACCGATGATGGAGTTGTTGGTCGGCTCTTCACCCAGTCGTACTTTGTCGCTCAACGTGGCCTGGTTGAGGTTCATAAAGGTAAAGCCCAGGTTCGTGTTCGGCAAAAAATTCGGCATTTCACCCCGCGCACCGATAAGCGTCTTCGACGCAAGCTGGAAGAGGTCGTTCTGCTCATACTTCACCTGGACATTCGCTCCGGGTACGAGTGCCAGTGGGTTGGTGATCTTTACTTCACCAACGATATAGTCAACAGAATAGTCGACGTTTGGTGTCAAGGTGCGGCCGTCCATGAGTACTTGGACACTTCCTTCGACTACGTTAAAACCGAGCTTGATCGGGCCATTCTGTCCTCCGGCAGCCGCGGCAGTCGCCTTGACGTGCATAACGTATTTGTTCTTGATCGCCAACTGCCGTGCCGCGTATGCGGTCGTATCATAGACTTCGCGGAAGAGCACGGTATCCAGACCGTCGGTCGGCAAATTATTGCGTCGGAAATATTCGATAATACCCTGATCGAATGGCCGCAACGAAGGAAAGATAACTTCACCTCGTTCGACGTCGATAGTAAGTCCTCTGATGAAGTCGAACTGCCCGTCCGGCCTCGGCGCGTTCGTGTTGTCGAACCGGTCGAGTCCCATGATGGTCAGGAGATCTTTATTAAATAACTGAAACGCTTCCGGGCCATCGGTCCGTCGTGCAATCTTGAACTCGAAGTCCTTCTCATCCACATTTCGTCCACCAATCGGATAAATATTCTTCAGCATCAAGTCCCATGCCGGCTTGTACTCCGGGTGATTACCAAGGTCAATGGGTTTGATAAGTTTCAGGTAGGGATCGTTCCTGCCGGGAATACTGTCACCATAGACCATGCTCAAGAACTTACCCTGATGGAACGGGTCAGGATAACCCTGGACGGTATAACTGACTGCATATGCTTGCTGGTCCTCCAGTGAATTGAATACGATATAACCGCCGTCTTTGTCGAACTTGTAATCCTTGCTCGGATCGAGCCGAATCCAATAGGCCTGTTTGTATCGACCGCTAGAAGAGCTGTCGAGCAAATTGGTAAAGCCGGGTTGGTAGCTTTCATCAAAGAGATGGGGTGGCAGGTCAACGTATGCCTTCTGTAAAATGGCAATAGTGGCATTTTGGGACGTCGGCACGACGGTCTTCCATACATCAATTTGGAGAATCCGGTGAGCCTGGATATCTGCGGTAACCGGCGGGACAGGTGAACTGTGAAGCGTATCCCAATATTGCCGGTATACTGTATCGACGAAATAGTAGTTCTTCGAGTATCCGTCCGGGTAGATGTCCTGTGGCCCGCTTGATTGTGCGCCACCGGAGACAGTGAGTTCCCTCGCTTGTCCCTTCTTCTGCGACACGAGTGTCGTGAGTGTCAGCGGGCCAGTCTGCAGTTTCGCCTTGATGCCAAAAAGCGCCTGACTGCCGCCGATAAGCCCGGGCGTTTGCAGCGAGACGTTTCCTGCCTCAACACTCTGGATGATCTCGTCATCGTAGCCGGTGTAATTTATTTTGAGCTGGTTCTCATACTCGAATGTACGCTGCGTATTCCAGTCGGCGCGAATTTTAAGTTTGTCGCCGATCAAACCATCGACGAGGATTTGCACGTCCTGGTTGAAGTCCGGCTCATTGCTCGACTGGTCGAAGCGCGATGTCGTCGCAGCATCCGATTTCGAGTTACGGAATGCCGCACGGATATCGACCGCGCCGGATACGTTCAGTTTGATACCACGTCCACCAAAAATATTGAAGAGTGGATTTGCCGGGATAGGTATCTCAATGTTTTTGAGGTTGTTGAGAACGCCGCCAAGCTCGTCTTTTGTCTCCGTAAATCTATAATCCTTCACGATTTTTCCCCACGATGACTTGCGTTCACTGTCGCGCCGCAGCGTGATGTAATCATCAAGCGAGACCGTGAGCGGCACTTTGACGTCAAGGCCATTAACCTGTTCCCGGACCGTTACAGATTGACTCGCCGAGTCAATCTGAAATTCCCTCTTGTATGCCGGAGATTTCACATCGAGATAGAGGCTGTAATCATCGCGCGGGAAAAGATCTGCCGTGGGAGAATCGTAACGCCGGTGGACGAATTGCTCCACACGGGCTGTCGAATCCAGATACACAACCCAGGTGGAGTCTTTTTTCGCGAGGGAGTCCGTTGCCGCTTTGAGTGAGTCAAGTGGAAATTCAAGTGAATCCTCGCCCCCCTGCTGTCGCAGAGCGTTCAGGGAATCTGCATGACGGAGAGAATCGACAAACCGTTTTTGCCGCGCTTCGCTCGTGCTATCACCCGGATTCGAGAAAGGAGACACTCCACTCTTGGACGAATCGAGGTAAGTCGTATCGGGAGAGAATTGCCCAAAATTCTGTGAGAATGAAGACGCGCTAACCAGAGGTGTCGATCCCGGGACGAATGCAAGAGCGTGCGACACTGAGCCCGCCAGAAGAAAAACCCAGAGAACGCGTAAACGCGGCATAAAAGGCGTTGCACGACAACGTGCGTGAAAAAGAGTCAAGTTGTGTAGTGCGATCTTGTTGTTGTGTCTATTGCAGACCGATAATACCGCAACGATCTACAATGGCTGAACTGCTATCAAGACTCGATACCAACTACTCCTTTCGCTAACGCCGAGGTGTCAATGACTACAAGCGAATAACATGCGACTTCTACTTTCGGCAGAGAGTATCTCCTCGAGCAACCGATACTCAAACAATAGTGCGTCGAAATCACTTCAAAAATGTATAAAAAAGGTACTACAGATGCAAGTACGCTATCAAGAATAACACGTAGACCGTGATTGTTTGTAAAATCAACAAATTGACGCTATATTATTCACGTTGACTCTTCATGCGACTTTCGTTTCACATACTTCGCGCTCACATCGGGCCATTCTTCTTCGCACTGTTCACCATCATGTTCATCTTTCTGCTACAGTTCCTGATGAAATTTGCCGACGATCTCGTCGGAAAGGGATTGAGCTGGTGGATCATTGGTGAATTGATGGCGCTCAGCTTAGCGTGGATGGTCGTGCTCGCTGTTCCCATGGCAGTTCTTGTGTCAACATTGATGGCTTTTGGCAATCTCTCAGCTCAAAACGAAATTACTGCGATGAAAGCAACCGGCATGAGCCTCTACCGAATGATGCTGCCGGTGGTCTTGGCCTCCACCGCGTTGACCTACCTCTTAATACAGTTCAACAATAGTGTACTTCCAGAGGCAAATCACCGTGTGAAGGTCTTGATGGTTGATATCCGGAGAATCAAACCGACACTCACCATCGTGCCCGGACTTTTCTCGCAGGATATTCAGGGCTACAGCATCCTTGCACGGAAGACCTACGAGCACTCCAACGACCTCGAAGGGATTACGATTTACGATTATACCGACCCGGCAAGAAATGTTGTCGTCACCGCAGAACACGGTACTGTCTCGTTTACTCCCGACTACAGGAAGCTCATCATGGATCTTTATGCAGGCGAGATTCACCAGATCGGGACGATGGATCGCTCGGCATACCGCAAGATGCGATTTACCAAGCATCGCATCATCATGGACGCTGAGGAGTTTGACTTCGAGCGATCGAATGAAAACGCTATCTCTCGCGGCGATCGTGAAATGAGTGCGCAGATGATGGAGGCGATTGTCGACAGCCTGGAACGATCTATCGCTACGACGCGCGACGAAGTGTTTTCCACTCGATTCGATCGCAACGCGATTGAGCCTGTGAGACGCATTCCGATACCGCACGCGCAACAAGAGTCGACCCACTTCCAGCAGCAGGCGCTCTTTCTCGCATTAAGCCGTGCGCGGCAAACACTCAACCAGATCGACAACCAGATTATGCTTGAGAAGTATAACCATGACCAGATCGATCAATACCTCGTCGAGATTCATAAGAAGTACTCTATACCTATCGCCTGTCTCGTCTTTGTGTTTATCGGTGCACCGCTCGGCGTCATGGCGCGTCGCGGTACGTTCGGTGTCGCTGCTTCACTCAGCTTCGGCTTTTTCCTGCTCTACTGGGCATCGCTCATCGGCGGCGAAAAACTTGCGGATCGCGGCATCATTGCTCCCTGGGTCGGCATGTGGAGCGCGAATATCGTCCTGAGCATCCTCGGCATTTTTCTGACGTTACGCATGGGCCGCGAAACAATAACGATAAACTGGTTGGCGTTGCGCCGATTCGTGCCGCGATCGTTCCGCTCACCCGAGCCCGCCGATGGTACCGCGGCTGGAGGGGCTGAATGACGCGCATCGATCGCTATGTCCTCCGGCAGTTCATCCAGATGGCACTCTTCGTGCTCGTCGGATTTATGGTGCTCTTCGTCGTCGTCGACATGATGGAGAACCTGGACGATTTCCTCGACAAGCAGGCAGCCGCCGGCATCATTGCAACATATTATTTTTATTTCCTCCCGGAAATTATTAAACTGACAATTCCCGTCGCGATGCTTCTGTCGGCGCTGTTCACGACTGGACGGTTGTCCACGTTCAATGAGCTCGCCGCAATGAAATCGAGCGGCATGAGCCTCTACCGGTTTATGGCGCCGCTCCTTCTCTTCGCCTTCCTGGTGAGCGGCGTTTCGATCTACTTCAACGGATGGGTGGTACCCTACGCGAACAAAAAGAAGTTCGACATCGGTCGCGTCTATTTCCAGAAGAACATCCAGTACGTTGCGAGGAACAACATCTTCATCCAGGATTCGCCGACGCGGATTCTTTCGATCGGACTTTTCGACGATACGCGCGGGGTTGCGCAACAAGTGAGCATTCAAGACTTCGTCCCAGACGATCCGACACGCCTTGCCGGCCGGTATGACGCAGCGGAGATGCGATGGGACCCGCAGTCAAAGACATGGACGCTCGTGAATGGCACGGAGCGGCGCTTCGTCGCAGACCACGAACAGAGCCACCAGTTTGCGACGGTACATATCGGCGCACTCAACTTTGCACCGGAAGACATCCGCAAGAAACAGCAGAAACCAGAGGAAATGGACTACAACGAGCTGCAACAGTTTATTGAGAATCAGAAACGATCGGGGCACGATGTTTCGCGCTGGCTGGTCGAGCACTACGAGAAAGTTGCCTTCCCTATGGCGAGTGTCATTGTGGTGCTCTTCGGCGTGCCGATCTCATCGATCAAGAGGCGAAGCGGACTCGGCGTACAGTTTGCAATCGGACTTCTCGTGTGCTTTCTCTACATCGTCTTCCTGAAGATCAGTCAGGCATTCGGCTACAACGGCGATCTCGATCCCCTCCTCACCGCATGGCTGGCGAACATTATTTTCTTCACGGTGGGAATCTATAATCTTATCCGCGTACCGAAGTAGCCCCCGCAATTTCCCAAGCAGAGCCTGGGAGCGAGCCTGTAATAACAAAGGCGACGTCACGTGCAGAGGGAAGGAATGAATTAAAACGTGTAGCTTATCTTCGCCTCCGTCAATGGCGCGACGCCGAATCGCGTCGGCTGGACGCGCATACGTACTTCGGCATGCAACGACTTGTTGAATCGTGTCGCCGACCAGAAGGCATCGATCGCGCTGACGAGATGATTGATAACCGCGACGCTCACGAATGTGCTCGCAACATCGTAGTAATCGTTCGCCTGAGCACGCATGTTCCGGTACTCGATCATGTGACCAGACGCTGGAAGCGCTATTGGCAGACTACTCTCGTCGATGCGATCCGGAAGCCCATCGTCATCCCATCCGCTTCTGAACTGTGAGTACTTGCCGATAAGCTCGTAGTACTGTTGCTCACCCCACGATGGGAGCTGATGGGAGTAACCGTTATCTGGGAACTGCCGGATAGCGTCTTCCATTGCGTTCATCGCACCCCAGTTCATTTCTCTGAAAGGAGGATCATAGCTCGGGGGAGCGCCTCGATCATAGCCATCGGGATAAATCCTCTCACCATATTCTTCTTGTACACTAGTATAACCCGGGTCTGGGCGCAAGTTCGGGTTCAAAACGTCAATGTTCTCGAGCGTCCAGTTGACATACTTGCTTGCTTTCCAGTGCGTATTCGCATAATCGTGATAGTCGTACGTCTGCCGGTCTCCTTTTTTATTGTAGTTGTAGGCAACAATCCAGGATGTCGCTTCGATTGCGGCAAAGAGCGCGGCCTTGATGTAGCTCTTCGAATATACTTCACCGGCGCCGGGCACTGCCAGTGAGAGCGTGCCCGCAAGCCACGGCGATTTTTCATCTCTGCCGGATGGAAGCGCATCTTCCTGTGAGATATGTGCGAGCGAGAGCGCCTCGCCGGGCACATGCTGAGTAGCGCTGAAGAAATCGACCGTGGGGTTTCCTGTCAGATGAAGCGTTGCAGGAGGTTCACCGGCATACACAAATGCAGCGATGAAGATACAAGCAATGATAACGAGTGTTCGAAGCGCCATGCGCGTGCAGTCCTTTCTTGAATGTTTAATCAAAATCAAAACCGAAGAGAACGCCGAAGTGGAAGTTCCACTCTTTCCCATACGTCACCGCCGGCACTCCACTCGATGGTACGTAGTGTTGAAACTGGTCGAAGCCATACGTGGCATTAAAGAATATTCGTGTTGGAAAAGCATAGTATGAAAACGCTTCAAGTCGCAGCTCGGCACCGGCGTCGCGCTTGAACTGTTGTCCGCTCGGACCGCCGCCGGTCCATGCCGATCCCACATCGCCGTAGAATGCAGCATACAGCTTATCGAAGTACAATTGCAGTATGCGAAGATCGATGTGCTCGAAGACCGGAAAACGGTATGTGAGGTTGGCGTAGGCAAACTCGTTGCCGCCAAGCGAATAGAAGGGATACCCTTTCATGCCGGCAAGGCCGCCGATGTAAAAGTCGAAGAAGTTGTCTACCGGTGGACCGAAGATCGTTCCGCCGCGAAGCTGTGCCGTCAGTGTGTGCTTCCAGCCGGGAAGCTGTTGGTGCTCCTTCCAACTAACATCGAGTCGATGGAAGTTCGGATGCTGGTATTTGGGAACGAGCAGACCGTCCGTGATCTCGTACTCGTTGTCCGGATTGAACTTGTTGAATTCGTACTCGTAACGCACGCGAATCTTCCGGCCAACGGGATTGATCTCTTGCGTGCGCGAGATGCCAATGCCGTTGAACGTCCACGTGAGAGAAATATCGTTGCCCACGAAATAGAGCGTACCGAAGGCCTGAAACACTTGCGACGG
The DNA here is from genome assembly GCA_016178595.1 of Ignavibacteria bacterium. GTDB lineage: Bacteria > Bacteroidota > Ignavibacteria > UBA10030 > SZUA-254 > JACOSY01. Next base: position 29,508 of record JACOSY010000026.1, read on the forward strand.
TGCGTTCGAGAGCGGATCGTAGAACACAAAACTACCGATACTCGCGTTGTACCGGCTATGCGCGTATCGCAATTCGACGTCCAGCGCTTCCGTAAAGATCTTCTGTTTCATTGCAATATCGAACTCGAGCAGGCTGTACGTGATTTCAACCGGCACGAGTAAATCTTCTCGAAGCTTCAGCGTGTTGTCGGTTTTGCGCGTGATGTTGTACGCTTCCAACGAGACTGCAGGCTCAAACCCGAGCTGGTACAAACCCGGAACTTTTCCTCTGTAATCGAATGTGAAGAACAAATCGCGCTCGCCTTTTCGATTGAACGCTGCGCCGGCAAAGAATCCGTATCGATCGGTCATGTCATACGAGTAACCATAGAGACCAAGCTTCAAGACATCGATCCCCTTATTCTTGGGATTATAGTTATCGACACGCAGAAATGGGATGAATGTCAAACTCGTTGCTACAGTCGTATACGTCGTGTCGGTGTGCGCGGGAAGTTGAGAGTCGTCGTAGTTGCGAAGTGCAGACCAGTTGAATGGCTGTCCCTGCGAGTCTGTTCCGTTGGATGCAATCTGGACGCGCTCGTTGAATGCTGTTTGCTCTCTCGCTTCGTATGCAGCAGGCGACTGGAGAGGATGAACGGCAGAGAGCAACGCCAGCTTGTATCCCGTTGATGTATACGATGCAAAGGCAACCTCTCCTGTCGCGTTCACTGCCGGCATGAAAGCGCCGCCCAGAACGTTCGTAAGCTGAACGATCTCTTTCGTCGCAAGATCGTATTCATAGAGATTGAAAATGCCTGTCTTGTCGGATGAAAAGATGACCTTTGTTCCATCCCGGTTGAAGACGGCATTACGTTCATCTGTTGGTGTTGCCAATATGAACGCGACTGTTCCACCGTCGGCAGGAATGGATGCAACATCGCGTCCATCCTTGATCGAGTAATCGAAGATGATCGTTTTTCCATCCGGCGACCATTTTGGATTGTAGACCTGCTCGCCGCTCGTGTACTGAGTAAGCTGGTGAATATTCGTTCCATCCGCACTCATCGTGAAGATGTTCAGCGTCCCGTCACTCCCCGCAACAAAGGCGATCGTTGTCCCGCCGGGCGAGGCGGCAGGTGCATTGGCACGCGCACCGTGTGTCAAACGGGTTTCTTCCTGTTGATCGATGTCATAGACATAGAGGTCAAGGAGGTTTGACCAGTGATCGTTAGAGCGCCTCGTCTTCGCGTAATAGATTTTTTTTCCATCCGGCGACCATGAAAAACTCGAACGAACACCCGACTTCAGAAGCTTCTCTTCCTTCGTTACGAGATCGTACAAATACAGCGATGACTGTGAGAAGTAATCCGATTCCTTGTTGGAGACATAGGCAAGCGTTTTGCCGTCAGGCGAAAATGCCGGATAGAAATTCGCGAAACCTACTTTGCCGATCGTATCGCCGGTAACGAGTGCGCCTTTGATTCCTTCCGTTCGTTTTGCATAATCGGTGCGGAAGTACTCGCGCCATTCATTGTAAAGATCCTGGCCGCTCTTGCCGGTTGCCGCTTCAATCGCACCATCGATGGTGACGCGATGGAGGGAGGAAAGTGCGCGGGAAATTTCTTCCAGTTTCCCATCGCCGTAGCGCTCACCGATGTACCGGACAAAGGCGAAACCCGCGTTGTAGGAACTCTCGTTGCCAAGACTCGTCTTCCCAAAAACCGCCATCTCGTTCCAGGTCAGCATGTTATTGTCGAGCGCATACATGCGAAGAATCATGTCGCGGTGGGCATCCCATTGATCGTAGCCGAGCTCTTTGCGGTTGAACTGCGCAACGCCTTCCGCAAACCAGCTCGGCATCACGAAACCGGAAATGGGATACGAGACAATGCCGTTCGGATAGCCATAGAGAACGTCCGTCCTCCGCTCCGATTCATATTGCAGCCACTGGAGGTAAATGGCCGGAACTCTGCGGCCGAACTTGAGCGCAGTTTGTATCTGGACGATGTGTGTAAACTCGTGCGTGACCACGTTGCGCAGCCAGTTGTGCGTGCCGCGGAGATCGAAGTCGAGGGCGGATGCCCAAATCTCGATCTTGTTGTCGAAGAAGTAGGCGGCCCCGTTCGAGAAATCATCGTAATCCTTGATGACGAAACTGACCTTGCCATCAGGCTGGTGGTGATACAGCGACGTGACAGGCTCGTAGATCTCCTCAGCAACTTTCGCAACGACACGAGCCGTGTGCTCCGTGCCGGTGTGGTAGTGGACGTAGAAATGATCGGTCTCGATGGTTCGCCAATTCAGTTCAGGGTGGTAGAATTCATCTTCTTGCGAGAAGAGAAGCGAACTCAAAGCGAAAAAGCATGCGAGCGCAATCCAGATTTTCATTCGTATCATTCAAGTGTAAATGCGACGGTTGTAATTCTGTTTTTGTCAAGTGAAACGCCGGTGTATGTTTTGGAGAGCGGCGACTTCGTGAAGACGAGATCGATCTCCGGCAGTACCCGGTAGGTTCCTTCATACGTATTGTTCGAACGATAGTGATCGAACATTTCCTCAACCGGCAGCCGTGCTGCGGAGAGCGTGAACCGCCCCTTTGGATCGGTCGTCGTCGTGCGATGTCCATCGATAATGACAGTCGAATACTTTACGATCAGGGTATCGACAACGTATCGGATAAGATACTTTCCACTGGGAACGAGTGCGCCATCGGCATCATGTCCATCCCACGTGAATCGCGGCACCGGTCCAACCGGCCAGTAGCTCAAGTAGAGCTGCCGGACGAACTGGTAGTCCGGCGTGTACACGGCAACGTCGACGATCCGGCTGGGATCTTTCACCAACACTTGCTGCGTATCGATCGGCGTTGTCTGCACCAGATCGTAGTTGTAGAACACGCGAACATCGACACTGTCCAACGGGATACCATTCGGCGTCGTCACCGTTCCATTCAATTGAAATCCGCGTGTTGAATTCGATGGCTGGAGCGGCAGAATGTCGCGGCAGGAAAATGCCAGGATGCCGACAACAACAATCAATGCTGAGCGCACATGCATCACCTCACTTCACGACCGCTATCTTGATCACTGTCGAGCTATTTCCACCCGCTCCATTTGCATCGATGTGGGCAAGGTAGATACCGCTCTGGATATTGCTCACGTCCCATTCGATTTCATTATCGACGCCACCGACTGCTTGCCCTTGCAACTCGGTCACAAGGTCGCCGGCAATATCGAAGATCTTGATCTGTACGTTTGCATCCGTCCCGACGAAGTAGCGGATGCGCGTCTTGAAACCGTTCTCGCGCCCGACGGGGTTGGGCCAGTTGTAAGCACGCTCGGATGGAAAGAACTGTGGCGTAATCGGCGTTCCGCCGGGAATAGAGTCGTCGAGTCCGGTATTCTGCGCATCGTGCATGTATTGCGGCCACGGAGAAACCCATTCGGGTATTCCATCGGCTGGTAACGGTCCCAGGGTGCCGGTCTGCCATGCATAGACATGGCCGTCATCCGAGGCGACAGCGAGCCCAATGCCTGCAACGCCGCGAGGATTGATGGAGAACGTGAACGCTGCCGGCGTCGAGCCATTATTGATGCCGGCTTGCAGCGGAAATCCCGCCAGCATTTTTCCCGATTTGTCATACGCAACGACTAAGCCTTCTTGCGTGACTCCAACAATGTCCGGCAATCCATCGCCATTGAGATCGGCAACGATGGGAGATGTGAGAATTGTTTTTGATGTCGGAGTCGTAATCGGGAAGTTGTCGAGTATGACGCCTGCATGATTGATCGCATAGATTTTATTGCCGCTGAAGACGACGATGTCTTTCTGTCCATCAAGATCGATGTCGGCGAGGGCGGGAGAGTTAAGGATATCGCCACCGGTGGAAACCGGGAATCCGAGGAAGTCCTTGAAATAAACATCCATCAGAAATACCGATCCATCTTTCGTTGCAAGCGCGATTGCTTGTCCTAGGCTCGATGACAAGAATCCAGAAACTGCAGATGCAGTCACCGATTTTCCAAGCTCTCGCGAAGTAATTCGATCCGGAATAGCGCCCGGAGTGAAGTACTCTAGCGAACCGTTCTCGGAGATTGCAACAAACTCATTGCGCGGACCCAAGAGGTTGATCCCGACGATATCGGATGAGTCATTTGACCGAATTCGTATGGTGTCGAAACTCGAACCGTCGTGGCGAAGAACGTAAATTGTCGCATCGTTCGTACCGACTGCGAAGAATGAATCCGACAGGACCAGACTGGTTGTAAATAATGGCGCTCTATCGGTGAAGCTGGAAAAAAAGAGCTGACGAGCTGTGCTATCAGATTGTGGTGTTATCGCCGACCAGCCGGCAATAATTGGAAACAGAAAAAGGTCATTCACGAATCTGAATGATCCGATCGTGGCAAAATCACCAAATCCGTCCGCGTCAAAATCGCCGACAACCGGTTTCCCTCTTACTCTGCCTGAGCCGAAACTCCGAGGGAAAGCTACGATCCCGTCAGACCGGTACCCATTGAGCGCATGGCCATCCGGCTTCCAGCCATATAAGAAATCGTTTGAAACAAGAATTGCGGTTGTCTGTGCCCCAACATGTTCCGATACGGTCACTGAGTTCCTCCCAATCTTCGATGACGTGGCAAGCGACATTCCTTTAGGAAATCCCGAAAGCGGCGCGATCTGCCCATCCCCCACCTGTATCCTTGCAGTCATGTATGGGCCGCGGACGGAGAAGTCTTTCATATAAATGTGGCTGTTGGCAAGGTCGTTGCTGCGGCTGTCGGGAAGCGACGTCGGTGTGAACGCGTTCGACTGCCTCCGCAATGGAGCGTTGTTGCCGCTGTACCAGAAATCGAGCTGCGTGCCGTCTTCGCTGCCGGAGCCCGGATCGAGAAAACCGTACGATTGTCCGATGTCTTGCGAGCCGTCGGCTTCTTCGAGATCGACGCCGCGCCGGTTCGGATCGGCATTCACCGCATCAACGGCGATGTTCGCATCGATGACGTTCTCATCGATATGCCAGATGAGCATTCCGCCATCGAACCATTCCCCGGTCCGCGTATTCACGCCGCCGGGCAAGCTCCAATCGAATTCATCCACATCCGTCACAACGCCAACGAGTGACGAAGTGCTGAAGGCGTTGAATCCCACCGTATCGCGGTACCACGTGCGCGTGATCGTCGAATCGTGGATCAGCATCGTTACCGTTGCGCCGTCGCGGTTCGCATCGCGGTTGCGGTTTTCGACAAGGAAATATTCCCGGTCGGAAATCAGTACACGGTAGACGGAGTCTGGCTGGTTCGCAAGACCGATTGCGGGAAGATTGTACACGGTATCGCCGTTCGAAATCGTGATGGGTCGAATCCATCCGAGGAAATATCGTTCCCAGGCAGACGGTTCCGGCGGGAAGAGTCCGTTCCAGCTAAAGATCGATTGTCCGTCCATCAATCCGAATCGTCCGATACCGGATGCACCCGTCTTCGTGTCGAACAAATCGGGAAGTCCGAGGTGACTGCCGATGCTTGCCGCGAGAAGTCCGTTCATTCCGAGCCTCAAATTCGCTCCGACACAATCGAGATAACGTGATTCCGTCTCGGGCAGAATGATCGAGTTCTTAAGAAAATACGAACCGTTCCGTACGGCTACGCCCTGGTACGAGTCGCCGAAGATTTTCTTGAGCGCGGGAAGATTCAGGTAGATGGAAGGAAGATCGAACGGCGTCGGGTCAAATCCGCCGCAGATGCTGACGAGATCGATATCACGTCCGACTCCCGCGTGGAAAAGAATGAATACATCGTACGCCTCGTACGGAATTCCGGGGGTAACAGAATCAATGAGGTGCCATGCATCCTCGACAAGCATTCCCAGCTCTGCATTCGTCGTGCTGCTGCGCGCCGGACTGTAGTGCTGCATCGGATAGGGAAGGCGGTACACGCTGTCGGTCAATGCGAGTTTCACGATTTGCAGCTTCCCATCCGAAACTTTGCGAAAATAATTTTGCGCGAATTCCAGGTGTTGATGGAAGTACTCTTTGTTATGCGGCGGTGCATCAAGAATGCGACCGAGGGTATCGGAGAGATTGAAGCTCCCGTTGCCGGTCGTCCGGCTATCGTTATCTTCTTGAAATGCCACCATCGCAGCGAGAACCCGCAGAGTCTCCGGTTGGGTGATAAATGTTCGCGGAGAGAGTCGGGCAGGATTCACAGGAACGACTTCGGGATTCAGCGGATGGCTGAACGTCGCCCGTGATGGTATCGGTTGTGCATGAACGGCAAAGATAGAGAGTAAGATCAGGGCAATAGCAGGAAAAACAGACAGGTGTCTGATGGTACGATACGGGGGTTGTCTCGTCATGCCTCTGGTGTCGTAAGGGTGGCGGATGATTCAACAGTGGTCGAGTCCATATCGATTCTCCAGACGATGATCAGTTTGGACTCGACCCCGATGATTGAATTACTGTTGTTGTTGACCGCCCCAGGCGATCAACAGGGTAAAGCGCAAGGTTTCACCCAGGGGATTATTCTCTTCAATGGTAGAGAGATAGCTGAAGTCAAATCCATAGATGTCGTAGCGAACGCCTGCGCCAAAAGTAAGGAATTTCCGTCCACCATTGTCCGGCGGCGGCGCCTCGTAGAAATATCCGAATCGTAATGCGATGAGTTTCGGACTACCATACCAGTACTCCATACCGCCGCCGATCGTCACCTTCTTCAATCCGCGGTCACCCCACGCACTGAAGAGCGATTTTGGCAGATTGTCGACCGACGCGGACTGGATCGTGAGGTTCGTTGTCGAGTCTATGATTTCAGGGCGACGTCGAACGAGAATGCGGTTGAAATCAAGAACGAGGTTAAGACTATTGAACTCCGTCTTCAGGACCTCTGCGGCAAAACCGAGGCGAAGATTTGTCGGAAGGGGATCGGCTTGTTCGGCATCGATATACGTTAGCTTGGGTCCAAGGTTGGAAAGGTTCAGGCCGACACTGAACCGACCACCGAGATTACCTACTCCCGGGACGTCCAGCGAATGCGGTTTCCACAGCATAGCAACGTCGAAGCTTACCGTGGAAGCGATACCTTTTCGCTGCTGATCCTGCACGTTGAACGGTGCAAGCGAGCTGCGGATATAGCGAAGGTTCACACCGACACCAAGATCATCGAAGGCGCGTGTAGAGTACCCAGCCGTCACTGCCATCTCATACGCTTTGAATGTGCTCAAGGGAGTTGGATCAGGTCCTGTTTCCACAAACTCACCGAGATTCAAGTAGGTGATCGTGGCGGCAAACGTTCCACCCCAATCGTCGATGTGATTGCGGTACGCCAGGTAATCGTAGAACAGGTCCGATTGCTGGAACTGTGGCAGCCAGGCCGAGTGCGTGACGCTCACCTCTTGTCCTAACTGAAACGCCAGACCTGCCGGGTTCCAGTGCGATGCTGCAGCATCATCGGAGAGGGCGCCGCCTGCTTCCCCCATGCCGTCTGCGCGGGCGTTGGGTGCGATCAACAAAAATGGCACCGCCGATTCGCCCTGTGCCCATCCTTGCTGCGGCACGAATGTCGCTGTAACGAGCACGAGGAAAATAACGACCGTCAAGGAGAGTGCTCTCCTGTTTTCTTTTGACATCATACGACTTTCCTTCTATTGTAGAGTAAAGATGAAGTGGTGGTTACATTGAACTCCTGATGTTCCGGGGATAGTAATGTAGCATCTTTCAGGCAGAGAGTCAACATGGCTATCCATTACCGTACAATACTTACTTTTCCGAGCGCTTCGCTGGCAAAACGACGATCCTGCGTCGAAGCACTCACCTTATACAAATAGACTCCATTCGCCAGCACGTCGCCATCCCGGTCTCGTCCATCCCACGGTATCCGGACGAATTGACTGGTTACGTTTTTCACTGCGAGTGATTGGATCAAGCGGCCTGCCACCGTGTAGATTTTTACCTCGGCATCGATAGGTGTTATCTGGTTGTGTTCGAATGTGAACGTCGTTGCCAAAGAGAATGGGTTCGGGAAGTTATAGACATTACCAAGCCGCAAGCCGATGCCGGTGATCACGTCAAAAACAGTTTCCTTTGTTGAGGGATTGTTGTACGTATCCCACGCCCGGAGACGGATCTTGTGCGTTCCTTCGCCAAGCGTGCCGAGGGGATACTCGATCGTTCCCTGCTGATACGTATTCTGCTTGCTCTTGTAGTAGCTGCTCATGTCTGTACCTTCGGATCGGGCATCGAGCCACATTTCCAATCGATGACCGACACCCGAGCCCGATGTGTTGATGCCGCTCTCGTCACTGAGATCGGCAATGAAAACAGGAGACCCGCTCACAACATCGCCAGGCTTAAATCCCCGACCGTCAAGATACAACTCGACCTCAGGGCCTTTCGTATCGTTTGTTGCCGCTGTATCAGTGCCGCCGATTCGCACGTTTGTCGAATATCCAGCACCATCTGACGTAGAGTTCCAGAAGTAAAATGTGACGCGACCATTACTGTTGCCGTAGGAGATGTCTTTCGGAACAATAAACGTCGTTCCCATCATCCCGCCGGAAACAGACTGCTCACCGCGAAAGAGAACACTTCCCGATGTCTTATACGAAATTCGTCCGGCATCCGGATCAGTGTACTGAACTTGCCGGTCCGCGTCGTAGACGGCAACCTGTGCCTGGCCGCTAAAGCTTGAGATCAGCTGCATGAGCGAATCACGCACGCTTGCAACGAGCGATGCCTTGCTGAGCGCACGCAATTGTACGATCTGTTGTGCCGGTAAATTGTTGATGCTATCGATTGAAGCAAACAGCGGTGGAAAAGAAATTCGCAGTGCAGGATCCCCAAGGAGAAAGTATTTCTTATCATTCTCTCCAGTGCGCGTTTGTTTGGTTCGGTATATCACGTCGCCAAGCCGCTGAGAGCGAATACGACCGAATGCATCGACCTGGAAAAGCTGGCGAAAAAGGGTGTCGTTGATTTCCTGGTTCTGGCTTGCTTCTACAGACCGCGTGGCAGAAAAGACTGCTATCGCCCCAGCATCCGGTGTAGCAACAAGTATTTCTCCTCCGCTCTGTTCGTCGATGACGTCAAATGCCGAGAAGTTGCATGTAGCGGCAACAAGAAAGAAATATTTTCCCTTGTTATGAAGAAGTGGAAAATCACTTTCTCGAACGAAGACACGTTCATGCGCCCAGAGGCGAGGGTTCCCATGTCCGGAATAATTGAGAATGAGCGTTCCCTGGTTGATCTGGTCATCAAGCGCTTGGTTCACGTCCGGTTTTCGCCTCCCGGCCGAGCTGTATACCGTTGGATAATCGAAGAGATAGATCTTCCTTGTTTCGAAGAGTGCCGGAATATCCCGGGCAATCGTCTCCGCATGAACGAGATGCGTAGTAAAATCGTTTTCAACTCTTCCGTCAGCGCCAACACCGGCAAGTGCATCATCCGCAACAAGGGTAACACGAATCTTCCAAGGGTCTTGTGCGGACTTTGTTTCATATTCGATGATCTTATCGACCATTGTATTCGCTTCGTGCAATGATCGAGCGGTCAACCGACCGACGCCCATATTCACGCGATCTCCTGATCCGAAAACCGCGAAGTTATCATCAGTAGCATAGGAACCTTCTGGATCGAACGATTCAAGCGTCTCCCATGGTGGAATCCAGTTAGGACCGCTGCTAATAATACCACGGTAGTCATAATCACCATCACCGAAGAGCAACACATAACGCGGCGGCTCAGACGAATTCGCATACACATAGCGGAGGTAATTACGAACCGCGACAGGAGTCGGAACTCCACCGCTAAACTCGTTATAAATCTGATCTATATCGACGACTCGTGTACGAAGAGTATTCGCCCCTACTTGTTCGCGGAACATTTTTAAGCGTTCTGCGGCAGAGGAAAAATCGCTGTGTGTAACAATAATGTAATCAACCTTGGCCGAGTCGCCGTGGAGATTCTGATTCGCAACGCGCACGAGCGTGCCTGGTGTTTTCAATCCCGATTGACCAACGACGACAAGATCAGCGGCATGCCCCGTTGTCAACTGCATCTGGAATTGACAGGTATCGAGGGCACGTCGTGGATTGCTGATCGTCACAACACTATCAAATTTTGTCACGTCGAAGACGAATACAGGTCCATTCGAGAAACCGGTAACGGTGAACTCCGCGAGTGCGGTCGTATCGGGTGCATGGAAAGCACAAACATCATTCTGTGCAACCGGGAGCCGGTTGTAAAAAATTTCATACCAATCAACGTAGCCATTCCCGCCTGCACTTGACGTTAGGAACGAAAATCGCAATTGACTTTGGTTGTCGGCAAATACCGGCTTGAGCAACGGCTCAAGGATATCATCTTTGAGCTGCCTATCGAAGAAATAATCGATAATCGTACTTGGCAGAATTGCGGAGTCCAGAATTGCTGTATGCTCACGCACCGTGAATTTTGAATATGTGGCCGATCGGGCCCCGAGATGGATCCGGTAGAAAATCGACTTACTTGTATCAAGACCGGGAAGCGGCGTCACGTAGAGCATTTGGTCACCCGGGTTCATCGCCTGACCAAGCCACTCTTGACCTGATGCAAGGAGATTCACTTTCTCTTCCTCACGGAAGCTCTTGCTTCCCACCGATGTGAGATGTAGTGCCGATGGATCGTTCGTGGAAGTCACTGGCGTCATTGCCTTGGCGACCCCTGATCCGTACGTCAACCAATAGATGTTCGTTTCGGTAAAATGATTGATGTAGTGCGAAAATTTTTTTTGCAACGGATCGTACGACCACCCTCGTGTACCCTTGCCGTAAAAGAGGAGATAATCATCAGGGTCGAGTCGTCCTTGCGTGCCATTATCGCTGACGTAGACGGCATTCTCGATCAAGTCGTCGGCAAAGGGTGCCGTGACACTCGATGGCACTTCAAACCCGCCATTACCATACACGTTGATCGTGTGCGGATCTACCGAAGCGGGAATTCCAGCATCCAATAATATCTGCCCGCTGAGTTTGTATACTCCGTCTTCGGTGACAGCGAATTTGTACCAAGCACCAGAGGCAAGAACACTATTGTGGAACGCGGCATTACTTGCGGTCGAGATCGTTCCCGATTGTACCAGAAAAGATGCCAGTGAATCGTTCAGGGCGATACCCCGCAAGAGGTCGTCGGGCCGTGTATGAATGGTAGCATGAGGTCCGAACGTTACGCGCGCCACGATTCGATGATACTTACGGAGTACGCGCTCGTGCGGATTGTATTGAAACGGATGGAAGTACAGTGTTCCGAGAACGACTCCGCGTGTTTCACCGACATGTCCCAGCGAAACGATCTCCTGTGGGAGGAAGACAGACTTTGCATACTCCCCAGGATCAGCCGAATAGGTCCGAGAGACTCCGATGTCGGATTTCTGCATTCCCGGAACAGATGCGAGCATTACGCCTGGCACATCCTCATAATCCACGTTGAGTGGTTCAATAGTATTATTTTCCATTCCTGCAAGCTTGAGTGTGGTGGCGCGTATCGGAATTCCCGGGGAACCTGGCTGCTGGGACTCATCCACTATAGTCCCTTCGACGTTATGGCGAATACTCCGAATGCCATTGATAGTCTCGGCGACTTCTGACAGAAAAATAGGTACGTACTCCACCACGACTCCATGTCCGTCAGATTGTAAAACTCGAATGTCCATATTCTGAGCTTGGGCTGTTATTATGGACAAAAAAACGGCAAGAAACATGAGGACGGGAGCGATTCTTGAAAGACTTGTATGTTGATGCAAGTGTGTCACAATATTCTCTAAAACAAAAAACCGAACGTCGGTGATTATCAGACGTTCGGTTTTGAGACTTTGTATGCCGCACCGAATCTGCTAAGGTCACCGTCAATAAAAAGCCAGCGAATACTCCGCTGGGTTCAAATTACATCCCTCATTGAGAGGAATAACGACGAAACCTTATCAATAACTCGATGCAGGGACTCCACTGTGAAACATCTATTACGTAAACTCTGGAGATAATATAGAGAAACTTTGTTTTATTGTCAAGAACATCCTTGATTTTCAAGCGTAAAATGCGTAAATTATTGTACAAACCTATGCGTTTTTCAACTTTTCTGTAGTTTCATGTCCAGACCAATAGATATCCTCTTCGTTGCCAGTGAGGCAGGCCCATTTATTAAGTCCGGAAGTATCGGAGAACTAGCGGGGACTCTACCGAAGATCGTGAAAACGATGGGGCATGATATTCGTGTTATGCTGCCGGGGTACGGATTTATCAACAACCGTCGGTTCCAGATCCATAACCTGCTCAGGATGAAGGATATTGCGATTCCGATCGGCAACTCGACGGAACGAGCAAATATCAAATCATCATATCTCAACAGTGAAAATCAAAAAGTCTTGGTTTACTTTCTCGCGAATGAGCGCTACTTCAGCCGCGAAGGACTTTACTTCCATCCAGAGACTAAGAAGTATTTCCCTGACAATGATGAGCGGTTTATCTTTTTCTGCCGCGGCGTACTGGAGACACTGAAGCGCCTCCATTGGCAGCCACAAATTATTCATTGTATCGACTGGCAGTCGGGACTGATTCCAGCATACCTTAGCTCAATCTATAAGAATGATCCCTACTTTAGGAATGTTAAGACAGTATTCACAGTGTGCAGTCTTGCTTCTCACGCGTCGTTTCCAAAGGACTCATACGAAAAAAGTGGTCTTCCGAGCGGAATGCTCGGCACTAATGGCTTGTACTCGGAGAAACTCAACTTCCTGCGAGCAGGCCTTGCCTACGCGGATCTCGTGACAACCTTTGGCACGAAAGCCGAGAAGGGTATTCGCATTGCACCGCAAGATGACCTTGCGGGTGTCCTTGAACAGCGACATTCCTCTATCGTCTCGATGAACAATGGCATGCAGAACGAAAACCATCAGGAGCTCCTCGCCCGGAAGTTCGTTGATATCTACCGTGATCTTGTGAAAAATGGCTGATGAAGAAAACCGTGGGTATTTTTCTCGACCGAGACGGCACGATCAATGAAGAAGTAGATTTTCTTTCCAACCCTGATAATCTCAACTTGATTCCCAGATCCGTCGATGCAATCCGTGAAGCTAATACGCTGGGCTTCAAGGTATTTATCATCACCAACCAGTCGGGGATCGCGCGCGGCTTCCTGAGCGAGGAGCGGCTTTCAGAAATTCACAAGCGGCTTCTTGCATCTTTGAAAGTTAAACATGCCGCCATTGACGCAATCTACTATTGTCCACACCACCCTGAGCTCGGTAACGCCCCCTTCGTAAAGGACTGTGACTGCCGCAAACCGCGCATCGGAATGCTTCAACAAGCAGCAACAGAATTCAATGTCGATCTTACACGGTCGTTCGTTATCGGCGATCGCATGATTGACATACAAACAGGCAACAATGCCGGCGCCACTTCCATTCTCGTTCTTACCGGCTACGGTAAAGAAGAGCTTGATCTCTGTCGGCAGAACAATGTGCCGATCGCATGTATCGCGAATGATCTTTTCGACGCAATGGAGTTTGTCAAACGTACAGCGCAACACAAACAACCGTCAATTTGTTAAGAGACCTGGATTCGATGAACGTTACCTTTTGCTCGTTCGCAATGCTCGTTGTCGTTTCTTTCCTCGCCGGATGCAGTGATGAGCCGACGGATGTCGGCCGCGGGCTTATCCCGCCACAAGATACACTTCGCATTGAAGCCCGCGAATTCGCTTCGACATACGATACAACGTTCCTTGTCCGCATCGCTCCCAATGCAGGCCGGTTACTCATCGGGAAACACGACGACATCGAGGCGGCTTCCATCGTGGAATTCGGCGGCGTCCCGAACTTCACAGCATCGCAGCGAATTGATTCGGCGGTCATCGCTTTCTCCATCAACTATTTCTTCGTCGATTCCTCCGGACCATTTGGGATGAATGCCTACAAGGTAACAAATTCGTGGAGCGCGTCGAGTTTCTTGTGGGACAGTCTCGCGACTTTCTCTACAGACACAGTTGTAGGTTTTTTTGCAGCGACCATAAGTCCGCGGGATTCTGTTATTCGCTTAAAAGTGGACACTTCCCTTATCCGCAGTTGGGGAGCAACTGGAAGCGGTTCTCTGGCTCTACGTGCAGCAAACAACGTCGTGGGCATGAATCTCGTCCTTGGCTTCCTCAATTATATCGGAACGTCGTTGCGGCCGGAGTTGACCATCAGCTACCGCGATACGGCTGACACGACAATTCAAATCAAGAGCACCGCACAACGCGCAATCAGTGTCGTACATAGTACACCTCTAACGCAAAGCAATCTGATGACGCTGCAATCCGGCACAACAACACGCGGAATTGTCCGGTTCGATTCGCTGGCTATTCCACCCAAAGCGAGTATTACGGATGCTCGGTTGATTCTCTCGCTCGATCCGGGCTCGTCGCTCTTGAACAACCACTCCCGCGATTCGCTCATCGCATATTTTTTACGAGGGACGACGTTTCCGTACGATACTGTCGCGCTTGCGTCGATTTGCTCGCCAATCAGTGAGAATGGACAGAAAAAATATTCCGCCGACGTGAAGACCATCGTCCAGCAGTGGATCGCCGGGCGTCCAAACTATGGATTTATTCTCCACACGTACGGCGAGTTCTCTTCTCTGGATCGGTTCGGATTGTACAACACTCAGGCGATACCGGCACTGAGGCCAAGACTTCGAGTTACATACACTGTTTTCCCGTAAGATGCTTATGAACAGGCTTCTCGCACTACTCTCGATTAGTATACTTGCATGCACGTCGGCAATCGTGGCAGGCAACGGCGGCTCGGGGTATTCACGCTATGGCATCGGGGACATCTATTATGACGCAACGAGTCGCACCATGGGAATGGGAGGCGCCGGCCTCGGCGTTCTCTCCAACAACGCAATCGACCGCATGAATCCAGCCGCATGGTCGCGAATCAATCGTGTGCGTTTTTCTGTGAGCGCACTGTATGAAGGCTTCTCCACTGCCGACGATCGGACATCGGCATACCTCGCCGGCACGCAATTCAATGGTCTTATGCTGGCGGTTCCCCTCGTGCAAAAATATGGCGTCGTCTTCGGCGCAGGTATTACTCCTTTCAGTCGCGTAAATTATCATATTATTCTTCCAACAACACAAGGTGGTTACAACTACGACCTTGACTACACCGGCGATGGCGGAACCTCCCAGGGACACATCGGCTTGTCCGGCACTCCGACGGACGATCTCTCGCTCGGTATTAAGTTTCAGTATTACTTCGGCACGCTTCGTCATTCAATTACGCAGACGTTTACAGGAACCACGTACACGAACGGTGAAGTCGTCCGTTCCACGCGCATGAATGGTGTTGGAATAACAGTTGGTGCGATCTTCTCAGGATTGAAACATGTCTTCGGCTTTTCGGAAAGCCAGGCATTGAATGTTGGATTTGTCCTCTCGACTGCTTCGAATCTCACGATGGCGAACGAGCGCTATTACGCTTATACAACGTCGCTCACAACACGTGACACGTCGATCTCTCCCGACGGGACTTTGCATTTCCCCCTCGCCGTCGGCGGCGGAGTTGCGTACGCGGGCGAACAGATCCTCCTTGCAGCCGATGGATATTATCAGAACTGGAACGCAGCGACATTCGACGGAGTGAAAGACCCGAACCTTCGCGACAGCTACCGGCTCAGCGTTGGCGGTGAGTTGACGCCGAGGCGAAATTCCGACGCACCGTTCTTCCAGCGTCTCGCGTATCGCGCGGGTTTCTTCTACAACGCAACGTACTACCAGGTAAAGGGACAGTCGATCAACGAGCTTGGTTTCACGGGCGGTTTTGGTATTCCGATCTTCAGCGACACACGGCTTGGCATCGCTGCTGAGTACAGCTTCCGTGGAACCACCGAGCAACAGTTGCAAAAAGACAGAATTCTCCGTATATCGTTTACGCTCAGCGTCGGCGAGCTCTGGTTTGTCAAACCACAGGAAGAGTAGAAGGAATGATTGCCATCGGCGCCGATCATGCCGGATACGAAATCAAGGAGAAGATTAAAACCCTCTTGAAAACAATGGGGTTGGAGTTCCAGGACTTCGGCACGAACTCGACGGAGTCGACCGACTATCCCGACTACGCGCACCTGGTTGCGCAATCGGTTGGCGCGGGGAAGTCTGAGTACGGCATCCTGGTGTGTGGAACCGGCATCGGGATGTCGATCGTCGCCAACAAGCACAATGGTGTTCGCGCAAGCAACGTCGAGTCTGTAGATGCGGCACGGCTTGCACGCGAACATAATGACGCAAACGTCCTCGCACTCGGTGCGCGTCTGACTCCGTGGGAGAAGGCGCAGGAGATCGTGAAGACGTTCCTGACGGCCAGGTTCGAAGGCGGCAGGCACCAGCGTCGCATCGATAAGATTCACACGCTGACCAATCTGTAACTCACCATCGTTCCGTACACACATTTGTTACTGGATTGAGGCATGAACATCCTCAGCAAGCACGACCCGGAGGTCTCCAACGCCATCAGGAATGAAATACATCGTCAGAATACAACGCTTGAATTGATTGCTTCCGAAAACTTCGTTAGCCGCGCCGTGCTGGAAGCGATGGGCTCCGTTCTTACCAACAAGTATGCGGAAGGCTATCCGGGAAAGCGCTACTACGGCGGCTGCGAGTTCGTCGATGTTGCCGAAAACCTTGCACGCGATCGCGCGAAACAGCTCTTTGGCGCCGAGTACACAAACGTCCAGCCGCATTCCGGCTCGCAGGCAAACATGGCGGTCTACTTTACGTTTGCCAAGCCGGGCGATAAAGTTATGGGCATGCATCTTTCGCATGGCGGGCATCTCACTCACGGATCTCCGGTGAATTTCTCCGGACAGCTCTACAACTTCGTTGCGTACGGCGTCAACAAAGACACCGGCATGATCGATTACAATGAAGTCGAGTCGCTCGCGCTGAAAGAGAAGCCGAAAATGATCACCGTCGGTGCGAGCGCATACTCACGCAACATCGACTATAAGGCATTCCGCCAGATCGCAGACAAAATCGGTGCGTTTCTCTTTGCCGACATCGCTCACCCGGCGGGACTTATTGCCAAGAAATTCCTGAACGATCCGCTTCCCCACTGTCACGTCGTCACGTCGACGACGCACAAGACATTGCGCGGTCCTCGCGGCGGATTGATTCTGATGGGAAAGGATTTCGAGAACCCGTTTGGAATTGTTGCGCCGAAATCTGGCAGGACGAAAATGATGTCGGAGTTGTTGGATTCGATGGTCATCCCCGGCATCCAGGGCGGACCACTCATGCACGTGATTGCTGCGAAAGCGGTGGGATTCAAAGAAAATCTCCAGCCGGAATTCGAGACGTACGCACGACAGATCATCAAGAACGCACAGGCGCTTGCAAAGAAATTGATAAGCCTTGGATATTACATTATCTCAAACGGCACCGACAACCACTTGATGCTCATCGACTTAAAAAATAAAAATCTCACCGGCAAAGACGCACAAGAAGCGCTCGATCAATCCGGCGTCACCGTCAACAAGAATGCCGTTCCGTTCGATGACAAGAGTCCGCTCATTACCAGCGGCATTCGCATCGGCACACCGGCACTGACGACGCGCGGTATGAAAGAAGCGGAGATGGAAATTGTGGGGGATTTGATCGATCAAGTATTGTGCAACATTGGCAAGGCCGATGTGTATCGAAGTGTTGAGCAGAAGGTGAAGGAGTTGTGCGAGAGGTTTCCGCTGTATGATGAATTAATAAACTGAGACTGAAGGAAAAAACTTTATGACAACAACGGTTCAAAAGGAAGAGAAAGAGGGAAAATATATCGTTCGGTTTTCTCTCGAAGGATTAACTGAAAATGAGAGTTCTATCTTCAAGACCGTTCCATCTTTCTCTATTACCATTCCTACCAAAAAATATTACGTCGAAGTTGAAGATGAATTACAACAGGCGTTTGGCGATTTGCCAACCCACTTTGAGGAAGACTTAGAAATCGAATTGAAGAAACTCAACCAATACCGTTTCCTTTTTCGTTCGCCAAACGAGCGTGAATCCTTCATAAAGGAAGTCCTGTACGCAATCAAAGCGAACGAGGAAGTACTAAAAATTGCCGGCGGTGCTCGGAAAGCGCTAGACAAAAATTCCAGAGAGTACAAAGAAATCATTGAGAAAAATCGCGAGGCTTTTGAGAAACTCTCAAAACTATGACCAACATCCATGACATCTCCGATGTCATCAGGCTTCATGATTCAATCGTCGGACAGTTTGGCGGGATGGGAGGAATTCAGGATGCCAAGCTGCTTTCTTCTGCTCTTGAGCAACCGTTTACGGGACTTTCCGATGGAACAGAATTTTTTGAGACAATTGAAAAGAAAGCAGGCGTGCTGTTGCAATCGCTGATCAAGTTCCATCCTTTCATCGATGGAAATAAACGAACCGGCGTCGCAATCACACAAATCTATTTGTTGGAGAGCGGCTATCATTGGGATTTCACACAAACCGAGATTGTTGACTTTGCAGTCGCCGTTGCCGACAATCGATATACACTCGATGAGATTATCGAATGGATCAAGACAAGGATGAAAAGCATTGGCTGACCCCACTGAAGATGTAAACACCGAGTACGAACCCGAAGAAACCGAGATGTCGTTCCTCGATCATCTCGAGGAATTGCGCTGGCGCATCGTCAAGGCTGTGCTCGGCTTACTGGCGGGGGTGATAGTCTGCGGCATCTTTTCCGACTGGATCGTCAACCAGGTCGTTCTCCGCCCAAGCCAGATCGTCAATCCGCCGCTGAAGCTTATCAATACCATTCCCTACGGTCAGATCACGTTCTACATGATGGTGGTGATCGTCGGCGGGCTTATCCTCAGCTCGCCGTGGATCATCTTTCAGCTTTGGAGATTCGTCGAGCCGGGCTTGAAGCCGAAGGAGCGGAAGTACATCTCCAGCATCGTTGTTTACACAACGCTATGCTTCCTGCTCGGCGTCGCCTTTGCCTACTTCGTTATGCTTCCCTACATGCTCGGGTTCTTTGCCGCCTTCGGCACGGCGGGCATCACCAACATGATCTCGATAGATGAATACATGAGCTTCGTCATCCAGCTCGTGCTGCTTTCCGGACTGATCTTCGAGCTGCCGATGGTCTCGTATTTTCTTGCACGCTTCGGCATCATGACGCCGGCATTCATGCGCCACTACCGCCGGCACGCCATCGTCGTCATCATGATCATCGCGGCAATCGTAACACCGACGACCGATCCGGTGACGATGACCATCTTTGCGCTCCCGATGCTTGTTCTCTACGAAGTCAGCATCTGGATTGCATCGGTGGCAAAACGCAAGCGCGACGAAGCATGAGACAGCTTGAGAATGATTTCGGTATGAGATATGACTGTATAGCCACAAGCTTCAGCTCGTGGAACACGTTAACCAAACAAGCACGATGGGTTTTAACCCATTCGCGGGGCTGAAGCCCTGCTGATTTCGGCGCATCTACCCACGACCTAAAGGTCGTGGCAACAACGTGCGTCAACAACCGAGCGAAAAACGAACACAAAAATAATAAAAGATTCAATGGACCTTCGCGACATCATACAGCCAATCGACCACGAGCTTGATCTCTTCGACGAGTATTTCCGGAAGGCGATGCGCTCGAAGGTGGCATTCGTCGATATGGTCGCGCGATACATCGTGAAGCAGAAGGGAAAGAGAATCCGCCCGGCGCTCGTGCTGCTCACGGCAAAAGCCTGCGGCACGATCAATGAAAGCTCGTATCGCGGCGCGGCGCTCGTCGAGATTCTTCACACTGCAACGCTGATTCACGACGACGTGGTGGATGATGCCGATACGCGGCGCGGCTTTCCATCCATCAACGCCGTCTGGAAGAACAAGATCGCAGTCCTGATGGGCGATTACATGCTCGCCAAGGGATTGCTTCTCTCGCTCGATAATGACGACTTTGTTTTCTTGAAAATTATTTCCGACGCCGTCCGCAGGATGAGCGAGGCCGAGATACTGCAAATTGCCAAGAGCCGCCAGCTCGACCTCGACGAAGAAACGTATTTGAAGATCATCTCCGACAAAACCGCATCGCTCATTTCCACCTGCTGCCAGATCGGTGCGGCAAGTGTCACCCGCGATGTTGACGTGTTGAACCACATCAGGGAGTTTGGTGAGAATGTAGGAATGGTGTTCCAGATTCGCGACGACTTGCTCGATTACACAGGCCGGAGAAGCATTACCGGGAAGCCGACCGGCTTAGATGTGAAAGAAAAGAAGCTCACGCTTCCGCTCATCTATGCGTTCACCAAAGCCCCGCGCGTGCAGACGAAGGCGATCCTCCGCATCATCAAGAATGGCGCACGGGCAAGAGAGTTAGAGCAGGTGGTGGAGTTTGCGCACGAATTTGGCGGGATCGATTACACGATGAAGAGAGCGGAAGAATACTCCGCCCGTGCGCTCGCGGCACTTGCCATCCTTTCTCCATCACACGCCAAAGACTCTCTCACCAGTTTTGTGGAATTCTTCCTGGCCAGAAGTAAATAGGGCTTCTTCGACCCGAATTTATTTCAGGAGTATCTGATCTCCACGAACGACCCTGCTCGTAACGTGTTGAAGCACATGCCATTAGCTACTGTACCTGCATCCCATGTGAGTGTGTATTCACCAGATTGATCACTTTTTCACGAATCATATCATGAAAACTGGGAAATGATTGATACGGCTCAACACATATCGCACAGAGAATTCGTACATTACGACAGCACGGTGAAGGAGATTTGCTATGTGCATATCGTCATGCTTACCGATGTTCATCTCGATCGTGGATATCTTCGTCTGGTCATCCTTTGTCTTTGCAGGAGTGATGCTCTGTTTCCTCGTGTACAAATTGTGGAAGCGCTTCTCAAACAGCAAAGCCCCGGACGACAACGACATCGATGATTACTGAACGGGTGGGGGAAAAGCACCTACCTGTATGCAAACCGCCTTTGCATTTCACTCCGCATTTCTTATACTACACATCATTTTCCACCACTCGCACAATACAGGACTCTTGGATGCAGATCGGAAGGGCGCTGTACGTCTCCACACGGAAAGCATGGCGCGCCTGGTTTGCAGCGCACTCCGCCACCGCAAACGAGATCTGGCTCATCTATTATAAGAAGCAGAGCGGGAAGCCGCGCATCCCTTACAACGACGCGGTGGAGGAGGCTCTCTACTACGGCTGGATCGACAGCATCACGAAGCCGATCGACAACGAGAAATATGCACAGCGGTTCACTCCACGCAAGCCGAAGGCACAGTGGTCTGCAATGAACATCGAGCGATTACGACGATTGATCCGGCAGAAGAAGGTTACCAAAGCCGGGTTGGAAGCAGCCAAGGATATTCTCGGAACTCTTCTCTGGAAACCGAAAGAGATTGCGATCCCTCCCGACATCCTGAGAGCGCTCAAGAAGGATCCGACGACCTGGAAGAATTTCTCGTGCTTCCCGGCGTCGTACAAACGCATCCGTGTTGGCTGGATTGATGCTTCGCGGAGACGTCCCGATGTGTTTCAGCAGCGACTGCGCTATTTCCTGAAAATGACCGCACAGAACAAACGGTTTGGGATGGTGCAATAGTCGCCTACCGCGCCCACGTACTCCGTTCGCTTAATGCTCAATCATCCGCACAATCAGCACAGGGCATGGCGCGCGTTTCACCACTTTCTCAGTCGTGCTGCCGAAGATGAAATGCTCGACCCCTGTATGCCCATGCGTTGCGATGACGATGAGGTCGGCGTTCTCCTCCACTGCAGTGGTAATGATCTCGTGGAAAGGTTTGCCGCTGCGCACCATCGTCCGTGCTTTTGCGCGTCCGGCAATATTCGACTCAACGAGCTTCTCCAACTCGATCTTCCCTCGCTGCGCCAGTTCGTGCTCGATGTTCGGCAACGTTACCTGACCAAAGCCTAAATCTGCGGGATACACCGCAGGCTCAACGACATAGAGGAGAAGCAATTCGGAATCGAACCTGCTCGCGGCGGAAATGGCATACGCAAGCGCGTTCTTCGAGTAGCCGGAGAAATCGATCGGGACGAGGATACGCTCGAACCTCACCTCGTCCGGCGAGAGTATCGTTGTTTCCGATGATGGATGCTTCTTCTGCTCTTTCGTTTTCACACCAGAATCCTCCTGAGTTGTATTCTATGCGATCGCGTGAAATCCTTCAATCCTTCAATCATTGACGATGAACTTCAGCCAGCCGTGCGTATCGTTGCCATTCTTGACGACATCGAAGAACATTCGTTGGACATCTTTCGTGATCGGTCCCGGTTTGCCGCTGCCGATCGGCATACGGTCAACGGACCGGATCGGCGTAACCTCGGCGGCAGTGCCGGTGAAGAACAGCTCGTCGGCAATCGTGAGCATCTCGCGCGAGACGGGCGCTTCAATCAGCCGGAGGCCGGATTCTTTTACCAGCGTCATGATCGTGGACCGCGTGACGCCTGGAAGAATGCTGGATGTAAACGGCGGCGTGTAGACGTCGCCATTCTTCACCATGAAAATGTTCTCACCGCTTCCTTCGCTGACATGGCCGAAGATATCCAGTGCAATTCCCTCGGTGAATCCCGCTTTCAGTGCTTCGATCTTAATAAGCTGTGCGTTCAGGTAGTTGCCTCCGGCTTTTGCGATTGTTGGAAGTGTATTCGGCGCCGGGCGTGTCCACGACGATACGCAACAGTCGATCCCATTGGAGAGCGCTTCTGCACCGAGATACGTGCCCCATTCCCAGACGGCAATCGCAACATCGACCGGATTGTTGAGAGGGTTCACCCCGACGTCGCCATAACCGCGATACACGATGGGCCG
Organism: Ignavibacteria bacterium; assembly: GCA_016178595.1. GTDB lineage: Bacteria > Bacteroidota > Ignavibacteria > UBA10030 > SZUA-254 > JACOSY01. The sequence goes on from JACOSY010000026.1 coordinate 52,353, forward strand.
GATGTAACACGACTTCATTCCATTGACCTGGATCGTCTGCAGGATTGCATCTTCCAATTCCTTGCGTAAGAATGGAATTTCAGAATGATAGATCTTGACGGAATCGTACAAGCGTTCCAGGTGTTTATCCAGACGAAAGATCGCGGAGCCTTTCTTCGTCTCGTAACAGCGTATTCCTTCGAACCAACTCGATCCATAATGAACAACGTGCGAGAGGATGTGGATGTTTGCATTCGCCCAATCGACCAGCTTCCCATTCATCCATATTTTCGCAACAGGTTTAATCGGCATCGGCTTGTCCTTTCAGATTGGCATTTCGTAAATTCGATACGTCTTGTACCGCTCACCGCTCATCATTGCAGCGGCACGATTCATCATAACGTTGTCTTCCAACACCCATCCGGCTTCACCGAATACATATCCCAAATCTACCGCTCGCTTTCCCGTCTCGTAAAACAACACACTCGCAGCGCCGGTTTTCTTATGCTCGGGGATGACGCCAAGAACGATGACGCGCGCTTTGTTGATGGTCTTCTTGTACCGCATCAAGCAATAAAGTCCGGGCAGCAGATACCCCTTCGTATTGTGTTTGAGGGCCATGTTGAGGTCCGGCAGCGATAGCGAAAATCCAATCGGTTCGCCCTTGTACTCTACAATAAGAACGAGATCCGGCACGACGACCGGCTTCAGATCCTTTGCCAGCGCCTCGAATTCCTGATCGGTCATTGGGACGGAACCCCAGTTGTACTGCCACGCTCTATTATAGAGCTGCTTGATGGTCGCAACTTCGCGGTTGAAGTTCTTCATATCGATGCTGCGAAACGTGAGTCCCTCCTTTTTCCGCACCATTTCGGTTACCCGCGCAAGTTTCTCGGATACGAAGCTCTTGCCTCTCAAAAGGTAGGAGTAGAGGTCTTTGACCTTTCGCAGTCCAACCGATTCAAAAAGCTCCGCATAGTATGGTGGATTGTACGGCATCAGCACTGCCGGCGTTTCGTTGAAGCCATCGATCAGCACTCCGTATTCGTCATTCACGGACGGGCTTGCCGGGCCTCTCATTGCCGTGACGTTTCGCTTCTTCAACCATTCGTGGGCCGTATCGAAGAGACTCTTTGCCACATCACGGTCATTGATGGATTCATAGAAGCCAAAGAACCCTATCGACTCGTTGTGTTCTTTATTGTGATTGGCATTGATGATAGCGCCGATGCGACCGACGATTTCACCATTGCGCCGCGCAAGAAAAAATTCCGCTTCCGCATGTTTGTAGAAGGGATTGTTCTTTCGATCCATAAGTTTCCGCCGGTCCATGAGAAGCGGTGGAACCCATTGCGGATAGCCGCGGTACATCGACCAGGGAAATGTTATGAATTGTTTTCGATCGCGACTCGAAGAAATTCGCTGTACGGAGATCGTACTCATTTCCTCACGTGTGATAAAAAGAACGGTACCTTCGCATCAGGGAGCGGCTGCGGAGATGCAGTCGAAGGTGCAATCGGTGTTTCAGAAGAGCGGTGCTCAAGGAATAATTCCGAGCTCTTTTCCCATCTGCCCGAAGATTTCAAGAATGCGATCGAGGTGCTGATCCTCGTGCGTCGCCATGTAACTCGTGCGCATCATCTGCATGCCGGGTGGAACGCCGGGACTGATAAAAGCGTTCACGAACACGCCCGCATCGAACAACTTGCGCCAGAACTGGAACGCAAGCATATCGTCTCCCACAATCACCGGCACCACTGCAGACTGACCATCGAGAACTTTGAAGCCGAGCTGTTTGAAGCCCGCACGCATCTTGTTTGCGTTCCGAAGAAGCCGGGTGATCCGTTCGGGTTCCTTCTCAAGGATATCGATGGCGGCAAGCGCCGCCGCAACGGATGCAGGCGTTGGACTTGCACTGAAGATGAGTGCGGGAGAATGATGCTTCAGATAGTTGATGACCCGCTCTTCCCCGACCACGAACCCGCCGAGCGATGCGAACGTTTTCGAGAACGTACCCATCGTCATATCGACTGCTTGTTCGAGTCCGAAGTGGCTCGCCGTTCCTCTGCCACCCTTGCCGATCACGCCGATGGCATGGGCATCATCAACAAGAATGCGCGCGTTATATTTTTTTGCAATGGGAACAAGTTCCAGGAGGTCGACAATCTCGCCGCTCGTGCTAAAAATACCATCGGTCACAATGAGCTTGCCGGCGTGCAGCGGCAGTCGTGAAATGACGCGCTCGAGATCTGCCATGTCGTTGTGCTTGTAACGGACGAAATCGGCAAACATGCCCTTGGCCATCATGTAACCTGCAACGATACACGCATGATTATCCTTATCCGTGACAACGTATTCGCCGCGCTGGACGAGTGTTGGAATAATGCCCTGAGCCGTCTGATACCCGGTACTAAAGAGGAGACACGACTCCTTGTCCATATACCGTGCGAGTCTCACTTCGAGTTCATTGTGGAGATCGAGTGTACCGGTGAGATAGCGGGACCCGGAACATCCCGTCCCATATTTCTCGATAGCTTTAGCGGCAGCTTCTTTCACCTTTGGATGCGCAGTGAGACCAAGGTAATTGTTCGAGCCTGCCATGATGATCTTACGGCCTTCGATCCGAACGACAGGACCCTCATTCTCTTCGATGGCCCTGAAGTACGGGTAAAAACCTGCCGCTTTCACCTCGTCGGCGCGGGTGAACTCCAGGCATTTCTGAAAGAGATCGTTTGGCTTTTTGGTGTCGTCGATCTTTGGGGTCTGTGTTGTCTGAGGACGATTCATTCTATATCATTGGTAGTGTAGGAAATCTGTACGGCATGAGATCGTGGTCGTACTCCGTGATGATTCTGAGTACGTACGTCATTGGGTCCAGTGGAATCCTGGGAATCGCCTTAATACATCCGGTCGTGGTAAAATCTCGATCGGCTTGCGTGCCAAATTTTTTTTTAATATACTTGATTGGCGTTTAAAAGTCAATAAAGTGTTCTGCCGCCATTTCGCCGCCTTCTTTTCCAAAGAAATCTCACAGAATTGCATGCGCGTTCTTATCACTGGTGCAACAGGATTCATCGGCAGTCATCTCACTGAAGCACTTCACGCGAAGGGGCATCAGATACGCTGCCTTGTCCGCCGAACATCAAATCTTGTTTGGATCAAACATCTGCCGATCGACTACATCTACGGAGATCTGTTCGATCACGATGTCTTAAAAAAGGCGGTCGATACCATCGACTGCATCTACCATCTTGCAGGCATTACCAAAGCAAAGACGAAAGCAGAGTATTTTCTCGGAAATCATATCGCGACAAAGAACCTTCTTCAGGCCATCCTCGCATCAAATTCACGGCTCACCAGGTTTGTGCATGTCAGCAGTCAAGCAGCCGTTGGCCCAAGCCTCAACGGAAAAGCTGTCGATGAAGAAACGCCCTTCCATCCGATTACGACATACGGAGTCAGCAAGATGGAAGCGGAGAAGGAATGCCTGGTGGTCCGCGATCGAATTCCAATAACTATCACTCGCCCTCCGGCAGTATACGGACCCCGCGATAAAGATGTCTTCGCGTTCTTCAATGCGATGAACGGCGGCTTTCAACCGATGATTGGATTCAACAATAAACTGGTGAGCCTCATTCACGTGAAGGATTTGATCGGCGGAATCGTTCTCGCCGGTGAACATCCCAAAGCAACGGGCCAAACGTACTTCATTTCGAGCAATCGTTATTACGGCTGGCGCGAAGTAGGCGAAGTCACCGCACGTGTTATGGGGAAGAAGCGCGTCGTGCGGTTACGAATACCGGAATTCGGCGTGTACACGATAGCGGCATTTTCCGAACTGTTCGGATTACTGAGTTCGAAACCCGTGCTCTTGAATTTTGAAAAGGCGAGAGATATTGTGCAGGATGCCTGGACGTGTGATATTTCGAAAGCAACGCGGGAGCTTGGTTTTCGAGAAGCGTTTACACTGGAAGAAGGAATACGAAATACTGTTGAGTGGTACCGTCAACAAGGCTGGTTGAAGTAAATACGTTTGCTTTGGCAGGATTCGTTTCGTATATTAGTAACACACAATGATCGCGGGGTGGAGCAATTGGTAGCTCGTTGGGCTCATAACCCAAAGGCTGCAGGTTCAAGTCCTGCCCCCGCTACTTCGGGGACTCGCAATTTCGATTGAGGGTCCCCTTCTGTTTTTGAACAGATCCTCTATTTCTGGTGAGACAGCCGGAACTCGCCTCACGTAAAACCGCACGACCTCTTTCTCCCTATCTACGATAATCTGTGAGATGATCTTCCTTATCAAATCTTTCTGATCTTCTATGGGTGCGGTGTGGATTCGGCTTTCAAAGTCAAGGACAAATTCTGCCACTCTTTGCGAAATTGACAGCGGATTAGGTTTTTGACTTTCATCGTCCCGATCCATCATCCTTTTGAGGGATGAAAGCTTTGTTTTCAGAGCTTCCGCTTCCGCCTCGATTTCTTTTAACCGAACAAACAGTGACTGGATCCCCCCACTCTGTTCAATGGCATCAGTAATGTTTTTAGCCTTCTGAGCGGCTTCCACCAAGAGTTTCTCCAATCGTTCAATCTCAGAGTTGTTCTCAGAGGGTGATGCTGTTAGGAGCAATTCTAACTCGTCCTCAATTTCCCGAATGAGGAGTGGATGTGACAAGGTCTCCTTGATCGCTTGAAGCGCAAAATCCTCAAGCTCACTTTTTCTTATTCCAAGATGCGAACAGACCCCTTTGTTCTTCCATCCGCCATCGATGTACTTTTCGTACTTCTTACCGTCGACCCCACTTGAACACCCTTGAAACGGGAACCCACAACGAGAGCACTTAATAAGTCCCGTCAAAAGATATCTTCCTTTGTACATGTATCCATTACTTTTTTTCTTCATCTCCGTTTGTATCAGGTTGTTAACTTCTTGCCAGAGTTCTTTGGTGATGATTGCTTCGTGGGCACCCTCTTCGATGAGCCATTCCGACCTATCATTCCTCCAATGAGGATAAGAAACACCGTGTTTTTGATCCATCCCTTTCTGTTGTGCTTGGATTTTGCTCATGGAGTTCCGGTTATACACTCTGGCGCCGTAATAGGTGGGATTCTCCAGAATGGTTCTCACGGTCACCGTGCTCCATTTCTGGTCCTTATTTCTCCACCTGCCTCGCTTGGGACATGGAATGGAACGATCATTGAGAGACTTTGTAATTAAAAATAGACTAACGCCATTATGGCGCATCTGGAAAATCATTTTCACCACATTGATTTCCTCCGGATCTCCGAGGGCCCAACAGACTTTCTCCTGGCCGGAGATGCTCCACTCGCCTGCTTGAAGTAGTCTACGGTTACCGGTTTTGGTATTAATGGCGATTCGCTGATATCCGTAGGGTGCTGTTCCGCCGTTGGAATAGATGCCATTATTCTTGGCGCCTCGGAGGGTGAGTTCCGAAAGCTTCTTACTGTATTGAGAAGCTTGAACGCCTTCAAAGGCTGATAGCATCGGAGCGAATTCATTGGTGCGATCCACTGACGTTTTCACCAAGACAACATCCACTCCAAACTTTCTGAAGTGCACTCGCCAGTACGTATTCTCCTCAGCATCAATAGCTCGTCCCCAGCGAGATTCATCATAACAGATGACCGCTTGAAAATTTGGTTTGCAATCGATTGTGGTCTTCAGGCGTTGAAATTCTGGCCGCTGTTCGAAGGTTGTCCCCGATTTGCCAAAGTCAATATACCATCCTGTGACTTCATATCCTTTTGTAGAGGCAAAGTCCAGAATCGCCTTCCGCTGCTGATCGGGCGAATCCTCCTGCGTCTCGGTCGAGCAGCGTACGTATGCAACGGCAGCTTTCATCACCATCCCTGCATCCATCCGGATCTTCGAATAGGTCGCGGCCATCGAGGCCGGTCGATAGGTTCTTGGTCCGGGACTTGAGTTCCACGCGCAGCCTGTTC
>JACOSY010000027.1 GCA_016178595.1 Ignavibacteria bacterium
AAACTTCGACGCTGTCTCCAATGCTGATGTGAAACGTTTAGAACGACGCATGAACAACAGACCAAGAAAAATATTACATTATCAAACACCACGCGAAGTCTTTAACCGACGTGTTGCACTTGCTCATTGAATCCAGCATTCCAAAATCCGAAAACACAATGCTGTTTGAACGCTGCCATACTGCAAAATGGCCCTTTGTAATCGAACGAAGGAAATCCCCATTTGATTGTTTCTTCCGATTCAGGACATCCATGATGAACAAGTTCCCGCAAGTGTTTAAGAATCGGTTTTGCAAAGTCCGCCGACCTGGCGATGTACGCGTCGACGCGCCTGTCCTTCTTGCCCATAAGAAATATTTCCAGAGTAATGAGAGGGATTGTGTTCGAATGTCAATATACAGAACGCGGTTTGGACTGTCAAGCCATTGAGTCAGAAGTGCCATCCCTCTTTGGTTGCTTCTGAATTTCTTATGGAGTATATTTTTCCATTGTTGTGCACGGAGTACATACAGTTCATTACAAACGAAGGGAGTTATCATGATCAAAGAATTCATGGAATTTTTGAAGCAGTACGGTGTCATCGGTCTTGCCATCGCTGTCATCATTGGCGGCAAGCTGAATGCACTGATCTCCGCTACCGTTGACGGCATCCTCATGCCAATCGTAACGTTTTTCATCCCCGGCGGTGAGTGGCGTACGGCAGTTTTGGATATCGGGCCCTTCCATTTTCTTCTCGGGCCCTTCTTCGGTGCAGTGGTCGACTTTCTCATCGTTGCCTGGATTGTCTTCTACTTCGCCAAGAAGATCCTGAAAGAAGAGAAAGTCGCCAAGCGATGAACTACGCGAGCCGATTCACCATTGTTCCGGCAGGGATCCGATTGAAGCATTTCCTTCTTTCGCTCTGCGTACTCGTCGCCAGCCACGCGTACGGCCAACAAAAGGACAGCGCCACCTACGGCTGGAAGCATAACATGGTTGCGGGACTCACGCTCACACAGGTTGCGTTCACCGATTGGGTGCAAGGCGGTGAGAACGCTCTCGCGTATACTTTTTCCGCCGCCGGAAAATCCGTAGACGAAGAAGAACGTATGAACTTGACGTCGATGTACAAGTTCGCCTTTGGTCAAACACGACTCGGCAATCAGGGTCTTCGGAAAACCGACGACATCATTGATCTCTCGACTGTCTTAACCTACAAGCTCGGCACGTCTATCAACCCCTATGGTGCTGCAACTCTCAAGACACAGTTCGCCAAAGGGTTTATGTACGATGTGACAGGAAGCGAGACGCAAGTGTCGAAGTTTTTCGATCCGGCATACCTGACACAGAGTGCAGGAGCCGGATACCAGTCGATCAAGGAATTCCGCACACGGCTTGGCGCTGCGCTTCGTGAAGTGGTTACCGATCAGTTCAATCAATATGTCGACGATCCGACGACAACGGAAGTCGAGAAGACCAGCGTCGACGGAGGTTTGGAATCTGTTTCGAATGTCGATTGGCAGATGGAAGATAATATTCTTTTCACCACACAGCTCGAGCTTTTTGCGCCCTTCAAGCGGTTCGACGAAGTTGTCGTACGCAGTACAACGGCTATCACGGGAAAGGTGAATAAGTACATTACGGCGATCTTCAATCTCCAGCTCGTGAACGAGAAGCGAATCTCGCCCAGGACGCAGGTCAAGGAAAGTATCGCGCTCGGGTTGAGCTATACGATTTTTTAATTGCTCCTCTCGAGGATTTTCCGTATATTGATGCACACGTCAACACTATTTCAAGGAATTAGGCGAAATGGCACAACACTTATCGGCAGAACGACAGGCACGAAAAGCCCTCAAGCACCGGACACGCAACAAAGCCTATATGTCCAGAATGAAGACCGCAATCAAGCGGGTTCGTGAGGAAAAGGACAAAGAAAAAGCTTCGACGGCATTGAAGCGGGTAACGAAGCTGCTCGACCAGCTTGCCGCGAAGGGTATCATTCACCGCAACAATGCGGCGAACAAAAAATCCAGCCTGACGAAGTACGTCTCCTCGATCAAGTAAGAAAAGTCTTTGATAAGAATGACGAAGCCCCGTTTCATCGGGGCTTCCGTCGTTTTATTACTGAGCCCGTTGCTCTTCAGCGAGCTTCTGCTGTAAGAGCACTTCTAATTCCTGTATGCGCTCATCGAACTCCGCGGTATTCTCCGGTTGGTGGCGCTTGAGAAGCTGGTAGGTCAAGATCGCTTCTCCGAACTCACGCTGCGACGCATAAATCTCCGCGAGCGTCCTGCTCACAATTCTCTTCTCATCGTCAATGCCTGTCGGTTGAATTTGTGTGCGTTCTTCAGCCGATAGCTCGGCCAGTGGTACAGTAACAGATGTGGATTCCTTGACGTGAGCCGGCTCGGAATGCCGCAGCGGGATCTCGTCGAGTGTGGCGACATCGGAACTCGTACTGTTGTCCGTTGGAATTGAACTGTCAGCAGTATGAATGAGATCCGCCGTGGTATAGGTTCGTGGGGCGGCGACAATGTGCAGCAGGCATTGCTGGTAGAAATTTTCGACGAGGGGGGAATCCGGCCCAAGCGATTTGATATCCTGAATTGCTGAGACCGCCGAGAGAAAATCTCCTTCTGTAACATAGCACTTTGCAAGGATCAAATGCGCGGTTGCGTAGGAGGGATATCGTGCAAGTCCCGATTGGCAGAGTGTCTTAGCGTCATCAACGCGTCCGGCGTTGAGGTACTCGTTCGCGAGGTAGGCGAAGAGCGGCGAATCCAGCCGACGGGTGAGTTTTTCTTCGAGCTGTTGAATCGTCATATCATGTTACTGCGCAACGGCACTGAGAATTTGCTCCTGCGCGATGGCAGGGCGAGAAGCCAAAGCGACTTTCCTTGCTAACCACGCGTGCTTGATCGACAGACACGCTACAAGTCCGAAGCCCGTCGAGAACATCAGCTGAAACGGAACGGCGGCAAGCTCGAGATAGTAAATGGATGCCGCGACTCCGAAGAGACAGTACAGTGCGAGCAGCGACTCGATGATGACAGTATAATTAAACTTCATGAGCACATATTTCTTGTTCATCCAGTCGTCCTTTTTATCGATGACCGAATATTTCGGTGTGCGGACGAACTCCGATTTCTTCTTGATCAATCCTTCCAGCACTGCCTTCGTGTTATTGACGGCAAATCCCATGCTTCCTGCCATAAAAAGAGGAAAGAGCAGCATTCGTTGCTGCCAATCGTGGTACACATCCTTCTGGGAATAGAGGTAGAAGAGGAACGATCCCATAAAGGCGAAGACGAACACAGCCATGATGGCAAAATATGTTTCATAGCCGCCCTGGTGTTTGATGAAAATGAGCGGAACGTTGAGAATACCCGCGATCAGGATGAACGGGAACACGATATTGTTGGAGAGATGGAAGGTCGCATGAATTTTCTTCTCCATCGGAAGATTGGATTTCCAGACGCGCGGAAGAATCTTGCGCGCGGTCTCGATCGCGCCTTTTGTCCATCGGAACTGCTGCGACTTGAGCGCGTTGATCTCCGACGGCAGCTCCGCCGGTGAAGTGACGTGATTGAGGAACTTGAATTTCCATCCTTTGAGCTGCGCACGATAACTCAAATCCAGATCTTCGGTGAGCGTGTCGGATTCCCAGTTGCCGGCGTCGAAGATGCAGCTTTTGCGCCAGATGCCGCCTGTGCCATTGAAATTGATGAAAAACCCCGCTTTGTTCCGAACGTTTTGCTCGATGACGAAGTGACCGTCAAGTGCCATTGCCTGTACACGTGTGAGGAAAGAGTAATCGCTGTTCAGATGTTCCCAACGGGTTTGTACAAGACCGATCTTCTCATCCATAAAAAAATAGGGAAGTGTGTGCTCGAGGAAACCCTTCTGCGGAACGAAGTCGGCATCGAAGATGGCAACAAATTCGCCTTTCGCGATGTTCAATCCTTCCTTCAATGCACCGGCTTTGAATCCGGCGCGAGAATCACGTCGGACGTGTTTGATGTCGAATCCTTGTTGCTGGTACCGTGCGACAATCCCGTCAATGAGATCGGTTGTCTCGTCGGTTGAATCATCCAGCACTTGTATCTCGAATTTGTCTTTGGGGTAGTCGATTTCGCATGTTGCACGAATGAGTCGCTCCACAACATAGTATTCGTTGTACACCGGCAACTGTATGGTAACCGTTGGATAGTTCTTGAGGGCTTCCGCAGGCTGCTCTTTTGTGCCTCGGTGCTTCAGATAATAGTAGATCATGACAAAGCCGCTCGATCCGAAGAGGAAGAGTATGGTGAGGGAAATGAAGTATGCCCCAATGACAAAGTCTTGCATGGTCTGCTATCGTTGTAGTGAAAGAATCATTGACTTACCATCCTGATACTGTTTCGTTGAGAATATCTTCCGTAACTTTATCGATTGCGACGCCGAGCGCCGTCTGCCGTCCGCTCGCACCGCTGCTGACATCATAATCGCCATAGTTGGAAAACTGCTTGTCGAAAACCTTCCGTCGTTGCTTTGTATCCTCATAAATAATTTTGGTGGTCACCGTTAAGCGCTGTTTCTGAAGTGTTTCTCCACCCGTGACGACAATTGGAGCGGCGCTAACGGTCACGATCACACCTTCAAGTATTGAATCTGCATGTGTTCTGTCGGCAACCTGCAGACTGTTGTCCTGCCGGAATCGCTCGATGAGCTTGTTGGTGAATCGTTCCCGGAGTCCGGGCTCGCCTGCGCCGCTCTGATCGTCGAACAGCGGAATGGCGATCGTCTTCAGGTGCGCCGGAACCGACGAGCCTTTCAACGAGTAGAAACATCCTTGCATGATCACCAACACCGGAACAAGAACTGTAATAATGCACGCACGCATGCTATTCTTCAAGTCCAAATTCTTTAATCTTGCGGTACAGCGTTCGCTCGCTGATCTTGAGTGCCTTTGCAGCGAGCCGGCGATTACCGTTGAACCGATCGAGAGCGCCGACGATCATCCGCCGCTCCATCTCGTCGAGAGGAAGAAAACGATCTCCTGTTTCGTGGTTCTCCGTGTCGATGTGTGCTTCGACGAATCGCTGGTTCACCGGAATAGAATGACCGTTGTCATGCGATAGGAGATGCTTGATCTCCATGATGTCGTTCTTCATTTCCAACAAGGCGCGGTAAATCAACTCGCGCTCGACCTGCTCGGCCGATTTGTGCGTATAGACCGGCAGGTTGCGGTTGCCATCACCCATCTCACGCACGTATTTTCGTACATCGGATGCATCGATGACCTTGCCGCGCTCGATCACGAGCATGCTTTCCACCATATTGCGAAGCTCACGGACGTTGCCGGGCCAGTGATAATTCTTCAGCAACTCCATCGCCTCGGGCGTCACACCTCCGAACGGGATCTTGTTCTTCTCGCTGATCTGTCGTGCGAAATCCTGGACGAAGAGCGGAACGTCTTCCCGTCGTTCGCGCAGCAAGGGGATGCGGATATTGATAGAGCGCAGCCGGAAGAACAGGTCACTGCGGAAATGTCCTTGACGCACCTCGTGCTCGAGATCCTTGTTTGTTGCGGCGATAACGCGCACATCGCACTTTCTGGGCGTTGCCGAGCCGACGCGCATATATTCGCCGTTCTCAAGGACACGGAGGAACTTCACTTGTGTCGCCAGCGGCAGCTCACCGATCTCGTCGAGAAAAATTGTCCCACCGTCGGCAAGCTCGAAGTATCCTTTTCGTGTTTCGCCGGCGCCGGTGAAAGCGCCTTTCTCATGGCCGAAGAGTTCGCTCTCGATGATTCCTTCAGGAATAGCACCTGCGTTCACCGAGATCATTTGCTTATGGGAGCGCTTGCTTGTCGCGTGAATCGCTTTGGCGATCACTTCTTTTCCAACACCACTTTCACCCGTGATAAGAACTGTAATATCAGTCGGTGCAACCTGTTGGACGATATCGACGATCTCTTTGATTTCGGCCGACGCACCGATAATACCGTACTGCTTTTGGAATTGCTCCCGATCCATTAATATTTCTCCACAACGATAGATTCAATCTTGTACTTCGATTTCATCTCCTTCGCGAAGCGCATTGCCTCATCGGCTGTTTTGAAGTTTCCCACCCAGACGAGATGCAAGCTGCGGCCGCCGCGCACTTTGTTGGTGATTTCTGCCTGGTAGCCCAAGTCCTCGAAGAAGTCTTTTTGTTTCTCCGCATTCACGATGGTTGAAAATGCGCCCACCTGCAAGGTGTAATTTTGCGATGAGGCCTGAGCGGGGCCGGGCAGTGTCGATGTCGACGGTGGAGGTGTCGATACAACTTTCGGCGAGTCGACCACGATCGTGTCCTTCTTCGGCAAGATTACCAAGACTTCTTCCTGGATCGGAAGTTTCACTTCGGACTTTCCGGTGACATGGGAAGAATGTGGATACTCTTTCTTGAGTTGCTGGAGTTTCAGCTCCGCAGTCTTGTAAAGGCCGAGCGCATAGTAGTACTGATAAATGCGATAGAGAGCATCGTCCGCCCATTCACTCTTGGGGAAATTATCCACCACACTCTGGTAGAATTTTACCGCCTCAATCCCATCGGAGGCAATGAGACCCTGAAGGTAGAGCAATCCCGGAGTATTCTGATACTTGGCGACAAGATCGGGCATTGCCTTCTTCACCTCGTCTACCTGTCCCTGATTTATTTTCCGGATGCAGGAATGGATCTCATCGTTTGCATCTTGGGCAAAAGTGCTTCCACTGAGAACGATGAGCAGAGAGCAGAGAGCCAAGACTGATTTCGAATTTTGTATCATGCTGCCTCCTCAATTACTTCTGGAACATTTGCCACGGAGCCAAACAGTGTCGCAGAATTCGCGCGGTCGATCTGAACGTGGATGTAATCTCCCGGCTGGCAGTTATGTTTCGGAAAGATCGCCGTCTTGTTGCCGTCCGTGCGGCCCTGCCAATGGCTGGATGACTTCTTGCTTTCACCATCGACGAGCACTTCAAATGTCTCTCCGATATGCTCAAGATTTTTCTCAAGCGAAATCCGATTCTGCAACGCGACGATCTCGGTGACACGCCGCGATTTGACGCCGGCATTAATATCATCAACCATGATGAATGCAGGAGTGTTCTCTCGCGGCGAATACGTGAACATGAATGCACCGTCGTAGCGGATTTCCTGCATTAATTCCAGTGTCTGTTTGTGATCATCCTCGGTTTCAGTCGGGAACCCTGCGATGAAGTCTGTTGACAGGCTGACGTTCGGGATAGACTTTTTGATCGCTTCGATCAACCGTAGATAATGCACACGGTTGTACGTTCGGTTCATCAGGCCGAGAATTCGATCTGAGCCGGATTGCACGGGCAGGTGAATGAAGTTGCAGATGTTTTCGTGATCTGCGACAGTCTCGATTAATTTATCCGACATGTCTTGGGGATGCGATGTCGTGAATCGAACACGGATCGAAGAGTCAACGTGGGCGACTGCGCGAAGCAAGTCGGCGAAGTCGTTTCCGTTGTCACGATAGGAATTGACATTCTGCCCGAGGAGCGTCACTTCCTTGAAACCACGCGAGGAAAGCACTTCCACTTCGTTCACAATGCTTGTGAGTGACCGGCTTCGCTCGCGGCCTCGCGTGAACGGAACAACGCAAAAAGTACAAAACTTATCGCAACCGCGCATGATGGAAATCCACGCGCTGATGCCTTCTGTGCGCAGCGGGGTGATGTCGTCGTATGTCTCCACGCGTGAGAGTTGGACGGCAATTCCTTTCTCTCCTCGCCACGCCTTCTGAATAAGTTCCGGAACCTTTCGGTATTCATCAGGGCCAACGATCAAATCAACTGCCTGCCCGACACCCTTGGCTTTTTCGCCCGTCAGTTTGGACCGGAGTCGTTCGGCCATGCAGCCGAGAACGCCGACCACAACTTCGGGCCTTTCATGCTTCAGCCGTTTGAATTCTCCCAGCCTGCCGTAGACTCGTTGCTCCGCGTTCTCGCGCACGCTGCACGTGTTGACGAGAACGACATCGGCCTTTTCAAGGCTGTTGGTTATTTCAAATCCCTCCGTTGCGAGGAGACTAAGAACAACCTCGGAATCTGCCACATTCATCTGGCAGCCATAGGTCTCAAGATATACACGTTTTTTGCTATTACTCATGATGCGATTTCGGTACAAAACCTGCCAAAGGCTTCAGTCAGGCTAATAAGGAATGGTCATAGGCAATTTCAGAGTATAAAGATATTAAAACGCTGACAGAAAGTCAACGTGTGCCATTTGGGTTAAAGGAATTTAATCCATACATTTTATTTCCAGTGGATTTTCTCATAGAAATCGTTTGACAAGACGGCAGAGCATGAAAGAAAAGTTATTGAGGGCCAAGTTTCTTTTTCATATATTCAGCATCCTTTTTACAGCCGAGGATGGACTACATGTTGAAGAATGAATCACGCTCTTCTCCCTTAGAAATTGATCCTCAGGAACTTCGGAAGCTGGGTCATCAACTCGTCGATGACATCGCTGGTTTTTTGGAATCGCTTCCCCACCGACCGGTGAATCCGGCAGAGTTCCCCGAAGAGGTACAGAAACTCCTCGGCAGCGCACCAGTACCTGCTAACGGTCTCGATATAGGAAGCTTGCTTCATCGTACCTCCAAACTGCTCTTCGATCATTCACTCTTCAATGGTCATCCGGCGTTCTTCGGTTATATCACCTCCTCCGCTGCGCCGATCGGTGCGCTTGCTGATATGCTTGCTGCTGCAGTCAATCCGAATCTCGGCTCATTCCAGCTTTCGCCCATCGCAACAGAGATTGAAGCGCAAACCGTACGGTGGATTGCTGAGATGATCGGTTACCCGGCAGACTGCGGCGGCATTTTGGTGAGCGGCGGAAACATGGCAAACTTCGTCTGCTTCCTCGCCGGACGCAAAGCGAATATGGATTGGAATATCCGGGAGGAAGGATTCGCCGGAGCGAATGGCCGGACAGTTCGCATCTACGCTTCGAAAGAAACACACACATGGATCAAGAAGGCAGCCGATGTATTTGGCTTCGGAACCAATGCGATCCGATGGATTGATACCGACGATCAACTGCGAATGGATGTGAATGCTCTGGAACGACAAATTAAATCCGATATGAATGCCGGAGAGAAACCACTCATGGTCGTTGGCACGGCAGGATCGGTAAGCACCGGTGCCGTTGATCCGCTTCGTGCAATATCCGCTCTCTGCAGGAAGTACGATGTATGGTTCCATGCCGACGGCGCCTACGGCGGATTCGCGGCACTTCTACCCGATGCACCGGAAGAGTTGAAGCACCTTCACCTTGCCGACTCCATCGCCGTCGATCCGCACAAGTGGCTCTACGCTCCGCTTGAAGCAGGCTGCGCTCTTGTCAAGAACAAGGAAGCGCTTCGCGATGCATTCAGTTTCAACGCACCATATTACCGTTTCGAGGGGACAGGGGGAGAGCCTCCGCTCAATTATTTCGAGTACGGTCCGCAGAACTCGCGCGGCTTTCGAGCGCTCAAAGTTTGGCTCGCCATCCAGCAGGCAGGACTGCAAGGCTATAAGGAAATGATTGCTGATGATTGTACACTTGCGAGAGAACTTTTTGCGGAAGTTCGGAAGTATTCGGACTTACAACCGATGACGTACGGCTTGAGCATTGCAACCTTTCGATACATTCCCGAAGACGTCGGGCAGGGTTCCGAAAGTAGCGAGAAGTATTTGAACGAACTCAACGAAGCAATCCTGAAACGAGTACAGGAAAGTGGTGAAGCGTATCTCTCAAATGCAATCATCAATGGAAAATTTGTGCTGCGAGCATGTGTTGTAAATTTCCGGACGACACGCAAAGAGATTCGTTCGCTTCCTGCGCTTGTCGTGAAGATCGGGAAGAAACTGCACACGGAGAGGAAAGCAGTCTAATTTTGTCTCGGGAACGATCTCATCAGCGCTTCCTGCACATCCACAATGCGCCCGCACTTACGATCCACGGCGAAAAGAGATTGCAGCAAGCCTTCACCGTGCGTCCCGCAGCGTTCAACTCCCATTTGCGATTCCTATGGCGGAAAAAGGGGTAGTCGACATGGAGGCCGATATTTTTCGGTGGCGTAAAATCATCGGGCACACACTCCACAATATCGAAGCCGGCCCGTCTCAGAAGCGAATCAAATTCCTGGCGCGTGTATCTATACTCCTCGAAAATATATTGAGCGCCCTTGCGCTTCCGAAGCCATCGCTTCAATTCTTTCAATCGATTCGCAATCAGAAGCCGACTGGTATTCTGGATGGGGACCGTAACAAGAAAAAGGCCGTTATCCTTTAGAACTCGCACAGCCTCTTGAAACGCCTTCTGTGGTCCTTCTTCAAAATGTTCGACGACGCCGAGTGAGATGACGGCATCAAAGGTCTTCTCAGGAAAAGTAGTCTGAAGAATATTGTCGGAGAAAATCGGCGCCGTCGGGTCATACTCTTTCGCGATTCGCACTGCATCAGCAGCAAGATCGATGCCTATAATATCATAGCCAAGCTTCCGGAGGTAGAACACCCAGCGGCCAAGTCCACAGCCAGCTTCAAGGATTTTTCCGTTCTTCGGGAGATATTTTCGGAAATGTGGTTCGATGAGTTGGAAGCGACAGAGTTCGATGTTCTCGTCGATACGATCGCCGCGCCACGACTGGCCGTGCGTGTCGAGCGCTTGTACTTCTTCGATGGGGTGGTACATCTTGTAGGGATGGCGTGCCATTTCTTCGAGAGCTCTCTTTTTCTTTTTTGCGAAGGACGAATATACGAAAATCCCAAGAAAGATATGAGAATCCCTATGACCACGATTCCAGTCGTTACAGCTCAGACCTAAGTTTCTCAATCTGCTGATCAACGAGTATCGCCTGTCGGCTATCCGGTGGGAGAATCCGCCGATACCTCTCGAGATTATTAAGCATACTCTTCGGATCGTTTCGATAAGCATAGATGATGTTGAGGTTGAGATAAACAGACTCCAACCGGTCGTTTAAGGCAAGCGCTTGCGCGAGTTCTTCCTTCGCTTCATCTATATCCATCCACTCGAAGTGAAAAGATAGCAAGACAAACGATCTAACGCAACAGAAGTTGATTGCTTCTTTCCCTCAAAATTCCTATATTAGACCGCATTTCAGGTGAAACCTCCCACAGGTTTATAACCGAAATCCGAAGCGTGTGTACGATGAACAAGCCATTTTCCAAGGAGATACATGAACGAAGGTAAGATTATCCAGGTTATCGGTCCGGTTGTCGATATTGATTTCTCCGGCGGCAAGCTTCCCACAATCCTTAGCGCCGTTACGATTCCCCGCAAGAATATCGAAGGTGTTCAAGAAGAATTAGTGTGCGAAGTGCAGATGCATCTTGGTGAAGAACGTGTTCGCACCGTCGCCATGGATTCAACCGATGGTCTCGTTCGTGGAATGAAGGCAATCGATACCGGCGGACCGATCACCGTTCCCGTGGGTCCGAGCACGCTTGGCCGGCTGATCAATGTCATCGGTAAGGGAATCGATACCTTGCCTCCACTCAATGGGCAGATGTGCTATCCTATTCATCGTCCTTCACCGCCGTTCGATCAACTTACGACGACGCGAGAGATGTTCGAGACGGGAATTAAAGTGATCGACCTTCTTGAGCCGTATTCGAAGGGCGGCAAAACCGGTCTCTTTGGCGGTGCCGGTGTCGGCAAGACGGTCGTGATCATGGAATTGATTCATAACATCGCGATCCAGCACGGCGGTTACTCCGTGTTTGCTGGAGTTGGCGAGCGCACGCGAGAAGGAAACGACTTATGGCTGGAGATGAAGGAGTCGGGCGTTCTCGACAAGACCGCACTCGTCTTCGGTCAGATGAACGAACCGCCGGGCGCACGTCAGCGAGTTGGCTTGACCGCTCTGACGATGGCCGAGTATTTCCGCGACGAAGAAGAGAAAGACGTTCTCCTCTTCATCGATAACATCTTCCGCTTCGTGCAAGCGGGTTCTGAAGTTTCTGCTCTTCTCGGGCGGATGCCGTCGGCCGTGGGATACCAGCCGACACTCGGCACCGAGATGGGTGAGCTGCAAGAGCGCATCACTTCCACCAAGAAAGGATCCATCACGTCGGTGCAGGCCATTTACGTTCCTGCAGACGACCTCACTGATCCTGCACCTGCAACAACATTTACACACCTTGACGCAACCACGGTGTTGAGCCGTCAGATTTCGGAGCTTGGAATTTATCCCGCCGTCGATCCGCTCGATTCGACGTCCCGAATTCTCGATCCACACGTCGTCGGCGAGGAGCACTACGGAATTGCAAAGACGGTGAAGGAATATCTGCAAACGTATAAAGACCTCCAGGACATCATCAACATTCTCGGGATGGATGAGTTATCGGATGACGATAAATTAACCGTTGCACGGGCGAGAAAAATTCAGAAATTCCTCTCACAACCATTCTTCGTAGCGGAGCAATTTACCGGTATTCCCGGCAAGTACGTGAAACTCTCCGATACGATCCGCAGCTTCAAGGCGATCATTGAAGGCGAATGCGATCATATCCCCGAGAACTACTTTTATATGAAAGGCACGATCGACGAGGTCGTAGAGACTTACAAGAAGGATAATCGGTAAATCGCGTCATGGCAGAGAAAGTTTTTAAGTTGGAAATCGTAACGCCTCGTCGTGTCGTATTCAGCGGCGATGTGGAAAGTGTCAGTGCGCCGGGCGTGGCGGGCGGTTTCCAGGTGCTGTACAACCACGCGCCGCTTCTTGCTGCGATCGGCATCGGTGAAGTGAAAATCCGCGATGCAGAAGGAAAGGAAGCGCGTTATGCAACCAGCGGCGGCTTTGTGGATGTCCTGAAAAATCACATCACCATGCTCGCCGAGACTGCTGAGTGTGCCGATGAGATTGATGTGAAGCGCGCCGAGTCTGCGAAAGAACGCGCGACAAAACGACTACAGGATCGCATGCCCGAAACCAACGAAGAGCGGGCACGTGTTGCTCTCATGCGGGCGATCAACCGGTTGCGAATTGCACAACGCGCATAATTGCCCCATCGGACAAACGTCAAACCCACCCAACATCCGTGTTGGCGTGGGTTTGACGTTTTGACATTCAAGACAAGAAGACGTATATTTTTGCAATTCTTTTGGATGCCGTGTGACACGCATTGAGAAATCAGGCACGGCGTCGATCGAACGGAATGAGTGAAGAATGCGCCTGACACGAGTTGAAATAAACCTGAATGCATTGCAATTCAATGTATCGGAGATTCGGAAGAGGGTGGGACCCAAAGTCAAGATCATGGGAATCGTAAAAGCCAATGCATACGGTCATGGCATCGTCGGTGTGGCGCATGCGCTCACACGATTCGGCGTCGATTATCTCGGCGTCGGCTTTTTGGAAGAGGGAGTTCAGCTTCGCAATCACGGAATCAGCGCGCCTATCCTTGTCCTCGGTGGCGTGGTGGGAAGCCAGATCCATCAATTCCTTTCATACGATCTGGATATTACCGTTGCATCGATCGAGATTGCCGAGCTGATCGATACTGAAGCGCTCGTGAACAGCGGAAAACGCGCTCGTGTGCATTTGAAAATTGATACCGGCATGGAACGCATTGGCGTTCACGCGGAAAATGCCGGACCATTCATCGAGCGCGTTTGTGGATTGAAGAATATCGACGTTGTCGGGATCTACAGCCATCTTGCAACGGCGGACGAGCACGATAAATCCTTTGCCGAAGAGCAGATGCAGCGTTTCACGACAGTGCTCGATTGTATTCGCCGGAAAGGAATTGCTATTCCGTTTCAGCATATTGCGAATAGCGGCGCGATACTCGATCTTCCACAATCGTACTACTCGATGGTGCGGCCGGGCATCATGCTCTATGGAATTTATCCCTCGGACACTACGTCGGAGAGTATTCCGCTCCACCCGGTTTTGACGCTGCGATCGAAGGTTGCTTTCATCAAGGAAGTTCCGGCAGGTGTAAGCATCAGTTACGGCCGGCAGTACACGACGACGCGGCGGACGAAAATTGCCACCGTGCCAATCGGATACGGCGACGGATACGGTCGCATGCTCACGAATCAAATTGATGTCCTCATTCGGGGGAATCGTTATCCCGTCGTGGGTACGATCTGCATGGATCAGATCATGGTTGATCTTGGTCCCGATTCGAACGTGCATGTCGGTGTTGATGTGACGTTGATCGGACGCGAAGGAAATGAGACCATTACCGCATGGGAGATTTCAAAAAAACTTGGGACGATCCCGTACGAAGTATTGACGAACATTGCCGCACGGGTGCCTCGAGTGACCACCGAAGAATCGTAAGGAAACGCATGCCGAATGTCTATGCAATAATTATGGCTGGAGGTGTTGGATCGAGATTTTGGCCGAGAAGCCGCGAGAAGTCTCCGAAGCAGCTTCTGGAGATTGCAAGCAAGGGAACGATGATACAGAATACTATGAAGCGGATCGAGTCACTCATCGACCCGAATCATACGCTCGTCGTTACGAACAAACTTCAGAAATCCGCGATCGTGAAGCAGCTTCCACAGCTTCCGGCCGGAAATGTTATCGTTGAGCCGCTTGGGCGCAACACTGCGCCTGCCATTGGACTTGCCGCCACGTTCATTCGTCGGCTCGATCCCGAGGCGGTGATGGTAGTCCTACCCGCTGACCACATCATGCAAGACGAGGAAGAATTCCGTCGCGTCCTTAATCTTGCCATTTGGGTTGCGTACGAATCGGGGAAACTCATCACGATTGGCATTTATCCTGCACGACCGGAAACCGGCTATGGCTACATCCAAGTAATTGATGACGACGATCGCGCCAATCCATACCTTTCACGCGGGGTCTTCAGGGTGAAGACCTTTGCCGAGAAGCCAAACCTGGACACAGCGAAGCAATTTCTTGCCAGCGGCGACTTTCTCTGGAATAGCGGCATGTTCATCTGGCGTGTTGATGCCATCATGCGGGAAATCGGACAACTCCTTCCCGATATGGCGGGTGAGCTTGCGAAGGTCGACGATGCGATTGACAGCGACAAATATGATCACATTCTTGAAACGGCATATAGGACTATTCGCGCAATCTCTATTGACTATGGTGTGATGGAAAAAGCGCGCGATGTGTTAGTCATCCGGGGAAACTTTGGATGGAGCGACGTCGGGTCGTGGGATGAGGTGTGCCGGATCTCCGGCAAGGATGAAAGCGGCAACTCGGTGACGGGAAAAGCGTTCCTGCAAGACACGAAGAACACACTGATCCACGCCGGGGATAAGTTCGTCGCGACGATCGGTGTTGAGGGCTTAATCGTTATCGCAACAGACGATGCAGTGCTCGTATGTAAGCAAGGTCAATCGCAGGATGTGAAAGAAATCGTAGACTATCTCCGGCGTAAACAGATAACGGATTTTCTCTGATGCAGCATGTCGTTCTTCGATGTCTTATCGTATGCCTGTCTGCCCATCTCGTCGGCTGCGTGCCGGCTCCGCGTTTCACTATCAAGCCGGAACGCGAGACACTGACAAGCGGTTATGCCGAAGAAGGAATGGCATCGTACTACGCTGATGAATTTCACGGCCGGCAGACGTCAAACGGCGAAACGTACGACATGAATCAAATGACCGCCGCACACAAGACGCTGCCATTTAACACGAAGGTGCGTGTCACGAATAGCGAGACGGGGAAGTCGGTGATTGTACGCATTAACGACCGTGGCCCATTTAAGGATAACAGGATCATCGATCTCTCACTGGCTGCTGCCAAGGAGTTGGAGATGATCGGGCATGGCACTGCACGTGTACGTCTCGAAATAATTCAGCTTGGTGACACAACCGGCATTGACCAACACTACGTCCGGTAACGAACTATGGCAAAGAAATTATTGTCGGAACAACATATTGTAGAGGCAGCGCGACGCGGCGAGAAGACGATCGCTATTCCTATGGGGACGATCATCACTGATGCGGCGAAGGATCGAGCGAAACAATTAGGCGTTCGCATGATCGTTGCCAATGAAGCACCTCGCTCGCAGATGCCATCTGTCCCTTCGACATTTGGCCAATCCGGCAAGAAAGAAATCATTGCGATAGGAAGCGATCACGGTGGGTTTGCTTTGAAAGAGGTGCTTAAACCTTTCGTCGAAAGTCTCAGCTACAAGGTTGTCGATCTCGGAACGTACAGCGAAGAAGCATGCGACTACCCTGATTTTGCATATGCTGTTGCACGCACGGTATCGCTTGGTGAAGCATCAAAAGGAATCATGATTGATGCCGTCGGGCTTGCCTCAGCAATTGTTGCGAACAAGCTGCTCGGGATCCGCGCAGCCTGTTGCTTTGACGAGTTTTCAGCGCGCAGCAGTCGTGAGCATAACGATGCCAATGTTCTAACACTTGGCGGCCGGGTCCTGGGTACCGAGCTTGCAAAGGCAATCGTCAAGGCATGGTTGGAAACTTCCTTCGGCGGAGGCAGACATCAAAAGCGGATTGAAAAAATCACGCAAATCGAGA
The DNA here is from genome assembly GCA_016178595.1 of Ignavibacteria bacterium. Lineage (GTDB taxonomy): Bacteria > Bacteroidota > Ignavibacteria > UBA10030 > SZUA-254 > JACOSY01. The sequence continues at coordinate 16,503 of JACOSY010000027.1, forward strand.
ACCGAGAAATCCACCAAAACCCCGAAAAATGACAACTAATCCGATTCTTACCGTACCTTGTGATCTGGTGCGTTGGATGAGGAACCGTCAAGCCCTATATTACATTGTCCATTCTTGTAGATCGTTATTACCCTTGAACATTTTTAGTGTAAAGCAGCACAGTATCATTGATTCGATTGTGAATACACCATTACAACATATCGGAAGAATTGCCACAACTGTTCTTCTGGTCATCATTGTGATCTTCGCTTCATTAGTGCCGGGGAGATCAGAACGAGTCGGGTTTACGATCTCTGAAGCATCGTGCATTCTCGATCGGCTTGAGCCTTCTGTCGGTAGAAGAGTAAGTGAAGCATCGCGGTGGGAATACTTTTTATTAGTGAAACAGTTTGCACATAAGTATAATGTCGACTACAGAATGATTCTGGCGATTATTACAAAAGAATCGCAATTCAATCATGAAGCAGTCAGTGAACGTGGTGCACGAGGGTTCATGCAAATCATGCCGGTTACGAATGCAGAAGTTGCCGAACAACTGAAACTCGACAGCATCGATCTTCCGACGGAAAACCTTCGTGCGGGAATTTATTACTTCTCAAAGCTCTATGAATTATTTCCGAATGCTGTGCCTGATAACCGCCTCCGCTTGGCCCTCGCTGCATACAATGCCGGTCCTTCTCGGGTGTACGATGCCCAGGAGCTTACGGCCTATTTTGGTGAGAACCCCAATGCCTGGGAATCAGTTCAACATTTTCTCCCGTTGCTTTCAAAGCGGTACGATTCTTTGCACCAGCTCGTTTGGAAAGACGGTCGTCCACCAAGTGGATTCTGTGGACGGGCTAGCGAAACGGTCGAATATGTAGGAGAAGTGATGAAAGAATACAAAACCTTCAAAACTGCGATGTGACGGCTGGCGGATAGGCAGAATTTTTTTGGCAAGTCGTAAGATTTTACTTGACAATTTCAGATCAATATTATATATTCATTCCAGTGCGGGGGCACGTGATCCAGGAGGAGGGCGTTCGACAAAATACCTGTTACCCTGGGTTCTAATCAAATACACGAAGGATCATCTCTTAAAATAATTCCATTCATTCGAAGGCGCTGACAATTGTATTGAATTGCTCGGGAGGCGGTTCGTACACGTTGGCGCCTTCGATGCTTTTATACCTCTCCAAGATTACCAGGACAGTGCGTCCGGCTTCGCTTGCCGATTGATTCCTCATGGAAAGAGATTACGGTAAGAGAATTGCACTGGCGATCACCGTTGTCCAGAGACCGTTTTTATCGCCCTCGGCAGATTGCGTGACGTTGTAGGTCTTAACGATCTTGCCGCTCATCTTGTAAATCTTTTCACGTTCATCCCATCCGGTGTCAGGACTAAACTCAACGCCAAGCGTTGTCGCGAGCATTGTTGCAGCAAGATCCTCTGCGTACTCTCCCGCTCGCTCATCGGTTTCACCGAACGGATGGTGTTCCGAGAGATAGCCATACTGTGTGGTGTCTGCCGGCGTTGCCACACCGATCGACGCGGCGATAAGACGGTTTGGCTCGTTGGTAGCACTACGCGCCATGACGGCGAAAGTAATTTGTCCTGGCTGAAGGAGTTTGAGGCCTTCTTCCGTTGGAATCCTTCTACAGCCTGGCGGATAAATACTCGAAACGGTCACCAGATTACACTTCTCAATCTTTGCGTCGCGGAGGGCAAGCTCAAAAGACTGCAAGTAGTCTTTATGTCGACCAACGCCTTTCGTGAAAAACATTTTACCGGGGACGTACACTGCTTATTTCTCCTCTCTGTTAAGTGTAAATGGCTATATGAGTTAATGTTTTGGTGTGTGACAATGGAAGATGCTGAAATTCGAAATCCTAATATCTAAACCCGAAAACCAATTCGAATTCATAAATTCAAAACACCATGCTCTTACTTCCACCGAACCCGAACGAGTTTAGCATTGAGAGGTTTACGCATTAGACTTTGTCTCGGATTTCGAATTTACGATTTAGTATTTTACCGCGCATAGTCGCGTCGCAGTTGTCGCTCAACGTCCCGTCGTGCGATTGCTTCACGTTTATCGTATATTTTTTTCCCGCGCGCAAGTCCTATCTCCACTTTCACGATGTTCTTCTTGAAATACAAACGAAGAGGAATTAACGTCGCTCCTTTCTCCGCAATCTTCCCGACCAGCTTTCGGATTTCCTTCTTGTGGAGGAGGAGCTTCCGATCCCGCTTGGGATCATGATTGTTGATATTTCCCTTTTCAAACGGACTGATGTGCAGGCCGAGTAGCCACACTTCGCCATTCCGGAGAACAGCGTAGCCATCGTGCAAGTTCGCACCCCCTTGGCGGAGCGATTTCACTTCTGTTCCCTTGAGGGCAATGCCTGCCTCGTACCGGTCGATGATGAAATACTCGTGCAGTGCTTTGCGGTTGGTAACGATCGTGTGTTCACTGGAGTCGTCGGCAGTCATCTCATATCTACACCATTGGGTGCGGATAATGATACGGAATTCAGAGGGGAATTGCAACTGGGGGAGATCGGAAAGAGAGAGAATGAAAGATCAAAGAAAATAATACGGATTGGGAGGGTTTGGAGAAAGAGAAAGGATAAGAAAATGGATACTTGCTGATGTTTGCCGATGATCTGTTGCACAGTTGTTGCACGAAAATTACTTTAATAAGTTGGGAAGGAGCATTGGTGTATGAGTGTGAAGCTACGAAAACGAAAACTGCCGAGTGGGAAAGTGCAGTTGTACCTAGACACCTATCGGTACGGGGAACGAAAGACAGAGGCTCTTCAAATGTTCTTGAATGGGGATAGATTCCACAATCAAGAAACTATGAGAATGGCAGAGATTATCCGGGCACGGAGAGAAATTGATCTGCAAGGAAGGATTCATGGGCTTTCGTGTGCGTATAACAGGAGATCGAATTTCATAGCGTACATGAAGTTACAAGGAAAGAAAAAACTATCGAGAGGTACACAGCAGAACTGGGAATCAGCAATTGCAAAACTTTGTGACTTTGCAGAGGGGGAAATTGTGTTTGGAGATATAACGCGATCATTTGTTGAAAACTTCAAAGATTATCTGATACAGAAAGTGAAGGCAAGCACCGCGGAGATTTATCATTCTAAGTTCAGGGCTGCGTTGCGGCAAGCGGTGAAGGACGGTATCATCAATGTGAGTCCGGCAGAGGGAGTTTTCATTAAGGTCGAGGAGAGCCTACCGGTGTTTCTAAGCCTTGATGAAATCAAGAAACTTGCAACAACGAAGAGCAATCGAAAGAATACAAGCAACGCATTCCTGTTTGGATGCTTCACGGGGCTTCGATATTCTGACATCAAGAAATTGGAATGGAAAGACATTCGCGATGGATACATCGAGTTCAGGCAAATGAAAACTAAAAATGCTGAGAGGTTGCCACTATCATCACAAGCGAAAAAAATATTGGAGGAGCAGAATGGCATATCGGGGAATCGCGAGGGATTAGTATTCCATTTGCCTCATCGAAATTCTGTGAACACTTGGCTAAGGAATTGGGCCAAGAGGGCAGGGATTGGGAAGAGGATATCATTTCATAAATCACGACACACATTTGCGACATTAGCATTAACGGTAGGAGTTGATTTGTACACAACATCAAAATTGCTCGGGCACCGTGACTTGAAAACGACACAGATTTATGCAAAGGTGGTTGATGAGAAGAAACAACAAGCTGTGGACATGCTTCCGGTGATCTGAGGATGTAGCGTATTATCATGGGAGAAAGTTGCAAGTACTGTTTGCATGTCCTACAGAAGAGTAGTAGATTGGTGGACGGTGCATGTGAGTAATGTTAGTGTTTTGGGTTTGCTGTTTGTGTTGAGGTGGTTGTTGCCTTCGTGTTATGATGTGTGAAGTTCGTTGTGTTGAGGGTTCTTACCTCTAGTGCTTTCCAGTGCGTTAATCTGGTTTGTTAGTCTGGTTTATTGATTTGGTTTTTTGAACATCATCTTGACACATGATGAGACAATTGTGCCTATTCATGCGATGTGAGTCAGGATGACATTCCCATGAAAGGAGATATTTTCCAATGGGATTATCAAATGAGAATATCTTGCAGGCGATTGAGGAGCTTCGCAAGGAGATGTGTGCGTTAATGAACAAGCCTTATTCCCTCAAAACAGCGGCAGAATATTTGGGGGTAACAGTGAACTACATGTATAAGCGTAATGATAAGAACGATATTCCCTATTATAAACCTTCTGGTAAGATGGTGTTTTACTTCAAGAGGGATTTGGATGAGTGGGTAAGAAAAAATCGTGTATCATCACAAGCCGAAATGGAAAGAGGGACGAAAGATGCTGCATGAACGGAAAAAGGGTATGGAAGTAATAACGGTAATGATACCTTCGAGCGTTGGCGAGTTTGAGAGAGTACAAATTGCTGGTTCGATCGTGCGTTTGAATGAGGAAATCATTGGTGTAAATGTGGTTGATGAGAATGGTGAGGGCTCGTACTTCGAGTTTGGAGGTTCTAGTGAAGATGAACAGCAGAATTGAATCCAGGGCAGTTCGCTTGTTTATATTTATCATATCTCATCATGTGTGTAGTGCATTGGTTAACGGTAGAATACGTGAAACTGCTGGCTGGAGCCGGCCCAATGCGCTACGCCTATGTGTCCTTCGTATGTGGAGGTGAATGAACGTTCCATCCTGATACGTGTTGAGAATCGGCTGCTGCGGAACATGCATTCGAGGCTATGGAAGCGTGGGGAGGTGAAGCAGTTTTCGAAGAATTCACAGCGGCGGCTGGCTCGGTTACTTATGAACAATGCGGAGAAATTCAAATTGTTTTTTACGGTAACTTACCGTGTGAATCAGCGGGACTGCAAGCTATCGAAGAAGCATGTAGACTACTTTCTTACACGTTTTAGGAAGGCATGTAGTTTTGATATTGGTTATGTGTGGGCGTTAGAATTTCAGAGGCGTGGTGCGGTACATTTTCATTTGTGGTTTGAGGAATTTCAACCGAAAGAGTTTTCAGAGTGGCTTGGATTAGCTGTGAGAAGACAGATAGGATTGCGGTTTAAGGATTCTGTTTTGAATCTGAATCGCTTCAAGTTTCTGACGTACCTTTGGCTCAAGATCACGGGTCAACTCAGCGATGAGAAGGCGGTTAGAGCCTCAACGGATTTGAAAGTGATTACGAGCTCAAACTTTGTGGTATCATACGCGATCAAATACGCTTGGAAAAGGGAGCAGAAGGAATATGGAGGGAGTGTTGTCGAAAATGGGAAGGTGCTGGACGGTTGGACTGGAAGGTTCTGGGGTGCGTCGCGCCGGATTAGGAACGAGAAGCTATATGATTCAATGAATGTGAAAGGCATTCGGATAATCAGGAAATGGCTTTCAAAGCAGATGGGGAAGAAGAAAGTTTCTGGACTTTGGATTCTGTGGGATAAGAATCTTAGAGATCGGTTGCTTATGTTGCTGGGTCACAGTGAGTTTATGAAATTAGGGAGAGATGATAGTACGACGGTTAAGCGATTGGAGGAGTTGCGGTACTCGTTGCAAGATGCGTCAAATAGAAATGAGATATTGAAGATACTAAATGCAGTGGGCAAATAGACAAGACAATTGAGTGAGGCTTCTGATTTATTTAGGAGGAGAAAGTTCGCTTGACAATCAATCTATAATTTGACTTATTTAACAAATAAAAACACAATATTGCTTATTTAGAAGAGTTATACGAAATTGTTTTGCACAGTGCTAGAAAGGAACATGGAGTATGGGATTATCATTGAGCTTCTCAACAATCTTCGCCTTACTTGCGATGCAGTTGGCTCTATTCGGCTGGAGGATCAACCGTGAAATCCCGGTAGGCGATCAGGGCCGAAAAACTTGGTTTCCAGTTTCTGACATCATCAATATTCTTAGCATGTTATCAGTGGTGTTCTTCTGTGTAATCAATCCACTTGCTGCCAAAGCAGCACCAATAAGCGGAAGCATCACTGCGATTCCCAATAGTGCTAAGATCGTATTTACAGTTGCCATGATCCTACTTGCGTTTCATCCTATTGCGATGATTGGTCATTACCGCCTCTTGAGTAAGCGCGGACGCTCTATCTACTTAAAACCAGATGGAACTGGAGATTACCCATACTGCACAGGTGCAGAAGTCGCGATTGTAGTAGTCTCCCTTCTCTCCGCTGTAGCCGGCGGATATTACGTAGCTGTCGCATGATTGTTGAGGACGGGTCTGTTCTGCCTATTTACGCAAAACAACTTTGTATAACACGCAAAACAACGACGCTGGAAGAAAAAGCCAATGGGGTATTTCAATAATGAAAGGAAGTAGTATGCGCGCCACAAAAACACCTCTTTCTTTGTTGGTCGCCTTGGTTTTTCGTTCTGCTCGAACGAGTCCAAACGCTGGTGAGAGATGTAAGAGCACTAAGTGATGTTAGTCGTAGTTTTTTCTGAATAGCGACTTAAAATTAGTTTGCGATCCGCGGTCCTTGGATTTCTCTAATTCGCTAATGTTTAATTGATAATTACAGGCGTTTGACAGTCTCTCGTTGATGAAACTCTTATTATTCCCTTCAGTGTATTCAAAGTAGACAGTCATAACTCTTACTCCAATTTTCATCAGGGCTCGTGCAAGTGGAACAAAGTCGCCATCTCCGGTGACTATAGTTGCAACATCAATTTTATCGTCGAGGGCAATTTGAAGTATATCGAGCGCCATTGCAACGTCGGTGCCTTTCTCGCTTTTGCTTAGAGACATGGGGCTAAATTTGGGTTCAATCCCGGCATGCATAAGATCGTGGTGTGTATTTCTATCGAACTTTAGTTGATCAAAGGAGGCTTTAGTCGATGTAAACAATCCTTGGTACCAGCCAGAGCAGACAACTCTGTAATTACTGTAGCCTTGTTCGCGTTCGTGGAGGAAATTCTCAATCAATTGATGAAGTGGAAAAAAACTTAACCAACCCAATTTGCGATTGTGATAATAGTGTTTTTGTGCGAGAGTAAAGTAAGTGCCGTCATAGAACACTCCAATACGAAGTAAAGACTTGTCGGACATGGCTGCAACCTCAATTAAAATGTAATAAAAAAGGCGTGAATTAAGTGAACCTCTGTCCTGAGGTACTGAGATACCCGCCAACAAAGGAATCACCAACTCACGCCCCATTGAGGGGCGAACAGTTGGCTTATCCCTGTTGGCTTGAAAGTTCTCAGTTTTCAGGACAAGGTATGAGCCAAATCTACGCTCACATTTTCCAGAACCATTTGAATGTAATCATACTTATTGAAAAATAACAATTGCAAGTTCGTGAATAAAAAATTATATTATCTTAGAACGTAGTGTAAAGAGAATATTAAGATTATTTGCGCGGGAGTAATTCGGCGATAGAATAAAGGTTGGAGTAGAATCTGTTGCACATTTGTTGCACGAAAGATTGTTGTCAGTTACTTTTCTCATTATCCTTCCTGTATTAAGCAAGAAATAAGTGGGTGATGCATTCAGAGGGGAAATGCAATAGATTTTAACGGCAACCCACAGAGAAAATCCCGGAACCCCTTGAACGAAAACAACGTCAAACAAGTTCACTCACAAACAGTACACGTTCCCGACGCAAGAGCCTTCATTGACTTTTCTCGCACTATTTCCTATATTTTTTCGTCACATGCGTAGAAATTGCTCACATTCCATACACAGGGTCGTGAAAACCCTTTTTTCATTTTGAATGAGTATGCCAGATCAACAATTTGACGTTGCAATAATCGGAGGCGGACCGGGTGGATACGTTGCCGCCATTCGCGCAGCACAGCTTGGCTTGAAGACGGCCGTCATTGAGCGCGATAAGCTTGGCGGTGTGTGCCTGAACTGGGGCTGCATTCCCACCAAAGCTCTTCTCCGCAACGCCGAGATGTATAATCACTTCAAGCACGCCGATGAATGGGGCATCTCGTACAAAGACCTCCGATTCGATTTCAAGAAAATTATCGAGCGCAGTCGCAAGGTTGCTCAGATCAATTCCAAGGGTATCGAATATCTTTTCAAGAAGAATAAGATCGAGCACATTCCCGGTTTTGGAAAACTTATTGGAAAAGGGAAGGTCGAGATTAGCAAGGATGGAAAACCGACGGGTTCCGTCTCTGCTCCACATGTTATCATTGCGACTGGAGCGCGGCCTCGAACAATCCCGAACGTAACAATCGATGGAAAGCAGGTTATCTCCAGCACGGAAGCGATGATCTTACCCGAAGTCCCGAAGTCGATGGCGATCATCGGGGCCGGTGCGATCGGCGTCGAATTCGCCTACTTCTATAATACGTTCGGCACGAAAGTTATTATCATTGAAATGATGACGAACATCCTTCCAATCGAGGACAAAGAAATCTCCAGGCTTCTTGAGAGTAACTTCAAGAAAAACGGAATGGAGATCTATACCGAAGCGAAAGTTGAAAGCGTAAAAATATCGAAGGAAGTTACCATTGCCGTTCAGACAAAAGAAGGACGGAAAGAATTCAAAGCGGATGTTGCGCTCATGGCAATCGGTATTCAGGGAAACATTGAAAACATCGGACTCGAAACGCTCGGCGTGAAGACGGAAAAAGGTTGGATTGTCGTCGATGAGTACAGCCGCACGAATGTAGAAGGCATCTATGCTCTCGGAGATGTCGCTGGTCCGCCGTGGCTCGCACACGTTGCATCACGAGAAGGAATCGTCTGTGTGGAAACGATTGCCGGAAAAAATCCCCAGCCGATCGATTGGGAAAATATTCCCGGCTGCACCTACTGCCAGCCGCAGGTAGCGAGTATCGGCATGACCGAAGAGCGGGCGATTGCCGAAGGCTATGAAGTCAAAGTCGGACGCTTCCCATTCAGTGCAAGCGGCAAGGCACGAGCGATCGGCGAGACCGATGGATTGGTAAAACTCATCTTCGATGCAAAATATGGCGAGCTTCTCGGCGCGCACATCCTCGGTTCCGAAGCAACGGAAATGATCGCGGAGCTTGGCGTTGCGAAATCGCTTGCGACCACGCCGTCAGGACTGTACAACACGATTCACGCGCATCCGACACTCTCCGAAGCGGTCATGGAAGCCGCCGAGAACGCGTACGGGCACGCGATACATATTTGATTTTAGATCTTGGAATTCGGATTTACTAAAGCTTGGCTATGAATAATCAAAAACGAATCGTCGTTTTGGATTTGGGGCTGACGGAGTACAAATCCACGTGGGATTTGCAACGGCGGCTCTTCGAGCTTCGCGTTGCCGGAAGAATCCCGGACATTCTTTTGCTGAACGAACATCAACACGTCTATACGTTCGGCAAGAGCAGCGACGACAATCATTTGCTTGCCGACGATACAGAACTCCGTGCGAAAGGCGCAGAGGTGTTCCATATCGATCGTGGTGGAGATGTTACCTATCATGGTCCCGGTCAGCTTGTCGGATATCCCATTCTCAACCTCAACAATTTTTACAACGATGTTCACCGCTATTTGCGCGACATCGAAGAAGTCATTATCCGGACACTGACCGGTTATGGAATCACTGCACGGCGAGACAACGACTATACGGGCGTTTGGGTCGGAAGCGATAAGATTGCCGCAATCGGCGTGAAGGTGAGTCATTGGGTGACGATGCACGGCTTCGCACTGAACGTGAATACCGATCTTTCGTACTTCGATCGCATCATTCCGTGTGGAATCTTTCATCGCGGGGTCACCTCGCTTCAGCGTCTCCTCGGGAAAGAAATTTCTCTCTCGGAAGTTTCCGAGCACATTATGTTTCATTTTGGAAAAGTATTCGGAGTTGAGCCGGTGATGTTCCGTGCCGATGAAGTCAACCAGTTCCTACAACAATCAGCGAGTGAGAACGCGGAATGCCTCCAGTGAAAAAAACCGGGACCATGACGAAGAATCAGAAAGCTGCGACTACGAGGAAGGCGAGTCGGACAAATGGCAGGGGCGATGCAGTGACCGCGAAGCAATCGGCGAAATCAGGCCGGCCGCTTTCGAATGAACGCCTGGTCGAGGCCTATCGTATCATGCTGACGTCGCGTCGAACGGACGATAAGATTCTTCTTCTTCTGCGGCAAGGGAAAGTGTTCTTTCATATCGGTGGATCGGGTCACGAGGCAGCACAAATCGCGACAGCATTCGCGATGAAGCCGGGCTCCGATTGGGCCTACCCCTATTACCGCGATCTACCTTTTTCACTTGCATTCGGTTATACCGTCGAAGAAGTTTTTCTTGAAGCGCTCCACCGTGCCGCGGGTCCAAGCAGCAACGGCTTTGCCATGCCATTCCACTGGGGACACAAGAAATGGCGCATCGTTTCACAGTCGAGTCCAACCGGCACGCAATACCTCGAAGCGGTCGGTACCGCGCTCGGTGCAGTAAAGGAGGGAGTTGATGAAGTTGTCTACGTCTCATCGGGAGAAGGCTCGACAAGTGAAGGTGAATTTCACGAAGCCGTCAATTGGGCGGCGCGCGAGAAGCTGCCGGTAATTTTTCTGATCCAGGATAACAAGTACGCGATCTCGGTGACGATCAGTGAGCAGATGGCAGCAAAATCTGTTTATCATCTTACGAGCGGGTACGAAGGATTGAATCGGTACGAAGTGGACGGATGCGATTTCCTCGCATGCTACGAGACTGCCGTCGATGCCGTTGCGAAGGCTCGTCGAGGTGAAGGACCAAGCCTGATTCTTGCACATACCGTCCGCCTGCTTCCACATTCTTCTTCCGACGACCAGCGCAAATATCGTTCCGAAGAAGATCTTGCTCGCGATAGAGGTCGCGATCCGCTTCCACGATTCGAAAAGTATCTTCTTGAGAATAACATTCTCACAGCGACTGAACTAAAGGCGCTCCAGCAAGATGTTCTCGACCGGATCGACCGCGCAGCAGTCGCTGCTGAGGACGAGCCACAACAAGATCCGGCAACGTTACTGAACTACGTCTACTCGCCCAACATTGTCATTCCGAAGGATAGCTTTGTCGAGCCTGCGCACAAAGGCGAGAAGATCGTGTTGGTCGATGCGATCAATCACGCCATGGTCGAAGAGATGGAACGCAATCCGAAGATGCTTATCTACGGTGAAGATGTTGCCGGCGATAAAGGCGGCGTGTTCACCGCGACGAAGGGGCTTACGAAAAAATTTGGATGGGAGCGTGTCTTTAACTCGCCGCTTGCTGAAGCGAGCATTGTCGGGACAGCGCTCGGTTTGGCGGTACGCGGATTCAAACCGTGTGTCGAGATTCAATTCGGCGATTACATCTGGCCCGCGTTCATGCAGCTCCGCGATGAAGTAGCGATGCTTCGGTTTCGCTCCAACAACCAATGGTCGTGCCCGATGGTGATTCGTGTTGCCGTTGGCGGATATATTCACGGAGGATTGTATCACAGCCAGAGCATCGATGGATTCTTCACGCACATTCCCGGCTTGCGTGTCGTGATGCCGTCGAATGCGGCTGATGCGAAAGGCTTGTTGAAGACGGCGTGTCGTTCAGACGATCCGGTCATCTTCATGGAACATAAAGGATTGTATCGTGCACCCTTTGCTGCGACTCCTGAACCTGATGCAGACTACTGCCTGCCATTCGGTCTCGCGAAGACCGTTTGTGAAGGGACGGACATTTCCATTATTACATGGGGGATGATGGTGCAGCGTTCACTCGAAGCTGCACGCACACTCGAGGACGAAGGAGTGACTGTCGAAGTGATAGACATTCGGACGCTCAATCCCCTGGATACCGAAGCAATCATGGCGAGTGTTTCCAAAACAGGAAAGGTTTTGATCGTCCATGAAGATACGCTCACGGGCGGTTTTGGCGGAGAGATCGCAGCAATAATTATGAGCGAAGCCTTCTCACGGCTCGATGCACCGATCAAGCGCGTCGCTGCAAAAGATGCGCCGGTTCCTTACGGACCGACGCTTGAGAATGCAATGCTGCCGCAGACATCCGATATTTTGACGGCGCTGAAAGAGTTGACAGCATTCTAACAACACCGCAGGCGACGTCACGTGACGTCGCCTCCGTCGAAAAGACACCGATGCCTTCAACCACCAAGTCCAAACATAAGAAATCATCTCCGGCACCGAAGCAGACGGCATTTTCCTCCCTCAATGGTGTGCTGAAGCCGGACGATTACCTGAAGCTGTACCGCTTCATGCTGCTGATGCGCGAGTTTGAGGAAACTATTCTTAAACTCTATCAGCAAGGGAAGATTGTCGGCGGCGCATATTCGGGGAGAGGAAATGAGGCGACGGCGGTTGGAAGTACTTTTGCTCTTGAGAAGACCGATTATCTCTTCCCACTGCATCGCGACATTGGCGCGCACTTTGTCAAAGGACAGACTGTTCGCAATATGATGCTGCAGCATCTCGGACGTGCCGGCAGTTTGACCAAAGGTCGGGATGGAACGGGACATTACGCCGACCCGAAGCTAAGAATCTACGGGAACATCAGTCATCTCGGTGCGATGGTTCCGGTTGCGTGCGGTGTAGCACTCGCATCGAAGCTTCGCAAGGAGAAGAATGTCGTCATGACCTACATCGGTGACGGCGGCGCGAGCGTCGGTGAAGTGCACGAAGGATTGATGATGGCGTCCACCATGCGCCTGCCGTTTGTTTTGATCATCGAGAACAATCAGTATGCATACTCGACTCCGATTTCAAAACAATTCATCGTCGAGAAGTTGTCCGACCGGGCAATCGGTTATGGGATTCCGGGAATTACTGTCGATGGAACGGATGTCCTCGAAGTGTACCGCGTCTGCAGGGAAGCCGTCGAACGAGCGCGGAAGGGAGAAGGACCGACGATCATCGAGTCGGTGACGATGCGAATGGCGGGACATGCCGCGCATGATAACGCATGGTACGTCCCGAAACTTCTTCTCGAACAATGGAAGAAGAAAGATCCTATCGGACAATTCGAGAAGCTTTTGATGGATGAAGGAATCCTGACGACACAGAAAAAAGAATCAATGCTTGCCGAGATGCGATCGGTGCTGGAAGCGGAAGCACAGTACGCGCTCGAACAACCGTATCCGCCAGGAGAACAAGCCTCCGAAGGTGTGTACGCTGAATGATGAAGACATCGAATCACGAACCTCAAATCTCGAACCATCAATGCCTAAGATTCTGACCTACATTGAAGCGATCAGCGAAGGTCTACGCGAAGAGATGCGGCGTGATCCATCTGTCTTTCTGCTTGGCGAAGACATCGGAACGTACGGCGGCGCCTTCAAGGTCACAAAGGGATTCTTCGATGAATTCGGTGAGAATCGGGTGATCGATACCGTGCTTGCAGAAGCCGCTATCATCGGCGCTGCAACGGGAGCGGCGATTGCAGGGATGCGTCCTGTTGCGGAAATGCAGTTCGCAGACTTCGTGACGAACGGCTTCAACCAGATCGTCAACATGACGGCGAAGTATCATTACCGAAATTTTGTTCCAATCCCACTTGTCGTTCGATTGCCATCGGGTGGTGGAATTCGCGGAGGGCCGTTCCATTCATCGAATCCCGAAGCGTGGTTCGTTCACACTCCGGGTCTCAAAGTCGTAGCGCCATCCACCGCATACGACGCCAAGGGCTTGATCAAGTCGGCGGTGCGCGATAACAATCCGGTTGTTTACCTCGAACACAAATATCTGTATCGGCACATCAAGGGAGAAGTTCCGGATAACGATTACACCGTTCCTATCGGCAAAGCAGACATCAAGCGCGAAGGAAACGATATTTCGGTCATCACCTATCATACGGGCGTGCATTGGGCGCTCGAAGCTGCGGCAACGTTATCGAACGACGGCATTGAGGTGGAAGTTATCGACCTGCGAACGCTTCTTCCTCTCGACAGAGAAACAATTTTGAATTCCGTGAAGAAGACCGGCAAAGTACTCATCGTGCACGAAGCGAGTCTGACGGGTGGCATCGGGGGAGAGATTGCTGCGATCATTTCAGAAAATGCCTTCGAACATCTCGATGCGCCGATTCGCCGGCTTGCATCGCTCGATACGCTGATCCCATACGCACCGACACTTGAGGATTATTTCTTGCCGAATACACAAAAAGTATCGGATGCACTGAGAAATTTGGCAAGATACTAGCAAAGCACTAAATTCGAATTTCTAAACCCTACACAAATTCTAATCTCTAAATTCTAAAACGATTATAACAACAATTTTGATTTCGAATTTAGGATTTGTTTCGGATTTAGAAATTAGAGTTTAGAATTTAATGATAGCACATTAAAAGTTTTCCTCAACAAATTACAAGAGAACGTTATGTCAAAAGTTGAAGTTGTGATGCCGCAGCTCGGTGAAAGCCTCACCGAGGGAACGATCGTCAAGTGGCACAAGAAGCCGGGCGATAAAGTCAGGAAAGATGAAACGCTGCTGGAGATCAGCACCGACAAGGTTGACTCCGAAATCCCGTCGCCGGCAAGCGGGGTCGTGACGAAGCTGTTGTTCCCCGAACAGAAGACCGTTGCCGTTCGCACCGTCATTGCTGAAATCGATACTGATGAAACCGCAGCAGCGTCAGCCGCATCGGCGCCAGCCAAGCCCACAGCCGTAGAAACTGCGCCTCCGAAAGTCGAACAAAAATCCCCGGTGCAGGAAGTGCGTCCCGTTGCAACTCCTCAGCCATCACTGCAAGCGATGCCCGCTTCCGGACGATTCTACTCTCCGCTCGTTCTGAACATTACACGAGAGGAAGGAATCTCGATGATGGAACTCGAGCAGATTCCCGGCACGGGAGAAGGGGGACGCGTATCGAAGAAAGACATCCTTGCCTATGTCGATGCGAAGAAGAAAGGCATTGCTTTGCCTCAGCGAGCGGCTGCACCGGCGGCAGCTCCCGCAGCGCAGCCTGCAGCGGGACCATCGGCGCCGCGCATTGAAAGCACGCTCAAGCACGTCGAGAGCGGCGACCTGGTGAAGAAGTATCCCGCGCCACAATACGAAATTCTCCAGATGAGCAATCTCATCCAGAAAATGGGCGAGCACATGGTGCGCAGCAAGCAAACGTCTCCGCACGTGTACGAGATACACGAGTGCGATATGACGAAGGTCGATATCGTTCGCCGGCGGAACCAGGACGGGTTCGAGAAGCGCGAAGGATTCAAGCTTACCTATATGCCGTTCATCTGCGATGCCGTTGTGCAGGCGCTGAAACAATTCCCGCTTGTCAACTGCCAGATCGATGGCGATAAGATTATCGTGAAGAAGTTCGTGAACCTCGGCATCGCCGTTGCGACGGAGAACGGATTGATCGTTCCGGTCATTAAGAATGCCGATGAGAAGAATTTTACCGGCCTCGCACGTGCGGTGAACGATCTTGCGACACGCGCCCGGATGAAAAAGCTGGCGCTTCCCGATATCGAAGGCGGATCGTTTACGATCACCAATTACGGCGGCTTCGGTGCAATGATGGGAACACCCATCATCAACCAGCCGCAGGTTGCCATCATCGGCATCGGCTCGATTGAAAAGCGGGCGGTTGTTATCAACGATGCGATTGCCATCCGGTCGATTGCGTACTTCACGCTCTCCTTCGATCACCGCATCGTCGACGGTGCGCTTGGCGGAAGCTTCTTGAGTGCAGTAATTAAGAAGCTTGAAAATGTAGATGAGAACCTGCTTGTGTAACCACGAAGGCATAAATTTGTGACTTCGTGTCTTTGTGGTAAGAAGAGAAGACAAAAATGGAATTCGTTATACAAGAGATTGACGTTACGACTTCGGTAACGAAGACGATGCGTCCCCGTCGTCCCGAGTGGCTGAAGGCGCGGATTCCTTCGGGCGAAAATTATACTCGCCTCAAAGGCATCATCGACACGCACAAGCTGCATACGGTATGCGAGGAAGCGCGCTGTCCGAATATGGGCGAATGCTGGAATCACGGAACCGCGACGTTCATGATCCTCGGCGACGTCTGCACGCGAAGCTGCGGTTTCTGCGCCGTGAAGACCGGCAAACCGATTGAGCTCGATGCGGACGAGCCGTATCGCGTTGCCGAAGCGGTGAAACTCATGGGAGTCCGCCATGCCGTTATTACGTCGGTGAACCGCGACGAATTGTACGATGGCGGTGCGCAGATCTTCGCAGAAACGATCCGGCAGGTACGAGCGCTTAATCCGGATACGAAAGTTGAAGTCCTCATTCCCGACTTTAAGGGAGAAGAATTCGCTCTCGATATCGTCCTCGATGCTTTTCCCGACGTTCTTAATCATAACACCGAGACAGTTCCTCGACTCTATACTATCGTTCGGCCGCAGGCGAAGTACGAGCGCTCATTGGAATTGTTGGATCGAGCGAAGCGCCGCGGTTTTCTCACGAAGACCGGCATGATGCTCGGCATCGGCGAGCGCACGGAAGAAGTCATCGAAGTCATGCACGATCTCCGGAAAGTCGATTGCGACATTCTTACACTCGGCCAGTATCTCCAGCCGACAAAAGATCACCTGCCTGTCGATCGGTTCGTCCATCCTGATGAGTTCAAGATGTTGAAGGAGCTTGGACGTGGAATGGGATTCAGGCACGTCGAGTCCGGGCCCCTCGTGCGAAGCTCGTACCATGCGGAAAGTCAAACCTGATTTCGAAGTCGGATGCGTTCATTACGATCCAGACGCCGCCGACTGCGACATTAAAGCCTTTGTCTGAACCGCTGATGACGCTGATGAGTATGATAAAGAACGAATATAAATACTCTGCGATTACAGAGAAGATTATCGGCTGTATTACCTGGAAGCATATAATCTGGAAATAGGATTATTGCTTAACTTCGGTGCCAGGAAATTAGAGTTTAAGAGACTTACCAACGAGCGAAAACATGCGGCCAAAGCCATGAGGGAATCATCATGAACATCATTCAATCATACCTATCAGCGGTTCAGACGAATTGATGAAACTCTAATTCTCTTCGATTGTTGCGATCCCAGCGTCATCGAATGGCCCATCATGCCTCCCCTCGACGCATTTCATTCTCTTCGTTGGCACTTTTTCCCTTTCCGTAAGACCACCAAGCCATTCCAAAGCCCAATTCTCTCGCTCGAATGTTATCTCCATCATACCGGGAAGACATTTCTTTCATTCCGGAAGATTCCCAAACGGTTGTTGAAGAATTTAAAATCGTTGCGGAAGAGATTGGGACGGTTCAGGAAGATGCGCGGGCGACCCGGGAAGAAAATATTTTCCTTCCGGAAGATTTTTTACTTGACAATGAATTCCGAATTTTACTAATTTCCAAAGATTCAGACGCACGGGAGGCGTTGCCTTTCACTCAGTTATCCTTTTAAACGCCTGGCACGCCACGTGAAATGATTCCGGACAATGTGTAAGCAATTACAATTAACGTTCGTATCATTCACAACAAAGGAGAAACGATCATGCCAACAACAATCGATGCTGTGTTGGAAGACGCGCGAGTGTTGGACGGAGTTGCGCGTAAACATGCCGCCGATCTTGTGAACGCCGGCGTGACGAGCGACGAGCTTGCGGGGCTCGAAGCGCTTATTAACACCGCGAGCGAGAAAGACACGCAGCAGAAGCAATCGCAGAATACGACCCACGCAAAGACGCAGGCGCAAAACGACGCGATGGCGCGCTCGGCGGCGTGCATCCGCAAGCTGCAAACCGCTGCGAAAGCCGTGTTCCTCAAAGACAAGAGCAAGCTGAAGGAATTTCATATCGGCGCGAAGCCTCCGGCAACCGTGAAGGCGATGAGCACCGAGCTTGCCTACATGAAAGAGATTGGTGAGAAGTACAAGGTCGAGCTTGCGGCGCGCGGCATCAAGGATGCGGACATCGCGAGCCTCGATACCTGCGCGAACGATCTCACCACGGCGAACGTGGAACAGGAGAACACACGCCGGCTGCAGGTTACAGCAACGAACGTGCGCGACAAAGCGATCCGGGACCTCAAGGACGCGATGTACCGGCTCCGCAAGAGCGCCGAGATCCAGTTCGGCAGTAACAGCGACGTGCTGAACGAATTCCGGACGATCATTGTCCAGCGTGCCGCGAAGAAAACAAACGGCGCGCCGGAGCCAACGCAGCCGGTACCGGCAGGCGACAACAAGAAGTAATGAACTGAGTCCATTGCGCACGGGGCGCGGGCCACGATGCCCGGGAATCGGCAATTTCTCGGGCATTGTTTTTTATTTGTCATTCCCGAATGTCCTACCTGTCATTCCCAAATGCTCTTATTGGGAATCCAGACTCAGCTTGGATATGGATGCCCACCTAAAGCATGTGGGCAAGACAAAGAATAATCCGGTTCCGTTTTGACATACCGCTGTGAAGAAGTTTCACTTCTGGACACCTTTGCCATTTCCTGCGTGTAATTTGTCTGTTACTTTCTTTCCGAGAAAGAAAGTAACCAAAGAAATCCTGTTGAAATCGTAACGGCACGAATCAATCCCAACCGCACTGCCTGACAATTTCGGTCCGACGAGTGCAATGCAATTTTGAGATGATCTAAGTTAGACCGAAATTGAAACGCTTCGATTGATTCTTTCCTGCCGCACACAGCTGACGATTTCGATCGGCTCAACTCAAGCATGGGTTCTGTCGAAAGATTACACGGAAATGCAAATAAAGAAAATCATTGTCATTCCCGAATGTCCTACCTGTCATTCCCAAATGCTCTTATTGGGAATCCAGAGTCAGCTAGGATCTGGATACCCGCTTAAGACGTGCGGGTATGACAATAAGAGTGTTGTGTCATTCCCGATCACCTTTATGTGGAATCCACCCACCTGTCATTCCCGAGTGTTCCACCTGTCATTCCCAAATGCTCTTATTGGGAATCCAGAGTCAGCTAGGATCTGGATGCCCGCTAAAGACGTGCGGGCATGACAAGGCGAGTGTTTTGTCATTCTTCATCTGGTATGCAATCCATTTCACCAAGCTCAAAGTACAAGTCTTTCCATGTGGGGTTCATTTTTTCGATCAGCTTGATCTTCCACGCACGGTTCCATTTCTTCAAACGCTTTTCTCGTTCGATTGCTGCCCGAACATCAGTTGTTGATTCGTAATAGACGAGGTTGTGTACCCGATACTTCTTTGTAAAGCCCTTGACCAAGCCCTTCTTATGCTCGTAGACGCGACGAATGAGGTTACACGTGATGCCGATGTACAAAGTGCCGTTCCTTTTGCTGGCAAGAATGTAGACGTAGTAGGTTTTCTCTCCCATGGATGTCCTCGCGCAGGACAAAGATACGTCTTTGCACGTAATGAAGCAACAACATTGTTCTGTCATTCCCGAGTGTTGTAATCGGGAATCCATACCCACCTGTCATTCCCAAATGCTCTTATTGGGAATCCAGGCGAAGCAAGGAATTGGATGCCCGCTTAAGACGTGCGGGTATGATAATGAGAATATTGTGTCATTCCCGAACGTTGTTGTCGGGAATCCAGACATAGCCAGGGTCTGGATGCCCGCTAAAAACATGTGGGCATGACAAGGAGATTTACACGGAATCCAGTCGGCTTTAGGCTTTTTACCGTATTCAGCGCAAAGCTTTTTCGCGAAATCCGGAAAAAAGTCTTGACAATATGTGTAAGGAATAGTACCTTTACGGTACGCTTGGGAGAGATCATTTCGTAAAACTCCCGTCAGTATGAAAATAAGTTCTTTTTAGCTTCGGGGGCGAAGCAAAAAAGATTGAGGTAAGAGTTTAATCATATAGTAACCGAGTATAACCGTGGCCAAAACATTTGGTAATAATGTTTTTGGTGAACGGGCATTTATTTATGTAATTATAAAATAACGTTCATTCACTAACTACAGAGATTCGAGATGAAAAAAGTAAAGATCCGGATAGAAGAATCATTTATCATTCTTATTGCCATCTGTTTCGGATTGTTAATTGGTTGTACTAACAGTCAAAGAAATACCGCTCAACAGTTGACAGTAGGTATACAGAATTCGCCTTCTAATTCATTGGTAATTGTGGCGAGCAAGAAAGGCTTCTTCGATACTACAAAGGTCAAGGTTATAGTGAAAGAATTCAGTGCGGGGAAGTTAGCGTTGCAAGCATTGCTCGGTCAAGCCGGAGACCTTGACGTCGCAGTTTCTGCTGAAACACCAATTGCACTTTCCTCGTTGGGCGGTAACAAATTGAAAGTGATAACGCAAATTGTGAACGCTAAAAACGAGTGTCGTGTTGTGGCACGTCAAGATGGTGATTTGAAGACGCCGGAAAGTTATTTCAACAAACCAAGAAAATTGACAACATCACAGGGCGGTAGCCCCGAATGGTTTACATACAATTTTATCAAGCAGTTTAAGTTGGACAAAAGCAAGATAGAGGTTATTGCGATGCTGCCGGAAAATATGCCTGTGGCATTATCGAATGGAGCGGTTGATGCAATTTCCATTTTCGACCCTTATGCAAGATTAGGCGAAAATGAATTACGTGAGAAAGGAGTGACTTTTTACAATACGGGCATTACCAGTTACTATGTAATGAGCGTGAAAGAAAATACGCTTTCGCAAAAATCCGAGGCATTGAAGGAACTAATCAAAGGCTTGTTAGGAGCGCAAGAGTTTATCAAGAATAATCCCGATGAAGCTAAGCAGATCGTTGCTGTGCAGACTAAGTTAGACATCGCAATTCTAAATCAGACATGGTCGAACTATACTTTTTCTGTGGGATTGGACGCAAACTTAGTTGACTTGTGCGTAGCAGAAGCGAACTGGGCAATTGAGACAGGCAAGTATCCACAAGGAACTGCAATACCTAACTTCAAAGAAATTATTTACCCGGGAATTCTGAAAGAGTAGAAGAATCCTTTGCAAAACATGAGAGATATTAAGAAAGTATCTTATTCTGTTCTGTCAATACTTGCGGTGCTTATCGTGTGGCAAGCATTGTCGGGCTTTGATTTTGTCAATTCTCATTTGATTCCTCCACCAACAAGAGTGTTTCTTGGAATCGTTGAGTGGGCTAAGAGCGGTGAATTGTTCAATGATTTTTCTACTTCCATCTGGAGAGGACTGATGGGACTTTTGAGCGGCTCCGCCATAGGGATTCTGCTCGGGCTGTTGACCGGAAGAAATCACACCTTGAATTTGATCTTAACCCCGCTCTTAAACGTTTTCAAAGCATTTCCACCTGTTGCAATGCTGCCGGTATTCATAACCTTTTTCGGCATCGGTGACTTTTCAAAAGTATTTTCGATTTCTTTTGCCACGATTTTCCCGTTGTGGGTGAATACACATCTTGGCTCCAGTTCTATCCCCATCGAATTCATAAGAAGCGCCAAACTACTTTCAAAGTCACGGACGAAAATATTCTTCGAGGTAATCATTCCAGCTTCCATGAATTCAATCATAGCCGGATTTAGGATCAGTATTGCGATCAGCTTTATCATGCTATATGTTTCAGAATTAGCGGGGGCTTCCAGTGGATTAGGTTATCAAATATCCAGTTCCCACTTGTCCTATCGAATGGATAGAATGTTCGGGGCGTTGATCGTGTTAGGTTTTACAGCTTCCCTCATTGACCTCACGTTTAATAGAACGGTAAAGCGCTTTTTCCCGTGGGTACAGCTCAATAGGGTGATGTAAACAGTGAGCGATATTTCCATTCTGGTGAAGAATCTTTGTGTGGCGTATAATGATCTGAAAATCTTGGATGATTTGAATTTTGAAGTGCGAAACGGCGAGTTTATTGGAATTATTGGAAAGTCCGGTACAGGCAAGACCACGTTGTTGAACACCTTGGCTGGTTTCATCTCATTTCGCGGCGAGATACATATTGAAGGTAACATCGGTTTCTGCTTTCAGAACCATAGTTTATTTTACTGGATGACTGTTGCTGAAAATATCGGTTTCGGCTTGACAAATGTGAATGGAGCCGAGAAGAAAGCTATTGTCCATGACATCCTCAGGAAGATTGACATGGTAGACTATGGCGACAGGTATTCCAAAGAATTGTCTGGTGGTCAAATGCAGCGAGTGGCTTTGGGTAGGGCGATAGCATATAATCCTAAGGTCTTGTTACTCGACGAACCCTTTTCCAGCCTCGATATCTATACAAGAGATCATATGATGGATTGGGTTCTTAAACTGATTTCGGAACTTAATATTACGGTGGTGATGGTAACGCATTATCTGGATGAGGCACTGGTCCTTGCCGACAGGGTTTTTGTGTTGAAAGAAAAAAAAATAGTGCACAAAGTACAAGTGCCTTTCGTAAAACCGCGAACCCAAGCGATACGTTACACCGATGAGTTTCAGAAAACTAAACAAGAACTTGCGTTACTTCTTAACCAACAACAGACCTCATAACAGGAAAGATGTATTATGGAAACGACAACTCTCGCTAAAGCAGTCGAAGGAATGAAGGTGCCTGTTTCATCCATGCGGTTAATTCCTGCGGGTTCCTTCCAGATGGGTTCTGAGGGATGGGGGGAATACGAAAGCCCCATCCACGAAGTCTTCGTTGACGATTTTTTCATGGATGAAACACCCGTGACTAACCTGCAGTTTGCGGAGTTTGTCAAGCAAACAGGATATGTGACCACCGCTGAGATCAACGGATTTGCCCACGGATATGAAAAAGGTGCATACAAGAAGATCATAGGGCTTCGCTGGAAGAGTTATTTCGCAGCCGGGAGAGAGCGACATCCTGTTATCTTGGTATCGTGGCATGATGCAAATGAATATGCAATGTGGGCTGGTAAGCGGCTGCCCAGCGAGGCTGAGTGGGAGAAAGCTGCGAGAGGCAGCTTGATACAGAAAATGTACCCATGGGGAGGTAATGAGCCCAACCGAAGTGATTGCAACTTTGCAAAAGAAACTATCGATATACCTGCGACTACCGAAGTAGGATCGTTCGCACCGAATGAATACGGGTTATTCGATATGGCAGGTAACGTCTGGAATTGGTGCGCCGATTGGTTTTCGGGAACATACTATTCTGAGAGCGAGAAGAACAATCCACGTGGACCCAAGTCCGGTGAAACAAAGATACGACGCGGCGCTTCATTCAACATCATTCAAACGTTTCGCCTGCGTTGCTCTAATCGCGGCGCTTATGATCCCAATGGTTACGCAATCAATATCGGTTTCAGGTGCGTCAAGGGTCTTAAGGATGAATGAGCGAGAGTTAGAAGTCAAGCAAGTGATTGATACACTCCGCCCAGCGATGGAAACTGATGGTGGAGGTGTTGATTTGGTATCTGTCCAAGATGGGATCGTTCATGTGAAGTTTAGAGGTGCTTGTTTGTTGTGCCCAAGTATTGGATTGACACTGAGAATCGGCATTGAAAAGACATTAAAAGATAAGTTACGGTGGGTAAGAGAGGTTGTGCAAACCGAGCAATATCCGGATCAATAATCATTGTTCTTTATGGGTCAATCAGTACAAGGGATAAACGGTCTGTTTGAGATAATCGTGGGGATTTTTATCTGCATGATGATCTCGGCGCTCTTCATGTGCTGGATTTCTGAACAGTGGCGGAAATATTTCTTTGATCTATTTGGCAGTCTACGAAAGGCGCTGTTCGATTCCAATTGGTTGTTTGCGATCTTTGTTGCATTAGGTACGTTCACTGTTCTCTTATTTCTACTTGCCCACAACTATCTCTTGACGATAAACGATCCTTCCAACATTCCAGAGTCTCAAAGGCCCTTGAGTTTACCGTATTCCAAGACGGATCTTTTCATAATGTTGTCCTTCTGTGTGGCTATCATTGGTGCTATCTGGGCGATATTAGCACGCATCGACGCTGAGAAGGCATTCAAGACCTCAGAACAAACCAGGCTTGCGTTTGGTAATACCTTTGATTTCGATAGAATTCTCAGCAACGATAGGGATAATCCAAAGTTGCCCCATATCATTAATTATATACGTGAACCAGAAACCACAGTATCTCTCTATATTGGATTTCCCGTGGTTGGATTATTCTACAAAAAGAAGATGGATCAATCATCAGGCAGTCTGGCGCCAATTACTGTTTTTATGGATTTATTGAAAAAGTTGCAGGAAGTAGTGGATGACCCCAAGACTCCAAATTACAAGCTCTATCTTGGTATTTTTTCTCCTCAAAATATTGAAGAACTTTCTAAGGTGAAGCTGAATCAGAAAATTAACAATGGGAAAAATGGCAATGCGAAAAATAACAGTGGGAAAAATGACAGTGGGAAAAATGACACTGCGGAAAATGATATGGCACTATCCGACAATTACGTCCGACAATTTTGCGACATCATAACTAGACTTAAGGAAAAAAGAAAACTAAATCAAACTTGGGAAAAGAGCATTATCATAATCGACGATATTCCCCAAGGGAAGGAAAGATTTAGGTTTGCAAGCGTTGACAGTGACAAATTACGCCTTCACAGAGGATTGATATGGGTGGTACCAGATTTCAGACCACATAATAATGTCCAGTTTACGAGCGCTTGCTTTCAGACTCAAGACACCTCGATAATAAAGATCTTGCATAGAGTTTTTGAAGATGCACTAGCTGCTGAGAGTGCGTCAATGGGCAAAAAGGGAGGTACTCATGTACAAGTTGATGAACCAGCTTAGCTCGAATGACGAGATTTGACTTGGAGAGTTCTCCTAATTATGATTCATCTCCGAGCGCCTATCCCCTTCCAACCTCTGAAGACCAACGAAAAATGAATGCCGAGGTGAATCAAATCATTAACCAACGATTTGTTATCACCCTAACCACAATCACTGTATTCGGCGCTGTTGGTGCATGGATGATTCCCAAAATTCCTCCTCAACCATCTTCCGATCTTGGTGGATTTGTTTTCTTCGCTTCCTCTCTTCTCTTGTCATTGCTCTTTGTCCTTTTCCTCTACAGCCACATTCTTCGGGGTCGCCTCAAAGTCATATCTTCCTATTTGATATTGTCCGGAACTACAGTGTGAGAAGTTGTTTTGGCCCAATTCAAATCCAAGTCATATTTTGGCTATTCGAAAGCACACGCAATGATTTTCTTTGTGCTTGGTTTGATAACTGGAATCTATCCTTTCATAGCTGCAGCGGTCTACTCGGAAAAACTCGAACCACGAACAGGCTTGTTCATTCACGTGCTCTCCGCGTTCACGTACATCCTCGTCGTTTTTGGCATGGGTTTCCGTGGTTGGTGGGATCTTGAGCGCAAGGCAAATCATAGATGGGAAGAAATAAGAAAGGGGAATGAGTAGCCGCCACGATTGACAGTCTCTTCCTCATGATGTGTTACTTTCCCCTTGCCTCTCATCCAAATTTTCACTAAATTATTCCTGCTCTTATTCAAACTCCCCGAAATTTGTCGTTTTCTAGTTAGATTGGCTTCTTCGTCCCGCTTGCGGCGGGACTCAGAATGACAAAATTGGGTGAACAAATAACAATTTTGTCAATATTCAAGGATTATCCTGTGGCGTTAGTGCAGAGATTGACTCACTCGTTCAGGCAGGACGAGATAAAACAAAAATGGTTTATCGTCGATGCCAATGGCAAGACGCTTGGCCGCATCGCAAGCCGCGTCGCGCACGTTCTTCGCGGCAAACATAAGCCCACGTTCACAACGAACATCGATGCCGGCGATTTCGTCATCGTCATCAATGCCGACAAGGTGAAAGTGCAGGGGCGGCGGCAGGAGCTGAAAACATATTTCAGTCATACCGGCTATCCGGGCGGTGCGACAGTTCGCGAGTTCAAGGAACTGATCAAGACGAATCCCGAGCGCGTCGTTACACATGCCGTGAAGGGAATGATTCCACACAACCGGCTCGGTGCGCGAGTCATCAAGAAGCTGAAAGTATACAAAGGGACCGAGCATCCTCATAAGGCGCAGAAGCCGGAAATGCTCAACATCTAAGAATCGTTTTATACATCGATCCTCAATTATGGTACTCCAATTTTCTCACCCCACCTTCCGTCCTCCCCTACGAGGGGAGGAAACTTCTCCCTCTGGTAGGGGAAGAATGAAAGAGAGTGTGAGCGAGAAGGATACGTCAATTAGAAATTCGAATTTAGAACTTTATCATAAGGAATTTTCATGGCTGCACACGTTCATCAAATCATAACCGTCGGGCGCCGCAAGACTTCCATCGCACGCGTTCACTTGAAGCCGGGTTCGGGCAATGTCACCATCAATAAAAAGAAGCTCGAGCAGTATTTTCCAGTCGATACGATGCGCACTGAAGTCATGTCGCCGTTCGTTGTAACGGAGACGTCCGGAAAGTACGACGTCATCGCGAATGTCGATGGCGGCGGGTTGACCGGACAAGCGGGCGCAGTAAAGCTTGGCATCGCCCGTGCGCTTGTGGAAGTCGATGGCGAGATGAGGGCAAAGCTTCGTGTGAATCGCCTTCTCACGCGCGATCCGCGAATGGTCGAGCGCAAGAAGTACGGGCAGAAGAAAGCGCGCAAGCGGTTCCAATTTAGTAAGAGATAAAACAGGTTTGGGGTTCGAAGTTTGGGGTGTGAGCAGAAAGCTCCAAATCCGAAATCCAAAAATTCATCAATCATACTCTCCGATTCCGATGGCAGTGTGGCGCCTGTGGCGCCATTCCAAAGGAAGATGACGGGAGTAGAAGACTAACTAACATAGAAGGAGTACTACCTCAATGCCACGTGTTGAATTAGCGGACCTGATCAATGCAGGCTCGCACTTCGGTCACCTCACCCGCCGCTGGAATCCCAAGATGAAGCCGTACATTTTCATGGAAAGGAACGGCATTCACATCGTCGATCTCAAGAAAACCCTTGAGCTGTTGGAAATAGCCTGCAACGCAATTGCCAATGTAGTTGCGGATGGGAAACGCGTGCTTTTCGTCGGAACAAAAAAGCAAGCGGGACAGGTTATCCAGGACGAAGCGCGACGCTGCGGACAATTCTATGTCGCCGAGCGCTGGCTCGGTGGAATGCTGACGAACTTCACGACGATTCGAAAAAGCGTGAAGCGCCTCACGAACATCGAGAAGATGGAGAGTGATGGTACGTACGACAAGATCACGAAGAAGGAAACGCTCGTCCTCGATCGTGAAAAGGAAAAATTGCACAACGTGCTTTCGGGAGTCGTCGAGATGACACGTACTCCGGGTGCGCTCTACGTTGTCGATATCAAGAAGGAAGAGATTGCCGTGAAAGAGGCGAAGCGGCTTGGCATTCCGGTCTTTGCAATCGTCGATACGAACTGCGATCCTATGTTGGTCAATTATCCGATTCCGGCGAATGACGACGCGATCAAATCGATCCAGATGATTACGAAGGTTATTGCCGATGCGATCATCGAGGGATCGCAGCGAACCAATGAAGCGCAGCTTGAAAGAATGGATCCTTCCATGCAGCGCGAAGAAAAAACGACGCTTGCAGAATAACACTGTTTGTCAATCATTGAAGAGAAAATGGAAATTACATCTGAACAAGTAAAACTGCTGCGCGATCGGACCGGCGCAGGCATGATGGACTGCAAGAAAGCGCTTACAGAATCGGGCGGAAACATGGAGAAGGCGGTGGAGTACCTTCGGAAGAAGGGAGCGGCAACCGCCGAGAAGCGCGCCGATCGTACGACGAATCAGGGCGTCGTCGAAGCCTACATTCATGCCGGCGGACGCATTGGTGCGATGGTCGAACTCAACTGCGAGACCGACTTCGTTGCGAAGACGGACGATTTCAAGCTGCTTGCGCGCGACATCGCGATGCAAATTGCCGCGATGAATCCGCACTACACTGCACGCGAGGACGTTCCGAAGGAAATAGAGGAAAAAGAGCTCGACATCTACCGCACGCAAGCCCGGAACGAGAAGAAGCCCGAGCTGGTTGTCGATCGCATCGCTACGGGCAGGTTAGAGAAATTCTTCCAGGATGTCTGCTTGCTCGAACAGACGTTCATCAAAGATTCCGGCAAGACGATCAAGGATATTATACTGGACACGACGTCAAAAACCGGCGAGAAGATTACGATTCGGCGGTTCGAGCGATTCCATCTTGGCGAGAATCATGCCTGATGGCTTGAGAAGGTCTCGCACCGTGTGAGACCTTTTTATTTATTCTTAGAAAACACTTCCTTCGTCGGCAGCTATGAGGAGTTAAGCTATTCGGGTATCTTGACCCCTACTGTCCCGCAAAAGAGGCGGGACATCTCCCCCTTGGCAAGGGGGAGAAAAAAAGAGGGGGTCGCGAAAAAGCCACAACGTTTGTCGATAGTAGTTTACTCACGCATCTGAAACCTATGCCAATTCGATACAAACGCATACTCTTGAAGGTGAGCGGCGAAGCGCTCATGGGCGAGAGGACCTACGGCATCGATCCGGAAGTACTCAATCGGTTTTCCGACGAGATCCATCAAATCCACAAGACGGGTGTCGAGGTGGGAATTGTGATCGGCGGAGGGAATATTTATCGCGGCGTCGAGAATTCTTCCGAAGGAGTCGACAAAGTAACGGGCGACCAGATGGGTATGCTTGCGACGATCATCAACGGTCTCGCGCTCCAGAGCGCGCTCGAGCATCGTGAAGTGTTCACGCGCCTTCTCAGTCCGATCACGATGGAAGAGATCGCAGAGCCATTCATTCGTCGTCGCGCGATCCGTCACCTGGAGAAAGGACGTGTCGTGATTTTCGGTGCGGGAACCGGCAATCCTTATTTCACAACCGATACGGCCGCCGCTCTCCGTGCGATCGAGATCGGAGCGAATGTCATCATCAAGGGCACGCGCGTCGATGGAGTGTACAACTCCGATCCCGAAAAAAATCCCAGGGCGTTCATGTTCAAGGAAATCTCCTACCAGGAAGTGTTGGAAAAAGACTTGAAGGTTATGGACCTGACGGCTATTACTCTCTGCAAGGAAAATCAGATGCCGATTATTGTCTTCAACATGAATGAAAGCGGGAACTTGAAGAAGATCGTCATGGGCGAAGCTGTGGGAACGGTCGTCTCATCGAAACGCTCGCGGCGTGCCGCAAAACGAACGTAAGTATTTTGTATCTCATCTTGTCGTAACAATCAAGAAGGAGATCCATGATTAAAGACATTCTCAAACAGACAGACGAGAAGATGCACAAGGCGACGGAAGTTGTGCGTCAGGAGCTTGTCAAGATTCGTACAGGCAAGGCGACCACTGCACTTCTCGATGGCGTCAAAGTGGACTACTATGGCACGCAGACCCCGCTCAATCAAGTCGCGAATGTGAGCGTGTCGGATGTCCATACAATTGCTCTTCAGCCCTGGGACAAGGGCATGATCCATCCGATCGAGAAAGCGATCCAGGCCGCAAATCTTGGCTTTAATCCTGTTTCTGACGGAACGATGATCCGGGTCCCGATTCCGCCGCTGAACGAAGAGCGGCGCAAAGAGCTGGTCAAGCTGGTCAAGAAGTTTGCCGAGGATGGCAAGATAGCTGTCCGGAATATTCGGCGCGATGCGATCGAGCAATTGAAGAAGTCGGAAAAAGCCGAGCATTTCTCCGAGGACGAGCGGAAGCGTGGCGAGACCGAAGTGCAGAAAATGACCGACAAATTTATCAAAGACATCGATAATCTCGTCGTCATGAAAGAAAAAGAAATCATGGAGGTGTAGCGTCCGGAAAAGTTGCAGACTTTCTCAGGGGCCGATTCAAACAGCGAATCGGCTCTTGTGTTTGATGACATGCCGGATAAAATCAACGCAACATTTTCTTGCAGGCATGCGTACATTAGTGTGAATGAAGCCGGAAATGGCAATAGTCATGAATGCTGAAACCACAACACAAGTCCATCGCAGGCTGTATAAATCGCGGCGTAACCGCATGATCGACGGCGTGTGCGGCGGTGTTGCCGAGTACTTCGGCATCGACCCCACGCTTGTGCGGATTGTGTGGGTATTGATTACGCTGCTCGGCGGCTCGGGCCTCTTTCTGTACATCGCGGCGATGATCATCATGCCTGTCAATCCGGAAGATATTGGAGTCCAAGCCGCCGCCGCCCCCCCCGTGTATCGTACCCGATCGGATCAGCGCCGGTTCTGGGGAATTATTCTTGTCCTTATCGGCGCATTCGTCCTCATGATGAACCTGGGGTGGATCGCTGATATTGGCTGGTGGTCGTTCTCGCACAAGGTCGTCTTTCCACTTCTTCTCATCCTTCTCGGCGGTGTGCTGCTGTTGACGTACACGCGGCGTGTGCAAGAAGTTCCGCCGCCGGCATCCGGCACTTCGTCGGAAGCCGACTCCCGACCCATTCCGCCAATGCCGGTAAAAGAATTGCGCCGCTCGATCAAGGACCGGAAACTCTTTGGAGTGTGTGGAGGATTGGGAGAGTACTTCGGACTCGATTCGACCATTGTTAGAATTGTCTATATCTTTCTCGTGCTCGCTTCCTTCGGCTGGGCCCTGCTGCTGTATATTATTCTTGGCCTTGTGATGCCGGAAGAAAAACCTGTGACAACTTCAACGTGAGATAACCATGCACATGAATCGAAAGCATTTTCCATGGGTCGGAATCCTCCTGATTATTGCAGGTACGGTTCTCCTCCTCAACAGATTGGATATGATCGATGTGAGATTCTCGCAGATCCTCTGGCCGTTCCTTGCACTTCTCGGACTGTTCCAGGTCGGACAAGGTTTCTCGCACAATCGATCCGGCCAGATTTTTGGCGGGACTGTCTTGTTCCTCTATTCACTCTTCTTCTTTCTTCGAACGACAGACTACGTCGATTTCCACGGCTATATGTTTTTTCCCGCCACATTCATCGTCATCGGCATTGCGTTCTTCATGGTGTTTCTCAACAACCTTCGAGAATGGCTCTTCCTGATTCCGGCATGTATTCTGATTGGCGTTGGCGCGGTGTTTTTCTTTTCTGAGATGGGATTTATCGATACCTGGGATGCGTGGCGCGCGGTGCACACATACTGGCCCGTCGCGCTCATCGTGAGTGGCCTCGCCATTATTCTGCGGCGAAGAAGATCGCAGCAGTCGCCCCCGATGCAACCACCGCCGATGCAACCACCGCCAATGCAACCACCGATTGAACCGGAACAAGCTGCCCAGCAATAAACGTTTCGTCGATCAACGTTTCGTCGCAACGATCTCGTCGAGCGCGCGCCGGAGCCGCTGCAATCCTTCCTGAAACACTTCAGTCGACAAACCCAATCCAATCCGGAAATGCGCGGGCATTTCAAAGAATTTCCCCGGTGCGATCGATGTTTCATATCGCTTCGATAATAGAGAGTACAACGTCCCGACATCTCCGGTCTTCAGTTTGGGAAAGATGACGGTCCCGTAATCCGGTTTCACGCATTCAATGTCATCCCGAACAGCAAGGAAGCGATTGACGATGCCGTGATTCGCGGTGAGAAGTGAGCGGGCGGTCGCCGCAATGCGATCAAGATGTTGGAATGCAATCACGCTCAAGCGTTCTGCCGGATGCGCATGATTGACTTCGAACAGATCCTTCAGCCGCCACATTGCCGTTACCAGCTCCGGCTCTGCGAGCACCCAGCCGCAGCGAAGACCGCTCAATCCGTACACTTTTGTCAGACTGTTCGTGACGATGAATTCTTTTCCCAGATGAATTGACGAGCGGGGCGAGAGATCGAATGCTGCGTCGAGATACACCTCATCGACCAAAACATGGGCGCCGACCCGTTGCGCGATCCTTCCAATCTCCTTCAATGTCTCTTCATCCGTATGGACGCTGCTCGGGTTGTGAAGATTGGTGAGAACGATAAGGCGGGTGTCCGGAGTGACGAGAGTGGAAAGCTCCCGCGTGTCGATGCGAAAGCGATTCTCGAACCGACGGTGGAAGCGCCGCACGTTCGCACCGATGTACCGGGCAGTCGAAAGAAGCAGCTCGTAGGTCGGATGTTCGATGAGTACTTCATCGCCCGGCTCGATGATCGTTGCCATGGCGATGTGATTCGCAAGCGATGTGCCGATCGTTGAAAAGATTTTTTCCTGGGGAATGCCGTACTTCATACCAATCTCACGCTGGAGCGGCCCGTAGCCATAAAAACCATTTCCTGTGATCTCCAGGTCTTCCAACAAAACCGGCAGACCCGAAAGCGGATAGTTCGCCAGACCGCTTGAACCCAGATGATATGTTGCGCGTCCTTCCGTCTTTGCCCAGAGCATGAACTCCGAACGTTTCACCCGCCCGCTCATCCTTTCCTCCTCCACCAGCGCCAGAAGTAGTAGATGGGAATTCCAGTAATCACAATTCCGATTCCGATCAGAGTGTTGACAGGGTACTTGTAAATCGTGTTGATGACGATGAAACAGCAGACGGCGATAAAGAGCACTGTAGTTACCGGATGCCCGGGCATGTTGAACCGCTCTTCGTCGGGATTGACGTGCGACGATCGACGCCGTAAGACAAAAATGCAGCTTGCCGTAAAGCCGAAGAAGATGAAATCGTTCGAGACGACGTAGCTGAGAATTTCCTCGTACGTGCCGGAAAGCGTAATGGCAATCGCAAGGAGGCCTTGAAGTGCAATCGCAACAACAGGCACGCGCGTTTTTGGATGAAGCCATGCGACGCTCTTGAAGAACAGTCCGTCCTTTGCCATCGCAAAGTAAACGCGCGGTGCAGTAAGGATCGATTGGCTCAAGAACCCCAGCGTGGAAATCGCGATGCCGACTGCAATGAGAAGCGAGCCCGTTTTCCCGAACGCCATGTACATGACTTCTGAGGCGGGCGTTTTCGTAACTGCAAGCCCGTCCGCACCGAGCGCCCGGATGCTGACGACGTTCACCCCGACGTAGAGCGCCACAACGCCGATCACGCCGAACAACAGTCCGCGTGGAAGATTCTTCTGCGGCTCGCGGATTTCTCCTGCAACGAAATTTGCCGTTTGCCATCCGCCGTAGGCAAACAGCACGGGAACCATCGCAGCGCCGAATGATGTCAGGAGATCGAACGGAGAGTGTGTCTCCGCGACCGGTGCCGACGCGCGGAATTGGTTATGGTGGATGAAGAAATAGCCGCAGCCGATGAGCGCGAGAACGGCGACGATCTTGATGACCATGAAGATGTTTTGAACGGTGCTTCCCGTTCTGACGCCGAGACAATTGATAACCGTAAGCATTGTGAGTGCGCCGATTGCGACAACGGTGTCGGAGAGAGGGATGCCGGTCAGTTCGATGAAGTAGCGGCCGAAGGTGATGGCAACCGCCGCCATGCCGCCGCAGTCGCTCACGAGGAAGAGCGTCCAGCCGAACAGGAACGCGAGGATCGGACTGTACGCTTCCCGGATGTAGGCATACTGGCCGCCGACTTCCGGCCTGCGCGCGGCAAGCTCGGCGTAGATGAACGCGCCCAGGAGCGCGATGACTCCGCCGGCAACCCACGCGCCGAGAATGAGCCACGGCGTGTGCACGTATTGCGCAACGACGTGCGGGTTCATGAAGATGCCGGAGCCGATGATGCCGCCCATA
This sequence comes from Ignavibacteria bacterium, assembly GCA_016178595.1. Taxonomy (GTDB): domain Bacteria; phylum Bacteroidota; class Ignavibacteria; order UBA10030; family SZUA-254; genus JACOSY01. The sequence goes on from JACOSY010000027.1 coordinate 49,882, forward strand.
ACGATCATCGTCGCATCGAAGAGGCCGAGCCGGCGGGCAAGCGATACCGGCTGCTGCGTGCCGGATGGAGAAGAGCCGGTGAGTTGTTGTTTCATAACGAATGTGAATATAGAGAAAGGGAGAGGGAAGTGCAAGAGGGTGGTGTCTCACGGATTTGACCACCCCTGTGGATGCTTGATTAAACAGTTCACGTTCGGTAGGACAGGATTCCTATCCTATCCGAACGGTTCTCGAAAACGACGGAGAGTGGACGGGTCGGGAGACCCGTCCTACCACTTACTAATAGAAAGCGAGACACTGCTTACTTCTTGACGTGCGGTGGAAGGATTCGTACATTGGAGCAACTTGATTCTTTGGAGGAACTTATCTGAATGAGAGAATTTCGTTTATCCAACCAACGGTGGACGGATATGCGCATTGTGTCTATTGACTCAAGTCTGGAAGATAAATGCAGTTGTGTTTCTTGCCAAGGGTGGGTTCAAGTCGAAAGATGCTCCATACGTGGTTCTGGGAGCGACTGTATCGGGTGGTCTGGCCGGTCTCATCATTGTCAACTATGGATTCCGCTAAGGGATGAAATCAAACAGACGATTTCCCGCTGTAATTTCGAACGAGTATATTCCTTTCGTGTATGACGTCAATGTGCCGGGAGGAAGATAGTAAACTTCGTTCCATGCCCCGGTTGAGATTCAACAAGGATTTCGCCTCGATGATTCTGTATAATTTTCCTGCATATCGGCAGACCAAATCCGTGACCGTTGGGTTTCGTTGTAATCTTCTCGACGAATAACTTTTCCTTAACAACCGGATCAAGCCCCGGACCATCATCCACAACCAGAATCTTTGCCATGTTGTGAACGAAATCATACTCGGTGGCAATTGTAATCGTCGCGTGATCGCAGGCTTCGATCGCATTATTTGTAAGATTGAGGAGAACCTGCTGCAATTGATCACTGTTGGCCTCCACAATTGGAAGCTCGTCGTCGCATTTCAAGACGATATTGCCACGGCGATACTTCGGTAAGTGGTGAATAAACGACACGAATTTTTTCAATTGTTCATTGAGCTGAAGTTCCTGCAATTCGGTTACTGAGCTCCCCGATCGAACAAGAAGATTCTCAGCAAAACTACCGATTCTCCTGATACTTTCCACGAGGTCATTGAGCAACTTCTCGCTACCGTTCTTGTCATCTCGTTTGAACGCGCGTTGGAAGGATTGTGCCTGCAAAAGCGAAATGTTCAGGATGTTGTTAAGCTCATGGCTTACCTCTGCAGCCATTTCACCTCTCAGTACCATGCGCTCTGAAGCAATAATATGCTCATTGGCTTCTTTCAATTCCTCATACGTCCGCTTCAAATCTTCATACAACCGGGCATTGTGGATAGCAATGGCTGCTTGACCGGCAAGTATTTCAAATAGCCGAAGTATTTCAGCCCGATTGATCGCCTGGATGTAGCGGCTGTCGACATAGATCACTCCGATGGAAGCATCGTGCGTTTTCAACGGTGCACAGAGAATCGTTTGCAGTGCAAGATCCACGACACTCCTGCGCTGCTCGAACCGTTCATCGTGAAGAGCATCCTCGACACACATCGATTCGCCCGTTCGAAACACATCTTCCAAGACGCTGCTACTGATCTGAAAACTCTCCGGATGAATTACCTTCCCTTCCCTATCAAGGCCATTCATATATTGCAGAGCACCTGTTGAGTCCGCAAGCATAATGAACCCGCGTTCAGCTCGGGTGATCCGGATGGCATGATCGAGCACCAGCGACAGCACATCCGAAAGAACAAGGGAGGTATTGATCTTACGTGTAATGCTCAATACCATTTCGAGATCCTGAGCGCGGCTACCGTATATTGGGGCTACTGTATCCGCTGACACTCGATGTCCCGAATCGGGTACTTTCTCTATATTGACGCTTTGATTCTCGGAGAGTATTTCATTGAGCTTCATCAGCTTTCTCCCTTCACGTTTTTCTCCAACAAGTTCAGTTGATGACAAACTTCGTCAAGTCCTACGAGCACGCCAGCTTTCTCAAAGCACTGTTTTGCCACTCTCAATGCGATGGTTGCGCAAATCCAGCGCTTTCTGTTCTTCTCCATTATCCCAAGTTCATAATACGTCTCGCCAAGATTTAACAGGCTGTTGTATTCGGTGTTGATCCGAATGCTTGATTGGAAATACGTCGTTGCGGATTCGTACTCCTTCATCTCGCGGAGGATCATTCCTTTAACTTTGTAGGTATCAGCGATGCTCAACCGATCATCGACAAGCTTAAATTGTCTCAGTGCCTGGTTACAGAGTGCAAGTGCGAGGGCTAAGTCGTTCTGTTGGAGATATATGTTTGCCTTACCGAGCTGCGCAATTCCTATGAGGCCGGGATTTTTTACAAGCGATGAAAATTCGAGGCTCCGATCGAACGACCGAAGTGCAGAGAGATAGTTCTTCTTTGACAGATGCGACATTCCAATGTTATGATGTACCTCGGCGATGCGTGTTAATTCACCTGATTCCTCGAACAATGAGAGCGCGCGTTGGTACAGCGTGAGTGCCTCATTCCAGTTTCCAATAATATTGTGGACAATACCAAGATTCATGAAGATCATTGCCGTAAGAGGGCGTTGATTCGAACGCTCTGCGCTCCGCAGCGCTTTCGTGAAGGATTCTCTCGCTTCAGTGAGAAATCCTTGTTCGACATAGCTCGTTCCAAGAATATTTTCAACCTTCGCGAGAGTTGATACATCACCCGATTTCTCAGAGAGTGCACGACACGTTACTAAATCTCGAGTCGAATCCATCCACTTTCCCTGCCGACTGTAAATATCCCCACGGTGCAACAATGCTTCGGTAGTAAATCCATCACTCTTGATCTTTTGACCGTACACAATAACTCGACCAAATATCGATTCTGCATGATCAAATTCACCATGTGATTTGTAAATACTCCCAATGCCAAGGAGAACCTGAAGATACTCGCTTTCCTTGAGAGTAGATTGACATAGCGTCAGCAAATGATCAAGCGATCCGTACTCTTGAGATACAAATTCCTGCTCTGCAGAAACACTTCCGGGCGCACTACCCACAGTCTCAAGAACCCTTCTCTCAGTTCGCTGTGCATTTTCTTGATCTGCCCGGAATTCCACGATGGCTTTGGGTCCGCAGTACAGTTCAGCGAACTGCAAGATTTCTTTGTAAATCGTTTTATCGTTGCCGGTCATTGTTGCCGAACTGAGAGGTTATAGTCTACGCGTATTGTTTGATCAGCGGCCAAACGCGTATCGAGAAAAGTGCGGAACCTGGCAATTCGTCGCTGATAAATCTCCCAAGAGCGAGAGTGAGATATTCGCTGGCAACAGCGTGAATACCCCTTCCTCGTTATCGTACCAGAAATTCAAGATCGAGCTTATAAGGGTAAGATTCGTGGCACTGTACCCCAATACCGCAGATCTTTCAAAGACCAGTCCTTCAGGCTGAAAGCGAACAGCACAGTATGCAGTATCAAGTGTCATGGTAATCATTTGGTCTCTCGTAAGCGCGTTAGCCGGTATCATCAGACTTGCATTGACATCGACCGTCTTTCCTGCTTGAGAGACGTATGAGAATTTTGCGACTAATGTTCCGCCGGTATTTGCCGAGACCGACTGAGTCACCGAAACCTGGGGCTTGCTCGTCTTTGCTGCAGGTAAATTTTGTAAGGTAACACCCGAGGTGAGATTGTCGATGATATTGGATACCATCGCCGGGTGAGTTGCTTTTTGTTGTGTTTCCATCAGTGGCTCGACTACTGAACTATCGTTACATCCACTCAGGAAACCTATCCCAACACACAAACAGAGTGTAGAAACAAAGAACAATACTGCTTTTTTCATGGCATGTTGCCTTTCGTTTGATTGGTTTTTCTCATGATACATTGTTTCAATGTATCTTAGAAGTACAAAGGCCATGCCAATCGACCGATGTATCAAATGCATTCGACTATTGCATGTTTTCAGTTGATATTGAAAGTGAGTGAGTGTAGTCCATCATGATGTGTAACAATTCATACCAACAAAAATGTAACGATACGTTACAACTCCGTAGCGAATTAGTACACGTTAGTTATTGGCTGTTGCCAGAATCCGATCCAACCGAGGCCTCGATATTCGCATGATGGCAGCGGCTTTACTCTTATTTCCACCTACATGATTCAAAACATTAAGTGCAAGCCGTAGTTGAACGTCCTCCAATGCCGCTTCCGCTAAAGAGATTGTAAATGTAAGGGTTGAATCCTTATGTATCGGATGTAGAACATTACCATTCGATCGATTTTCATACTCCACACCGTTTAACATACCACGAGTGTTGAGAAAATCAAAATCTTTTTCGGTGAGCCATTCTTGCTCTTCAAGCAATACGGCACGCTCTATTGTATGTTTAAGTTCCCGGACATTTCCCTCCCACTCGTGATCCGTGAGGAGATCCAGCGCCTCAGGCGTCGTCCCACAGATGCTCTTACCGTAGATGCCATTGAATAATCTGACAAACGAATCGACAAGTGACAATATATCACCTCTTCGCTCTCGAAGAGGTGGAATTTCCAGCGGAATAATCTTCAAACGATGATAGAGATCTTTTCTAAACTGACCGGATTTCATCTTCGCAGTGAGATCAACGCTTGTCGCCGCAACGATTCTCCCTTTGACGGGAATATCCTTCAATCCACCGAGCCTTCGCATGGTACGGCTTTCGATAACCTTCAGGAGCTTTGATTGCATGGCAAGTGAAATATCGCCGATCTCATCGAGGAAGATTGTCCCGTCGCCCGCCAGTTCGAACAGCCCGAGCTTCTTCTCCCGAGCGTCGGTGAATGCACCTTTCTCGAAGCCGAAGAGCTCTGATTCCAGCAGTGTTTCAGGAAGTGCCGAGCACGCAATATCAACGAATGGCGAATTGCCGTTCTTGCTGTTGTAGTGAATTGCACGTGCAAGGAGTTCTTTCCCTGTTCCCGTCTCACCGGTAATGAGTACCGTCATGAGTGGGTTGTCGATGACTTTCTTTGCACGGTCGAGTACTCCACGAAGGCTCTCTGATTCTCCGATGATCTGGTTGAAATCGTACGCTTTGTGCTGGAGGTCAATAAACCGTTGTTGCGCTTGCATCGTCTGCCAGTGATCTTCCATTGTATTGACTTGTTCACTCAACTGTCGCGCATCGCCTGGAAGCGCATAGTACTCGCTCGCTCCGCAACTCATGGCATCAACTGCATCGCGGTGACTCACTGACGATGCAACCATGAATACAGAGACATCATTGAATTGCAGGCGGAACGTCGCCAACATATCCTGGAGGAGATATTTTTCGAACGAAGCATCGATGAGCACGAGGTGCGGCGCGGTGAAGATCGCGCGGCTCATAAGAAACCGCGGAGAAGATGTATACTGAATGTGAATAGTATCGGATTTTGCTACAATCTGTCTGATAATGTCAGCGAACTCCGTTTTGATACAGACGAGGATTTTGAATTTGTTTTGTGGTATTTTCATGGCTTTATTATTCCTTCAGATAACTTCGGGATGCCTGCTTCAAGTGTATGAGCAACTTCAATCCTTTTATCCGATTTGAGATACATTGTGCCTAATTCTTCAGATGAGAATTTCGATCTGAAGTACTCAATCACCACGTGGGCTGCTTTGTAGTGCTCTCTCGCTTTCTCGCTATTTCCCCGCTGTTCGTACTCCTGGCCGAGAGCATACGAAACCTTCCACGTGAGTTCTGTGACATGCTCTTCTTCGAGGAGGTCAAGACTATGTCGAAAATACATGATCGGCTTGTCTACAATGCCATTCAATTTTCCACGTTTCAATCGTTCCCTCGCAATTCGTCCAAGAATGTAATATAACTCTGCTGCAAGTCGTCGAGAGAGTGTCTGCGCTGTATCATTGTCGGCATTCAGAATGTTCAGCGATTCATCGAATTTGTGTGATGCAAGGTCTGCTTCGGCTTTTCTGAATGAGATTTCGACAAGCTTCTCACTCACAGTTTCGATGCCACCGGTGAACGCTCTATCGTTCGCTTGGTATTGTTTTTCCGACTGCCGGAATGCTTGAAGCGCCTCGTGATAATACTCCAGCGAAGCGTAGAGTTGACCTTTGAGGTAATGATAGAGTGGCACAAGAGACAAAAGTTGTTGTGCTGCAATCGCTTGATGAGCTTCCTCCAAATAGTCTCGAACCACAGAGAATCGACCGATCGTCGTATTTACATGAGCAAGCTCGAGGAGTGTTTGCCCGACACCAAGCGCATCCTGCATTTCTCTGTACATCTCGAGTGCTTGCACCCACCGAGTGTGGGCACACTCGTATAGTCCTTCTGCATATTCTACCTCGCCATAGTTCGTCAAGGAGAATGCAAGGCCGTTCTTCGCCTTCAATTCCGAAAATATTCTCTGCGCCTCGTCATAGTTGGATCGCGCTTCGCTGTACTCCTGAAGTTTATAGTGTGCAATTCCGATATTATTATGAAGAAGTCCGCGCTCATGCTTCATTGGCGATTCCATCGTCAATCGAAGCGCTCGATTCCATGAATCAAGTGCGCTGCGAGCTTCGCCCATTGCGCTGAATACATTACCGATGTTGTTCAACGCAGTCACCATCTTTTCCTCATACCCATAATCACGGTAAATGTGGAATGCGCGGTTGAACGATTCAATGGAATCCTGAAAGCTCCCCTTGTAGAACTGGGCGATACCAATATCGGTCTCAACAAGCGCAAGCTGCTGCCTATCGGGAAACGATTGTGCTAGTTCTTTTTGTACCTTTCCCATCATGATCGCTTCGTCCAGAGAGCCTTCCGTGATCTTCAGCGAAATGAGTTCCTCGCTGATTTCGAATCTATTAGCGGTATCCATCGATAACCGCAAGGCGTCCTCAAGAATCCGTATAGCTTCTAAATTTTCGCCCAGCCTGACAAGCACTTTTCCAAGTTCTTTGGCAATGCCCATTTTTTTCGAATCGTCTTCCGGTAAATTGCCGAGTATTTCCTTATAGATGCGTGCACTATCGGTGTCACCACCACTGGCCGCGTATCCACGAGCAAGCATCACCCGAAGATGAAATATTTTTGCTGTGTCATTGCCTTGGCAGCGTAATGCATCCGCATAACGTTCACACGCGTCGACATATTTTTTCTCCCCGAACGCACGATCTCCTGATACTTCGTAATACGCACCCGCTTTCTCCACAGAACCGCCACGTTCACATTGCCTTCCCAGTTCATGGAGATCTTCTCCAGTAGGGTTTTCACTGCTTTCACACCAGCGTTGAGCAATTAATTGGTGAAGGCTTCGCCGTTCAGCTTCACTCAAGGAAGAATAAAGATTATTTTTAAGGCTAAGGTGCCGAAGGGAATATCTCGTTTCGTCCTCGGAAGATCGTACAAATCCGCTTCGCGTGAGCGAGCATAGAAACTCTTCAAGGCGATCCTCATGAAAAGGAACCACGACCTTTAAGAGGTTACGCTCCGGCGCGCAATCGAAGCAAGAGAGTATCTCAAGGAGAATGCACTTATCACGGCGAAGGTTTTTAATCCGTGCGACGAACAGGCCTACAAGGGTATCAGCGAAAGAGCGTTCAAACTCAGCGTTCATATCCATGAACGATGAACGCTCCTTGAGAGTAGACAGCGGAAGCGCATGAATAAGTAATCGAATCGCTTCGTGGACAATGCGCGGATTGCCACCGTAAACGGCAAAGAATTTTTCCACATACCCTGTTGGAACAATCTCTTGACCAAACGCAAAATCAAAAAGAACGCCGATATCGGCTTGAGACAATTCATTCAAAAGTACGGTTGTGACAGGCTCATCCGGAGGAAAAGGCAATTCGCAATCGCGATCATCGGACTCGGCGAGAACAAGCATTATTTTTTCACCATTTTGCCATGCACTGGCGAGCAGCTCAGTAATTTCCCGCCGAACTTCCTGATGAAGAGTCGTCCAGCCGTCTGCAAGGATCAACAGTGGTCGGAGATGTGATGGATCGTGTAATCGTCTCAAGCAATCCGTCAATGGCGGATCATCGTGGCTACCAGCAGAAATATGCACGATAAGAAGGCCGTCCACTATTGCATTTTTTGCAATTTCTCGGAGGAACGCCGTCTTTCCACCCCCTGATGAAGCTTCAACAAGTATTACTTTTCGGTGCGCCTCGGCTGATTCTTTGAAATGGCGAATCTCTTTCTGAACAATTTCTTTTTCTCTTTCTCTTCCAACAAAAATCCCGCACGATGCTTGCACGAGATATTCCTTGATACGTTCTTCAAGGCCTGATGAAGCAAACTGCATAAGCACATCGCGTGCCGATTGATACCGCTCGTCTGGATTTTTTTGGCATAGTGTTGCAACAATCTCCGGCAGAGGCGACACGATATTATTTCGATCCTCGAAGCGAGGAAAAGCGGTCGTAAGAGCATTTTTCATCACTTCTATCGGTGTTTCACCGCGATGCGGAAAACGATTCTCCCACAGATAATAAAAGGTCGCACCGAGCGAATACAGGTCCAATCTCCTGTCGGGTGATTTTCCTTGGAGAAGCTCCGGAGCAATGTATTCGACAGTGCCGCGCAAAGACGGAAATTCGGCTGATCGTGAGGTTGTAATACTAAAGCCGAAATCCGTCAACTTGACATGGATTGAGGGCAGTGATCCTTCGTGCAATTTAGTTGGCCGAAGGATGAATATGTTTTGCGGTTTGATGTCGTAATGGATGATGTCACACCGGTGAATGGAATCGAGTGTGACGAGGACCTGGACGAGCGTCTCTTCCAGCAATCTTACCTTCGTTGCATCGTGCGGCATTGCCTGAAAGTACTGCATAGCATCACACCCATCGAGGTATTCCATGGTGTAGTAATATCGATCAAGTAACTGCAAGGTGTCGCTCGATTCGCTCACTTTCCCAAACTCGAACACGCGCATGAGATTAGGGTGTTCAAACCGTCTGAGGATCTCAAATTCTTTCCGAATATTTACTTCATCGACTGATCGGGTGGAATTGAGAATTTTTATCGCGATATTTGAATCGGCGGTTTTATCATGAGCAAGGTACACTTCACCCGAACCACCTTCGCCAAGTTTCCTGACAATCTCGTACCGACCGTTAATCATTCCCGCCTCCATGATGTCCACCTTGGATTCCATACTGAAGCCGCTCTGCGCAACGGTTCACAGAGAGAACAACAAGCGTAAGAGCGATGCCCGGGAACATACTTACCCACCATCCGCGTTCGAGATACGCAAGAGATTCACCGATCATATTTCCCAAGCTCGGTGTCGGGGGCTGGATACCGAGTCCCAGAAAACTCAACGACGCCTCTGCGAGAATGACGTTACCGAATTGAAGCACGGCGGCAACAACAACTGTTGGGAAAATGTTGGGAATGATATGGTTCATTGTAATGTGAACGGTTGATCTCCCAAGCATACGTGCCGCAAGAATGAATTCTCTTTCACGGAGCGCGATCACTTCTCCACGGACCATCCGAGCGACACTCATCCATCCAGTCGCACCGAGAACAAGGATAAGAAGCAGCGTCGAGTTACCGAAAAAAGCGATAATCGCGATAACCAAGAATAGCGACGGAACCGCAAGTAATAGATCGACCATTCGCATCAAAACGTGATCGATCCACCTTTTGTTTGAAAATCCCGCAACTATGCCGATCACCGTTCCAATGATGAGAGAGAGAACCATTGCACACGATCCTACAAACAACGTGATCCTCATCCCGTAAAGCACACGGCTGAAAACATCTCTTCCAAGATTATCGGTTCCGAAGAGAAAGGCAACCGACACCATACCACTCTGTGATGAATTGTCTCGAACATCCTGGCCGGCAATTTCAATGCGCTCATTCCCTCGGAAGAGGTTGATATTCGCTTCATCAAACAAATTTCGAAATTCCGCACTCATTTCATCCGTTCGATCTTCACCTGACGCTGAGCGTTCTGAAGATGCGAAAGCAGAAGATGAAACATAGGCTCTCTCCATCGGTTTCAGAAGGCGCATCGTCCGAAGATCACCCTGTGACGATGGATCATAGGGAGCGAACAGGGGTGCTTCCAGCGCTATGATAACGTAGGTAACGACAAGCCAGAAATCGGCCTTCATTGCGCTCGATAATTGAGGACGTCGAGCGGGGTAAAAAAATCGATCACGATTTCCATTCTCTCCTCTCCGATGAGACCCGACCAATATTCTCACGAGCATTCCAACAACAATCATCCAGACAATCGCTGCAACCCAATATTCAACAAGAGCGCTCCAGCGAATCGATGTTCCCGATTCTCCCATAGAGGTAACGAGAACCGGCACTGCAAGAACAATGGATAGAATGCTCGACCATAAGAATTTCCATCTCCAGCACGAGACGACAACGACACAAATTGCAAGAAAAATACATCGCCCGTGGAAGGCGGTGATCAGCGTCTTTTCTGACCTCTGTTCTTCCGTGTATGCGTTCCTATTCATGTCTCCACTCTCGGGTCGATCAACATGTACAGTACATCCGCAAGGCAATTCCCCAAAATGACGACCGCCCCCGCAACGACGGTGCAACCCATGATGAGAGGATAATCCCGGGAGACGATCGCCATCACGGCAAGGCGTCCCATGCCCGGCCACGCATACATGGTTTCTGTGACCAAGGCTCCAGTGAGCAACGTGCCAAGTTCAAGTCCAAGGAGCGTTACGACGGGTCCAACGGCATTGGGAAGTTCGTACGAAAGGAATACCTTCCGCCGCGGTACACCAAAACTCGTGGCGTAGGTGAGATATTCTTCATGTTGAAGCTTGATGAGACTCGCACGAAAATACCGGGTCAACGCCGCAGTGCCCGGGATAGCGACCGTTATCGCGGGAAGGATGAGATGCTTGATGAAATCAATAGTACGTTCATTGAACGCAAGACGCTCGGCGCCGATAGAAAACATCTGAGATGAGGGCAACAGGCCGAGAGCGTACGAGAAGACTGCGAGCAATACAATTCCAATCCAAAATGTCGGAAGGGTGAAGAGAACCATACTACCGCTCGAAACACACCGATCGAGAAAGCTTCCTTCATGGCGTGCAGCCATCAGTCCAATGAACAGTCCAAGGACAAGTTCAATAACTATTGCAACCAGGGCGAGGACGATGGTATTTGGCAAAAACGTTGCAACGAGTTCTCCGACCGGACGTCCGTGGCTGATAGAAACTCCAAAATTACCGACAAGGCAATTTCTCATCCATTCTGTGAATTGCACATGAAGCGGCTTGTCCAAACCGAAATGCTCTCGCACCTCTGCTGCAACCGAAGCGGAAACCCTGGGAGAGAGCGTAGACAGAATAGGATCTCCTGGTGCGGCGTGAGCTATAATAAAAACGAGCGAAAGGAGGCATAGCACAAGGAGTACTCCGGTAATCATCCGCTTAATTGTAAAGTACACAATATCGATCATAGTTCGGTCCACTACAATTGCCGCCCGGACGTCCGGAAAATTTTCTCATCGATGATCATACGCACTTACTCAAGGTACCAGTCACCAGCTTGGTACGAAATACCAAGAACGCCGATCTGCGTTCCCTTGACCCGTTTATTCACTGCTACAAGATCGTTCATCCAGTACAAGAATGTGCAGGGTTGCTCATTCTGCAAGATGACTTGAAATTCTTTCCATGCATCTGCATTTTCTTTTTCATTTTCCACTAACTTTGCTTTCGCCAAAATCTTGGCAACACGTTCATTCTGAAAGCTTGTGAGATTGAAGCGCGACTTTTCCAGATCGCTTCCCCAAAGCTCGTCGAGTTGCATTTGGAGCGGTACGGTAAATCCGGCGATACAAGCGTCAAAATTTTTTTCCATAATGTCGTTCCAGAACACTGCGCGCTCGATCTGTTCGATTTTTACATTGATCTTTACCGCTTTGAGTTGATTTTGCACAATAGTGGCGATCTCCGATCGTAACTGACTCCCTGATGGAATTTTAAGCGTAAATGAAAACAAATGCCCGCCGCGATCCAATATCCCATCGCCATCAGAATCATGCCATCCCTCTTCGGCGAGTAACGCACTTGCCTCGCGAGGGTTGAATGGCAGCGGCTTCAGTGTATCGTTGTACGCCCAACGAAAGATAGGAGAGATCGGACCAATGGCCTCGCGTCCGTATGCTTTGAGATAGGAATCGACGATTTCCTTGCGGTTGATAGCCATTGTTAAGGCACGGCGGACTGTGGAATTGCTAAAGAGCAGATGAGGAACTATCTTTTTTCCCTTTGATTTCTTAAAGACATCCGAATCAATGTTATTCCAGTTGATTGCATCGTAGAAACGCTCGCCCAAGGATTGAACATTGATGTTCGAGTCGTTCTGTGCGAGTTGCAGTGCATCTTCAACATTGATGTAGGGGAAAACATCGATCTCACCAGAGGCAAGCTGCATAAGACGAGAATGGTAGTCTGGTATAATGCGGTAGATCAACCCTGAGAGTTTCGCAGGATACGGAAGCACAGACGACTGATTCGCTTCAAGTTCAATTTGCTGCATTGCTTTCCACGATTTAAGCTTAAACGGTCCGGCACTTAACGGCCAATGATTTAGGGGACTTTCTTTGAGCGATTCCCGATGTAGCGTGCTATCAAACGCATGCGCAGGCAAAATTGGAAGCCCAGCATCAAAGAGCTGGCCTGGATAGGGATGGTCGAAGTGGAAAAGTACAGTGCTATCATTGATGATTTCGACTGCCTCTGCAATCCGTATTGTTCCGTCCTTCGATTTTCGAAGCCCTTCTACCGACGTCTGCCGAACGCTCGCAACGTTGGTATCAGCATAGAGCTCGTACGATATCTGTACGTCCCGCGCGGTTAATGTAACACCATCTGACCACCGCAACCCTTGCTTGATATGAAACCTAATGTCCTTTCCGCCATTTTCAAACTCCCATGATTGCGCAACGAGAGGATGGTATTCTAAAAAGCCTATTGTTTGATTGAAGTTAGAACTCGTAAGAGCCGGGTAAAAGAGATCATTTATCTCACCTGCAGTTACATCCTCGGCAAAGAGAGGGCAAAAGCTATCGATATCACCTTCCACTCCAACGACAACGTAACCGCCCGCGCTCGTTCCACTTGGATAACTCTTTGCGTCCTTCTTCCGAGAGCAACCGACCAAGAGCATTGTGAGGATCAAGAAACTCAATACGATGTTCGGAGGAGCAATGCGACAGTACAACCGCATGATTTTATCGTTGTGTGAATGCATTACAATTCCTTTCCAAAAAGTCGCTCTCAATCTAAATAAATCGGTAGGGTTTGTCAATGACGACAGTAACATTATGTTACATGTGTCACATTCCGTTACAGCCATATTGATCTTTGCCTCGAATTTGATTACACTGACAGTACGATGACATCACGGAAAAAGGATGATGTGTGAGTTTACTCGAACTTAGAAACGTAAGTGTCAAACGCGTGATCGATCAAAACGCCCGTTTTCTCAACAAGGGTGTTTCTCTCTCAGTCGATCGAGGCGAAGTTGTCGCAATCGTCGGAGAAAGCGGAAGTGGAAAAACTACTCTCCTTCGCTCGATTCCTCAACTACTTCCTTTCAACGCAGGAATGGTTACAGAAGGATCCATCGAATTTCAAGGAGAGAATATCCTCCGCATGAGCCAAAAAAGATTACAGATGCTGCGACAAAATACAGTGCGCTCAATTTTCCAAGAGCCGGGCATCGTTTTTAATCCTGTTTCACGAATTTCCACCCAAGTCGGGATCCTGATTGCATCATTTGGTAACAGCGGTAAACAGGAGTTTTCTGATTGTTTAATAGAATTGGGCATGGATAAACCGGATGAAGTATTGAGATCATATCCTCATCAAATGAGCGTTGGCATGCTGCAGCGTATCTCGATCGCTCTCGCCGTCGCTTCACATCCTGCACTTATTCTGGCGGACGAACCAACTAGTGCCATCGATGCGATTCACCGGTCGCGTGCCTTGCGCCTTCTCGCCAATCACAGCAAGATATTTGGAGCGGCGCTCCTTCTCACCACACATGATTTGTGCGTCGCTCGAAAGTATGCTGACGTCGTTATTGTTATGTACGGCGGTCGCGTTATCGAACGTTCATCATCAAAAGAGTTTTTCTTGCGGCCGCGTCATCCCTACTCAAAAATTCTCTTGGCAAATGAGCACTTTGACCCTGGCGCGCGAAGAAATCTTCATTTCCCATCGACCATCGCAGAAACATTTGCGGAAGGAGAAGTGAAAATGAAAGGATGCGATTATTGGAAACGATGTTCTATTGCTCATGATAGCTGCAGTGAGAATGAGCCAGAACTCCTCCCAGTCGATGAGAATCACGAGGTACGATGTCCTTTCTCGAAATAAATAACCTCTCACTCGAAGTTGCAACGAATCACTTTTTCAGAACGAAGAGCAAAAAGTGGCTTCTTCAGGATGTTTCACTTACCATTGAAGAGGGATCCACACTTGGGGTCGTGGGCGAAAGCGGTTCCGGAAAAACGACTCTTGCGCGTTGCATCGCAGGGCTCCTGCAGCCGACGAATGGCTCGATAACATTCTCCGGTCTCAATATTTATCCCGACGTACAGAACAGACAATCGATCAAGAAGGACATCCAACTCCTCTTCCAGAATCACACCGCCTCCCTCGACCCTCGGATGACAATCCGAGAATCTCTGACAGAGGGAATACTCGAGATCGGGGGCAACGCCGAGCATCGTATCCAGGAACTTATGACAATGGTAGAATTACCAAAAGACGTTCTCCCCAGATTACCTCGAGAACTAAGCGGCGGTCAGCGACAAAGAATCGCACTGGCAAGGGCACTCTCCGTTTCGCCAAAACTCCTTATACTCGACGAACCCACATCCGGGCTCGATGCACTTACACAAATGCATGTCCTTCACACCATCAAGGATATTCAAAGACACACACACTTTGTTCTTCTCTATATTTCGCATGACGTAACCACGACATCAGCATTTGTTGAAACAATGGCGGTCATGCATCATGGGACTATCGTCGAGTGCGCGCCAGCGAAGGAACTCTCAGAACATCCCTCCCATCCATACACGCAAGAACTCATCAAGGAAAACCTTTCATGGAATCCCTAGTGTGTTTTCTTTTGATAACTGAACACGGTAAGGTTTTCGGATATGCGTTTGAGAACGGTTTTCGAGCAGTAAGAGTAACTTGACAGAAGTGCAACGCAGGAATGCAGTTCCGGTTCGTGTGGAGGATAAAGCCAATTATCGAACAGTACCCATATCAGTTTTTCTAGGTGTTGGCCACTTGACCCCAACGTCCGGTAGGATCTGAAATGATGCAAGGTACATCATTCACTCATATAACCCCATTATGATGTTCTAAACTATGCCGCTCCGAGCAGTTCTTGGAGCAAATAAGCACTGGTTCAAAAGATTGGTGAAGTAAACTTCTTTGGAGGGAAATTGAGTGATTGTATCATCATCTTGTATCTTAAGTCTATTCTTTCTAAATTTACATATTGTTCTATCTTAAATCAACGCATTACTCGGACGCTGAATAATCCCCGGCGTTCGTACTAATAATCATTGAGGTGTTAGCGGGTGTGAGTAAGTGCTAACAGAATTGCTAACAGTTAGTTTGTTGTAGACTGATAAAGTGCCCTAAAATGCTCGGCCCCGTAGCTCAATTGGACAGAGCATCAGCCTTCTAAGCTGAGGGTTGCGCGTTCGATTCGCGCCGGGGTCACTTTCCCGGACATCAAACGAGGCGCAGTGCAATGCTGCGCTTTTTTGTTGCCTCCTCTGAAGAATCCTTGATTATTGCTCGGTTTTTGCGTATCTTGTGCGTTGCAATTCCACACGGTGTCCATAGTTCAGTTGGTTAGAACGCCAGGTTGTGGCCCTGGAGGTCGTGGGTTCAAGTCCCACTGGACACCCATACAAATGATGATTTTGGATTTTGGATTTTTTGCTTCCATCTTTTCTTTGTTCGATCTAAAATTCCCAATCTAAAATCCAAAATGATCTCGCCCCCATCGTCTAGAGGCCCAGGACACGAGCTTTTCAAGCTTGTAACACGGGTTCGAATCCCGTTGGGGGCACATGCAATCAATCATGACTCGATCATAAGATCATGCGCGCGATAATTCCCGTCGCCGGCTTCGGCCGCCGGCTTCGTCCTCATACATTCACACAGCCCAAAGTTCTCTTGAACGTTGCCGGGAAACCGATCATCGGCCACATTCTTGACAAGATTATCGAGGATGGTTTCGACGAAGCGACCATCATCGTGGGATACCTCGGCGAAAAGATTCGCGACTATATTCTCACACACTACAAGATCAAAGTCGACTTCGTCGAGCAGGAAGAACCGAAAGGTCTTGCACACGCCATCTATCTTGCGCGAGCGACATTTACAGATCAACCTCTTCTGATCATACTTGGCGATACAATTTTCGACGTCAATCTGAAGCCGGTTCTTACGCAGCAGTACTCTGCGATCGGGGTGAAGCCGGTTGCAGATCCACGGCGATTCGGCGTCGTCGAGCTCGAAGATGGTTTCGCGAAGAAGCTGGTCGAAAAACCCGAACAGCCGACGAGCAATCTCGCCATCGTCGGACTCTATTGGATACGCAATCCCAAACTCCTCGAATCGTGCATTCAGCAACTCTTTGAGAGAGAGAAGAAGACGAAAGGTGAATATCAGCTCACCGATGCTCTCCAGCTTATGCTCCAGCGCGGTGAGAAGCTTCGAACATTTCCCGTCGAGGGTTGGTACGATTGCGGAAAGCCGGAGACGCTGCTTGCAACCAATCGGCACTTGCTGGAAAAAATGAATAGCCAGGTGAAACGTGAGGGGGTCGTGATTGTTCCGCCGGTGTTCATTGCCCCCAATGCACGGATTACCAACTCAGTCATCGGACCGTTTGCAACGATTGCGAACGGCGCGGTCATAGAAGATTCCATTATCCGAAACTCCATCGTCAGTGAGGATGCACAAGTGTACAAAGCATTGCTTGATGATTCGCTCGTCGGTATGAATGCCGTCGTCCAGGGCGAGTTCAATCGCATCAACCTCGGCGATTCCTCTGAAATCGAATTTCACTAAGTAAAGGAACTCTCCATGTCTCACCTCTTTACCTCCGAATCAGTTTCCGAAGGTCATCCGGACAAAGTCTGCGACCAAATCTCCGACGCGGTACTGGATGCCTTGCTCACGCAGGATCCGATGTCGCGCGTCGCGTGCGAATCCTTTGTCACCACCGGACTTGTTCTGATCGGAGGAGAAATTACGACGAATGCCTATGTCGAGTTTCAAGACATGGTGCGTGAGGTTATCCGCGATATCGGTTACACGAAAGCAGAGTACAAATTCGATGCGGACTCGTGTTCGGTGATCTCGGCAATTCATAGGCAATCACCCGACATCGCGATGGGCGTCGATCGTGGAGGTGCGGGCGATCAGGGAATGATGTTCGGTTATGCCTGCAGCGAGACTCCCGAGTACATGCCGATGCCGATCATGTATGCACACAAGCTCGTTCGCCGATTGGCGAAAATCCGGAAGGGAAAAGAAAACGGTCTCATGCCGTATCTTCGTCCCGATGCGAAGTCGCAAGTGACGATTGAATATGAAGGCAAGACCCCCAAGCGCGTGCATACGGT
This sequence comes from Ignavibacteria bacterium, assembly GCA_016178595.1. Lineage (GTDB taxonomy): Bacteria > Bacteroidota > Ignavibacteria > UBA10030 > SZUA-254 > JACOSY01. Next base: position 67,578 of record JACOSY010000027.1, read on the forward strand.
CGTGGTCTCGACGCAGCACGATGCGGATGTTACGCAGAAGCGCATCAAGCAGGACGTCATTGAACATGTTATTATGAAGGTTATTCCTAAAAATCTTCTCGATAAAAAGACGGTCTATCACATCAACCCGACCGGAAGGTTCGAGATCGGTGGCCCACATGGAGACAGCGGATTGACGGGACGAAAAATTATTGTCGATACGTATGGCGGTCGCGCCCCCCACGGCGGCGGCTCATTCTCCGGCAAAGATCCTTCGAAAGTCGATCGCAGTGCAGCATACGCGGTTCGCCACATCGCAAAGAACGTGGTTGCTGCCGGCCTTGCCGATGAGTGCATGATCCAGGTCGCATATGCGATCGGAGTCGTGCAGCCGGTATCGATTCACATCAACACGTATGGCACGGGCCGGATTCCCGACAGGGAGATAGAAAAGATGATCACGAAAGAAATCGATCTCTCCCCGGCGTGCATCATCGAACGACTCGATCTTCGTCGACCGATTTATAAGAAGACCGCAGCCTATGGTCACTTTGGACGGAGCGAGAAGGACTTCCCGTGGGAACAACTGAATCTTGTGAAGACATTCCAGAAAGCTGTAAAATAAGACGCTTGTCGTAATCAATTTCAAACAAGGATATCATGGATTCGAAAAAGGGACACTACAAAATTGCAGATGTAGGATTGGCAGACGAAGGGCGTCGGCTTATCGCATGGGCGGAATCGCGAATGCCGGTGCTCGGCGCACTGCGCGCGAAGTATCGCAAAACAAAACCACTGAAGGGCTACCGGATCGCCGGGTGTTTGCACGTCACGAAAGAAACTGCGGTGCTCGTGAAGACGTTCGTTGAAGCCGGCGCCACGGTGAGCTGGAGCGGCTGCAATCCTCTTTCCACGAATGATGCCGCCGCCGCCGCGCTTGCCGATGATGGCATCTCCATCTTCGCATGGCACGGGATGAACGTGAAGGAATTCTATTGGTGCATCGAGGAGACGCTTCGCATCAAGCCGAACCTCACACTAGACGACGGCGCCGATTTGATCTTCACTGTGCATAACAAGCACCGGGAACTCCTGCCATACATCATCGGGGGAACGGAAGAGACAACGACCGGCGTTCATCGCCTCCGGGCGATGGCGAAGGACAAGGCTTTGAAGTATCCTGTCATCGCCGTCAATGATGCCGAGACGAAGTGGGACTTCGATAACGTCTATGGCACGGGTCAGTCGACGCTCGATGGAATTCTGCGAGCAACAAGCGTGCTGCTTGCAGGGAAGAATGTCGTCGTGGCGGGTTACGGCCACTGTGGCAAAGGCGTGGCAATCCGCGCGAAGGGACTTGGAGCGAACGTTATCGCTACCGAAGTTAAGCCGACTGCCGCCCTTAAGGCAACGCTTGATGGTATGCGCGTGATGACGATGGATGAAGCGGCGAAAATTGGCGATATTTTTATCACCGCGACCGGCATTAAGGACATCATCGTCGAGCGCCATTTCAAGTCGATGAAGAATGGCGCGATCGTCTGCAATACGGGTCATTACGATTGTGAAATCAATCTTGTTCATCTCGGCAAGCTGGCAAAGTCATCCCGCGAAATTCGCCTGAACAACGAGGAGTATCTTCTCAAGAACGGCAAACGAATCTACGTGTTGGCGAAAGGTCGTTTAGTTAACCTTGCAGCGGCCGAGGGACATCCTTCCGAAGTCATGGATATGTCGTTCGCGAACCAGTTCATGTCGCAGCTTCGTCTTGCTGAATTACACAAGAAAGGACACCGGTTCGAGAATATCGTGTACGATATTCCAATTCAGCAGGATCAGGAAATTGCCACCGTGAAGCTTGCCACGATGGACATTGCAATTGATTCGCTGACGTTGGAACAGAAGCGTTACAGCGAAGATTATTCGGCAGGTACATAGCTGTTCGTGGATTTTTCGCTAAAAGGGTGACTCGGACACGGTCGCCCTTTTGTTTTTCATCGGGAGAAGAAAACCTCTTGCTTCTCAGAGTCGCTTCAATTACATTGCTGTTGAGGCTATCCTACATTGAAGGTGAACGTATGAAGTGGACCTATCGGACAAAGAATATCGTGAGGAGGAGTCTTCTTGTGGCGATTACCCTTGCCTACTCCATCTACGTCTATTCGTTTTCAGCCGGGATTACCGGGCGAACGAAAAAAAATGGCATTGGATGTACGTGCCACGGATTGAATCCGACAGCCGGTGTTACCGTCACCATTTCCGGTCCGGATACGCTTCAACCAGATCAGACTGCGGCGTATTCGGTTACGATCAGCGGCGGTCCTGCCGTGGCGGCGGGGACAAACATCGCCGCATCCGGAGGAACGCTCAATGTCACGGCCGGCACGTTGCAAAAGATTGGGGATGAGCTTACTCACGTTGCTCCACTTCTGTTTGAAGCAAGTTCCGTATCGTTCGATTTCTCCTACACCGCACCGGCGGTCGAAGGGGCTGAGACGTTATATGCGAACGGGAATAGCGTGAACAACACGGGAAGCACAAGCGGCGATCAGTGGAACTTCGCCCCGAACAAGCCCGTTATCGTGAAGACTCAAGTGATCCCGCCGCCGCCGTTCGTTCTCAGCGATACTGTGAACGCCGGATGGAACATTGTTTCGCTGCCGCTCACGGTGCAGAACAGCTTCAAGGATTCCGTCTTTGCATTCTCAACGTCGTCGGCATTTGCCTACGAAGGAGGTACCTATGCTGTGAAAGATTCTCTCACGGTGGGAACAGGGTACTGGCTGCGCTTCGACTCGATGCGGATTATCGATATGGAGGGCGAAGCTGTTTTCAGAGATACCATGCACGTCGTCGAAGGATGGAATCTCATTGGCTCTATCTCGGAACCGGTTCCCATCGAATCACTCCGGACAATTCCGTCTGACATCATCGTGTCGTCATTCTTCAGTTTCGAGGGATACTACAAGCCGCTTCAACAGACGGAATCGCTAAAGCCTGCAAGAGGATATTGGATTAAAGTCAATCAGGATGGAGAGATGATCGTCGCTCATGACACCGTACTCGCGAAGCGCGCTTTTGTCTCAACGGTGAGTATAGATCGGTTCAATCGTCTTACCATTACCGATCGCGCAGGGCATCAACAGTCGCTTTTCTTTGGTGGAACAGATGCCGCGAATGTTCCGATCGAGCGATACGAGTTGCCGCCCAAGCCGCCGCAAGGAAGCTTCGACGTTCGTTTTGCATCGCAGCGATTTGCCGAAGTATTCAATCAGACCGGCTCACAGGAATTTCCGATACAGGTAAGCTTTGCAGAATATCCGATTAGCATCGAATGGAACGTACGCACCGCTGCAACGCCTGCGTTACTGAACGTCGGAGCCGAGCGTGTCGCACTCACCGACCAAGGTTCCATCGTCGTGTCGGAACCTCGTACTGCCGTCAGTTTGATTGCGCGTCCGTCGGAGATTCCAGGAACAGTTGCTCTCTTCCAGAACTATCCCAATCCCTTTAATCCATCGACCGAGATTCGCTACAGCGTTGCAGAACCGAGCGACGTTACTATCGGAGTATTCGACCTGCTCGGGAAGGAAGTCCAAGCACTTGTACAACGTGAATTGCCTGTTGGTGAGTTTGCTGCGAGATGGGAAGGGAAAGATGAGAATGGAAGAACGATGCCAAGCGGCGTCTATGTCATTCGGCTCTCTGTCATTCCACATGATGGGGCTCATCAACCGACGTCAGCTTCAAAGAAAATTGTGCTCATGAAGTGATTCACGACATGATCGTATGTGAGAAGAGGTGACCACAGTAGTCACCTCTTTGCTTTTCATCCTTCCACTATTATTATTGTTTTTCAAACACTCGTACTGTGGCACGCTTGCCCAGGACACCGCCAACGTATGTGCCGAACAACGCAAGGATCAGCGCCATTGCCGGGAATACTCCTTATGCTATCGAGAGAGCCGGGAGTTATCCGTTTTCAACAGCCTTTGATGAATCTCATCATGCCCTTCGAGCGGCTCGAGGTGGCTGAGGATCTCGATCTGGAGCGGGAAGGCCTTGTGGATTTCTTGCTCGATCAATGTCGCTTGTTCGTGAGCTTGTGCAATGAGGATATTCTCGTGGAAGAGGAGATGGAATTCGATCAGAAGCTTCGTGCCCGCATTCCTGTGCCGGAGACCGTGAAATTTGACGTTATACTTTGATGTCTCGCGAGCAAGAATTTCTCGAATCTTTGCGTCGATTTCGGGATCGCTTTCATCCATCAGTCCGCCGATGGAGCGGCGGATCAACGCGCCACCCGTCCAAAGAATATTCGTTGCGACGATGATCGCGAGGATCGGATCGAACGGCAGCCAGCCGGTGAGCATCGTGAGAATGAGACCAACAATCACGCCAAGACTTGTCCAGCTATCCGTCAGGACGTGCTTGCCGTTGGCTTCGAGGACGATCGAGTGATACTTCTTCCCCTGATGTACAAGATACCAGCCGAGTCCACCGTTGATGATAGTAGCGAGTGTGATGAAGTATGTGCCCGTGCCGATATTTTGCAGCGCCAATCCGCCCAGCCATTTGTGAATAGCTTCGTAGATGATATAGATCGCGGCGAGGACGATCATCGCGCCTTCGAATCCGGCAGAAAAAAAACTCACGCGGTCGTGCCCGTACATGTGTTTTTCGTCTGCCGGCTTCAGGCTGAGGTAAAAACTATATGCGGCGAAGGAAACTGCGAGAACATGTACAACGGACTCTGCGGCGTCGGATAGGATTGCCGCCGAGTTGGTGATCGCAAATGCGTAGAACTTGATCAGCAACATGAAAAAGCCGACGCCGAGGGAGAGTTTTACTGCCCGCGACATCCGACGAACGTCGTGCTCGGTGCGCTTGGTGGGAGATTCAGAAAACATTTTCCACGATCGATTTTTGTTGAAAGTGTGCCTGCTACTTTGAAGACTTCTTCGTTTCTTGCGTCAACAATCGCGCGACAACAGCACGATCGCTGGTCGGGAGCTGGCAAGCATAGTTCTCACAAATGTATGCCGTTGCTTTTCCGTTCTTCATACGCATTCCTTCCACGAACGGCAGATACGATTGTAATTTCTTTTGGCCATCCGCTCCATCGGCAAGCAGCAGGATTTTGTTTGGAATGAAGTGGCTATGCACTTCTTCGAGCAGCGCTCTTGTCGCTTCCGAGTTTGGTTGACCGGCAATGATCACTTCCTTTGGCGTCGAGAGGAGCCAGTCGAATGCGACAAGCATCTGGGGCAGCGCTTCGGGAGTCCGTTGCAGACGCACTCCAAACGCAGTAACCGTTTTCTCTGCCATCGATCGCCATTCCTTCTTGTCCGTGATTTGTGAGAGGCGAAGAAGATTGAGCGCGGCAATCGAATTCCCCGTTGGCTCTGCGCTGTCGTACTCCTCTTTGGTGCGGATGAGAACGGTGGAATCTTTTCCCGTCCCGTCAAAAAATCCGCCGCCGGAAGCATCCCGGAAGAGTTCGTTCTGTTTTTTCGTGAGAGCGATTGCGTGTTCCAGCCACACGATGTTGAAAGACGCCTCGTAGAGATCGAGCAAACCCTGAACGAGGAAGGCATAGTCTTGCAGCGATCCATCGAACCGCGATTCGCCGTCACGGTACCGTCGATACAGTGTCCGGGTGTCGGGATTGTACAACTTCGTCATCGCAAAATGTGCGGCAGACTCTCCGGTTTTCAGGAAAGACTCTTCACCAAGAATCTGATACGCTTTTGCGAATGCCGAGATTGTCAGTCCGTTCCATGCCGTGATGATCTTATCGTCGAGGTGCGGCTTCGGTCGTTTTTCCCGCTGGCGGAATAACTTCAGGCGAGCGCGTTCGACGATCGTATGGGCTTCTTCTCTTGTCTTGTCGAAATGCTTCGCGGTTTCTTCCAACCCATGTGCGATGTAGAGGATGTTCTTTCCGACAAAGACGTTCATCGGATCGTGTGGAGCGTTGCCGGAATCCTCAACGCCATAATTGTAACTGAAGATGGCGGCATCTTCTTTTCCCAGCAAGTGTGCGACCTCCGCCTTTGTCCAAAGATAAAACGCGCCTTCTTCTTTCTCATTCGGCTTGGAACGATCGGGAGCGCTCTCCGCATCTTCCGCGGAATAGAAGCCTCCTTGTTTGTCCGTCAGATTGCGTATGATGTAATCGAGAATATTGCGGGCAACCGACGAGTAGATTGTATCGTGCGTGATCTGATATGCTTCAAGGTATGAGACGACGAGCTGGGCCTGATCGTACAGCATTTTCTCGAAGTGAGGCACGCGCCATTCGGCATCGACAGAGTAGCGATGGAATCCGCCGCCAACGTGATCGTAGACGCCGCCCTTGGACATCTCGCGGAGTGTCGCAAGCGTCATCTGAAGAGCGTTCTCATTCTTCGTGCGTGCATAGCGACGCAACAGAAAATTGAACGCAACAGGTCGTGGAAACTTCGGTGCGCCGCCGAATCCTCCGTGGACTGAGTCGTACGATTGCGCAAATTGTTGGAATGCATTTTCAAGTACCGATTCGTTGACGGCAATGCCCTGCGCGCTTCCCGCCGCACTCTTGATGTAGTCCGTTATCTGATTGCTGGATTCAAGAAGCGTGTCGCGATTGGTCTTCCACAACTCGCTGATGCGGCTGACGATATCGGGAAATCCGGGTCGACCATATTGCGCTTTGGGAGGAATGTACGTTGCGCCGAAGAACGGCTTCAAGTCAGGCGTGAGGAACACCGACATGGGCCAGCCGCCGCTTCCCGTCATTGCCTGCACGGCAGTCATGTAGACGCGGTCGATGTCCGGGCGCTCTTCGCGGTCGACTTTGATGCAGACGAGTTTTTCGTTCATCAGCTTCGCGATGCTGTCGTTCTCAAACACTTCACGCTCCATCACGTGGCACCAGTAACACGTCGAGTATCCGACCGACAGGAAGATCGGTTTGTCTTCGCGCCGTGCTTTCCCGAATGCTTCATCGCCCCATGGAAACCAGTCCACAGGATTGTACGCGTGCTGGAGAAGATATGGACTCTTCTCGTGTATCAGGCGATTCGGTTTTTTGCCCTCGTGCATTTTTTTCTGCTTGAATGTCTTGTGTGAAAGCGTGTCGCGCACTGTTGGTGAAAACGAGAACGCTTGTCGGTGATTAGCTGACAGCGCAAGTACGAGAATCCCCGTTGCACGTAATATACGGAGGGCGCGAACGAATCGCCATTGGAGAGAGGGTGGATGGGAGTTGTTGGAAGACTCTGATTGTCTGATGTTGCCACGACCTTCAGGTCGTGGAAAACGAGAGCGAAGAAATGCAACGGGCTTTAGCCCTTGCATTTGGATGGCTTTCGATGAAACGGGTTGAAACCCATCAGAGTCTTGGTCTGATCTCTTTCCACGAGCTAAAGCTCGTGGCTATACATTGACTTTTTCAGCAGCCTGCATGACTTCGTCATCATCTTCGCATGAGATATTCTGTGGAGCTGATCGGGATCGAACCGACGACCTCCTCGTTGCGAACGAGGCGCTCTCCCAGCTGAGCTACAGCCCCGGGATCAATTAAAAATGAAAAAGTAAAAAGGAAAAAAGCTGAATGAATATAGTGAAAAGAGGAGGGAGATGCAATCGGTGCTGAAGGGAGGAAAATGCAGAATTGTGGAAACCTTAGCTACTTCGTAAGACTCCTCGATCTCTTCCGATAAGCCGGCCTAACGGTTTCTCATCTCGTACAATGACTTTCGGCCGGATGACAGACCGCGGATCCAGTTCAGAAGCCGATTGCTTGCTTTCACGAGCACGAACGAAACTGCCAGCGCTGCCAGTACGGCGAGAAAGACAAAGAAAATATATTTGATGGGTGTAATCATATAATGTGTATCAAGCCGGTGAAATTCTTCTATGCAACAATCTACAAGATTCGCCCCAAAGAACGTATGCTCTCCGTCAACGATTCCCCGTTTTCCCCGATTTAAAATTTGAGCGATACAAGCTTCAGAAGTGACAAGAAGAGCTCCCAGGCACGAGCAGGCTCGAGCTTGAAAGTGATGTGGCTGACCAACATAATCGAAAGGATGATTACAACTATTTTGATTTTCATATTGATCTGATTCTTATCGATCTGAATGGACAACCGAGCATCTATCAGAGGTGGAGATTTTCTTCGCGTGGATTTAAGTGATTTCCCTGATCGGTTTTGCATCTGACCTCTTCTTTCTTTTTTCAATTAGACTATTCATAATCCTAATCGAAATCTAAGAAGATACGGAGGGGGTTACCGACGAATGGGACAGAGAGGAGATAGTTCGGAAGGATATATAAGACTTGTCCCGCTCAGGTTCTAACGCGCTGAATTCTTTTTTTCACGTATTCGATTGTCTTTTTGTTGAGAGATAAGGCTTGTGTTTTACCGTAAAAGAAGCTGTGGAAGTATGGCAGGTGTAGGTGATTAACTATTCTAATCACCCAATCGTACCTTGGTCGAACATTGTGGACATCTAACTCCTGAGAAATTAGACACATTATCTTGTCGATTATTTGTCCCGCCTGCTTGCCCTCCGGAGAGTATTCAATCAACTTGAGATTGAATTTCTGTTCATAGGTTTCTAACCTGCTCGGAAGTCTTGAACTCATGTAACGATCTATAAGATCCTTGTATCCCGCTTGGGTTTCATAATCCACAATCGGAAAGAAATCTCCCCATCCTTTTTCTTGAAGTATTTGATGGAATGACTTCCTCAAGAAGTTTCTCTCTTCCTCGGAGGATCGTATGCGTATTAACTCCCTGAGGACATCAATGTAAGGTCGAACCCACCTTCGATATTTTTGTCCAAGTGGATTTCGCCTTTTTCTTAGAACAGCCAGCAATACCTCGTTTTCATTCATTAAACTACTGATCTGTTCTTTTGAAATCTCACCATCTATCGACTCAAGTTGATTTGTTCCAAAATCATGAAAGATTTTGAGAAGGATTTCAAAATCAAGGAGTGGTCCAAATTCACGCTCGATATTCCCGAACAACGTATCTGCCTCTTGTCGCGGGAATAGTTCTTTTGTGAGCGCAAGTTTCATGGCCAGTAAATGCCGCTTACGAATAAGAAACTCGTGCGAAAGGCTTTCAAGTTTATGATCAGGGATGCTTGGAGGTGAGAAACCCAATCTCCTGATTAGATACTTTTTCCCTTCCATTAGGTCATAGGGACATTCAAGTTCAGCCTGTGAGAATGCACACGAGAGAGTAAACCCCGATCGAGTATCGCACTTATCAGAATTTGCTGCTTGAAATATCACAATGTTCTGTATGTAGCTCCGTAACAACGGAGTGAGATCACGTCTAGCAAAGTTCTTGCAGAGGTCATCATAAATTCGGCGAACGTATTCGTCAGCGAAGATGCTAACACTCTTCGTTAGTGGTGTTCGTCCTGACTGATTGCGCTGGTGTAATTTGTGGAAGAAGTGTCGATGCCTCCTTGTAAGGTTTAGATACTCCTTGTAGAGAAGCTCGTCCATGTCACAGACCTAAGAAAAAAACCCCCAACGCGCCGCAGAGGCTCACCAAAGCCTTTCGTTCACGTCAGGGTCTTGCATCTCCGCTGCCATTCGGGAGGATGTGGTAAACAGAGATAAACTCAGTTTGTTGGTTGGCGATTTCTGCGGAAATTATCTTGAATACTATTTCCTCCAGAACCTCTTCTCGTCAGTAAATAGAAAGTGAATTGGCTTCTCTTTAGAAAGATTACTTGTAGATCATTCCAAAGAGTTGTTTTGCAAGATTTTGGTCTAAACTTTTTAGAATGCTGTATTCGTCAAGGGCTTGCTTGCGATCACCCAGCGCGAGATAGACCATCCCAAGAGCATAATGTAGCGTGTCATGCTCTGGCCAATTGCGGATTGCTTCAGTAAGAAAAGGTTTTGCCTCCTCAGCTCTGCCAATAAACGTCAATGTAGTAGCCAATCGCCAGTAAGTATCAATCTTATCTGGTTTGAGAGCAATCGCTGACTTATATGCTGTAACTGCCTCTTGAAAACGACCTAACATTCCATAGCAATAACCTAAACCATAATAGGCTAATTCAAAATCTGATCTTAGTTCGATTGATCGTTGGAATGCCTCGATGCTCTTGCTGCAATCTCCCTTTTCTTGGTAAATACTACCAAGTACAATATACATTTGGGGGTTACTCGGATCTATCTCGATGGCTTTGTTACCAGCTTCAATAGCAGCGTCAAACATGCCCAGCCGCAGATACGTCAACCCCAAACCGGCGTAGGCATCAGCAAGATCTGGTCTTAAGCTGATTGATTTCTTATACGCTGTCAAGGCCTCTTCGTAGCGATTAAGTCCCCAGTAACTAAGTCCCATGCCGTAATAGTAAATCCAATTATCAGGTTCTAACAGAGCTCCTTGTTGATCAACGCTTATCGCCTCTCCATAATTATTTAGCTGCCTGAGGGCATATGCCAGCCAGGCACGGGCACTTCGGAAAGTTGGACTTAATCTGATTGCTTCGCGGAAGAAACCGATCGCAGAAGAGTAATCCTGCGCCCAAATGCTTCTCATGCCATTCTCGTATTGCTTTTCGGCTTCTGCAACACCTTCTGCTGCGTTTGTAGATTTCCATTTTCTCAGCGAGAGAATAGTGTCTACCTTCAGTCCGAGAACTCGGCTGGCAGGAATAGCAAAATTCAAGTTCTGACCACCTTCAAGATACATAGCAGCAACACCAATAACTTGACCCTTCAAGTTGAGAACGGGGCTGCCGCTTGACCCGTGTGAAATAGGTGCTGTGATTTGTATGATCTCACCAAAATTAGGGACAGTTCGAACTGAGGCAATAATTCCATCGGATAGGCTTCCTTCTAATCCCAATGGGTTTCCCACCACAAGTATCTTATCCCCAACACTGACCGTATCTTTTGAAAACTTTAAGTGAGTGAACGTCTTGGGCCTTACATCAGCCTCCAGCTCAACTAGATCCCCGTCCTTATCCTCCGCGACAACACCGCGCACCATAAAGATTTCACCTGATAAGAGTTGCACAACGGAACTCTCCGCATCCACCATAACATGACGATTGGTTATGAGATGACCCTTCTCATCAACAAAAAACCCAGTACCCTGCGCTAAGGGATTTCCTAGTTCACCAAATGTCTTGATGAGAACGACGGCATTCTTGCTCTTACCAAATAATTCTTTCAGATTATTTTGTGCTCTCCCTAAATTGAAGTTGAATAGAATCAGAAATAGAATAATCAGTGAAATAAAACAACAAGGTTGGCGCACGTTTAACATGATATCGCATACCTCCTTCCAAAGGTTTACTCATTGCTCCGCTGAAAACAACCCCCCAACTGCCGCATCTGGGTTTGACCGAAACCATTGGCAATTGAGGGTGAAGCTCCTCGAAAAATTTCGAGGTTAGAAATCTAAGCTGTCGGTCAATTCAGATGCTCAGTGAAGTTACGGATATTCCAACTTCAAATCAAAACGGATCCTCCTAAAAAGGAAAGCTGCATTCGAACGAAGTTCAATCCATTCCAACGCAGCCTTCTATTCTCACCTAACACCTCTCACCTCCCCCTCACTTTTCTTTATCTTTGAAACTCGAGAGTGCCTGATCAACTGTCTGGTGCTTGTCGAAGATCCGGACAAGTTGTGTAATGATGAGGAGATTATCGACCAGGTCGGTGGTGTTCGCGAGCCGCAGATCGACGTTTGCTTGTTTCAATGTCGTCAGCGCGCCGATCAACATGCCGAGCCCCTCGCTGTTGATACAGGTGACCGCTCCGAGGTCGATAATGACGCATTTGATTCCAGTCGCGAGCAGATCGATCAGCCGCGATTTAAACTTGCCGCCGTCGTCCTCACAAAGGAAGTTTCCCTCCAGCTTGAAGATGGCAACTTGATCCGATATCGTTTCTTTGATTGGCATTGGTGCTCCGCTTTAGCGTTTTATTGGATGCCGTCTTACGATATGGTTTTTAGTCGCAAGATCAGATATCCTCACCCCACCTTCCGTCCTCCCTCGACGAGTCGAGTCGTCGACCTACAAGGGGAGGAAACTCCTGGCCAAAACCTTCTCCCCCCTTGTAGGGGGAGAATGAAAAGAGGGGGTGAGTCGAGGAATATGCTGCACTATTTGAAAGTCGAATGGGTTTTAGTTTGTTCAATCGCCCAGCATCGACTCCCGGATATACTTCACCGGCGGCGAGCCGAAGCTCATGAACTTCTCGTGGAATTCCTTAAGGCTGAACTTGTCGCCCATCTTCTGCTTGTAGGCTTCACGCAAATCCCAAATCTCCTGGAAGCCGACAAAGTAGGTCGAGAGCTGCGCCGATGTCAGGTTCGCGCGGCGCCACTTGCCCGCTGCCTCGCGCTCTTCCTGGAATCCTTCCTTCGTCATCAAGTCCATCGCCTGCTGCTCGGTCATGTCGCCGGCGTGAATTTTCTGATCGAGGATTGCATTGATGACTACGCGGATGTACCATTTGAGATTGATGAGCTTCATGCGCGCGTCGTTGTTCTGGTAGCCCTGCTCGACCATCATCCGCTCGGCGTAGACCGCCCAGCCTTCCACCATCGATCCGCTGCCGAAGACACTGCGGATGATCGAAGGGTATCGATTCGAGTAATAGCCCTGCACGTAATGACCGGGAACGCCTTCGTGGATGCTCAAGTCTTTCAGCGACCAGTTGTTGTATTCCCGCAGGAATGATTCAACCTGCTCGGGCGTCCATTCATTTGGAATCGGCAGGACGTCGTAAAATGACTTCATGTTTTTTTCAAGCGGGCCGGGAGATTCCATGAAAGCGACAGCGACGCCACGCTCGTACTCCGGCATCTCGCGGACGACGAGCGGCTGTGTGGGATCGAGCGTGAGAAGATCGTGCTGTACAATGAACTGTTCAAGATCCGGAATAATTTTTTTGATCACATCCATGACTTCTTCCTTCTTCGGATGGTCGAGGACGATCTTATCCAGCACTTTCTTGATGACGACAAGCTTCTCCTTTCCTTCAGCATCTTCGTTGTAATATTCTCTGTAGAGAGGCGCTGCGAGCTTGTACATTTCATCTTGCACACGTGCTTTCTCGGACTCTGCACGCTGGAGGACTTGCTCAGGCGCTAAACTTGATTTCAATGCATGGGAAAGTTTTTTGTAATACAGATCCTTTCCGATCCGCGTATCTTGGTTCGCACGAGGGAGCAAATCTTTTTCCAGCCATGTGCCGAAATCATTGAGTGCTGCAATTGCTTCTGCGGCTGCAGTCTTGATCTCTGCCTGAATTTCCGGAGAGGCGGTCTTTGCAGCGTTGGGTAATTCTTCCGTGAACATGCTGATGTTGCCCTTGTTCTGCTTGATTGCCGTCCCGACGTGGAGCTTTGATGCGGTCTTCAGATTTGCCTTCGCCTGATCGAGGAATCTCGGCACCTGTTTCGTGCGTGCGATGGCGTTGTTCAACCGTTGATCGAGAGGCGCAAACTCCTGATAGATCAAACTCGCGATGGAGTTCCCGATCGCGCCCGTGTACACGAGTGGGTTCCATTCATAATCCTTTAGCTCCTGATAGCCGAAGAGCGCTTCATTAATGTTCTCATCGAGCATTCGGTAGTCGATGTTCTTTTGCTTTGAGAGCGCCTTGGTATTGATCTCGCCAAGCTGTTGCTTGGACAAATTGAGGCGCTTCACTTCGATCTCGACGGCGGTAGGGCTGACATCGTCGAGCAGACTATCGTAGTCGTGCACGCCGATTCCCGTTGCGGTAATCGGATTTCCAATGAAGTATCCTTTGAGAAAATCCTGCGAAAGCTTGTCGAACTTCTCGTCTTCGGTTTGGGCGGAAACGGATAGCGCAAAGAGCGCTGCGGCGACAATCGTGAGAAACACGGTGGAGAGTTTCATGGCAGATTCCTACTTGATGATAATGGATGAGGATAGTGACAGCGTGTCCAATATACCGAACACTGAAACGATAAACAAACGTCACGAGCCTTGCGAAGGTTGAGAATCTTCGCAAGGTTGAGTTGTTGAAAAAGTTCACAAAAATTCATATTATGAAAGAACATTTCACTGCCGATACCAGTTTACGATACTCATTTTTGTATGGCTGACGATAATACTACACAGATGGATTCGCCGGACTCCCCGAACGCTCATCAAGACGTTCCGCTCCAGATTCCCGAGTTGACTGAAATGGACATGCTGGGCCAGAAGATCACGGAGCTTGAGAATTCCATCAGTCAATATAAAGATCAGTTGTTGCGGAAGGCGGCGGAGTTCGAGAATTACAAGAAGCGAGTGGAGAATGATTATTCCTCGCTCGTGAAGTTCTCCAATGAAGATTTGATCCTGAAGCTCATCCCGGTGATCGATGACTTCGAGCGCTCGTTGAAAGCGCGAAGCACAGCCGGTGAGCTGAAAGGAGAGGAGGAAAGCTTCATGCGGGGTGTGGAGCTGATCTACAGCAAGTTCAAGCGGATACTTGAATCGCAGGGCGTGAAGACGTTTGAATCAGTCGGAAAGCCTTTCGATCCGAATTACCACGATGCGCTGATGCAAGTCCCGCGAGCGGATGTGCCGCCGCACACCGTGGTCGATGAAATCGAAAAGGGATACATGATACACGACAAGGTTATCCGCCATGCGCGGGTCATCGTTTCTGCCGATGCGGCAGACGGCCAAACACAACCGAACACATAGGCGAACACATAGGTTCAATCACTCAATCATCAATGGCAAAGCGCGACTACTACGAGATATTGGAAGTTCAACGAGGTGCAGGTCAAGATGAAATCAAAAAGGCATATCGAAAAGCCGCGCTGAAGTACCATCCGGACCGCAACCCGAACAACAAGGAAGCGGAAGAGAAATTCAAGGAAGCGGCTGAAGCGTACGAAGTATTGAACGATCCCGACAAGCGCCACCGCTATGACCAGTTCGGTCACGAAGGTCTTCGACCCGGCGCAGACTACCATGGCTTTCAGAATATCAACGACATCTTCTCGAGCTTCAACGACATCTTCGGCTCCGGTTTCGGCGGAGGTTTGTTTGAGGAAGTTTTCACGAGCGGCAGGTCTCGCTCCCGGTCGCGCCAGCAGATGGGAATTCCAGGCTCCGATCTCAAGATTCGGCTGAAGCTGACGTTGGAAGAGATCGCGAGCGGCGTCGAGAAGAAACTCAAGGTGAAACACTGGAAGACGTGCGATACATGCAGCGGGAGCGGCGCCCGTGCCGAATCTTCAAAGGTTGTGTGCCCGATCTGTAATGGAAGCGGTGAAGTGCGTCAGGTCTCGCGCTCCGTCTTCGGACAGTTTGTCAACATTTCGACGTGTCACAATTGCGGCGGCGAAGGGCGTATCATCAAAGACCGTTGCCCGACGTGTCATGGTGAAGGACGCGTTCAAGGCGAGGCAACGATCAAAGTGAATGTTCCTCCGGGCGTATCGGAAGGAAATTATATTCCGCTTCGCGGGCAAGGTAATGCGGGGCAGCGGGGCGGGCCGCCGGGCGATCTTCTTGTTATTATCGAAGAGGAGCCGCACAAGCTCTTCACACGCAATGGCGATGACGTTCTCCTTGATTTGCTCGTAAGTTTCCCGGAAGCGACATTTGGAACTGAGATTGACATTCCGACATTGAATGGGAAGGCGCGACTGAAAATCGACCCGGGCACACAGTCGGGAAAAATCCTCAGGATGAGGGAGAAGGGAATTCCGGAGTTGAATACAAATCGCCGCGGCGACCAGCTCGTGCGCGTCAACGTCTGGGTGCCCACGAAAGTTTCCAAAGAAGACAAGGAACTCCTGCGGGAAATTGAGAAGAGCGACAATATCAAGCCGAAGGAGGGAGATCGCTCGGCACATTCCGATCGCAGCTTCTTCTCCAAGATGAAAGATATACTCTCGTAAGAAACTGACTGCACACACGATCTGCCAGCGATGAAATTTCTCGACAAATTCAATCAGGCATTCGGGTTCACCAAAACCGAGAGCCGGGTTGTGCTCTTTCTTGTCGTTACGTTTCTTATCGGACTCGGCATCAAGGCATTTTGGTCGGGATCAACGAAACCGCGGTTCGATTATTCTGCATCAGACTCGGAGTTTGCGGCGCGTTCCCGCTCACTCGATGGTATTCCTGCTGAAACCATGAAGACAGAAACTGCGCAGCAGGCATCCCCTGGAATGCCCATGGCATCTTCCGCTACGCCTTCAATGCATCTCATCGATCTCAATACTGCGACGAAAGACGAACTGGTAGCGCTGCCCGGAATCGGCGAAGCGATGGCGGAGCGCATTATGCTCTATCGCGATGAGAACGGACCGTTTCATTCCATTGATGAGCTTTCTCATATCAAGGGGATCGGCAAAAAGAAGTTCGAGCGCATCGCACCACTGTGCACTGTCGGGAAGTAAACATGTTCAGCCACTACGTTGCCGGCATCAGCATGAACGATGGAAAAGCACAACTCGTGGTGCTGCAGGTGAAAAAGCGCTCTCTCAAGCTCCGGTATCTTTCGGAGTATGCGAAGAATTCGGATGACCGGCTTTGGTTCCTTGAACCGATCATCAAGCGCCAGGAGAAAATCTTCAGAAGGGTGAAAAAAGTTTCCATCGCATTGGACAACGCCTCAGTATTTTTGCATAACTTCCCGACCGACAGCACGCTCAGTCAGCTTGAGATGAACGATCACCTTGCATGGGAGCTTTCGCAATTTATCCCTGAATACAAGCCAAAGGAATACGCCATCGACATACACGTCTTGAAAACTCACGCACTGGAGAAAGTAACCGAAACATTCGTCGTTGCGGCACAGCAGTCGCTCATCTACAATATTGAGCAAGCACTTGCCCGGAACAAGTACGAGCTGGGCATCGTCGACACGAACCACTTCGGCGCTGAGTATGCACTTTCTGCAAACGTTCCTGAAGCGAAGACAAAAAAGATCGCGCTTGTCGGCGTTACCGGAAATCGCGCCGATCTGGGTGTATTGACGAACGGAAAGCTCACGTCGTATTGCTACACAAGCCTTGCACCACAATCTGACCTGGCTGACCTGGCCGACTTTCTCGCGCCTCATATCCACACGGAGGCCGTCTCCGATATTTTCTTGTACGGCTCGGCAGCAACCAACCCGCTTGCCAACAATCTCCGCGGGCGGTTCGGCGTGAACGTGTCGTTTCTCAATCCCTTCAAACACATCGGCGCCAATTCGTGCCGGGATGGGCTTGAGCAGTACGCCGGTAACGAGCATATCTTTGCTCCGGCGGCTGGCTGCGCGCTGGGGAAGCAATGAGAATTATTACCGGCAAGTACAGGGGGCGTACTCTTCGGACGGCGAAGGAGATTGATGTCCGTCCGGCAATGGATCGTGTCAAGGGAGCGATCTTCAACATGTTACAGAATCGTCTTGGACTTGGAGGTGCTCGCGTGCTGGACCTTTTTGCCGGAATCGGAAGCCTGGGCTTTGAAGCAGTGAGTCGCGGCGCCGCCCTCGTCGTATTCATCGATGACAACCGGCGGATGCTCGATGTTATCGAAGAGAATGCCGGGATATTGGGATGCCGTGATGAATGTGAAATCATTCAGGACGACGCATTTTCCTTTATCGATCGGACATTGGATGAGAGTTTCGACCTCATTTTTGCCGATCCACCCTATGCGTACGAACGCACGTCGGAGATCCCTCGAAAGATTTTTGACCGGCAGTTGCTGAAGAAGAATGGATTTCTTATTATTGAACATGCCAGACGCACAGCGTTCGATCCTTCATCACTCTACACGCTCAAAGTCCAAAAAGACTTCGGCAACACGCGCCTCAGTTTCTTTGTCCATCCAGCATAACGTGGAGTGAACCATAGCATGAAGATAGCCATTTATCCCGGGACGTTTGATCCAATCACGTATGGACATCTCGACGTGATTGAGCGTGCGGCGGAGATTTTTGATAGGGTGATTGTGACAGTCGCACGAAATACGATAAAGCAACCCCTCTGTACCGAGGAGGAACGGATGACGATGATCCGGGATGCGGTCAAAAAATACAAGAAGGTCAGCGTCGATTGTTTTGAAGGGTTGCTTGTAGCGTATGCGAAACAGAAGAAGGCTACGGCAATTGTGCGCGGGCTGCGCGCCGTCTCCGACTTTGAGTACGAATTCCAGATGGCGCTCATGAATCGCAAGCTGGATGGCGCGATTACGACGGTCTTTCTGATGCCGCATGAAAAGTACACTTACCTGAACTCGAGTATTGTTCGAGAGATTGCCCGGTTCGGCGGCGATATCAGCGAGTTTGTTCCGCCGGGAGTTCAGAAACTGATCGAAAAGAAGCTCATCAAGCAATAGGATTGCGTGAAATCCCTCTCGTTACGAGTTCAGCACGTCGATGAATCGGCGACACTTGTGTTCACGCAGATGGCGCGCCAGCTGCAGCAGGCCGGCATAGACGTTGTGAGCCTGACTGCGGGTGAGCCTGATTTCCCGACGCCACTTCACGTGAAGATGGCGGCGATTCGTGCCATCGAAGAGAACTTCACGCACTATACCGCAAACCGGGGAATCCCCGAACTTCTAAAAGCAATTGTCGAGAAATTTGAAAAAGATAATTGTCTCGCATTCGACCCGTCGCAGATTGTGGTCTCGTGCGGGGCGAAGCATTCGATCTACAACGTCCTGCAAGCAATCTGCAACAAGGGGGATGAAGTCGTAATTGCAGCGCCGTACTGGGTCTCGTATCCGCAGATGGTGAAGCTCGTAGACGCGGTGCCGATCACGGTGAGCGCAGGGGAAGAATCGAACTTCAAGATCGCGCCGTCTCAGCTTCGCAAAGTTATTCATGCAAAGACGAAAGCGTTGATCTTCAATTCACCGGCAAATCCGACGGGAACTGTTTACACGCAAGGGGAGATCGAAGAACTTGCCGACGTTATCCACGAGACCGGGATTTACGTCATCTCCGATGAAATCTATGAAAAGGTTTTGTACGATGGGGTGAAGCATTTCAGTATCGGATGCGTGAAAGAGATTCGCGATCAGGTTATCACTGTCAACGGCGTCTCGAAAGCGTATGCGATGACGGGCTGGAGGATCGGCTACCTTGGCGCTGTGAAAGAAATTGCTCAAGCCGCGGCGAAAGTACAAAGTCAAGTGACATCGAACGCGAACTCCATTGCACAGCGTGCGGCAGCCGTTGCTCTCGCCGCACCGTCGGATGATGTGACAATGATGGTACACGAGTTCAATCGCCGCAGAGATTTCATGATGGAGCAGCTCTCAGCGGTTCCCGGCCTCACACTGCAGAAGCCAAAAGGCGCTTTCTATCTCTTTCCGTCCGTCAAAGCGTTCGTTGGAAAACGGTGGAAGGGAGGGATGATCAGGGATGATGTCGATCTCTGCAACTTCTTCGTGAACGAAGAACACATTGCGCTCGTGCCCGGAAGTCCGTTTGGTGCGAAGAACTACATCCGAATTTCTTACGCTGCTTCGATGAAGGAGCTGGAGAAAGGCATCCGGCGATTGAAGAGTGGATTCAAGAAGTTGAGCGAGGCATATTGAGGCCTACCGTCGCTTTGACAATACGATCGCCTCTCGTTATATTCTCTCATCAGTAAATCGAAAGAGACACGTTCATACTATGCCAACGTACGCTTACCAATGTAAATCCTGCAACCACGAATTCGAAGAGTTCCAAAGCATTTCAGAGCCGCCGTTAGTGGAATGCCCATCGTGTAAGAAACATACCGTCATCCGCATTATCGGCGCAGGGGCAGGACTGGTCTTCAAGGGAAGCGGATTTTATCTCACGGATTACAAGAAGACTTCAAGCTCGCCGGCAGCAGAATCCGGCACGGCGAAGAAATCCGATTCAAAGCCCGAATCAAAATCAGATTCGAAAGCTGAATCGAAGCCTGACAGTTCTCAATCGACGAAAGAATAGCCTGCCGGTATCCTCGTGAATTTTCTGTTGGTTCCTGCGGTTCATACGAGCTACATCTTTGCCGCAACGACAACAATCCCTTTCCTTGTTTCAATCGATCCGCCGAACGAATCGAATGCTTCCAGCAAGACGACGTAAATTCCCATCCGAACCCGTTCGCGGTTGTCATTCAATCCATCCCATACAAGTTCCCCCTGAGCGCCGGCCGGTTCGCTGTTCGCAAGTGTTCGAACAAGTCGTCCCATGCTATCGAATATCCTCACGCGAATCAGGCCGGTTGTGGCCGGAAGTTGATAGCTGAGAATTGTCGCATCTTCGAATCCATCGGGCTCCGGTGCCCATCTGCCATCAATTCGGAGGGGGAGGGGAGGTAGGCAAGATTGATGGTGATATCATCGTGGCTTACGATAATCTTTTCTGTAATAGTTTCGATGATTTTTCGCTTTTCTTCAAAAGTTAGTTGTGACCAACGGCTGTAGAGGTCTTTTGCTTCGTGCAGGATTTCGTTACTTGACAGGTATTGGATTCTTAAGAAATCTATTTCGGCTTGAATTTCTGGCATCTGAGCCTGGATCTGCTTCAGGCGTTCATTAAGCGGCTGGTAATAGTGGCTGAACCCGTCTTCAGCGATGTTTTTCTTGAGATAGAGCTGCATAGTACGATCCATGTCTGCTCGAACGGTTCTTTCCTCATCAGCCAATGTGTTGAGGAGTTGTTCTTTTTCTTTGATCACTCCATCTGCCTTTTCAAAGTAGTGTGACACCTCATCGACTGAGAACAGGAAGGATTTTAGTTGTTCCTGGAAGATTTCCTCTAAATCAGTAGTTCCAATCTTATTGCGGCATTTTTTGCAAATGTATTTTGGGGAATTTGAGGGAACGTACATTGTACCTCCGCACGTGCAGAATGCGATACCCGTGAATAAATGTACCGCCTTCTTAGCAGGGCGCTTGTTCTTCTTGAGTTGTTCACCAATGAGTCTGTTACACTCGTCCCAGAGTTGTGGAGATACAATTGCTGGTGCGTCTACGTAGATCCATTCGGAGGTAGGTTTGTAAGCAGACTTCTCATTGTTCTTGCCAATCCGCTTGGTGTAATTTGCACGCCGCATGCCCTTTGCAGTCGGGTCTTGTAGGAGGCGATAGACAGTAGAGTAGCCAAATTTGGAACCTATTCGTGTACGATATCCAGCTTTGTTTAAAAGATTGGCTACTGTTTTCTTCCGTTTATGTTCAAGGAAGAGTTCATACATGAGCTTGCGCACGGGCGCTTCTTTCGGATCAATCACAAGCCTCTTGTCGACCCATTGGTATCCAAACGGAGCCGCTCCACCGAGGGGTTTGCCAAGCTTCGCTCGTATCGGAACTGACGCTGCGACACGCTCGGCTATTTCTTCTCGTTCCCACTGCGCCATGGCAGCAATCATGGTATAGAATAGACGTCCTGCAGGCGTAGACGTATCAATGGACTCTTGTAAGCTGACCAAGTCAGCATCGCATTCACGGAATATATCAGCGAAGTCCAAGAGTTCCCTTGTGTTGCGAGCTAATCGTGCCAACTTCGAAAAGATGATCCCCGTGATCTTGTGCGACCGTACATCTGTCAGCATCCGTTTCGTCTCCGAATGTTCCATGACCGACTTACCACTTACGGCGTCGAGACGGTAGATCTCCTTGATCAACCAACCCTTTGATTCCGCGTAGTATTGGGCACGCTTCTCATGGTGTTCCGGACTTTCACCCTTGACTTGGTCTTCTGTGGACACGCGAATCCAAATACCAACTGATTTTGATTCTCTCACGGCTAATACCTCCTTAGAATCTGACTCTTTGCTTCGTTGGAATGTTAAACATGTACACCCAAATTAAGAAACAGTGTGGAAAAATCAAAGCCTTTTAACATGGCTCCGCGCAATTATTTTATTACCATAATGGTAACATCAAGACCTGAGAAGAGAGAGATGCTATCGTGCCGAGCGGAGGGGTTGATCCAACGACGCTAGCGAGGTGGGAAAGAGGGAGAGAGATTGCCTAGTGTAAAACTTAGAGATCAGCTGGTAATGTTTTTCAGCCGAGTTCCTTGAATTCGAGGGTATCCTCAGGGACACTGACAATGAGCTACTGAAAACAGGACAAAAAAGCCGCCACGGAATCCGATGGCGGCTCTTGTGCTTCGATCTATATTTCAGATCCCGCCACAAAGAGCGTGGGGGATGACGTTCCTACAAAGCGAACTTAGCATCATCCGGCGAGTTGGGATTCGCTAAGTTCGGCAGGAACGTCACTTCAGCAACAACATCTTCTTCACGCTCACGTACCTCTTCGCGACTGTTCCTCGTTCCTCGTCGTTAATCGTTTCTGCAACAAGACGGTAGAAGTAGACACCCGATGGCAACCCGGACGCATCTGACTAACTATCTGAGCGACAGACTGCGGTGGCGCTTCCAGAGCAGCCAGCCTCCAGTGCCAACGAGCATAGTGAGCAGAACCACCAGACCCCATTCAGACACCGTGGGAACCGGAGAGTGCGTAGGCGCCGAGTGCATTCCGTGCGAGATTATCACCTCCGAGGAGTCGCCGTCGTCGTTTTCGTCCCCCGAGACCAGTAGGTCGAAGAACGCGAAGGGCACATGCTTGAGAAACTCGACCTCGACCGCGACTTTGGTGGACTGCCCAACCGGCAAATTGAGGACGCCCTCAACAGGCGTGCCAGGTGGGAGGCCGTTGAGGCGAACCACGGCCATGTCTGGAGTCATGCCCGGACCCATGACGGAGATCTTATAGGGCAGCACGCCGTCCGCGTCACCAGTGTTCTCCACCTCGAAGCCTACCACCGCCGACTGGCCAGCCTGGAACTCTGTCGCATCGCCATCCCGCTTCTTCCAACACCACTTGTCCTTGAGGATTACTGACCCATCGCACGAGGAAATGTGGCCGTTCGAGAGGTTCGTGACGGTCAGGGTGTAGCAGGAGTGTTGCGTGGTCGAGAGGCCCACCGGTTTGCTGATCGTCACCGGCACGGGCAAGCACTGGCCCGGCTGGACCGTTACCGTCGTGGGGTAGCCGGTGAAGTTAGCGGATGTGAGCAGGGGCCCGCTGCACAGACCAGGGTATTGCACGCCCGCGAACGCCATCGAATACGTCTGCGTCACCAAGCAGTCGTTGCAGATCATCATCGTGGCGACCAAAGTATTGGTGTTGAGGCAGTACGGGCTCTCCCATTCGGCTCCGCAGTGGTGCTTGCACGTGTCACCGCAGACGACGATGTACGGCTTGTTGCCAGCTGTAAGGGAAACAACTGGGGTAAAACCAACCGGGAGAGCCGGGAAGAACTCATGCATCGATTCACCCCACGGACTCAAATCAGCGGCGGTGATAAGATTGGGAAACTTCATGATCTCTTGAGCGGGATCAACAATCGTTATTCCGTCGGCGTTTTGGCCTTGAACACTCATACTTGTAAGATTGGACATGATGTCGAGGGGCCCAGACGGAAAAATCTTGTAGTAGCAGGATAGGCAGAGATACAATCCCGTGCCATTCCCATTTGCAACCCATCTGATTGCATTTTCCATAAGTTTGTATCCACCTCCCGGTGATATGCCCGTTCCATAGGGGCTGGGGAAGCTTTCATGAATCCTTGTATCTGTACCGATCAACACGCAGCGGTGACCCTGGACGGCGGCAGACCATACGGGCTTGCTCGTAAAATTATTTGCGGCACTCCACTGGGGAACGGGAAGGCTGCCAGTGAATGGGCATCCCGGATCTCCAAAGATGATGGCGTCGTACTGGTTGAAGGGAAGGAACGGCAATGATTGGGTACCGTTTGATATTTGTCCCCACACTGTTGGAGTAGCAACGTGAACGGTGAATCCTAAACCTATAGCAATATCCTCTTCGTTCTTTCGATTGATCGAGGTGCCCGTGCCGGATGGATACATTGTAGTACTCAGGATGAGAACTTTTTTGGTTTGTGCATTAATTTCCCGCGCCCCAAACACAACCGCGAGTGCCATGACTAACCCCAGCACTGCGCAACTCCGCACCGAGCAGGCATGCTGTTTGCGAAACAACATTTGAATCATCCTCATGGTAATTTCTCCTATAAAATGGTTATTGAAACAGTGGTCTAGCAAATCGGCATACAATGAAAGAGTGGATGTGAGAATTGATACTCTACCTCAAGCTCTGAGGATTCCTTAACGAGTTGCATCTGCTTTCATGTGAGCATCAGCTTCAAATGTAAATAAAGTGTCGCTTGTTGCTGGAGATCCGGCAACATACACTTCACACACTCAAAATGTGTAATTCACCAATGATGAGGCTGACAGGATTGCGAGGAAGCTAATTCAATAAAAAAATTAGCTCGGGAGGAGATGTCCTCCATGTCAGGTCGAAATGCTCTGAAGATATGATGAGCGTCCGTTTGCCCCCGGACAAATAACATGGAAATGTAGATGCAATATAGGTCGATGCCGGAGCAAAGTCAAGGGGAAAGTGCATTTGGAGAAAAATCTTTGTGACGGAGGAGATCGAATGCCACAGATGGAGTATACATTTCCGTCGCAGAAAGCAAGGTTTGAGCAGAGAGGAGTTATCGAAGCAGCTACGCATTGATCCGACAACGCTTGCGAGGTGGGAGAGAGGAGAGATTGAGCCCCGTGGAAAGCTCAAAGAACACCTAAATTCATTTCTTAAGATTTTGACTGGATAAGTAAAACTAGCGGTGAACCATTTATTATTTTTGGCAACTGGGCAGAATCTGGAGGACTGTCTTTCTGGATTGATCGTGGGGCTAATTCTGGAATACGGATAACGTGAAGGTGAACGTCGACCCGGAAGTCTCATCACTGTGGGCAATGATGCTCTCGCCATGGAGTTCCAGTATTTTTTTCACAATCGCGAGGCCAAGTCCCGCCCCCTCACTCGTCGGGCGGTTACGGCTTGATCGGTAGAAGCGGTCAAAGATGTTCGGAAGGTCGGACTTCGAAATACCACAGCCCGTGTCGGTGACTTTTACTTTAAGTTTGGTATCGATGCGGTCGATGTGCAAGACGACTCGTCCGTATTCAGGCGTGAACTTGATGGCGTTCTCGATCAGGTTCTGTAGCACCCGCTCGATCATCCCAATGTCGGCCTGGACAAATGGGAGGTCCTTGTCGAATTTCGTCTCAATTCGAACGCCGTTCTTCTGTGCTTGCGGCTGGAACTTCTGCGTGACGTCCTGAACAAGCTCCGTTAATGAGAAGGGTTCCGGTTTTGGAAGCGTTTGTTTGGCGTCGAGCTTGCTCAATTCAAACAATTCCCCCACGAGCTTGTTGAGTTTGATTGTACTATCGAGGATCGTCCGGAGATATTGCTGGCGTTCCTCTCCTGTCAATGAACCGTCCTTGAGTATAACCGTTTCGACGTATCCCTGCATCGAGGAAAGAGGAGTCCGAAGATCGTGTGAGACGTTTGCGATCAACTCACGCCGCAGCGAATCGGCCGCTGCGAGCTCGCCGACGTGACGCTGTATAGTATCAGCCATCTGGTTGAATGCACGAGCTGCCACACCAATCTCGTCGTCACTTACGATCGGGATTCGTTGAGAGAGGTCCCCACTGCCGAAGGAAGTAACAGCTTTCGTCATCTTGCGTAGGCGACGGGTCAGGAAGCCGATGCTCACCAGTCCGATGATCGTTGCTGCAACCATGCTGATGACGAGCGTTCTCACGGCGAGCCGCAGGATGTAGTTCTGTTGAATAAATTGAAGCGCGGAGTCATATTCCTCACCGCCGAGGATCACGTACACATACCCGACCTGTTTGCCATTCGCGATGAACGGCGCGGCGGTGAACACTTTCTCCTTGTGGATGCCTTTCGGATCTTCTCCCATCGTAAACTGTTTGCCATCCACGGCAAGGAACTTCTGAATGGGCTGGATGTCAATCCGGTGAAGCTTCAAGTTCTCTCGCGTCGTCGAAGATGAGAGAATGTTTCCTTCCTCGTCGAGAAGATAGACCTCGACACTCGGATTCATCTTGTGTACCTGCTCGAACACTTGCATGATCTCACTGTGCTCGAGTGTATCACGGGTGTATGGCTGCAGAAGTTCTGCAATGAAGCTGGCAAACTGACGGTGCAGTCGCTGGTTGCCTTCCTGAAAGTACATTTCAGCAGAGAACAGCGTCAAGAAATTGAAGGCAACACCGAGAAGCACGAGGACAAGGAGGAAGACAGCGGAAATCCTCCAGTACAAACTCTTGAACGAGATCCTACGCATGACTGGACTCCACTTCTTCCCGCTCGGCAAACCGGTAGCCGACACCCCAGACGGTGAGGATGTACTTCGGCTTGGAGGGGTCTTGCTCGATTTTCGTTCGCAGACGGTTTATGTGGGAATTCACAGTGTGGTCGTATCCGTCGAAGTGGTAACCCCACACGATGTCGAGCAGGTCCTGTCGTGAATACGCTCGTCCAGGATTTTTCATAAAGAGGTGCAACAGATCAAATTCTTTTGCGGTCAGCTCAATCTTGTCATCGTTGAGCACAACACGTCGTTTCTGCGGGTCAATTGCAATTTCACCGATGCGTAGCTCCTTGGCATCGCCGTGCTGAAGATCCTGCTTCGTAACCTCAACTCGGCGGAAGATTGCCTTCACCCGGGCAACGAGTTCATGCACACCGAACGGTTTCGTGAGATAATCGTCAGCCCCTAACTCGAGACCCAAGACACGATCAAACTCTTCCGACCGTGCAGTGAGCATCAATATTGGAATAGTCCTATTAACAGCGCGGAGTTCCTTGCAGACATCGAGACCGCTCATGCCGGGAAGCATGAGATCGAGAACGATCAGGTCGTACCGTCCTGCACGCGCCTTCGTGAGCCCTTCGGCACCGTCGGCAACCTTGTCCACAGCACAATCCAAATCTTTCATATGGATTTCCACAAGGTTGGCAATCGCCGCGTCGTCTTCAATGATAAGTACACGTTTCACTATTCGTCTGGATAAGTTTTCGATGGATTCTTGCATAAAGATAGGAAAAATTCTCACAAAAGTATCACAAAGGATGCATAAATCAAATCCAAAGAATGCACAAAAATGTTAAGGTCTTGTGATACATTTGCAAACTCTTCTGGGTATTTTGGTTCTGTCAAATCACAACATTCCATCAACAATCTTTAGGGGCACCCATCATGAGATACGCAGCATTTCTTTTCACGGTTGTCTCTTTCATTGCAGTCATCAGCGGTGGCTGTCAAAAAGAAAGCGACAATCTCATCGAACCGGCAACAAGGGCAAAAAGCATCGCGAAAGCAGGAACCACCGCGCCGAGCGCTGCCTATACATTATCGAATGCATCATCAGGTAACAGTGTTTTGGCATTCACCCGTGGCGCAGATGGGAGTTTAACATCTGCCGGAACGTTTGCAACAGGCGGACTGGGCACTGGCGGCGGCTTGGGCTCACAGGGCGCTCTCGTACTTAGTGAAAACAATCGACTGCTTTTCGCGGTCAACGCAGGTAGTGATGAGATTTCTGTTTTCCAAGTTACGCCTGATGGTCTTACTTGGGTAAGTAAAGTTTCTTCCGGAGGCACGCGACCGATTAGCCTAACTGTCCATGATAGTCTTGTCTATGTTTTAAATGCCGGCGGAAGTGGCAACATTACCGGTTTTAACCTTGGTGCAAATGGCATCTTAACTCCTCTTGCCGGTTCCACGCAACCGTTAAGTAACGGAGCTGCAGGTCCGGCACAGATCGAGTTTAATCCCGACGGCACAGTGCTTGTTGTAACGGAAAAAGCGAACAACATTATTGATACCTATACCATCGGCGCTGATGGCATAGCAAGCGGTCCGGTAGTACATGCTTCCGTGGGTGATACGCCGTTTGGGTTTGAGTTTGACAACCGCGGCAGGCTGATCGTCTCGGATGCTTTCGGTGGTATGGCAGGAAAAAGCGCACTCTCTTCCTATACACTTTCTGGGAATGGCGATCTTACTCTCGTTACGGGACCTATCGGTAATACCCAGACGGCGGCATGCTGGGTAGTCATCACCAATAATGGAAAATATAGCTACACCACAAATACTGGCAGCGGTTCGATCTCCGGCTACCGCATTGCTGACGATGGCAGTTTGACGCTACTTACTCCTGATGGGCGCACCGGTGTTACAGGTGTAGGAAGCAAACCAATCGATATGGCGTTGAGCATCAACTCTCGTTATCTTTACACGCTCAATGCTGGCACGCAATCCGTGAGCGCATTTCAAGTAAATTCCGATGGAACACTTACATCCCTTACCAGCATCACAGGTCTGCCCGCGAGCGCCGTGGGTCTTGCTGCACGTTAAGTAACTTGTTGCTGATCGATATTTCCCTTGTAACATTGAATAGAAAAAATCAAAGTCCCGTTCTTCTTTGCGGGACTTTCTGTTTTACCCGAATACCCGTTAAACAATTGATAAAAAAATATTATCCTTTTGTGATAGTTTTGTGACCTCCCATGCTCATCTTCGAGGAATAATTCTTCGTCTGTAACAATCACTCAAGGAGTACAGTATGACACGTATAGGATTAGCGGTATGCTGTTTCACGATGCTTTTTGTCGTCATCGGGTTTTCACAGGGACCGAATCCCCGACCCCAATCATGGGCATCGTGCGAAAAGTTCGATGGCGTCGTTACACCGAATTCACTTCCCGTGGAGGGAAGATTTGACCCGTTGTATATGATGCCAGGGCACGCCTTCAAAGATGGCGTCTCACTCATTTCAGCGTTCAAACCCGGCGATGGTAATTATAATGGGGGACGCTGGCATCTTTTTGTTCTCAAAGGAGGGGTAGATGCAAGTAAGTACGCAAATGCCTGTCGGGTGGAAGACCTTGACCTGAATGATTTTCAAGCGACCGATAAATACTTTACTTGTCCACTACTGCCGCGACAGGCAAAGTAACTCATGCATACTTCTTCTCGGTAGGGATTAGAAGAAGTGCTGTCATAGATCCCTACTCCCTGTTGAGTCTGCTCTGCTCCCCACGAACGATGTCAGCCGTCATGCATTTAATCTTCATGTTGACGAGTTTGTCGATTCATCATCCATGCGTTGCATTTCTGCGATGTCACACTTTCCGCTAAAAACCGCGATCTGAGGCATATCCCAAAACATTTTAAACCATTGGAGACCACATCCGGAAGAAGCGTCTCGATCTCAAACTCTTTCAGAGGGATGTGGCGAAACTGCTGGGAGTAACAACAAGCACCATTACCAACTGGGAAAAGAACCGCGGAGGCTCCGCTCTCCGATTGATACCTAACATCACCACGTTTCTCGGGTATGATCCTGTACCGGAAACTGCAACTACCCTTGGGCAGAAGATCAAATTGTACCGGCGAAGCCGCGGTTTGAGCATGAAGAAACTAGCGAAGAAATTGGGAATTGATCCGACCACACTTACGAGATGGGAGAGGGGTCGAAGTGTGCCAAGTTCAAGATTGAGAGATCGCCTGAATGATCTCTTTGATGTTCTGAAATGATAGCTAGGCGTGCTTCTCGTTATAGAATATCTTATTTATTGATGGTTTACACGTAAGAACGAAGCCTCGGGAAGATGGGCTGATAGGCAAATACGCTTAATGAGGAGAGTTTCGGGAAGTCGCTTGATCTGTGAAATACCGGCTCAAGCCTATCCGTTCGGTAAGACGATGGAGTGCACCTTTTACTCCCCACTCTCAATCGTTCTTGACAATGTTTTGATTTTTTTGTAGCTTGCCTCCACGTTCTAGAGGTATCCAATAAATCAAGTAGTAAAGATATTTGCATTCCTTTCTTCTTTCTTGCTGTTACCATCAGTTTGTTTTTGCCAATGGGTACATCTCGGCTTGCCATACGAGGAGGTAACCGCAATCGCTATCGATCCGAAAGATGGAACGAGAATCTTTGTGGGCAGTGGAAGCGACTTCAGCAGTGGGACACGTGGGAGGATCTTCCGCTCCACGAATTCAGGTACTGATTGGGAGATGGTCGCGGATCAAGTTGATGTCACCAAGCTCGTTATCAATCCTGCAAGCTCCAATATTATCTATGCGACTTTGGGCTCTTCTAACGCGAGCCCTTCCGGGATCATGAAGACAACGGATGGAGGAACGACGTGGTTTAGGGCCGACAGCGGCACGTATCCGAATCCAGATATTAGCTACATCTCGCTGGCGATTAATCCATCGCATCCAGATACGATGTTTGTCGGCAAGGGAGGATTCAGTTGCGGCGGACTTTACCGCACTACGAACGGTGGTGAGTTCTGGACAGCGGTCACGGATACAAACGGGCCGGAATGCCGTCCGGTGACTGCCATCGGCATCGACCCCGATAGTACCAACAAGATTTATGCAAGTGACAACACGGGGCGTATTTTTGTTTCCACCGATAATGGCGAGACGTGGCGCGAGACGCTCACCGGGCTTCTCTATGGAGGGAGAGGCTATGCCTATGAGTTCGGTAAACCGACAAGTACCATTTACTATGCAGGTAGTTACACTTTCCAGGCACAGAAGGCAATGTTCAAGTCGACAGACGGAGGCGAAACGTGGGCAAACATTGTCAATGGCATCCCTGGTAATTATGCAAACGTTATCGCGCTTGCCATCGACAAAATAACACCTCCGCATAGGCTGTATATCGGCTTGTGCTGGTGGACCGACTTTTCTCCCGATAGTGCAAGCGGCTGCGGTGTCTTCAGTAGTTCCGATAGCGGTGCTTCATGGAAGTACATAGGGCTGGATTCGGCATCGGTGTACTCGCTTGCGTTATCTCCGGATGAAAGGTTCCTCTATGCCGGTGTTAATTTAAGTTTACCCGGATACCCGCGCGGAGTTTATCGATTGAGCCTCATACCAAACGATTCAAATGAAGAAAAGTATCCGATAACTCAATACGCCTTGTCCCAGAATTTCCCCAACCCATTCAATCCCACTACTTCCTTGACTTACACGGTAGAACGAGGTGGATGGGTACAACTCACGCTATTTAATATTCTTGGACAAAGGGTAAAAGACCTTGTCGATCGCTATGAGTCGATGGGTAAGTACACTGTTGGATGGGACGGGAAATCAGAGGAAAATATCTTGATGCCAAGCGGGGTTTACTTTGCCGTAATACGAATAGGTTCAATTGCACGAACGCATTTGTACTTTACTGATGTTAAGAAGATGATCCTCATGCGATGAGTAGCGTCATTCATTGAAAAAATTCACTATACCATTCACACATCTTAGGAGGCTTTATGCAATACAGGTCATTCTCTTTAAACGTGACACGATCTATCTTCGTTTGCCTGGTCGTGTCTCAATTTGCAGGCATGATTGTAACCACTCAGGTTCAGACCGTCGGCGGGAGACCTGTCTTGAGCAGGTCTCTCGGTAACCGTGAAGTCCGATACACAGCCGGAGATGTACTGATCAAGGCTAATAATCCTGCCCAGATCGATCTCGTGAGGGCGTTGATACAAACGTCTGGCGGAACTCTCGAAGGTCAATTCGACGAGATAGGATGGTCGAAGGCGACTTTTCCTGAAACGACCGATGTTTTTCGCGTCATCGACCTTCTCAAGAAGAACAATTTGATAAGGGACGCAGAACCGAGCTACATCGCGCATACGTCGGACAATATCCCTTGCGATGCTTTCTTCGATAGCCAGTGGTCATTATACAGGGCGGCGCCACCCGGCGGCACTATTCAGGCAGTTAAGGCCTGGGACATCACAACTGGTGATTCGAACATCGTGATTGCCGTTCTGGATACTGGAATTCCGCTCGACTCTCTGTCCGGACAGCCCAATCATTGTGATCTCGACAACCCGCACAAGATAACACTCGGTTCTGATTGGGAAGGCGATAATGGTCCTTCTCACTGGGTTCGAGATCGAAGTGCACATGGCTCGCTTGTGGCTGGAATTGCCGGTGCTGAAGCAGTTAACAAGGACATATGCGGTAGCTGGCCCGGCTTTCTGTGTGTAGGCATCGCTGGTATCTCTTGGGGAAGCAGACTCTACATTGACAAAGTATTTGACCAATTTGGTTTTGGAACCACTCCATCAGTTTATAAGGGGTTAGTGGATGCAGTAAGACAGAAAATCCCGAACGCAAACCAGCAATGGATCATTAATTTTAGCGGTGGATTTGATGGGCCTGATACAATCCATGTCATTGAAGATGCAATCGCGTATGCCTACAATAACAATGTGCTCTGCGTCTTCCCGACCGGGAATCTGCGATACTATGATCCGCAATCTACTTATTACATCGAGAATCCTGCGATCTATGCATCGTATGCTCGTCCAGTGTACGGCCGCCCATACTGGCCAAACGTAATAGCAGTCGGGGCATCGAACTTTTACGACAGTCTTGCTGCTTATTCGAAAACTATACCCACATCGCCTTCGTTTGCGAAGGTCAGTGTTGTTGCTCCAGGTGGAGAAGGACAGAATAGCATTATCTCTACGGTTCCCACTTATTCTACGACTTTATTTCCTGGCGGTTCCAGTAGTGGATATGAATATCAAGAAGGCGGATCTATTGCTGCCCCACACATATCGGGCGTAGCTGCGCTCATTTGGTCCCTAAGTCCGAATCTCAAGGCAGATAGCGTACGCACAATCATCGAGCGGACAGCGGATAAGGTTGGACCGTACACCTATGACGCCAGCGGATATAATGGGAAGATGGGGCATGGACGTGCCAATGCCTACAAGGCCTTGCGGTATACTCTTGAAAATTTCAGCTGCACATTACGAAAGGCAAACACTGTACAAATCCTGGAAAACCTGACAACAAAGGCGGGAACAACACTCACTGTCGAAGCCGGTGCGATTATCAAATTTGGTGCTGGTGTACAGTTAATTGTGAATGGCTCTCTTGTAGCCCAAGGTACAGCCGCCCAGCCAATCACCTTCACTTCGTCAAGTACCTCACCTCATCCCGGTGATTGGTACGGCATCGTTCTTACAAACAACACCAATACGAACTACGTCAGCACGATCAGCTACTGCAACGTTTCTTACGCGACCTATGGCTTTTACGCCAACACAGGCTGGAATACGACGCTCGACCATTGCACGATTCAGAACTCGTCGAACTCGGGCCTGTACATTAACAATTCAATTACAACCGTTGCGACGGTGACGCTTAGCAACTCCACTATCAGCAATAACGCGAAAGGCGTGAGCGTCCTCAACGGGGATGCGGTGCTTACCAGTTCTACCGTCACGTCCAATATCGGAAACGGAGTCGAACTCTCGACAACTGGGAAACTCCACATGCAAAATTCTTCCATCACGAACAATGCCGGCTACGGCATTTACGTGAATGGTGCGACGGCTTACGCAACCATCACCATCGACTATACACCCAGCTATAACCACATTGAGAACAACACGGCCGGGCAGATCTACGTCAGTACCGGCGGAGCGTTCCTTGGTCAACGGGTGACGACGACAAGCTGCATCTGCGATGGTGGCACTCAATCGATTTTAGACGGAAGCACCGAGTGGACAAAAGGAAACAGGCGCGTCTTTACACCTCAGATAGGAGGAGGTTGCTCGTCTCCCTGCTACTGGCAGACGGTGACATCGGATAATGGGGGGTACAATTATATTAGCGGCCCTGTTCCCTGGGTCTACGCTCCGAGTCAAACGGTGATCGAAGCTCAACTCAATTATTGGGGCCAATGCCCGAACACTACGAATCCCTCAGGAGTTTCGGGTGCATTCCCCGGGCCGGGCACGGTCGATTATCTAAATTATAAGTTGCAATGCAACGTGCCCAGTGCTCTGCCGCTTTCGGCCGATATCGACGGAGGAGGAGGAACGATGTCACCTTCGGCATCAATCAAAGGTAATAGCGGTAATCAGCTCCATCCGGCAGAAACCTTTGGCGCGAGTACTGCCGCAACTGATTCGCTTCCTCCCCCTGACTCGCTTCAGCTTCGTCGCTGGATCAGACAACTGGCACGGGACATCATCGATCACCCCGCTGACACCTCATCAATAGGTGAATTGCAACTGCTGGCAACACTGATCGGCCCAGGAGGAAAGTTTACGCAGGTACTCGGTATTTCCTGGGGAACACTTCTTGGTTCGCTTGCGACGAATTCTCTTTCCTCAAGCGAGATGAAACTTGTTGCCCGAGCTTTCTTTCTTCACGACCGACTGGCCAATCGGGATTTCACGACTCTCTTCGATCGGATTAGTTCGATTCTTGCTACGAATCCACCGGATCGATACTGGATAAGTGCCCAGTCGGCGCTCGTCCTTGGTTATCTGGCAGAAGGCGATATTGTATCGGCAAAGAGTGCCTTTCTGAATATGCAGCTGCGCGCCAGCGGCATTAGCCCAGAAGGAGTGGCGCACCTTGCTGAGATGATTGGTCTTGCTGAAAGAATGGCATCTCCTTCAATCGAGCAAGGGCCGAACAATGCGGAGAGCGGAGTATTGCTGGGTGACCCAAAAAGAATTAAGCCGAATAAACCAACCACATTTCTGCTGGAGCAAAACTATCCCAACCCGTTCAACCCGACAACGCGCTTCAGCTATGCTCTCCCAGTGGATGCACAGGTGAGCTTAAGAATCTTCAACGTGCTGGGACAGGAAGTGTCAAAAGTTGTTGATGATTTCCAAACGGAAGGATATAAGACAGTCGAGTTTGATGCGAGTAGCCTGTCGAGCGGACTATACTTCTATAGGTTACAAGCAGGAAAGTTCACCGACACGAAAAAGATGATGCTCGTGAAGTAATTTCGCGCGTACGGGGAATTGAAAATCCTAGCTGTTTGGTACCAAATAAACAACAGGGGTTTTTTTCTTCAGCGGTTCACGGTATGATATCAGAAACGCCCAGAGTGCTCAATGCACCTGGGCGTTTCGCTTTTGCTTCCAGGAATCCACCGTCACTACCATTCATACGGGGAGGCGAGTATGAGCTGGCGTGTACAAGTAGAAGCTGGATGCAGGATTTTCGAGATTAAGCGGTGGGGTAGCAACTTTGTACCTCCCGTGTACAAAAATGCTACCCCCTCCTAATTACGTGCACCGCTTGCCTTGCACTTGATCAACGTCCTTGTAGGAATGCCTGTGCCTCTCCTCACTATGCAAAAGCATCCTATCGAATATTGTGGACAGTATCAAGTGTCAAGAGTGCGAAATCTTGGGTGACAGTACTACGTACCGACGCGTCGGATCTCACAGTCGATTATAGACAAAGGTGAGGAGTTTCACTTCGCCGGATATGTGTTGGACAGTGACTAGTGTCCTACAGCCAATGCCGAGGGGAGCGGTCTCGGTATGGTATCATAGATCACAGGTCAAGGATATTTTAGAAAAAAAGACAATTTTCTCTTGACACGATGAAGAACTTTTCGTAGATTCCCATTAACCTAGAGGCCGACACCTCCCGAAGCATCGAGGGAACGAATAAAAGAATTTCTAAGTGAGGCGTTCCTTCCCACGCTTGCCGACCCCACGACGAATCACTCGTAGCTAACAACCATTCTCTCTCAGTCAGAGAGCAGGAACCCCATGCGTGCATCGTTGACGCTTCGCGGTCTTCTTTTAT
>JACOSY010000028.1 GCA_016178595.1 Ignavibacteria bacterium
ACAAACTTCGACGCTGTCTCCAATGCTGATGTGAAACGTTTAGAACGACGCATGAACAACAGACCAAGAAAAATATTACATTATCAAACACCACGCGAAGTCTTTAACCGACGTGTTGCACTTGCTCATTGAATCCAGCTGAGTCAATGCGCAGTCTTGACTTTGGAATTATAGTTGTCTACATTTCATCGACTTGCGGGGAGTAATAATGGGTGGTCAAATGAATTCTCGGTGTATCGTTTTTTTTCTGCTCGGTCGTACGATTCATGTCTGTAGGAATTTGAAAATATATTCAGATTAAAGAGTGATAAATGTCAATTGTGAGGAGATGCAGTCATGATGAGAAAATATATATTCTTTTTCTTGCTTGGTGTCATACCAGCTTTTTCTCAATCTCTAAGCTACAAAGCATTCGTAACAACCTCAAAAAGTACCGTTTTGTCTACGGAGGAGTTTGTAATCACATACAAGATTTCTCAAATCGAAGGTAAGCTCTACGTTGGATTTGTGAGCAATATGGCGCTGACGGTGGTGGGAAACGATCGTTGGGAGGTTATTGTCCCAAAAGGGCAGTCGAGAAGAATAGAATTCCGAGTTAGATGCAAGGAAGATTTTCTTAAAAACTACCCCATGGAAAGCTTAAGCTTCGGTGTTACAATAAGTAGAATTCCGTTTAAGGCAGAAATTAATACCACAGAAAATATGACGATGGGTTCTGTGATACTGCGCGATTACTCGAAACTCAGACAAGATTTTTTAGAAGCAAAGAAAAAAACTTCCCAGAAAACTGTTCAGGACAGCGTAGTAATCAAGAGACAGTCTCAACTTATGCGCCCACCTAACCCATTGAAGTCGGATACTACGCAGATACCGGACTATTCTCCCCTACTTAAGAAAAAGGGAAAAGATTCCAGCGCGGCGCACGGCACTAATCTTGTCGCCCGAAAAAATACTTCTGAACAGTCTTGACTTTGGAATTGTGGTTTTCTACATTTCATCGACTTGCGGGGAGTAATAATGGGTGGTCAAATGAATTCTCGGAGTATCATTCTTTTTCTCTTTCTGCTCGGTTGTACTGTGGAGGTTTTTTCTCAATCTTCCCAGTGGCGATTGCTCACACCTTTGAATAGCGGCTTGCCCGATTCTTTCATCACATCAATAGCTTCTGATCTTCAAGGGAACGTTTGGTTTGGATCATTCTCCGGAACTGTCACTAGATTCGATGGTGCGCAGTGGAAGAGCTATGGAGTATCCGATGGAGTACCGGCGGCGATGATTACGGCAATCGCAAACGACCCAGCCGATCGTTCTGTCTGGATCGGATCGCGCGCACATAGTGGTCTCGCGACGCTGGTCGGACAGCACTGGACCGACTATCCATTCAACTCGTGCAGTGGTGATTGTGATGTTGAAGTGCTGGCCATCGACTATACTCATACGAAATGGATCGGAACACGGAGCGATGGTCTATGGTCGTTCGACGGATCGATGTGGAGCCTTCATTCGGCACCAACGGGATATACATTTTCAACAGTAATGAGCATCGCTACTGATGTCGATAGTACTCTCTGGCTCACTGAGGATCAAGGTGACATCGGGAAAGCAGGCTACGCGCTTTTCCATTATGTCGGCGGGAACTGGATCCATGTAACGCCCGCGAACAGTGGATTGAGCGACAGCAGTATACGACTCGTCGGGATCGATCACGGAGACAATAAATGGTTCATATCTGATTCCTCGATCATTAGGTACGACGGCTCGAGGTGGATCATCTATGCCGTTGGCGACAACAACCTCAAAGAATCACCCCGGTTCTACTTTACGTTTGATTCTTCGAATGCACCATGGATTCTCGTTGATAGCAGCGGAACCTACTGGCTTCAGACTCTACACGGAGGTCATTGGGATGAATATCTGTTTCCTGTCAATCCACAGACTGTTTGGGGAATTGCTGTTGATCGGTTCAATAATAAATGGATTGCAACATCGAGCAGTGCGCTTGAATTTAACGAAAATGGAATCATGACAGATGTAACTGATAGGCTCGAAAAGATACCAAACACTTTTAGACTCTACCCAAATTATCCCAACCCGTTCAACCCAGAGACAGTGATACCGTATGAGCTATCCGAGAATGCAGTTGTTCAGATTAAAGTATTTGATATTCTTGGATGTGAAGCCGCAGTGCTCGTCGATCAATTCTTGATTGCCGGAAGTTACGAGACAAAGTTTAACGGAAATAACTTAGCAAGTGGTACGTATTTCTATCGCATACAAACAGAGAATTTAACTCTCACTATGAAAATGATTTTACTACGATAAACAGTTTAAACTTTTTCTTGGCAAACACTTAGCACAAAAGATATTAAATTTGATTGAACAGTTTATTATTAGAGGAGAAGGTTATGATCATCATTAGAAATTATATGTTACTAATAGTAGTTTGCGTGGTAGCCCAGCTTTGTTATGGACAGAAGAATCCGGCTTATAAACAAATCCAAGCATACACCAGGCAACCAGAGAAGTTACAAAAGCTTGGAATGAATCAATACCAGGCAGAGTGGTGTACGTATATGGGTTATAGTGATACAACGGTTAAAGAGTTTGTCAAGGGCGGCGTAGACTTAGTGAAAGCTATTTCGAGACCTGAACTGCGAGATGAAAAGGATAAAGCCGCGTTGGCAGATTGTATCGTGATTGGTGTAGTAATGAAAATTGATCACGATTCAAGCGAAGTGCCTTACCATACAATTGCCTACATCAAGGTTGATAGATTCTTGAGAAATGACTTTAACGTAAACAAGAAGGAGATTCCCGTCTTGATCCGTTCTGGGCCAGTTAAGGGTGGATTAAGGCTCGAGGCTATGCACGAAGAAAAACTAGAGAAGGGTGAACACGTTTTGCTTTTTCTAAGCGCTACCTCTTTGCTTTTTGATGCTTACTACTCTTCTCACAGCTCACTTGCGTATTATAAGAAAGTAATTGATCAAAGTGATATTTCATTCTTGATGAGTTATAAATATTTGATTGATGCAAATCGTGCAATTAACGGGAAAACTGGAAAAGCTAAGGAACTAAACGAGATTATAGACGAAATCGAGTACGTGACTAGGTTACTGCGTCGCCCACCTTTTGGTACGAATAAAGATAACAAACAATAGTATTGGAGGATTGCCATGTTAAGTTTAAGAATAATGCCGTTGATTGAAATTGCGGTGCTCATCCTCGTAAACACTGATTTATATGGACAATGTCCCACGTACTGTCATTCTTTTTACGATGTACGTGCATCCGCTACTGTAACCTATCGAATCAATAATCGAATGGGGACACAATCCATAACTCAAGCTGGATGGGAGGGAGCTATTGACGCAGGTGCTTCAGCATGGAACAGCGCAGGTTCATTTTTTTATTTCTTCAAAGGCACTGACACTCCCAATAACTATAATTTCACAACTGCAGACACCGTGAATTGCGTTGGCTGGGATATCTTAGATAATCCGTATTTAGGTGAAACTTCTCATTTTTATGATTCTAATAACAAAATTGTTGAAACAGATACGTACGTGAACCAATTCTACACTTGGACTTTAGATCCATCCACTTCTTCAGGGTATGACGCTCAATCATTGTTTGCTCACGAGTTTGGTCATTGGATATCCCTTAACGATGAAACAGATGTGTCGTGTCGTGATAATACCATGTCTCAACCCCTAAGCTATAATGACATAAAATTCAGAGATCTTACACAAGACGATAAATTTGGCATTCAGGCCCTTTACCCGGTAATCATCGCCAATCAAACGTTGACAACTGACCGCACAGTTTTCGAAAAATGGGACGGCGCTATCACTGCGGATCGTGTCACTATACTTCAAGGCGTCACGATTGATGTTCTATCAACATGTACGCTTACGGTGCCGGCTGGAAGCTGGCTTAAGGTAAATCCAGGTGCCTCCTTATTCATTGAGTCAGAGGCAACTGTCAATGATAATGCTGATATAGTGATCCAAAACTGTGGAAAGGTTCTTAATAAGACTGGCATTACTTTTAGCGGTTCAACGGCGTGTCTTGCAAATCACGGTTTCTACGAATTATCCAAGGGTAAAACCACAAGTTTTACACAAGGTGGTTTTTTTACCCTTGATTCTACTGCAACGATTCAAGTAGATAGTGGGGCAACTTTTCTTATTGACGCAACTGCAAATACGGCTAAGACTAAGTTAACACCGGGTGGGACATTTAAGTTTGGTCAGAATGCAAAACTTCTCTGTTACGATACTCTCGTCGCTGTAGGCACGGCTGCCAAGCCAATTATTTTCACGTCCTCCAAAACCTCACCTGCTCCCGGTGATTGGGACGCCATCCGGATGTTTGGTGGTGCCAATTCGTCCAACACACTCCAGTACTGCAATGTCTCCTATGCTACCTACGGCATTTTCGTGAACACCGGTTGGAATACAACGATTGACCATTGTACAATTCAGAACTCATCGAATTACGCCGTCACAGTGAATAATTCGATAACTACTGTTGCTACCGTCACAGTAAGTAACTCAACGCTCACCAATGATGTTGGCTGTGTAAGCGTGCAGAATGGCGACATCCACCTTGTCAATACTGTTTGTACTCCTAATAATGGTTGGGGTGCAGTTCTCTGGGCTGGCGGGAAGCTTCACATGGGCAATTCTTCCATTATCAACGGTACAAACTACGGCATCTATGCTACCGATGTGACTGCCTATGTTACACTCAGCCCCGACGGGGTCTCGCCGGGCAATAATCACATCGAGAGCAACAGCAGCTCACAAATATTTATTATTGCCGGCGGTGCGTATCTCGGGGAAAGAGCGACAACCACAACCTGTGTCTGCGACGGGGGTGGACAAGCTCTACCAGCCGATGGAAATAAATTAGATCCGAAGATTTCCCTTCCGCAACAGACAAATCCCTGCCCGCCGCCTTGTTATTGGCAGACAAGTACATGGGAGAATGCAGGTTATAATTATATTAAGGGGCCATACTATTGGGTTCGAACATCCTCCGCAATTAAAGCACAACTTAATTACTGGGGAGATTGTCCGTATGTGAATCCTGCAAATGTGCCAGCGGCATTTTACGGGTCGGTGGATTATTCGAACTATAAGACCATTACGAGTTGCAGCGGAACAGTCATGCAGCCAATTTCAGAAGATCACGAAGCGGCTTCGTTCACGAGCAGCAATACTGCCCGCTTGGGACAGTACTCCGCTTCCGCACTTTCTGATATAGTGATTCCTGATTCAGTTTTCATTCGGTGGATCAATCAACTGCGCACACAAATCGTTTACCATCCGGATGATTTGGCGTCTGCCGATGCACTTAAACTCCTTGCGACACTTGTTGGTCCTTCGGGGCGCTTTCAAAACGTAGTGGCATGGGACATTCTCCTTGCGGCATTGGCTGTGAACACTTCTTCTTCGGATGAATTGAAGTCAGTTGCCCAAGCGTTCCTTTTGGAATCGATCTTGTCAAAACGGGATTTCGACGGGCTCTTCCAGCGTGTCAGCTCGATTCTTGCTGCCAATCCTCCCGACAAGTACTGGATGAACGCACAGACGCACGTCATACTTGCTTATCTGGCCAAGGGCGATATTCCATCTGCGCAAACGGCCTATGCAGGTATCCAAACTCGAGGGAGTAGAATCAACGCTGCTGCTACTGCGCATCTTGCAGAACTGATCGCACTTGCACAGGGCGGCAGTTATTCCGGTCAGCCCGTAGGAGCACCGGTTGGAGAAGAAGTAGTGACAGACCACAGCAAGGTCATGAGCAAAGTGAAACCCGATGCGTATAGACTCGAGCAGAACTATCCAAACCCATTCAATCCCACCACACGCCTCAACTATGCCATTCCAGTGGATGCAACAGTCAGCTTAAAGGTCTTTAACGTACTTGGACAGGAAGTGGCAACGGTAATCGATGATTTCCAAACGGCAGGCTACAAGTCGGTTTCATTTGATGCCAGCAGTCTCCCAAGCGGTCTCTACTTCTACCGCTTGCAAGCGGGTCACTTTACCGACACGAAGAAGATGCTCTTAGTCAAGTAGTCTCATTCAGTCCAAGTGATTCGAAGCCCCCATCTCTTCGGTTCCATGAGAGTCGGGGTTTCGTCCTTTGTGCTTCAGTCATATTCCTTCGTATCCTTCTCAGCGAGCATTCCGCGCCATTGTGTGCATAGCCTGCTCTTACGGTTGCAGCCACCGTTCGCGCTGTACTACCTTCCGGCACGCCCGTCGCACGCGTTGCACTGCGTGGCGCACTTACTGCACCAGCCGGTGCAATGCGCAGCTTCTGTAACGTATTGTCTCATAATTGCTTGAGAGGGCGTTGCACCGAGCAATGTATCAAGGAATATTAGCGGCGCATTGAGGAACACCGCTTGCGCACGAAGGAACACAAGTAGTGCACTCACGACTACGGGCGTTGCATTGAGGAACATGGCTGGTGCAGTCAGGAAGAAAGCCGTCTTCACTTACCTTCCATAGCAAAGTCACCGATACGCCGTTACGACCCTAGGCTCTGACCCGGCAGCCGGGATGCCTTCGGCACGAGGGGAGAAAACCTCGGAAAATAAACTTCCCCCCT
Organism: Ignavibacteria bacterium; assembly: GCA_016178595.1. Taxonomy (GTDB): domain Bacteria; phylum Bacteroidota; class Ignavibacteria; order UBA10030; family SZUA-254; genus JACOSY01. The sequence continues at coordinate 6,628 of JACOSY010000028.1, forward strand.
GTAGGAGGAGAAATAAAGAGGGAGTGAGTCGAGGAGTTTGATAGCGATAATAAAAAGCCCCGCGCACTGACGGGGCTTCTTCCACATCGAACGGAACTTCCGGGAAGTCGATCGGCTACTTCACCAGCACCATCTTCTTCAATTCACTGAATTTTCCTGCGATGAGCCGGTAGAAGTACACCCCTGATGCCAATCTGCTCGCATCAAATTCCACTTCCTGATCTCCTTCATCCATTAATTCGTTGTGAATCAGCGTTGCCACTTCCTGACCGAGTACGTTGTAGATCTTCAAAGTTACAATGCTCGGAACAGATAACGAATAACGAATAACAGTTAACGGGTTGAATGGGTTGGGATAATTCTGATGCAAGAGGAATTCTGCCGGAGCGGTCCTTTCCTCCAAAGTCGTGGGCGGTGACGGAGGTAATTCGAGCGTGGGGGTGATCGCGATGCGCGACAATGGATTTGCCGATCCGTGCGGTGAGAAGATCAACGTTCCGTTCTGATTTACTTTCACCCAATAAGCACGTCCCGGCTCCAAACTCGTCGTGATCGAATACGCGGACGATATGAACCCGAAGAAATTCGATGAGATGATTCCCGGTGGATCGGAGACAATATCGATACTCGGTGTGATTGGACTGCTAACGGTTCCAAGCATGTTCCAGCCTTCTCCAACCTCGATTGTGTCATTCGCAATCGGAAGGCCGGAAAAACTCACATTAACCGGAGAGGGCAATCTGATCCAATATCCTGCACCATTCTTTAACGTATCGCCGGGAACATATCCGCTCCCGTCGAATGCAAAAAGACTCGAAGTCGCGCTTGGGAAAAGTGTCATCCTCGAAGGATCGTGAACCAGCCGAGGCAAGGACACCATGTTCCAGCCTGCATTGTATGCGACGATTGCAGGATAGAAAGGATCGTCGGAGAAATAGACGAGAGGCAGTGTAGTATCTGAAATATCGAGTACGAGAGAGCGATCTGATCCGATCATCTCGGAATCGACCCCGTTGCGGAGTGTCTTCCAAAACTTGTACTCGATTGATTGATGGCTCTTGAGGCCGAGCGTTGTCGCGTAAATACTATCTCCATCGAGATCACGAAGAGTATCGGACGCATGAACCACGCCGTCGATCATGGCGTGCAGCGTTACGGCGTCTCCAAGATCGGGATGGAAAGCTCCTGCGAACATTTGTACGCCCATGTGGACGCGAAACGTCACGTTCAAATCCAGTTGCTCGCCGCCGTGAGTCGTGTACAGAATTGTGCCGTTATTGCCGACGGCTGTCCCTGCGTTAGAGCCTGCAAAAAAAATACTGTTTAATCCTTCGGTTGTTTTACTGTCGAGAGTTTTCCACGTGCTTCCGCGATCTGACGTTTTCATGATGGCGCCGGTGGAATTCGTAACGTAACCGGTTACGGGATTCGAAAAACTGATGCTTGTGAGTGTCGCACCCGATTCATCCTGGAATGTCAACCATGTCGTGCCTCCATCGGTAGTGCGCATGATAGTGCCGGAGTCTCCGACGATGATTGCCAAAGGAGGATCATCGTAAACGCCCCGGTAGTTCAATGGCGAACCGCCTCCTAAGGGTGATGTCCACGTCAGTCCGCCGTTCGATGTGGTTACGAAGCGTTTGTTTGTGCCCACCGCCATGCCGTTCGTTGAATCGGCAAAGGAAAGAGCGAGCAAAACAGTCGTTTCTCCAAAACTCTGTGTCTGCCATGTTGTTCCAGCGTCGGTGCTGCGGAGGATTCCATAGATTTCACCGAAAAAAATTGGCGTACCGCCGACAGCGACTACAGTAGTATTATTGATAAAAGTGACATCGAAGAGTTGCATAGCGAAGGGCGATGGTAAACTGTCTCCATACAGATTCAGCCAATGGATACCGCCATCGGTTGTTCGGAGGATTGTCGCATTTGCGCTATCGGAAATTCCGATACCCCCGACGGCGACGCCTGTGTCGGTATTTGCAAATGCAACACTGCCGAGTTGTCTCTTTGTTCCACTTGATTCCGCTGTCCACGTCGTTCCGCCGTTCGTTGTCCGCAGTATCATGCCGCTATCGCCGACCGCAACACCCGTGGTTGAATCAATCAAAAAGACGTCGCGGAGGTTTCGTGTTGTGCCGCTAAACTGTAGGTTCCAACCAGGCTGTGCGAATACGTGTGCCGAGAAAAGGAAAAGCAACGGGAGAAGGAGTGTAAGGGTGATAATGTTTTTTCCGGATGGTCTCATTCTCTGAATGGCATTCGACTAAAAACAATCCTTAGCGGAGAAAAGATGACCTGCAATGGCAATATAGCTGAACGCTCGCTGACTATCAAGGTGATTTGGGGTGGTTTTCTTGCAACTCACTCTATTAAATAGTATATTTTAAAGGAATCCCGTCCCGCTTCTTGGGGCGGGATTGCTGTATTTGACCGATTTGAAATTAAACATCCTTAATGGACTCCATACGTAATTTCTGCATCATTGCCCACATCGATCACGGCAAGTCGACCATAGCCGACCGCCTGCTTGAGCGCACCGGCACTATTACCGAGCGCGAAATGAAGACCAACCAGGTCCTCGATGACATGGAGCTCGAACAGGAGCGCGGCATCACGATCAAGCTGCACGCCATCCAGATGAAGTACCGGGCAAGAGATCAGAAGGAATATACGCTGAACCTGATCGATACACCAGGGCACGTCGACTTCTCCTACGAAGTCTCGCGCTCACTTGCTGCGTGCGAGGGTGCAATACTCGTCGTGGATGCGTCTCAGGGTGTTGAGGCGCAAACTATTAGCAACCTCTACCTCGCCATCGATGCGGGACTTGAAATCGTTCCCGTCATCAACAAGATCGATCTCCCGAGTGCAATGGTGGATACCGTCAAGCACCAGATCATTGACTTGATTGGATGCAAGGAAGAAGAAATCATCCTTGCGAGCGCAAAGATGAAGATTGGCGTGGATGAGATGCTCGAAGCGGTCGTGCAGCGAATTCCAGCGCCAAAAGGCGACCCGAATGCTTCGTTGAAGGCGTTGATCTTCGATTCAATCTTCGATGGCTACCGTGGCTCGATTGTCTACATCCGGATCATGGATGGAACGCTCACGGAAAAGGATCGTGTGAGGTTCTTTGCGACCGACAAGATTTTCGCTGCAGAAGAAGTCGGCGTTCTTGAGATGCAGCGAATTCGAACCAAAGAACTCTCTGCTGGAAATGTCGGCTATCTGATTCCGGGCGCAAAAGACGTTCACGATACAAAAGTCGGCGACACGATTACAACTGCCGATCATCCTGCCGATGGGCCGTTGCCGGGCTACAAGGAAGCGAAGCCAATGGTCTTCGCCGGGCTTTATCCCGTCAACGCCGACAATTTTTCTGAGCTGCGGGACTCGCTCGAAAAACTTCGCATGAACGATGCTTCGCTTATTTTCGAGCCTGAGACATCCGTTGCACTTGGCTTCGGTTTTCGCGCAGGCTTCCTCGGACTTCTGCACATGGAAATCATCCAGGAGCGGCTCGAACGCGAGTATCAACAAGAACTCATCACCACTGTCCCGAACGTCGAGTATCGTGTCGTCAAAACAAATGCCGAAGTAGTGCTCGTGGATAATCCAGCATTGATGCCGCCACTGGGTGAGATCGAGCATATCGAAGAACCGTTCATCAGCGCGCAGATCATCGCACCGGCAGAATATATCGGCAACATCATGAAGCTTTGTACCGAACGTCGTGGTGTCTACAAGGACACGACGTACATCGACACCACGCGAGCAGATCTCCGTTACGAACTTCCCCTTGCCGATATCATCTTCGACTTTTATGATAAACTGAAATCGACGTCGCGCGGGTACGCTTCGCTCGACTACGAGTTTCTCGAGTACCGCGAATCCGATCTTGTGAAGCTGGATATTCTTTTGAACGCCGAATCTGTCGACGCCCTTTCGACGATCGTTCATCGTGACAAAGCATACGAGTGGGGAAAGAAACTCTGCGCCAAGCTGCGGAAGCTCATTCCGAGACAAATGTTTGAAGTTGTCATTCAGGCTGCAATCGGCAGCAAGGTCATCGCCCGCGATTCGATTTCTGCATTACGGAAGAACGTACTTGCGAAGTGCTACGGCGGAGACATCTCCCGCAAGCGCAAACTCCTCGAGAAACAAAAAGAAGGCAAGAAGCGTATGAAGCAAGTTGGACGGGTGGAAATTCCACAAGAAGCATTCCTTGCGGTTCTGGCAATGGAAGAAGATTAAATTTTTTGAAATGGAGACTGTATGATTCAGCGATCTGCATTTAAAGCATGGCTCAAGGAAATGGGAATTGTTTTTGGCGCATTCCTCATTCTCAATAGCTTTGTGCTCGCGTCGTTTGAGGTGCCGACCGGCTCGATGGAGAACGAAATCATGACGGGAGATTTCCTCCTTGTGAACAAATTCGTTTTTGGCGGAACGACTCCCCGAACTATTCCGTTTACTAATACAATGATCCCATCGTTCAAGCTTCCGGCCATCTGGAATGTTGAGCGAGGCGACATCATTGTTTTTGTCTTTCCGGGAATGCGCGAAGAGGTGGAGCCTGCGGAATTTGCGTATTACCTTAAGCGCTGTATGGCTGTCTCCGGCGATACTCTCCGGATTATTGACCGTGTTGTGTATATCAATGGGCAGCCGGTGCCCGTGCCGCGGAATATCAAGTTTAATTCGACCATCGTGAAGCCTCCCGACTATATCGACCAGCGTATCTTTCCCAAAGGGGCTCCGTTTAACGAAGACAACTACGGACCGATCGTCGTGCCGAAGAAAGGCGAAATTATCAAACTCACGCCGGCAAATTTTGAGCGGTGGGAGATTTTCATTAAGCGGGAAGGACATGTCGCCGAGATGAATGACGGGAAAATCTACATTGATGGCAACGTCAGTGATAGTTATACCGTCAATAGAAATTATGTTTTCGGAATGGGAGACAATCGCGATAATAGCTTGGATAGTCGCTTCTGGGGATTCATTCCGGTTGAATCGGTTGTGGGGACACCACTGATCGTCTACTGGTCGTGGGATCCGGATCGCCCCATCTTCGACGTCGTCAACAAGCTCACCACCGTCCGCTGGAATAGATTTGGAACACTTGTAAAGTAATAAAACGATGATGCGCGTGAACACATACGATGGAGTGCATAAAAGACCGAAGGAGGCTTCTGTCCTCACACTTCGTGGAGGCGTCGGAGTACTGTTTGTGTCCGTTCTTGGAGCCCTCATCTTGAAAATATTCGTTCTCGGCGCGATTCATGTGCCTTCACGATCGATGGAAGGAACGTTGCTCGATGGCGATTATGTCCTCGTCAACAAACTCATCTATGGCGCGCGAGTTCCACAGCATCTGCCGTTTACGAGGTCTGAGTTTCCGCTTGTTCATGTGCCGGCATTGCGACGCGTCGAGCGAGGCGATGTCGTTGTCTTTGAATTTCCCGTTGAGAGAACGACGGCACAATCTCCAACGTACTTCGTGAAGAGATGTGTTGCCGTTGGCGGTGATAAAATCGCGGTACGGGATGGCTCTCTTTTTGTCAACGAAAAAAAGATTGTTGAGAGACAGCGTCCCGGAGATCTCGGAGAATTTTTCGCTGAGGACCTCGGATCGACGACCATACCGCGCTCCGGCGACATCATCGAGCTAACATCCGAGACCAAAATGATTTGGAAAGATATCGTTCGGAAGGATGGACATCGGCTCTCTCTCGGTCATTCTTCTGAAACGTTCATTGATGGGAAGCAGGCAACAACATACAGAGTGGAGAAGAATTATTTGCTTGTCCTTGGAGATAATATCGCACATAGTTATGACAGCCGCCATTGGGGATTCTTGTCGGAAGAAAATGTTGTTGGTGAGGCGATGATGGTATACTGGTCTGTTTCTCCGTCAGCAGTAATTCGATGGGAGCGCATAGGCAAGTTTGTGGAATGATGATGGAACAACCGCAACGGTCATTTTTTAGTAAAAGCTCGCCGGCAACCATTTTTTAATTTTTCATTTTGACTTGATTTATGGCCAGCCTTTATGTTCATATTCCGTTCTGTGAGCACAAGTGCATCTACTGTGACTTCTATTCGATCGAATCGCTCGATCCTCTAGAATCATTCCTCACTGCCTTGAGGAAAGAGATTGCCATGTACGCGGAGTACTCGACCAAGGAGACGATTGAAACAATCTTTTTCGGAGGAGGGACGCCATCCTTGCTTTCGCCTGCGATCATCGCTGAAATTCTAGATCTCTGCCATCGAACATTCTCAGTTCGACGAGATGCTGAAATTACCCTCGAGACAAACCCCGGCACCGTGGATCGAGACATACTTGCCGGCTTTCGCGCTGCAGGTGTCAACCGGTTGAGCTTCGGCGTGCAATCGTTCCACGAGGATGATCTTCGCTTCCTCACTCGCATTCATTCTGCCGGGCAGGCGAAAGAGAATATCCGGAATGCACAAAAGGTTGGTTTCGATAACATCAGCCTCGATCTTATCTTCGCTCTGCCCAACCAAACTCTTGCGCGGTGGAAAGAAAACCTCCAACAAGCGATTGTATTGGATACACAACACATTTCAGCGTATAGTTTGATTGTGGAACACGGGACGCCGCTTGCCCGGATGGTCAGATCCAAACAGGTATCCGTTCTCCCCCTCGATACCGAAGCGGAACTGTATGAATTTACGATGGCCTGCATGCGTGATGAAGGCTTCGAGCATTATGAAGTCTCCAACTATGCGAAGCCGGGTTTCCGTTCCCGGCACAATAGCAATTACTGGAACCATACGAACTACATTGGCTTCGGTCCATCCGCACACTCGTTCTGGATGAATCGCCGGTGGTGGAACATCCGAAGCATCGAAAGCTATTGCGAGAAAATCTTGGCCGGCGAGTTCCCGCTTGCCGGCGAAGAACATCTCACGTCCGGACAGTATCTCGATGAAGCAATCATGCTCGGACTTCGCGGCGAAGGAATCCATCTCGATCGATTGAACGCGCGACACGGCATCGATCTCGTTGCGTCCGATCAGTCTACGATCGATAATCTCATCTCCGAATGCCTTCTCGTTCACGATCCGCCGTTCCTCCGGCTTACCGATAAGGGATACCTCCTCTGTGACGAAATCAGTAAAGTACTGCTTGCGCACCTTTCAGTGCCGGCGTAGCAGATTCCTTGCGATTGTAGGATAATTCTTCTATATTAGAGCCATTATTGTAGCGATCTATGCTGTAAAACCCCGTTTCTATTACTTGTTGAGGATTCAATGTCGAATAAATTGGTGAACCGAGTTGTCGCGCTCGGTGTGTTTTTGTTTACAGTAGGGATTTACCTCAAGACCCTCTCAACGACAGTCGTCTTCTGGGACGTTGGCGAATTCTGTGCTGCGTCCCGACTATTGCAAGTTCCACATCCGCCGGGTTCACCACTTTTCCTCTTCTTGGCGCGGATCGCGTCGCTCATTCCATTTCGAGACGATATTGCCGCTCGTATGCACGCCGTATCGGCAATCGGCAGCGCATTTGGAATTATGTTCCTGTATCTCGTCAGCGTGATCTTCATTGAACGCTTTCGCGGTACGGCGCAAACAGCCTTCGATCGTTTTGTCGTGTACGGCTCTGCTGCCATCGGCGCCCTCACATTTGCATTCAGCTCGACATACTGGGACAACGCAATCGAAGCGGAAGTGTATGGTATGGGTATGCTCTTCGTTTCACTCTGTCTCTGGCTTGCGCTCAAATGGTGGGTTCATGCAGACGAGTCTCACAATGAGAAGTATCTCCTCATGATTGCGTACGTGCTTGGCCTCTCTACCGGCGTGCATATCCTTGCACTGTTGGTGACGATACCGATTCTTATGATAGTATATTTCCGCCGTTATGAGTATAGCCGGCGAAGTTTTATTCGGTTCGGGCTGATCGCCATTGGAATATTCTTCGTCATCTATCCGGGTATTGTTCAGTTCCTTCCCGGATTGCTCGATGGTGACCTTAAGCTAGGGGAGAAGCATATTAACAGCGAACTGCTCCCCTTTATCCCACCGCTCCTGATCGCAGCAGCAGCGTATGGTGCATACAAGACTATTCAAACGCGGCAGAAGATACTGCACATCGCTTGTCTCTCATTTCTCTTTATTGTTATCGGCTACACATCCTACACGCAGGTCATTATCCGGGCGAATGTTGACAGTATACCCATGAATGAGAACAACCCGAATAATCTTTCTCGCCTTACCAGCTACCTTACGCGCGAACAGTACGGCGATACACCGCTGCTGAAAGGTGATAGCTGGAATAATGAGACGCAGACTTTTGAGGAAAAGCTGTTTCCACGCCGGTACTCAACGGAAGCGATGCACGAGCCGACGAGGGCGAACTACTCGAGCGACTGGGATTTCTTCTGGCGGTACCAGGTCAACCATATGTTTATTCGCTATATTCTCTGGAACTTTGTCGGAGCCGAGGGAGATTGGCAGGATGCGGGCGTCAGTTGGCAAGATACGTGGGGCATTCCGTTCCTTCTTTCGCTTGTAGGTGTCTATTATATCTTTAAGAAAGACTGGAAGATGGGGTTGGTCCTCCTTGCGATGTGGATTATCATGGGCCTTGTACTCGATCTCTATCAGAACCAGCAAGATCCTCAGCCTCGCGAGCGTGATTATTTCTACGTCGGTGCGTACTATGTCATGTGTTTATGGATTGCCTTCGGTATTGTGGCGCTCATCGATACCATCCGCAAGTACGTTGCGCAACCGGGCGGAGTTACATTTGCGACTGCCGGTGTTCTTGCAGTGTGCACGGCAGCAGTTCCTGTCAACCTCATGCGCGTGAATTGGCACGAACATGATCGCAGCGAGCTCTACATAGCATGGGATTACTCGTACAATCTTCTCCAGAGTGTCGACAGGGATGCTTTACTTTTCACCAATGGAGACAACGATACATTCCCACTCTGGTATTTGCAGGATGTGGAAGGCGTGCGGCGAGATGTCCGGATTGTGAACCTGAGTCTCGTGAACACCAACTGGTATATTCACCAACTGAAAAACTCGATGCCGCATGGCGCAAAGAAGGTGCCGATTTCGCTTACCGATCAGCAGATCGAACAGATTCAGCCTGTTCGTTGGGAGACGCGGCAGATTGATATCCCCGTGCCCAAAGAAGTTGCGCAAAAATTTGGCGTCACTGATACGAGCGTTCTCAACTCCGGCAAAATCTCCTGGACGTTGAATGGTTTACAGTTCCAGCAAGATGTCCGGTTTCTCCGCGTGCAAGACCGGATGACGCTGAACATCATCCAGACCAATAAGTGGGAACGTCCGCTCTATTTCGCCGTTACCTGCTCGCCCGATTCAAAGATCGGCCTTGACAATTATCTCTGGATGGAAGGTCTTGCGTTGCATCTACGGCCGGCACGCATGTCATCGCGTGAAGGTGGTTTGGATATTGCAATGATGGAAGAGAACTTCCTTGCAAAGAACGTTACTCCTTCGACGACTCCGCAGCACGGATATCTCTATCGCAACTTAAACAATCCCAACGTCTATTACGACGAGAATGTTCAGCGGATGGTTATGAACTACCGTGCAGGTTTCATGCGGATTGCCGACTACAGAATGAGGAATGATAGTGACAAGGCGAAGGCGAAAACTACACTTGCGCAGATGGAAGAAACACTGCCCATCAATGTAATCCCGATGCAGGATTTCACGTACACCTACTACGTAGCAAGAATCTTCAACGATTTGGCAGATCGAGAACATTTTGAGATCTATGCGAAGGATGTCGAGCAAAAATGCCAGAAGATGATTGACTCGAAGCAGACCCAGACGTCCGACGCCTCGACGAATCCCTATGTTGTTTTGTCGGAGATTTATGGCATGCGCAAAGATTACTCAAATGCAATCGACATGTTGAACAGACTCGCCGTCGATTATCCGAATACGCCGTGGATCAAGACTCAGATCGATATGTATGACAAGCTTCGCAAGAATGGATCGGCACCAGACACCAGCAAGCTGCAATAAATCGTCCACCCTGAACGCACCGATGAAGGTTACCCCGGCATAGAGGAGATGAAACGCGCCCTCATCACAGGCATTACAGGTCAGGACGGGTCATACCTTGCCGATTTTCTTCTTGCGAAGGGGTACGAAGTATTTGGCATGGTTCGCCGTGCCAGTACGGAAAACTTCGAACGCATCGAGCATATCCGTTCCCGGATCCATCTTCATCAAGCCGATCTTCTGGACCAGCTCTCCGTTATCGAGTTGTTGAAGGAGTCGAAACCGCAAGAGGTTTACAATCTCGCAGCACAGTCATTTGTTCCCACCTCGTGGACTCAGCCGACACTCACCGGTGAATTTACGGCACTTGGTGTTACGAAGATGCTTGAAGCGATTAAACTTGTTGATCCTGCAATTCGTTTCTACCAGGCAAGCAGCAGCGAAATGTTTGGGAAAGTACAGGAGACGCCGCAGAACGAGAACACACCATTTTATCCTCGAAGTCCCTACGGCGTTGCAAAAGTCTACGGCCATTTCATTAGCATCAACTATCGGGAAAGTTACAACCTGTTCTGTGTGTCCGGCATTCTCTTCAATCATGAGTCGCCGCGGCGTGGGAAGGAATTCGTGACACGAAAAATTACCGATGGCGTTGCTCGCATTAAGCTTGGCAAGGCGAACGAAGTGCGGTTAGGGAACCTCGACGCGCAGCGGGACTGGGGCTTCGCCGGTGACTACGTGCGTGCGATGTGGTTGATGCTCCAGCAACATCAGCCTGAAGATTATGTCATCGCAACCGGACAGTCTCATAGTGTCCAAGAATTCGTTGAGCTCGCATTTAAGCATGTCGGCCTCGATTGGCGGAACTATGTCATCGTTGATCCATCGCTCTTTCGCCCCGCCGAAGTGAATCATCTGAGGGGAGATGCTTCCAAGGCGGCTCAAAAACTCGGGTGGAAGCCTGAGATCGCTTTCGAGGAGCTAGTTGTGAAGATGGTGGAAGCAGACCTCGAGCGAGTGCGTCATACATAGACGAACGCCGCCGTCCTCTATGAATATTCTCGTCACGGGTATTGATGGTTTTGTCGGCAGCCATCTGGCAGAGGCATTGGTACGCCAAGGCGAGTCTCATCTCTTTGGCACTATTCCGCGCAGCGGCGATTTTCAAAACCTTGTCCACCTCAAGGAAAGCATCACTCCTGTCAGGGCCGACATCTTGAGTTTTGATGAGATCCGACAGGCGATCGAAAAAATATCACCGGAAAAAGTATTTCACCTTGCGGGTCAGGCATTTGTCCCTCTCTCACTGGAAGATCCACGAGGTACTTTCCGTACAAACGTCGACGGTACGCTGAACGTTCTGGAAGCGATCAGGCAGTACACAACCTCCCGACGGCGAGAGTGCTCTGTCTTAGTCGTCGGAAGTGGTGAAGAGTATGGCGCTGTTTCCCCTGAATTCCAGCCGATAGATGAAGACGTGCCGCTGAGGCCGTCGAATCCGTATGCAACGAGCAAGGCATGTATCGATCTTATTGCCAGGCAATACCGTGCAAGCTATGGCTTGGATGTTATTGTTGCGCGTCCATTTAATCATCTTGGTCCACGCCAGAGTGAGCGGTTTGTCGGATCTGCTTTTGCGAAGCAGATTGTCGAGGTAAAGCTCCGGAAGCGTGAGCCAAAGCTTCTGGTAGGTAATTTATCGCCCGAGCGGGATTTCACGGATGTACGCGATGTCGTTCGAGCATACCTCATGCTTCTCGACCATCCGCTGGAACACGATGTATTCAATATCTGTTCCGGCAAAGGAGTTGCTGTTCACGATCTTCTTCAGCATCTCATTGCCCTGGCCGGCGTGGACATCGACATCGTATCCGACCCGTCGCGGAAACGGGCAAACGAACCGCAAAGCATTGTTGGGAGTGCCGAGCGGCTCAGACGAACAACGGGGTGGATACCCACGACTCCACTTCACGAGACGCTGAAAGATTTGCTCGTCTACTGGGAAGAACGCATCGGGCACGACTCAGTATGAAAATCCTTATCTTCAATTGGCAGGATATCAAGAATCCGCTGGCCGGCGGGGCAGAGGTACACCTTCATGAAATTTTCTCTCGTATCGCGAAGATGGGACATGAAGTTACCCTTTACTGTTCGTCCTTTCCTGGCGCTCTCAAAGAAGAAAGCATCAATGGCATTCGGGTGATTCGCGAAGGCGGACGGTATTTCTTTAACTTCATGGTACCGCTGAAATACTTTGCCCGTTTCCGTCATGAGCGGTATGATCTTGTCATCGACGACATGAACAAAATCCCATTCTTCACCGCGCTGTATGTTCATGAACCGCTCTACATCATCACGCATCACCTCTTCGGTAAGAGCATTTTCTTGGAAGTTCCCTGGCCGCTTGCGCTCTATGTCTACGTAACCGAAAAGATGGGTTTTGCCCTGTGCCGCATGCGGAAAATTCCGTTTATTGTCGGCTCGCCGAGTACGAAGCAAGAATTGCTTGAGATGAATTTTCTCTCCAGCAAAGTGGATATCATCAATTATTGTGTCGATCATGAAATCCATCATCCGGGCGACGTTTCCCGCAGCCCGGGTCCTCTCATCGGGTACTTCGGTCGGCTAAAAAAGTATAAGGCCATTGAGCAGCTTCTGCAGGCGCTTGCTCAGGTGCGAAGCGAAGTGCCGGATATCCGACTTGTGATCGTGGGAGAGGGCGATAACCGTAAAATGTTGGAGGCTCTCGCCCGCGATCTCGGTATTGCCGACGCAGTGCGATTTACAGGATTCGTCGATGAGCGCGAAAAAGTACGGCTACTCCAGGAAGTCTGGTTCGTTGTCAACACATCATCGAAGGAAGGGTGGGGTCTCACCGTCATCGAAGCGAATGCCTGTGGCACCATAGTCCTGGCAAGTAACGTTCCGGGTCTTCGCGATGCTGTTCGCAATGGTGAGACAGGGATCCTGTATGAGTTCGGGAATATCGAAGAGCTGACCGAAAAAATCCTCCTTCTCCTACGCAACTCGTCAATGCGGAAATCACTCGCACGGACGGCATATGCATGGGCAAAGACTTTTGATTGGGAGAAAGCAGCACAGCGGACACTTGAGCTTCTTCAACGACGTGTGACGTCAACATTCACAACGTGACGGTGGATTTTGTTGAAACGTTATGTCGATATATTGTTTGTCGCTGCATTCCATGCTCCATTTGTTCAAGACGATGCCGACACGCTGGAGAAAAATTTCAACGTAAAGAAATACATCGGCCACGGATACTTTGCGGTGGTGAAAATTATTCTCAACCTGATGACTGCCGACGTCGTCTTCTGTTGGTTTGCGTCGGTCTATGCAGGAGTGGCGGTTCTTGTAGGAAGAGTACTCGGCATAAAATCGGTCATCGTCGTCGGTGGTGTGGATGTGGCGAAGGAGCCGGAACTCAATTATGGTATCTGGCTCAGTCCGTGGAGGGCCAAATTCGTGCGGTATGCTCTGCGGCACGCTGACCGTGTCCTCGTTGTTGATCCTTCTCTCCGACATGATGCAACGCGCCTTGCAGAATATGATGGACAAAACATTGCCTACGTCCCGACCGGATACGACTGCGAGAAATGGAAGCCGACCGGTGTGAAAGTGCCTGTCGTGTTGACGGTTGCAGTTGTGCAAGATGAAGCCCGAATCAAGGTGAAGGGACTCGATGTACTTCTTCAGGCGGCGACGAGGCTTCCCGATACGCGGTTCGTCATTGTTGGAACGACACAGAAGATTGCTACAGCATTGCGAGTGCCATCGAACGTCACGTTTCATCCACTCATGGAGCGCGAAAAGCTTTTGCCATTTTACCAACATGCAAAAGTGTATTGCCAGCCTTCTCGACGTGAAGGACTTCCGAATACGCTGTGCGAAGCGATGCTCTGTGGGTGTATCCCCGTTGCGTCGAATGTGGGCGGCAACCCGACGGCAGTCGGTCAAGCAGGCCTGCTCTTTCCCTCCGGTAGTGTTGAAGACCTCGTCAAAGCACTGGAACATGCACTTTCTCTGGATGAGCAAGCATCGTTGAAAGCCCGTGCGCGTATTGTATCGCTCTTTCCAAAGGAAAAACGCGAGGCTGAGCTTGTCCGGATCATCGAAGGACTCTTCGCGTGAAACGTCTCTCGAAAAATTTTTTCGCAATCCTGCTTAGCGATGCAAGCCGTCGCTTCCTTGGTTTTCTTACACTGGCATATCTCACACGAAGGATCGCGATCGGAGACTTTGGCGCAATAAACGTCGGCATTACCGTGCTCTCCTACGCAATGATGGCGAGTTCCGGGGGACTGAGCAGCTACGGGACTCGAGCCGTGGCACGCGGCGAGAACCCCTCTCTCGTCAGCAACATTCTCAGCCTGCGGCTGGTAAGTTCATTCATCGCTTATGTGCTCATCAGTGTTGTTGCAGTCCTGTTCGTATCGAACGATTTTACCATTCAATTTATTCTCCTGTTTGGTCTTTTGCTCTATCCTAATGCACTCTTTCTCGATTGGTACTTCCAGGGGAAAGAGCAAATGGGTGTCATCGGACTTGCGCGACTACTCTCGGCAGTTCTCTACCTGATCCTGATCTTTGCCCTCGTCAGTTCATCGAGCAATCTTTTCTGGGTTCCGATCGCTGCATTACTGGGCGACGCGCTTGCTGCCGCAGCATTGATCATATCCTACAAACGCCGTCATCCGGAAGCAAACATTCGTTTTGATCTCGGAGAATGGAAATCTACCGTGGCACATGCATTCCCGCTTGGCGCCGGTTCGATCCTTGCGCATTTCAGCATCAGCCTCCCGCCAATTGTTCTCGGCATCCTCATGAGTAATACGGAAGTCGGCATCTATAGCGCGGCCGGCAAGCTTATTTTTTTTCTTCTCATGCTCGATCGTGTGATCGCAACTCTGCTTCTTCCGGCATCGACTCGACTTCATGCGGTCTCGTCCGACATGCTTTCACTGACACTGCGCACTGCCCTCAAGTGGATTGTTGTCATGGCATTGCCCCTCTGTGTGGGCGGGACAATCCTTGCCGATCGTATTCTCCCTTTTATCTTCGGCAGCCAATATGTCGTTGCCGCCGGGACGCTTCGCATTCTCTTGTGGTATTTCTTCTTCACACTCGTACACACAATTTTTACAACAGGCCTTGTTGCGATCGGGAAGGAAGGAGTGTATGGGAAAGTCATGTTGGTCAGTGCGGTTATCTATGGGGTGAGCATCATCTTCGGAACGCTGCTCTTCGGGGTGACCGGTGCAGCAGGTGCCGTCGTCGCTTCCGAGGCAATAACACTACTCCTGATGAGGCAGCGCTTCTCACAATTCGTCCGTCTTCCGTGGCCGATCGGTTCTCTTGTGAAAGCGGCAATAGCATCGATCATCATGGCTGTCGTTGTCGTTACTCTTTCGCCGTTGCACGTGCTTCTGCTTGTCCTTGTTGGCGGATGCGCCTACGTGCTTTCGGCCTTCGCGCTGCGGGCAATCACTCTTGCAGATGTCACAGATCTTTTGAGGCGTGTCTGATGCAGCTGCGGGTCGGGATCATGGGAGGAAGTGCCGGGTGGAGCTTGCTGCTTCAGCAGGAGGGAATATCGTTTTCGATCGTTCAGGATGGCGAGCGACTGCAAAACTTCAGCGCCATTATTGCCGGCGACGATCCGACAAAGAATGAACTCAACGAGCTCCGCCATTACCTCGATACCGGCGGCGGTGTTCTCTGCTCAGCAAGAATTTTTGCGGAGATGTCATCCATCCGGATCCATGAGCGTTACATCAGATCCCTTGTTCCGGAACCGGAATCAAACTTCTCTACTATTGGGTTCGTCGACGTGTTTTCGGCCTGCGCCATACCTGCGGGAGCTAACGCGGTTCTTGCCGATGGCGAGTTTGCTCTACGCGAATCGCCATTCGGTGGAGGGTATGTCGTCGTTCTGCCGTTCGATGCCGGTCGGTTGATCGTTGACGATCGCCAATCGCCGAAATCCTTTTACGCCAAGACGAAGCGACTCCCATTCGAACGCGTCTCATTGGTTTCGAAGGGCGGTGTTCGCAAGCTTATCTCGCGAGCGCTGGAAATTCTCCATCATCGTCGTGGAATGCCTTTCATTCATCTCTGGTATTATCCGGAAGATGCACGCTCGGTGTTTTCTTTCCGGATCGATACGGACTTTGGAAATGACGATGCAATCGAAGAGTTGTATGATCTCTCAAGGACAAGCGGCATCCCGTTCACATGGTTTCTTGATGTGGAAAGCCAGGAACCTCTGTTACCATTCTATGAGAAGATGGAAGGGCAGGAGATCGGGGTTCACTGCTACGAGCATCGACAATATGATTCCGCGGAGAAGACGATTAGCGATATTGAGCGAGCCCTGAAAGCGTTGAAGCGATCACATATCGAGGCTCGCGGCTTTGCGGCACCATACGGCCAGTGGAATGGCGCAATTCATGAGGCCATTGCTCACTATGGTTTTGAGTATTCCTCCGAATTCTCGTATGATTACGACAACCTCCCTTCGATGTTTTCAATCGGAAGCGCATTCTATACTGCTCTACAGGTTCCCATTCATCCTGTGAGCATCGGGACGTTGCGCCGGCAAGGCTTCGGCGTTGATCACATGGGAGAATATTTCAAAGATATCGTGGAACAAAAACATTCCCAGCGCGACCCGATCATCCTCTATCACCATCCGAAGGACAAGCATGTTGCCGTCCTTGAACGGGTGTTTTCAATCGTCCGGCAGTTGAAGATTCCAGCCATGCGCATGGTTGATTATGCGCTATGGTGGAAGGAGCGCAACGCCATCTCGTTGCGCATCGAGATGGAAGAAACCACGTGCAGTGTGAAACCTGCGCTGCTCACCGCGACGCAGTGGCTGCACGTTACACGTGAGAATGGAACCGAAGCGTTCACTCCCATGACGAACGCCATCGATCTGAACCAGCTTCAGTGGATGCCGGTACCGGTTGTGCCGTCTCTGCCACTGGACATTCACCGCATCCGGAGGTTTAATCCATGGATACCTCTTCAGCGCACAGAGGATTTCCTCTTCAAGTCGTTTGTTCACAAGCTGTAACATCATGAGCATACATCGTACGATCCACCTCGCATTGTATCGATGAGAGTTTGTCTTGCAACATATCAATCGGTCATGCTTCTCAAAGGGGGGCCGCGCACACAGATTCTTCAGACCAAACGATGCCTCGAACAACTTGGTGTGCAGGTCTCGCTCTTCGAGTCGTGGAAGGAATTTCAGAAAGAATCGATCGACCTGGTGCATATTTTCGGCGCCAACGTCGGGACGTACCATTTCGCGCGCGAGATTCAGAAGCTCAGGATACCGATGGTGATTACACCGATTTTTTATACGAGGCACTCGGCTCCATTTGTCCGGACGGTTGTGGCTGTCAATTCACTTGTACGTTCCGTCGCTCGTGCAGTGTGGACCGATTACAGTATTACGCAGGAGATCTGCTCGTGGGCAGACGCAGCCCTTCCCAATACAAAAAAAGAGGGAGAGCTGCTTGCGCGAGGGACTGGTCTACCCAAACAGAAAATCACCGTTGTCCCGAACGGCGTGGAAGAACGATTTTCTCATGGCGATCCTGCACTCTTCAAGAAATCCTTCGGGCTTGAACACTTCATCCTGAATGTCGGCCACATTGGGCCGCACCGGAAGAACGTTCTCCTGCTGATTCATGCTCTCGAAAAAATCAATGTTCCCTCGGTGATCATCGGACGCATCGAAGACAATGAGTATGGTCATCACTGTCTGGAAGAAGCGAAGAAGAACCCGCGACTGCGGATCGTCGATTCACTTCCGAACGATTCAGAGCTTCTTGCATCCGCGTATGCCGCGTGCGACGTGTTTGTACTCCCGTCTCTCTACGAAACGCCAGGCATCGCGGCACTCGAGGCGGCTCTTGCCGGTGCAAAGATCGTGGTGACGAAACATGGCGGCACGGAAGAGTATTTCGGCGAACATGCCGAGTATGTCGAGCCAACCTCGTACGAACTCATTCACCATGGCATTGTTACTGCACTCAATAAAAAGAAGGATACTGCCTTGCGCGAGCACGTTCGAAAGCATTTTCTCTGGAGCCACGTTGCGGAACAAACAGTGCGCGTCTATGAGAAGGTTCTTTCGAGTCGATCAGCCGATTAGACGATGGAATGCGCTTGCTCTTTGTGTCTGCTCAAGTTGTAACGAACAAGAAAGGTCCTCTTTTCTGTTCCTTCCTTTGAAATTGCAGCAGATTTGAGTATATTTTCACAACGTAATCAATGAATCCTCCCTTGTTCCCTGCGAACACGAGAGACAAAGTTGCTCCAACGTTGTCCAACATCCAACATGCAAAGACGAAACATCGAAATTAAGGCGCACTGCCGCAACCTTGGTCATGTTCGAGATCTCTTGCGCGCTCGTGAGGCGGACTTCCGTGGAACTGATCACCAGATCGATACCTACTTCAATGTTAGTAACGGCAGACTAAAATTGCGCGAAGGAACGATCGAGAATACCCTCATTCATTATGATCGAGAAGATCAAACCGGCCCGAAGCAATCGAATGTCACGCTGTATCCTTTGAAGCCCGGCTCCTCGCTGAAGGACATTCTCCTGAAGGTGTTCGACGTGCTCATCGTCGTTGACAAGCATCGGGAAATCTATTTCATTGACAATGTCAAATTTCATCTTGATAGCATTGTCGAGCTGGGAGAATTTGTGGAGATCGAAGCAATCGACAGCGATGGGGCACGAAGCATCGAATCTCTCCGTGAGCAGTGTACGTCGTACAAGGATTTTTTCGGTATCGCCGAAGAGGATTTGTTGATGAGTTCTTACAGTGACATGCTCCTCTGTGCCATGAGTTTACATCCACGATAGGATGCGCCGGCATGAGTAGCCAGGGCTTCCTTCTTGTCATCGATGGACCGAGCGCCGTCGGCAAGTCAACGATTGTCCGAGCATTATTGCAGCAGAACGATGTTCCGCTGGAACTTGCAAAACGGTGCACGACGCGCTTGCAGCGCAGCTCGGACGATGACGAGGACATCTATGATTTCATCTCGCACGAAGAGTACCGACGAATGAAGAACGAGGGCGCGTTCATCGAGCAGAAATGCTACAAGTTCGGTATGTGTTATGCGCTCCCGAAAGAGAATGTGTTGAAACGGCTCGCAGGAGGGCAACACGTTCTTGCGATGATTAATTTAGGGAACATTGAGCGTGTTCGTGAAGTAGTATCGAATACCTACGGCATTTTCCTTTCGGCATCGTTGGAAACAATCCGGCATCGACTGATGGGAAGAAAGTCGCACCCTGATGAGCAGATCACGGAGCGTCTCGGGAATGCGGCGGAGTCGCTGAAGTTCATGCCGTTGTACGATCTCGTTATTCAGAATGAAAACCGAAACGTTGAAGAAGTTGTCCACGAAATCCTCGAACAGTTTCAATCACACACTCGCCGGAAGACAGCTGCAACCTCTGTCCCACCGCGCGGCGGGCGATTGGTTTAACGATCTGCGACGAAACAGATGGTGACGGTAAACGAACTATCGCATGATTACAACGATGTCTAATACCAAGGAGGATATGTGAGTCGACGATCGTGTATCCTGGTTGCATCTCTGCTATGTTTCGCAATGCCGGGTTGTCGTTCCTCACGGCTCTCACGGTATCCGGATTTCCCCGAACAGAAAAAGAACTTGGGAAGCCTCACCGTGCTTTCCGACTGCATGATTGTGCAGTCGCTTCGCGGTGATACGGATAAGATCGATCTCATGGAGAATGAAGATGTGGGCGTCCGGGTTCTTCAAATCTGCGCCGATATGCTGAGAGAAAAGGGATACACGGTGAATAACACAATATTCTCCTCGATCGGCCTGCTGATGAAACAAAACCAATTATACAAAGTCATTCGTACTGCCGACGAACGTCGGCTTGATGACGGAAAGCTTCCGCTTGCATCGGCACCATTCTACGTCAACAAGGCGATAATACGTGACAGCACATTTCTCGTTCGTCTCGCGTACGTCTACAACGCACTTCTCAACGCACGACAAGAGGAGCAGGGATCGAAGACGATCGTTCGCGAAGCAATATCGATCGGCAAAACGATCGGTAACGGCGCTCTTGCCGTTGTGTTGACCGGGGGTTACAATGTTCCTGTATCGAAGAAGCTCGGCGAGCCCGCACGGAATACAAGCCTCACACAAAACGTCGTAACGATGCAAAGCATTTCACACCTTTCCATGGTGTTCTTTATCATCGATACGAAGACCGGTGAAGTGATCTGGGATGATCGCCAATTCAAGAATGAAGGAGTTGTGATGCCGGAGAAGTACTTCAGCATGATCAAGGATATGTTGCAAGATTTACCCTGAAGGGATGACAGTTCTCGCGAGCATGCGTTATCCTGAGCGGTGACGCGTATGTCTGCGCGATTGAGAGGACAGTTATCCGACATTCGGAGATCTCGTTGAACAGGCCGATAGATTGTATAGCGTACAGCCGGATCGTCTACAAGGCTTAGAATCCATGGGAGATACAGACAACCGCCAGCCGATCTTTCCTATCGATATTTTCAAGCGTTTTCCTAAAACATTTCGTTAGGATCATCCGTACAATTTGAGAAAGAAGAATTCGGGTCTAACGAAGAGAGTTACAGTTTGAGACAGCACATTGTTCTGCTTCTTGCCCTTGCGGGACTCGGGCTGCACTGCAACAGCGAAGTTCCGACGGAACGTTCGATACACAAACATATTATGATCGTTGCGCACCGCGGAGCGCCGGCCTACGCACCCGAGAATACATTAAGCTCATTTCGGAAAGCGCTCGAGCTTCATGCCGATGCACTGGAACTGGATGTCCATCAGACAAAGGATAGCCAAATTGTCGTTATGCACGATGGTTCCATCAATCGGACGACAAATGGAAAAGGAAATGTTCGCAACGTGACGCTCGCTGAGTTACGCAGGTTGAGCGCAGGCAAGTGGTTCGGTGCAGAATTCGAGTCCGATAAAGTCCCGACGCTTTATGAAGTCATCGGGTTGTGTGATTCATCCACCACACTCATCGTTGAACTGAAAGAAGGCTCCGACGAATCACCCGGGATCGAGGATCGAATCATCACGATCGTCCGCAGCGCTGGTACGAAGAAGCGCATCATACTCAAATCGTTCGATCGGTCGGTGCTCGCTCGATTGCATCGGAAGGCTCCGGAGATTCCACTCCTGTATGTGTATGTTTTCTCTATTCCTTGGATTAATTTTACAGTCGATCACGGACTTTCTACCGGTGATATTTTTTCACTCGATGTCGATTACTTGCAGCCGCATAACATTCTCTTGACGAAATCATTTATCCATTCTGCACACCGGCACGGCTACAAAGTGATCGCCTGGGATGTTCAAAGCGAAAGCTCGATGCAAGACATGCTCGCAATCGGAGTAGACGGCATAGAAACCGACTATCCGGATAAGCTCACAAAAGTGCTTGAAAATGGTCAAAAATAAACAAAAAATCTTGCTCAAATCTCTTGAGATTCATTGTCGGAGTTTGTATCTTGACAGACAGCGATCAACATTCGTTACCTCCCGCACGTGATTCTCAAACGACAACCCAACCACACATGGAAGGAGTGTTTGTTATGAAGCACCGAGGCACCACCAGTACTATGAAGGACAAACGTGAGCAAGGGGGACAACGGCAACTCACCAAAACGATTAAGCAAAAAGAATTCATTCCCGCGCCGCCTGGCGAAATCTACGACGCTCTTCTCAATGCTCAGACGCATTCAGCATTTACCGGCGCCAAAGCAACGTGCGAGCGTTACGTGGGTGGAAAATTCTCAGCCTGGAATGGGTACATTACCGGCAAGAATGTGAAGCTGGAAAATGCGCGGCGTATTGTGCAGGAATGGAAAACCTCGGAATGGCCGAATGGGTTTGGCCCTTCACTGATCGAGTTTACATTTCAACCCAAAGGAAACGGCACGGAAGTGTACCTCACCCAGAGCAACGTCCCCGCGACACAAGCGAAATTTTATAAGAAGGGTTGGTCGGAATTCTACTGGAAACCGCTTCGGAAGTATTTCGGGAAGCAATAGAAGAGTCGCTGACAGAGTCAAGCGTTTCGACGTTCCGGACGACCTGTTTTAGTGTGTGTTGTCAACCCGCTTCAATTCCAGTTCCGTAAAATCGAAGTCCGGATTGGGAATATCGATTCTCATCTCCGACGAAACTTGGTATTGGTACAAAGTGTGCAGCAAGTTTTTCTTTTTCCACTTCCACTCGAACATCCCCGTACATCTCGCTTCGGTAGATGCCTGCGAAACATTTTCGGAATGACGGGACCTGAAAATGACCCACTACCGATGAACATGAACGAGCGAATTTGAAATCCTCCCAAAACTCGCTATCTTCGAAATGATGCAGCCCAATTTGGAAAGGAATTTCATGAAGCGTTTAGCACTTCTTCTCGCACTGCTTTTGAATGTCTCACGCCTCTCAATTTCGCAGACAACACTATCTGTTACTGACAAGCTCGCGTCCGACGCACAAAAAAATCTCCCTGTCGATACTGCGATCACGACGGGCAAGCTGGACAATGGCCTGACGTACTACATCAAAGCGAACAAGAAGCCTGAGAAGCGCGCTGAGCTGCGGCTCGTCGTCAAGGCCGGCTCTATCCTGGAGGATGACGACCAGCGTGGCCTTGCCCACTTCTGCGAGCACATGGCATTCAACGGCACGCTCAACTTCAAGAAGAACGAGCTTATCAATTACCTCGAGTCGATCGGGATGCGCTTCGGCGCTGATGTAAACGCCTATACGAGCTTCGATGAAACCGTCTACATGCTGCAGATCCCGACGGACACTCCTTCCGTCGTCGAAAAGTCGTTCGATATCCTGGAAGACTGGGCGCATCTCGTGAGCTTTGATGACGATGAGATCGAAAAAGAACGCGGCGTGGTGATCGAGGAATGGCGCCTCGGTCGCGGCGCGGCCGCACGAATGCGCGACAAACAGTTTCCAATTCTCTTCAAAGATTCCCGGTATGCCGAGCGGCTCCCCATCGGACAAAAGTCCATTTTGGATTCCTTCCGGCACGAGACGCTTCGACGCTTCTACCGTTCGTGGTATCGTCCGGATCTGATGGCGGTTGTTGCCGTCGGCGATTTCGAAAAGCCGGAGATCGAAAAGCTTATTAAAAAACATTTTTCCGGCATTGAATCCCTCCGTGCAAAGAAAGAGCGTGTCTACTATCCGGTCCCCGACCACGACGAGACGCTCTACTCTATTGCAACCGATTCCGAAGCGACGCTCTCGAGCGTGAGCATCGACTGGCTGCGCGCCGTAGACTCCGGCAACACCGAGCGCGATTATCGCCGGTCGCTGGTCGAAGGGATGTACAACAGCATGTTGAACGACCGGCTGAACGAGCTGACGAAGAAACCCGATCCGCCGTTCCTGTTCGCGTCTTCATCAAACGGACGCCTCGTTCGAACGAAGAGCGACTACGGTCTCGAGGCAGGAGTAAAAGACAATGGCATTCTTCGGGGAATGGAGGCGATTCTCGCCGAAGCCTATCGCGTCCGGAAATTCGGCTTTACACAATCGGAGCTCGACCGGCAGAAAAAAGAAATGCTCCGCGGGATCGAGCGCACGTATGCCGAGCGTGACAAGACAGAATCGAGCTCCTTCGCGGCCGAGTATATTCGAAACTTTCTCACCAACGAATCCATTCCCGGCATTGCCTTCGAATACGCATTGTATAAGAAGTACGTCCCGACGATCGTGCTCGAAGAAGTAAACCAGCTTGCGAGCACGTGGATGGTGGATAAGAACCGCGTTGTCCTGGTGAACGCTCCTGCTAAATCCGGAGTTGCTGCGCCGAAGCAGGAGGAGCTCTCGGCGGTCTTCGATTCTGTGGTGAAGAGGGATATCCAGCCGTACACCGAGAATATTGCCAACGTTCCGCTTGTCGATGAGCTGCCGCATCCGGGAACAATCAGGGATGAATCGAGAATTCCTGAGCTTGGAGTAACGCAGTGGGATCTCTCCAACGGCATACGCGTCGTGCTCAAGCCAACCGACTTCAAGAACGATGAAGTGATCTTCACTGCCTTCAGCCCGGGCGGAACGTCGCTTGTTCCGGACTCGAATTACATTCCGGCGATTACCGCCGCTTCGATCATCGACCAGGGCGGGCTTGGAAAGTTCGACGAGATCACGCTTCAGAAAATGCTCTCCGGTAAGATCGCCGGCGCTTCACCCTTCATCGGCGAGATGGAAGAAGGACTTTCGGGCGGCGCATCTCCGCAAGACCTTGAGACGATGTTTCAGTTGATCTATCTTTCCTTCACGGCGCCACGCATGGACAGCTCCGCCTTCCTTGCGTACCAATCCCGCATCCGGGGATACTTGCAGAATCGAAATGCCAGACCGGAATCGGCATTCGACGACACGATACAGGTGACGATGGGGCAGTACAATCCACGCCGCCAGCCCTGGTCGGAAGCGTTGTTCGACAAGATGGATCTCCGGAAGTCGTATGCCATTTACCGCGACCGGTTTTCGGACGCGAGCGACTTTACGTTCGTCTTCGTCGGGAATTTTTCACCCGATTCGATCAAGCCTTTCATTACGACATACCTCGGCAGCCTTCCTGCCACCCATCGCGGGGAGAACTGGAAAGACCTCGGCATCAACCCGCCGAACGGCGTTATCGAGAAGACGGTGAAGAAAGGGATGGAGCCGAAAAGCAGGGTGCGGATACTCTTCACAGGTAATTTCATCTGGTCTCAGGAAAACCGTTACTTCCTCAACTCCCTCACCAGTGCGATGACGATCAAGCTGCGCGAAGTCTTGCGCGAGGAGAAGGGCGGAACGTACGGTGTCGGAGTCTCCGCGACATTCGAGCGCGATCCTCTGCCGCAGTACGAGATCGGCATCGGCTTCGGCTGCGCGCCTGAGCGAGTCGACGAGCTGACGAAGCTTGCGTTCGCAGTGATCGACAGCGTGAAGCGTTTCGGGATCGATTCATCGTATGTACAAAAAGTAAAAGAGACGCAGCGGCGCGAACGCGAGACGAGCCTGAAGCAGAACCGCTTCTGGCTTTCGAACCTGCAATTCTATTACGACATGGGTGAAGACCCGCGGCGCATTCTCAACTACGAGCGGCTTGTTGAAACCTTGCGGCCGATGCACTTGCAGCAAGCCGCGCAGTATTTCTTCGACATGAACAACTATGTGAAAGTTGTGCTGATGCCGAAGGAGTGAGAGAAGAGTGGGGATAGTTTTTTTTCAGAACTCACCCTAAATCCCTCTCTTAGCAGACTGTTGAAAAACTCTCTGCGGTGCGGTTTGCCACGACCTTCAGGTCGTGGTTATTGGTATCCAAAAAAAATCGATGGGCTTTAGCCCCCACAAAACGGGTCTCTCCGATGGAATGGGTTAAAACCCATCACGATTTTTCTAGGATTGTTCTCCACGAGCTGAAGCTCGTGGCTATGAATTCTCTTTTTCAACAGCCTGTTAGGAAGAGAGGGACTTGCACTCCCTTCTCTTTGTAAGAGAAGGGCTGGGGATGAGTTCCGAAGAGCCATTGACTCCGCAACGCTTTTTCCGTACCTTGGAAAAAGATTGCCGGAGGAGTGAGAGAAAATGTGTGGAAGGTTTTGCACGGTGGTGTCGTATGTTTCCATCCGACACTTCAAAGACGCCATTGAAGAATGTCAGATCGGAAGACCTGACACCACGTGAAATCTATACATCTCTCCCGGTTTGATGGATTTTTTTCAGCGGGTTCAATACGCACACCAACAAGTTGGTCCTCCATAGAAGCAGTTACAAAATGTGATCATTCACTCGTCACCAAAGTTGTTCGACAGTTCAACTGTCGAACAACATGGGGCGAGATTAGCCAATGAAGAACACCACATCTCAATCTAGCAGCACAAAAAAATCCATGCAGGAGCAACCGATTCATCCTGGGACGTCGATCGGCCACGTCCACCTGAAAGTGTCCGACATTGAACGCTCCGTGAAATTTTATACCGAAGTATTGGGATTCGAAATCACGACGTGGTATGGGCGCAGTGCGGCGTTTCTTTCCGCCGGAGGCTATCATCACCACATCGCACTCAACACGTGGGAAAGCGCAGGCGGCTCACCTCCCGCGCCGGGCGCCACGGGATTGTATCACTTCGCGATCCTCGTGCCGAACCGGAAGGAGCTTGCCCGTGCATTGAAGCGACTGCACGACCATCACTGGCCCATCGACGGCGCATCCGATCACGGAGTGAGCGAGTCGATCTACTTGCGCGATCCCGATGACAACGGGATTGAGATCTATGCCGACCGATCTCGCGATCAATGGCCTCGTGACTCGGAGGGAAACCTCACGATGTACACGCGCCGGCTCGACCTCGATGCGCTCATGGCAGAGCTGGAGGAATGAATCCATTCAACAGATTGACAAGAGCGAAGTGAACCAGCTCGTCCCATTCCTCCCCCAATTGAAATAAACCCCAAAAGTCCGTATCTTTGGTGCGACTTCTGTCTCTATTCACTACTCAATCACTCTAACGGACAATGAAATTTGCAGCATCTCTGCTCCTTTTCGCATCCTTATGCTTCAGTCGGCAAACTCCACCACCTCAGCAACGCACTCCCATTACGATGGACGACATGGTGATCGACGTGACCGGCCCATCGCGGGAGATCGCGTACACGAATAAGATCGCCGGCGTCTTCTACACCGAGACGAACGCTCAGCACCGCTCGGCCTGGCAGGGATGGCGTATTTACGGTAAGGAAGTCATGGAAGATTACCGGATCACTTTCGACGGAAAGGAGTTGAAGCGGTCGGACGTGGTTCGTACGCGTGTCTATCCGCACCAGTTCATTCGCGAATATAAGAACGGCATCATTGAAAAAGTGACACTTGCCGATACCGTCAACGCGATCATCATCGAGCTGAATAACGTTCCGGGCAAGAACGTCTCGATCGAGCCGCTCTTCAGTGGTATTCATCGGCCCGAGGAGTACTACATCCGAACCAATGGAGGCATCATGGTGATTGCACGAGAGGATCACCGCACGACCACCCCGGAAGAACAATATCCCGGTTG
The DNA here is from genome assembly GCA_016178595.1 of Ignavibacteria bacterium. Classification (GTDB taxonomy): domain Bacteria; phylum Bacteroidota; class Ignavibacteria; order UBA10030; family SZUA-254; genus JACOSY01. The sequence continues at coordinate 33,807 of JACOSY010000028.1, forward strand.
GATTGCAGTTGCCGTGTCGCCGGGCCGCATCTACTCGCTGCCCTTCTACTTCCCCAATCAATACGGGAAGAATTTCTCGCGCGCCTATCTCGAATCAGTGGTGCCCAGTAAAGAGTATGCGATGGTGATTACCGCGGGCGATTCCGGTAATCAAGCGTTCGGTGTGGCTGAGAAATTGATCGATAACTATCCCGATAATCTCGACAACAGGAAAGCACGCTTCGAACGCCTGCTGAACGATTCGTACTTCAGAACCGATAACAGGCAGCTCGATCTTGCGGTGAACTGGGCGAAAGTCTCAATGGATGCGCTCATCATGCATCAGGGACAAAAGGGAATTTTCGCCGGCTTGCCGTGGTTCGATACTTATAGGGGACGAGACACGCACATCTCTCTTCCCGGCGCAACACTGGTGACCGGCAACTTCGCCGATGCGAAGACGATCCTCCGCACGTTTGTTTCATGGCAGGATACGGATGCCACGAGCACGAGCTACGGACGCATCCCGAATCAAGTCACGACGAATGCTATCTCGTACAACACCGCCGATGGAACGCCAAGGTTTACCATCGCCCTGCAAGAGTATCTGGATTATTCAGGCGATACGGCTTTTGCTCACGAGATGTATCCGGTCGTGAAACGCGCCGTTGAAGGAACGATCAAGTACCACACCGATACACTCGGCTTTTTGACACACGGTGATGCTGAGACATGGATGGATGCTGTTGGTCCAAACGGACCCTGGAGCCCGCGGGGAAATCGTGCCAACGATGTCCAGGCGTTGTGGTACAAGCAGCTTCGTGCCGCAACATCGCTTGCCGACTTCGTGAATGCAAAGGGAAGCGAGAACGCATCGATAGATCGGTGGTCGAAGCTTGCCGAAAAGGTGATGAAGAATTTCCAAAAATATTTTATCGATCCCCAATCGCATCTCGTGTACGATCATCTCAATGTCGACGGCACTCCCGATCGGCAGCTCAGACCCAACCAGCTCTTCACGTTCGATTTGATTCAGGATCGAACGATCAGGGCGCAGGTTTTGAAGACGGTTACCGAACAGCTCGTGTACTCTCATGGAACAGCGTCACTATCACAAGATGACGACAACTTTCATCCGTATCATCATGACATGCCGTTCTATGTACAGGATGCCGCATACCATAACGGCGTTGTGTGGACATGGCTTGCGGGTGAATGGATCGATCAAGCGACTACCGGCGGGATGAGCGATCTTGCATTTCAAGTGACACTCAACATGGCTCGTCAAATGCTCGATCGCGGAGCGGTCGGTACATTATCCGAGTTGATTGACGCGGCACCGCGGACGGGCGGAACGGAGCCGCAGCTCTCCGGCGCTTACTCGCAGGCTTCGAGCCTGGCGGAGTTCATCCGCTCGATCTATCAATCATACTTAGGAGCGAAGGTGAGCGGAATGGGTTCCACGCTGTCGCTTGATCCGAGAGTTCCATCCATGATCCGATTTGCCGATTTCAATGTGCCGGTCGGATCGACCACTGTCCAAGTGCAGTACCGTCGTGCGGGCGATTCGCTCGTTGTCAATATGTCTTCTCCGAAGAATGGAAAAGAGATTGGCGTCGAATGCACGAGTTCGCCGGAATCCGTAACACAGCGGATCTCTTCCGGAAAGACGACGCTTGCTCCGAATTCTCAAATAACGCTGCTTCTCGATAAGAATGGCATCGTGCAGCAGCATGGTCAAGGCGAGAAAAAAAATCCCACAGAAACAGTGATAGGCAGAATCGATGCTTCGGTGCTTGCGGGCGTTCAACTCGCAACACCTGTCGTCCGGCCCGATCTCAAGTCGCTCAAGGGTCCCGATCATCCACTGCTTAAGAATGATGAGATCAAACAGCCGGCTTCATCGGCAACACTCCTGTATAGTGTCGGTGATCCTGTTGGAGATGATAAAGGAACAGGCTCGTACACGTATCCGAAAATTTCGTTACTAAAACCCGGCAGTCTCGATATTACACACTTCACTGTTTCCGCCGATGAGAAGAACGTCTACTTCACGCTCGTGTTCGATACGCTATCGGATCCGGAATGGCATCCCGAATACGGTTTCCAGTTGACGTATGCCGCCATCGCCATCGATAAAGACAAGAGATCCGGTTCCGGACAGACGAAGGTTGGGATGAATGCACACTACGCGTTCAAGAAAGATTTCGCATTCGAAAACATCATCTATGTCGGCGGTGGTATTGAGATAGACGATGCCCAGGGGAACATACTCGCCGAGTACATTCCCGTGCCCGGAGATGAGGCGAATCCACTCGGCAGCACACAGACGAAGACCGTGGAGTTCTCGCTTCCTGTGAGTCTGATAGGAAAACCGCGGCCAGTCTGGCGATACGCAGTGCTGATCGGTGCACAGGACGATCATGGCGGTGCGGGCATTGGTGAGTTCCGGAACGTCGGTGCGACCGCGTCGAGTTTGGTTGGTGGTGGCAAGACGAAGCCGACTGACCCGAACGTGTACGACGCCATATTGCCGTCGAAGTCGAAATAGATGAATAAACGATACATCGTTTCAAAAATATTGCTCGTCGACGGCATCCTGCTGATCGTTCTCGCATTCATTCATCTCTTCGCAACTCCGCTCATCAACAAGTGGCTTGCCTATGAGTTGACTGCGCGGGTGCTTGAGCAGGTTTCGCCGGCATTTCTTCTGAACCATATCGTGGTAGGCATTCTCCTTATCCCTTTCGGCATCAGCACACTTTATAGCTCAATCGGCGTCCGTGCAGGCCAGGCATGGGCGCGCGGCATTGCGATCACGAACGCCCTTGCCGTCATGTCGATGCCTCTCTTGGTCGTGATGATCATGGGACCGCAATACTTCGAAGCGCGGGTATTCCTTGCGGCAGCCGTTCTGGTCACGGTCATCGGTCTAACGATGATCTTGCCGCTCATTTGGCTCTGGGGAGATTCGAGGAAAGGGGATAGTGCACACGACCATGATAAGCTGCAAGGATTGAGATAAGGCTTTTGCGCTCTTCATCTCACCCCTTTCATTGCCGTTTCGTCATGATCATGAAAATTCGTACATTCAGAAGCGTTATCGAAGATTGTTGGAGTGTGAAGATAAATTCTCTATGTAAATTTTCAGGTCAGTTTCAGTGCCACAACATGATCACATCATAAGGAGTTCCACTATGCGAAAGCTTCAACATATGCTTTTGTTTTTCATTCTTTGTTCCTTCCAGTCTGCGCTGGCGCAAGATACGACGAGCACAATTGCCACAGCTGGAGCGAGCTTTAAAACCGCATTCTTCTCGCAACTGAACGATGTCGAGAAGAAGATCGTCGATCTTGCCGACGCAATGCCTGCAGAGAAATATACATGGCGGCCGATGGAAGGTGTCCGCTCGGTGAGCGAAGTCTACATGCACATCGCCGGAGCAAACTATCTCCTACCCACCTTCATGGGAGTCAAAGCGCCGGAAGGAATAGATCGTGATGCGGAAAAGAAGATCACCGAGAAGGGGCAAGTCATCGAATTCCTCAAGAAATCCTTTGTGCACGTCCGGAAAGTCGTCGATGATACGCAGGAGGCAGACTTAACCAAGCCGGCGAAGTTTTTTGGTCAGGAGACAACCGTTCTGGGCATCATTATGAATATCGCGGTGCACATGCACGAGCATCTCGGCCAATCGATTGCCTACGCGCGGATGAACCAGATCGTTCCGCCGTGGACAGCCGCCGAGCAGGCGAAGCAAGCGAAGGAGAAAGAGTCGAAGAAGAACTAAATTTTTCTTTCAAGGAACAATCTCGGCGCGCGGCCTCGATGGTGTGCGCCGTTTTCATTTTCCTTCTCTCAACGCTGAACGCCCAATTCCCCAGAACAGCAGACTCACGAAAAGCCCCGGGTACATCGGCTCGATGCCAAGAGGATATGAATCCGAATGGAGGATTGTGTATCGCGACACCATCCATGCAAGCGAGGTGAGCCATCCTAACAGCATCGAGAGGAATGCGTACCGTGGAGGTATCTTGATTCCATCGAAATAGCTCGCAATGAGCGGAACCAGCAATCCGGGAATAATGATTGTGCCGATCGTGTACCAGAGCTGGATGACGCTGGGAATGAGCAGCGCGAGAGCGACTGAGACACCGAATGAAACGATTAATCCGACTTGAGTGAGCAGGACGGATGAATGAAGCCGGTTTGGGGTTTGGGGTTGGAGGTTTGAGAGAGAGCTTTTCCACTCAAACCCCGAACCTCGAACCTCGAATCTCGTTCCAATCCTCGAACCCAGAACCCCCAACCTCATCACAATATCTCTGCCCAACGTCTGTGCAGACACAAACGCCAGCGTATTCAACGTCGACATGATTGTTGCGAGCATTCCCACGTAGAATAATCCTTTCGCAATCGGAGGCAAAACAGCTTCAGCGAGCATTGGATATGCCATGATCGGCTGTTGGAGATCGGGAAGCGCCGCGCGTGCGTACAGTCCTGCAGTTGCCGTCATGAAATCAAATAGAAACCAAAAAAAAATAGAAATAAGGATACCGTGCTGTGCGATGCGCCCGTCTTTTGCGGCATAACAGCGCTGGTGAAACGCCGGATCGACGAGTGTCCAGAGCGCGATGAAGAACCACACCAGGATGTACTGGATGGAATTTCCTCCGTGCCATGTCAGATGAAGCGGCGGAAGATGTTGATTGAGAAAATCCGATCCTCCAAACCGATTGAAACAAAAGGGAATGATGACGGCAAACCCTGCAAACATCAGCACGAATTCCAACACGTCCGTTTCGACATCCGAACGGAATCCTCCCACGTAGAGATAGGAAACGGCAACGATTGCCGTAACGATCAAGCTCACAAATAAACTCCATCCGAACAACATTTGCAGGAAAACACTCAACATCAGGATGTACGGCGCCGGTGTCATCAAGATAAATGTCAGAAAAGACCCGAGGAGCGCGGTCTTCTTGTCGTACGATTGCGCGAGCTTGTCGGGAATACTGTAAAGATTGGTTGCGCGAATTTTTTTTGCAAGCAGAAATGCGAACACCGCCGCAAAAATATAGTACGGCACACCTTGCACGATCCAATTGGAAATCCCGTAACGGTACGAAAACTCTCCGACACCAAGGATCCCTCCGTACCATGTTGAGACGAGCGTCATCACGAAGATGGGAAGCGTCAGCGACCGGCCTGCAAGAAGAAAATCTTCTGCCGAGGATTGTGTCTTCCGTCCCGCACGGAATCCGACGAACAGCACGGCGCCGAAATAGAGCGCGATGATGATGGTGTCAGTGAACGCCAGGTGGATCATTGCACCCTCATGCGGATGGAAATTTGCTACCGATCATGAAACTGATAGACCAGTAGAGTGCCGCGCCGGACTGTGATGGTGACGCTTGTTGCCAGCGCTTCGTTGCTGATTCCTTCACGAACACCAAGCTCGAGCGTGTCGTTCGCTAACGGGTACTTGAGATTCTTTGTCGTGATGCCGGTGGTTTTCTCGACGGGAATGAGTGAAAGCCGCTGTCCGATCTTCGTCTGCAGCCGGATCCGTCGTTTGACAAGCGTGAGTTTTCCGACAGAGTCGATGAGTGTGATGAGTGCCTTGCCGGAAAATTTCTTCAAGATGCCGAGCGCCCCGGTCGTGTGGTCGATGCGGTTTCCGAGGGCGCCGATGATGTCGATCGATGTGCACTTCCGCTCGATGCAGTAACGGATTGCCTTTTCCAGATCGGTGCTCTCTTGATCGGCAATATGGAGGAGTGGAATTCTCTTGTAGATGAGCTTCGTCGACGGCGAAATCGAATCGAGATCGCCGAGGATGATGTCGGGTCGGATGCCATACTGGCGGGCAAGGTTCGCGCCGCCATCGGCGCAAACGATAAGATTGGCAGACGATGCCAGCGAGCGAACAAGCTGACGGGAGGGAAGTTGTCCGTTCGCGATGATGAGTACTTTCATGGCATTTTCGATGAGCGCTCCGGTTATAGGTTCGCTGTGATGCCGCAAATGTAATTCCGCTCTGCCGCAGGGAAGAAGGCGTCGCCTTCGCCGTTCTGGAAGTAAAGATTGTTGAAGATATTCCGGATTTCACCTCGCAACGTGAACTGCGATCCGAGAACACGAGGGAGACGATAGAGAAACTCAGTATTCACGACTGTATAAGCGTCATTCTTGCGCGTTTCATTGTTGGAATTGTCGGTAGAGAACTCGCCGACGTATTTTGTAACTATCGATGACGTTACGCTTTCGGTTTTGTATGTCAGGCGCACGTTGCCGAGCACGTCCGGAAAACCGGCAATCGGGTTGTCATCAAAGCTGACCCGCGTACCACTGTCGTCGATCAGACTGTAGCGGATGAGTCGATTGCGAGAGAGCGAGACATTTCCACTGAGTTGAAATGTGCTGCTCAGAGTTGCGCTGCCATCAAGCTCGACGCCGAGGTGTCGCGTGCGCTCTGCATTGCCCGTTACCGGCTGGCCGAAAATATCGAGCTGGCCATTTTTTACCAGCTCGTCGGTGAATTCCATCCAGTAGACGTTTGCGGTGAGCTGCGCATTGGCATTGCGAAAGCCCGCGCCCAACTCAACGTCGAGCAGCCGCTCAGGCTTGGCAAGGGGCTTATTGAAATCAAATCGCACGATACCCGTAGCCGTGTCGGCTTGGAATTGCGGCGTTGCACCGAAGTACGAATCTTCAGCGGCATACAAATTTCGCAATTGCGGCTCCCTCGACGTATAACCGACGGAGAGATACGTATTCCATTCATCGGTCATGTTATAATTGATGCCTGCGCGAGGGTTCACAAAGTCGTAGGGAAAGCTGAAGGTGTTTCCCAGATATTTTTCGTTCGCAATGCCGTAGCGGTTGTATACGAACTGAATGTCGGCGAGGATCGTTAGGTTCTTCTGCGGCCGGAAGAGTTCATGCACGAAGAGCGAAAGGATATCCTTCTCGCCATTATATCCATAGAAGTGATAATCGGGATCGAAGCCCGAGGGCAATCCTTCCGCGAATTGAATCCTTCCCCAATGTGTCGAGCGATGAATGCGTAGTTCTGCGCCGAATGTCATCGTTCCATTACCGTGATCGACTTCGACTCGCGGCAGCCAGCCCCATTGTTTGTTACCGACGAATGCACGAACAAGTGCATTGGTTGGATTCTGTGTCGTTGGAATTCCATACGCAGTTCCGAGCCGTAACATTGACGTGTCAGCCCATGAAGCATCGTAATCGAAATAGCCATCGCCGGTGTAGTAGAAGAGAGTGTTGTGAAGCGTGAGCGTTGGGGAAACACGCCATTCATTCATCAACTCGTAGTGAGGCTGCGAGAAGCTTTCAGTTTCCTGGGGCCGGCGAGGTATCGCGTAGCTAAATCCCTGGCCCGTCGAATCAAGTCCCCAATCGACTAAGTTCTGGCGGCGGAGTTTCTTATCGTCCTTCGCGAACTTCGGAAGACCGAAGTACGCAAGCCCGTCCGTCAGTGGTCCACCGAAGAAGTGAAAGCGCGTCGTTGTATTCTGGTCGAAGCGGGCAGCGCCGAGGAAATATGAGTTCAATTCCACCCACGAGTTCTGCCGGTATCCGTCGCTCAGAATTTTTCCCAATCGACCGTACAGCATGTACTGTTTCTCGATGAGACCCGAGTTGATTGTCACGTCGAATTTTTTTGTATTGAGAGGAAGCGAGCGTGAGCTATCGCCGAACTCCTGGAGGCCGAACATCGATTCGAGTGTCACGCCCGGCCGCTGAGTGAATGGATTCGTCACGAGATTGATCGATCCGCCGATCGCAGGTGGACCGTAGAACGCGCTTCCCGCACCGCGCTGAACCTGAACCGTTCCGGTGCTCGCAAGGAGATCCGGGAAATCGATCCAGTAGACGTTATGATCTTCGGGATCGTTCTGAGGAATGCCATTGACCATCACCGAGAGTCGCCGTTGATCGAAGCCGCGCAGGTTGATGTAGTTGTAGCCGATGCCGTTTCCGTTCTCGGAGTAGAATGTCATCGAGGGAAGCTCCGAGAGCAACACGGGCACATCCTGCACCGAGTAGCGCTCCGCAAGTTGTTCTCGATTCATGTTGGAAAATGTTGCGGGCGTCTCTCGTTCTTTCGCCTGCGTTGGATTTATGATAACAGGTGATAGGTAATAGGTGCTGGTATCTTGCACAGTCGATGTGGCATCTTGTGCGATGGCGGAGAGGGCAAAGAGAAACGTACATAATAGTATAATCGGAATACGCATGGTAGTTTGTCCTTAAATTATTCTTTGACCCTCACCCCGTGACCCCTCTCCCATTGGAGAGAGGTGTTTCGCTTCATTTCGAAAGCGAAACGGGGTGAGGGTACAGAAAACACAAATGCCGTTTTCCCGATCTCCCGGCGAATGGGAGAAAAGAAAAACGGCATGTATCGAAACGCGTTTTCCGTTTCCCTACGCTGGCATAATCCAGATCAGGTTCCTAGGGTGTAATCTCAGTCCCGGCTGTTATTCTCCGGGACACCCCTAACGGAGTTCACCAAAAGATACGGAGATGGGGGGAAGAATGCAAATTGTTTCTGTTGTCATGCCATACATGGATTCCGACTGGAAGCATGTCGGAATGACTATGTTGTCGAGCGTTCAGCTCTCGAACAACGATTCCACAGTTCACTTCCTCATATACTTCCAATTCCTCGATTTCCCTTCCGCCATCCACTCGACGGCAGTTGCGAGACGGCTGTTGCGGGTCTCCTCCGTCTTCGCTTCCGTAATCCACTCGAGGTACTCCTTCTTGTGGGAGTAGCTGAAGCTCTCGAAGGTCACGAGTGCCTTTTTGTTCTTGCGAAGAGCTGCCACGAAGTAGTCCGGCACGACGAGTTCTGTCTTTGGCTTTTTTGGTTTTGGCGGAAGTTTTATTCCATCATCGTTCAACTTTTTTGCCTGCTTCATGAGATCAATAATTACTCTATCGGGCGGAAGGTCTTTCAGAGAAGTAATTCTTCCCATATTGCCCATTGCATCTCCTCCTTGATTGCGTCGTTCTTGCAAATAATTCTTAGGATCATTCAGCAATTTCGATTTCATGAGTTCTACAAGGAAGTGCAACACTCCAGGAGAGAATTTGTTATTCTTGGAGTATGGCACCTATACCACAGTATCATCAACTGTCTCTTGATGAAAGAGATCATATTGCCGTCTATCGGGCTCAGGGGTTGTC
>JACOSY010000029.1 GCA_016178595.1 Ignavibacteria bacterium
CGACAACCCCTGAGCCCGATAGACGGCAATATGATCTCTTTCATCAAGAGACAGTTGATGATACTGTGGTATAGGTGCCATACTCCAAGAATAACAAATTCTCTCCTGGAGTGTTGCACTTCCTTGTAGAACTCATGAGTTTGGATTTTGGATTTAGGAATGAAAAAGATCGAATGCGTGGCGAGGTCCGACTCGATCTGTTTCACAAGATTGTAAGCGGAGTCGTTCTGAAGCTTTGGGTAAGAAGCTCGATGCGTAGTCATGAAATTGATATGCTTTCGGTACAGAACACCGCCAAGCTCTTTCGTGATGTCTCTGAGAATCTCCTTCTTCTCGTTATCGCGCATCCATTCACTGAAATAGTGAAGCCTGCTCGCATAGCCATCGATCTTCCCTCCACGGTACCGTATCTTCCGAAGCTCGCCGGTGTATGCATCAAGCGAGAGTCTGTTGCTCTTAATATTGCGCGCAAGAGCAAGAACATTTTCGACAAACGTGACGCAATCAAAGCTGTGGAGATTGATGACAAGCTGCTCGCTGTCGGATCGGTCGAGTGTGTTCGCTTCGTATGGCTTCCCGAGGAATTGCTTTCCGACAGCGACAATCACATCACCCATCGGCTTCTCAATGAGCTTGTGCTCGAAGGCAAATGAAAAAACACGGTTACAGAGAAGCGTATCGTCCTGCTGAGAAACTGTGGAAACCAGGTCGAGAAGAATCGCTGCGAAGAGAAATGCAGTGAAACGGAAGTAGCGCACGATCAGAATGGAGCCTCGCCTTCAACCGTGGGAGGAGGAGCAAGTGCAGCGAAGTCAAACGGTGCAAGTCGTTCGAAGCCCGCGTACTCCTTGTGAAACTGCAAACGAGCGATGCCAACCGGACCGTTACGCTGCTTGCCGATAATAATCTCGGCGATGCCTTCTGAGGGAATCGTCCCAAGCTCATCGTCTTTGATAGTATCCATTCCGTATGTTTCCGGCCGGTGGACGAAAAGCACGACGTCGGCATCCTGTTCGATGGCTCCTGATTCACGAAGATCGGCAAGCATAGGTCGTCGATCGGTACGCGACTCGACTGCGCGGTTCAACTGCGAAAGCGCCATCACGGGGATGTTCAATTCTTTGGCCAATGCCTTGAGCGAACGGGAGATCATAGAAATTTCGCGCTCGCGCGACTCGGCATTCTTCGGACCTTGAACAAGCTGGAGATAGTCGACGACGACGAGGCCAATTTCGTGCTCAGCCTTCAGCCGCCGCGCTTTCGCACGAAGCTCGAGGATACCGAGCGACGGTGTATCGTCAATGAAGATTTTTGCTTCGGCAAGCCTTCCAACGTTCCTGCTCAGGTTCTTCCAACTATCTTCGTGAAGTCTGCCGGTACGAAGTGCATGAGCATTCACCTTTGCAACCGAGGAGAGCATGCGGATAATGAGCTGCTGCTCGGACATTTCAAGACTGAAGATGCCAATGCCGGTTCGTTTCTCGCGGTCGAGAGCAGCGTTGCGGGCAATGGACAACGCAAGGGCAGTCTTTCCCTGGCTTGGTCTACCGGCGATAATAATAAGGTCGGACTTCTGAAATCCACCAGTCATCTCATCAAGGTTCGGAAATCCGCTTGGGACTCCGGTGATGCCGCCGTGTTTACCGTGGATTTCCTGCAACATCTCGAACGTCTGGTGGAGTGCCTGATTGATCGGTGTGAACGATTTTTTGAGCCTTCGATCGGAAATCTTGAAAATTGCAGACTCGGCTTCGTCAAGCAGCTCCAGTGCATCTTCCGCATCTCCGTACGCACGGGCAGCGATGCCGGAAGCTGATGTGATGAGACTTCTCATCAACGCTTTTTCAAGTACAATGCGCGCATGATACTCAACGTTGGCCGCCGTGCTTACATGCATGGTGAGTTCGGTGATGTATGCCGGATCTTCCGTAGGATTTATTTCGCCGCGTCGACGGAGCTCATCGATGACTGTAATCGCGTCGATAGGTTCGTTCTTCTCGAAGAGCGCAATCATCGCCTGGAAAATCTTCTGGTGCGTCGGATTGTAGAAGCTGTTTGAGTCGAGAAGCTCTAACACCTTGGGGACGGCCTCTTTGTCGATCAGGACAGCGCCGAGCACAGCCTTCTCGACATCGATTGCTTGTGGCGGAATGCGGCCTGCTGTATGCTCGCTCAAAGCAATAATATTCGGTGAGTTCGTTGTCTTTGCCATGTGAGATGGTGGTAAACTTATGCTTTTACTTCTTCATCATACAGTTTCTTGAACATCTTCATATCCTCCCACGTTGGCCTCTTCCAGTCGGGATTGCGGAGAAGAGCAGCCGGGTGATATGTCACGATCACCTTGATGCCGTTGTAGTTGTGGGCTTTACCACGCAAGGCGCCAAGGCTGTCATTTGTGTGGAGGAGCCACTGTGCTGCCGTTCGTCCAAGTAAAATGATAAACGCCGGCTTGATGAGTTCAATCTGTTTTAGGAGATACGGTGTACAGGTTTCAACTTCCAACGGCAGCGGTGCACGGTTGTTCGGCGGACGGCACTTGATGATGTTGCAAATGTACACATCCTCTCGCTTCATATCGACAGCTTCAATGATTTTGTTCAAAAGTTGTCCGGCGCGACCGACGAATGGCTCGCCCTGCGCGTCTTCATCAGCGCCGGGCGCTTCACCGATGAACATAACTTTCGACTTCGCATTGCCTGTGCCGTAGACAAAGGTCGTCCGTGTGTTGCCAAGCGGGCACTTTACACATTCGTGAATCTGCTCGTAGAGTTCTTGCACGGTCGTGGATTGTGCCCACGGTTCGTCGGGATAGATCGGCCCTTTCGCGGCTTCCACCATATCCTTTGCGGACACTTTTTTCTTCCGTTTCACGTCGTCGTCGCTATAAATGATGTTTCCAAACAAATCATGCTGCTGCGCGAAGTAGCGGCGTGCATTCGTGAGAAAGTCGTGCAGTTCGTCTGACATGCGAATGACGATTTGTGTATAAACTTGGTTGTGAATTTGGTGATGTTAGTAGAACTCGACGCCTCGAAATATACTGCGTTGTTAAACCATCTTCGACACCCGGTCTAATATTTGATGTGCCACATCAAATTTCGAGAGCTTCTTCAGCTTCACAATCTTTCCACGCTTTGGGATGAGCGTCGCGATGTTCGTGTCCGTATTGAAGCCCGCTCCCTGTTCGAGTGGGTTATTGAGAACGATAAGATCGAGCTTTTTCTCGCGCAGCTTCCGTTGTGCGTTTCGGAGTCCGTTGTCAGTCTCGAGAGCAAATCCAACGACAACGGCGCCGTTTTTCTGTTCTCCGATCTGCTTGAGAATATCTTTGGTTTTCTTTAATTCTAACGAGAACGTGCTGCCGTTACGTCCTTCTTTTTTGATCTTGGTAGGAGAGATGCGAGTCGGCGTATAATCTGCAACAGCCGCTGCCATGATGATCGCATCGACACCTTTGGCATGTTTGATGACTGCATGACGCATCTGTTCTGCGGATTCAACGTCGAGGCGCTTGACATTCCGCGGTGTCTGGAGAGAGACGCGACCAGTGATAAGCGTGACATCGGCGCCACGCTGTGCAGCGGCATTGGCAACAGCGAAACCCATCTTGCCGGACGACCAGTTACCGATAAACCGAACCGGGTCGATTGCTTCAACAGTTGGACCTGCAGTGACTAGGATTTTTTTTCCTTTCAGGTCTTGATCCGCCTTGTGGAGGATTTCTTCGAGAGAGAGAACGAGCGTTTCAATTTCCGGAAGTCTACCGGGGCCGACCAGCCCACTCGCAAGCTCACCTTCTTGCGGCGGCAAGACGGTGTACCCCATCTCTTTGAGTTTCGCAACATTATCCTGCGTTGCCTGATGATGCCACATGTCGACATCCATCGCAGGAGCGAGAATGATGCGACACCGCACGGCGAGTGCGAGTGTTGTTACTGCGTTATCGGCATATCCGTGGGCAAGCTTTGCGAGTACGTTGGCCGTTGCCGGGGCGATGAGCATCGCGTGGGCCCACTGGCCCAGCTCGATGTGCCACGTTCCTGCGTCGATCGTGCTGGAGGCCTGATCGGGAAACGTCCCGACGATGACCCGGTGACCGGAGAGTGTGGAAAGTGTGAGCGGCGCGACGAACTCTTTCGCCGCATCCGTCATGACGACGCGGACAGAGGCTCCTCGCTTCGTGCACTCTCGCACAAGCAGAGGGGTCTTGTATGCCGCAATGCCTCCTGTGACCCCGAGCAGTATGTGCTTATTTTTAAGCATGGGTCATGAGGGAGAAAAGATTCCGTCAGGGCGCAGTCGGCGCAGGCTGCGTATCTTCTTCCTTGTACCTGTAAGCGAGCGTTCCTTCCATCAACTCGTGGACGGCGGTCTCTGTCGGCTTCGGACGCTTCTCAAATTCCTGCGCGACAAGGATCTGATCCGGGTTCGTCTGCGGCTGGTCGGTTTCCTCTTCAGGCTCGAAGATTCTCGATTGAAGCATCTCGATACGCTGGTTAAACTCGATCTTCATCTCCTCGTTGATCTGGCGAGCGCGTTTCAGCAGGATGACGATCACCTCGTAGATGTTCTCGGCCTTGCCGGTTAACTCATCAAGATTCAGTGGTTTTACTGCCATTGTGTATTCCTTTGCGATAGATGACTGTGTAAAGAAACCCTATTCGATATTCTGTAATTGCTCGCGAATCTTTTCGAGTTCTTCTTTGATGCCGACAACCAAGTGAGCGATGCCTGCACTATTCGCCTTCGCGCCAATAGTGTTGGCCTCTCGGTTCATTTCCTGCACGAGGAAATTGAGCTTACGGCCTGCCGCTTCTTCATTCTTCAATGCTTCAAGAAAGAACTTGTTGTGGCTGCGGAAGCGGACGCACTCCTCAGTTACATCCAACTTGTCGGCATACAGTGCAAGCTCCAGCTCCAACCGGTGCTGATCGATGATAGACTTGTCGGCAAGGAGTTCCAGCAATCGTTCTTCCAATCGTGTGCGTTCCTGTGGGATACGTTCCTTGGCCATCAACTCGATCCCATCGATCGTTGTGCTGATAACGTTGACTCGTTCGACAAGGTCCTTCATCAATTCGCTGCCTTCACGGCGCCGCATACCGGCGGTCTCATCCAGCGCCTTCACAAGCGTACGGTGCACCAACGACCATTCCCGCTCGTCGCCCGACTCGAACTCATCGATCTCCAATACTTCCGGAAACTTTAGCAAGTGATCGAGCGTGATTTTTTCGTCAATGTTCACTTCCTTCCGAAGCGTCTCCAGGAGTTTGTGGTATGCTTTCGCTGCCGAAGCATTAATCTTCAACGGGATCTCATTCGTGTTCTCATGCTCAATCGTGATCGCGATGTTGATCTTACCGCGTGCGAACTTTGTCCGAACGAGTTCCTTCACGTCGTTCTCGCGCAGCGCAATCGTTCGCGGCAGGCGTGTCGACACTTCCAGGTAACGGCTGTTCACCGTTCGTACTTCTGCAGCCACGGTGGTGTGGTCTTCACTCACTTCACCGCGCCCATATCCTGTCATACTGGAAATCATTGATTCTTGGCGGTTTTAGCAGAAAAAATCTATATTAAGGTACAAAATAAACGAACGCAGGTCAAGCGAAACCTTTGGACATGTTATTAACGACTTATCCACACACCGCAGGTCAAAACACAGGTTTCCTCTCTATTCAAATGAGGTCAAATGAGGATAGAACGATTACCTGTGGATAATTGTGCTATTATTCACAATGGACACGGATGATAACGCATTACTTCACGCTGAAAGCGCTCGCGCAAGAACTTGATATCGTGCTTCGCGGAGCGATTGTCGCCCAATCATATTCCCAGCAGAAAAACGAACTGATCATTGCTGTTGATGTTGCCGGCGAGGAAAGTTCTTCACTTGCCGTATCGGTCAATCCAGCTTTTAATTATATGTATTTCCGGCAACGTACCTCTCGGGCACGGAAAAATGTCGTAGATCTCTTTCACGAGAGTATCGGAACAAAAGTAGACCGTGTGGTAGTTCAATCCCATGACCGGGTCGTTGCGTTTGAACTCGAAGGAGGTTCAACCCTCCTCTTCCAGCTCTATAATACTGCGGCAAGCAATATTCTGCTCATCGATCGTGAGAAGAATATCCGTGACAGCTTCAAACGCAAAGGTGAACTGCTTGGGACGACACTGCCTTCCGGCGAGGAAAGATTCACAGAGCGGGTGCTTGACGATCGGAGCACCTTCAGACAAATGATGAGACGCGATTCAACACAACAAGCGCTTGCAGCGCTCAAGCAGACGGTTCCTGTTCTCGGAACGGTATATGCGCGGGAGATTCTGTTCACCATCGGTATGGATGAGAAACTGACGGTGGAGACTCTTGCCGATATCGATATGGAAAAAATTCAGGATGAAGTGAAGCGCATCGTTCACGATATCGGATTACCAAAGCCCAGGGTATACTTCAAGGACCGACAGCCCGTATTTCTTTCTCTCATTCCGTTGCAGCATTTCTCATCGGATTATACCGTCGAGGAATTCAAGCAAGTGAACGATGCTGCTGCGGTCTTCGTCGCACGATCATTCCGTATCGAAGGGGCGGAAGAAGAAAAAAGTCGTCTCCTCGGAAAACTTCAGGATATACTGACTCGAGCCTCCCGGTCTCTCAACGCCACACACGAGCAGCTTGAGAAAGCAACCCCCGCAGAAGAGTATGCTCGCTTCGGGCAGCTTATCATGGCTAATATTCACGTCCTCTCGAAGGGAATGAAGGAGATCACAGTCGACGATTTTTTCTCGGGGAATGGATACGTTACCATTGCACTGGAGCCGCATCTTCTTCCCGCCAAAAATGCCGAGCGGTACTTCGAGAAGGCAAAGAAAACACGAATTGCACGGAAGGAATCGGAAGAACGGCTCGCAGAACGCACCAAACAGGTCAATCGCCTCGAAGGATTAGTACAAGAACTCGAACGGACAGAGACACGCAACGATGTTAAGGAATTCACCACAACACACCGCGACGAACTCATTCGCATGAAGCTCATGACCAAGAAAACGAACGAACCGCCGCCGCCATTTCGCATATTCATTGTTGCCGGCGGCCTCGAAGTGTGGGTCGGAAAGAACAGCGCCAATAACGATCTTCTCACGATGAAATATGCAAAGCCGAACGATCTATGGTTCCATGT
This sequence comes from Ignavibacteria bacterium, assembly GCA_016178595.1. Taxonomy (GTDB): domain Bacteria; phylum Bacteroidota; class Ignavibacteria; order UBA10030; family SZUA-254; genus JACOSY01. Next base: position 7,179 of record JACOSY010000029.1, read on the forward strand.
TCGTGGTGCGGGCGGCTCGCACACGGTGCTCAAGGTCGCAGGCAGCGTGCCGCCGCCGAAGGAAGCGATCCGTCAGGCCGCAAGCATCGCGGCATACTACAGCAAGATGCGCAAGGCAGGCACGGTGCCTGTTGCATACTGCGAGCGGAAGTATGTCCGCAAGCCCAAGGGGTTAAAAGAAGGAGCGGTTGTCATCGAACGGGAAGAGATGGTTTTTGTCAAGCCGCGCTTGCCTTGAAAAACAACCGAAATCTTTGTATACTTTCTACGCCTCTGCGTGAATGTCTCATCAAGTCGGCCAACAGAAATTCATCGTCACGAATTGTCAAGCATTCAGAAGGAGCAACCCATGAAATACGCGTTGTGGATTTCCTGTTGTTGTCTCGTCATAGTCGTCACAAGCATTTCTCAGACTTTACAAGACAACACGACGGAGGTCTCTCTCGGGGCAGGCATTTCGATTCCATATCTGCCAAATGATTCCAAAGAGTATTGGAAGAATGGCTGGAATGCCGGGCTTGGTTACGGCTACTCACTCCCACAGGGAAAACTTGGCACAAGCGCAGTTTTTTTCTCAATCGACTATCATCGCTTCGCGCTGAACAAGGCAAAACTCCTGAACGCAATTCCGGGAGCCACCGATGCGGTAGCATCCGGTCCGACTTCAATCCTTACGATCATGATGAATTTTCGCGGAACGTTCTTGTCCATCAGCAGGACGATCCAGCCCTACTTTATCGTCGGCTTGGGCTACATGCACGTATCGCAAGGCGACATCACTGTTGCCGGAGTATCGAGTTCCACTATTGGTGGAGTAACGAAAAACGGATTCGCGTGGACCGCCGGAGTTGGTTTCAATATCCCGATCAATGAGACAGTTGCATTCTTCGTCCAGGGCAGATCGCTTCTTGGCGTGATGGATCCGACGAGACAGCTTTTTCCGATGAGCGCAGGTATTCGTTACCAATACTGAAAGGACGACAATTCTTCATGGCGAAACTGACGATCTACCAAAAGCCGACCTGTACGACATGCAGAACTGTCTACACGACGCTGAAGGAGTCCGGCGTCGATTTCGAATCGGTGGATTATTACATCGATCCGATCCCCAAGACGAAGCTGAAAGAGCTTCTGAAAAAAATGGGCATCTCCGCCCGCGAGCTTCTCCGGACGAAAGATCCAATCTATCAAGAGTTGAATCTCGCGGAGAAGGATCTTTCAGACGACGATCTCATTGATCTGATGGTCAAGCATCCCGATCTCATCCAGCGGCCGATTGTGGAGAAAGGATCGAAAGCCATCCTCGCACGTCCGGCTGAGCGCATCAAAGAAATCCTCTAAATTCTGTCTATCATGCTCCTGTTACTTCTCCGGCATGGCGATGCACTCGATACAGCGTTGGACGGAGACGCGTTACGACCGCTGTCTCCACACGGAGAGGAACAGGCGCGTGCACAGGGAAATCTGCTCCAATCGCTTGCACTCCAACCGGACATCATCCTTACAAGTCCGCTACTCCGCGCGCAACAAACGGCCGAGATTGTGCGACAATTGCTCGGCGTTGCTACGATCTCGATGACCGAACATCTCACGCCTTCATCCGACCACCGACAGACCGTTCAACAACTGAATGCACTTGGGAAGGAGCGAGTGCTTCTCGTCGGTCACGAGCCGCACCTCGGCACGTTCATCTCACTACTGGTAACCGGCTCACGCAATGCGCAAATCGAGATGAAGAAAGGAAGCCTCGCGTGTGTGGACATTGAAGTGCCGGTGCGTTATGGTGAAGGAAATCTCGTGTGGCTCTTCACGGCAGCAGCCAGTATCTCGCTGTTCAGATGAAGAGTAGAAGATTATTACGACGAAATCAGTGCATCAACTGCCCGGGTTTGATTTTGCACTCCCTGACCGCTTGGTTGATGAGCTGCATAATTCTCGTCTTCTCATCCAATGTATTCTGCGTAATCTCTTCATCGATCGTCTTCCCCACGGGGTAGATGGAAACGCTTGTCGGCGTGTGCTCGACTGCTACCTGCTGTTGCTCTAAATTTGTCCAGAAGGCGCGCACGTCGTCGAACTTCTTGTCAAAGCTTTTGCTGCGGACTAACAGCCTGTGGTCGACCCAGTCACGCTCTGGATCCATACTGATGTGAATGACGGCGTCGAGCGTGTCGTCATAGTTGTCATCCGCCCATTGATTGAAGATTGTCTTGGCGTGGCTCACCAGGTACTCGATCTGGTCGTGCGTCAGAGGCTCCCTTTTCTTGGGATAATCGTCGGGGAAATCGAGCGGCTTGAATGGCGCCGCACCGCCTACAAGCGCCATGTAGTCGACCTTACCGTCGCCGTTGCGGTCGAAAATGTATCCCCACGTGCTAATCTTTCCGGGAGTTGGGGTAATTCCCTGAAAGTCGACAACGAGCGAGATATTTTTATTCACATCGGTGATCGGCTTGAGTGTGACCGCCACGATGCGAGCAACGCTGTCTCCTTTCATTCCAACAAATGTAATGTAGCGCTTCATCAATTTCTTCTGACACATGATGACAAGCCCCTTGTCGACGGCAGGGAACTCGCAGATGGAATCGACGCGCGCGTAAAACTCCGCGATGTTATTCTTCTGGCTGAATGTAATACCGGGGAAAAGAACAAAGCAGAGAATAATGAATGAGAGAGTTTTCATAGCGTTATTTCCAACCTACGTCCTTTCCTTCGTTTTGTTGTGTGAGATATTCCATCACCGGCTTGAAGTATTCCAACATCGCTTTCGCATCGCGCACTGCGTCCGAGTGTTGCGCATGTGTTCACAAGGTCATGATGATCGGGATGATACAGAGTACAAGGCAGTGTGTCATGAAATATTTTTTTTGGCAGATGAAACAGTGTTGTGTCGGTATCGGCCAAGAACTATTCTTTCGTTAACAATCGAGATCGCTCGATTCCGAGCTTGCGTAGATACGCGCCGGGCTCGAGTGACTTTCCGGTCGCATTGCGTATACGCTCGATCCACTCCAGTTTCTCGCCGGTTTCGTACAGATACTTGATCATGAAGTCCGCAAGCTCGTGGTTTGTCGATTTCGTCTCACCGAACTTGTTTGTGAGCGCCTCCTGGATCTGCGTGGCGATCATCGCGGCGAGAATATAATTCTGGTAATAGCACGGATAACTGGTGTACCAGATCGAGGCTGCAAACTGATGTGGTTCGGAATCGGGGAGATCGATCAGCAGGTATCTCTCGTACATCTCGTACTCAACCTTCCTCATATCTTGGTTCGGATCCTTGTACATCGCATACTCGATGGCGAAGTCTTTCAGAAGCCGGCGCAAACGATAGAGCGTCGGCAGTCCGCGCCCTTTCATGTATTTCTCGATCTGTTTTGGTTTCGCGTTGGTGAAAGTGGCAAGCCACAGCGAATCGTCCGTGAACTCGCCGTGCATCTCGGCAACGCCTTCCTCATAAGCGGCACATTGTGCGCCCGGTATCCACTCATATCCTTTCAAGATCGGATACTCGACATGCGTATGAACCGCCTTGAGCGAATGGCCGTACTCGTGAAATGCCGTCGCATAGAATCCTTTCCCTTTTGTTGGATTGACAAGGAATCGTGAGTCGGACGGAATGTTGACAGCGAGACTCAGCCCGCCGTAGGGAATGTCCTTTACCACTTCCTTGATGGAAAGCGAATCGACGTTGAAGCCAATTCCTTTCTGAAAGCGATGAAGAATCTCGAAGACAGAATCGGATAGAAAATATTTGTCGGGGAGAGAAACTGCCTCGCGTAACGCATACTCGAAATCCCACGGCCCGACTTCACTCACGTGCAGCTTCCTGCTTGATGTTGCAATGAACGATGCAAATGCCTCGTGCGTTTGCTTCTCGAGGGAATCAAGAGTTTTCAAAAGCCACTGTTCGTCGATTGCCTGCAAATGAAGAACCAGCGAGTAGTAGTTGGGAAAGCCGAAGGCTCTTGCCTTTTCGTTGCGGAGCTTGACCAGCGCGATGAGACTCTCGGCGGCAACGGCCGACACCTGCGATTCCACCGACCAGAGCTTCTGCCGGCGGGCTTGCCGACGTTCCTGCCGAATCAGGTTGCTGATCTCGGCACGCGTCACCGGCTTGTCGTCGAGCTTGCGCTGAAAGTTCGTAATGATTTGCTGGAGTGCGTTTTCGCGTTTCGCAATGTCGGGATCGGCGTAGATGGCGCCGCCGATGAAGCAGCGGTGCCACATCTCGAGGCGGCGAGCGAGGGGTTTGTCGGCGAGCGAGGGAGATCGCCGAAGCCATTCATCGAGCATACCGCGCACTGCGGAGTCGAGAAAGATTTTCCCCAGCGCAGCTTTCGCCGCATCAAGATCGTACGGCGCTTCTTTTGAGTAGCTGTTCCAATTTGCAGTTCCCATCTGGATGCACGCGAGCTCGTACCGGCGCTCGAGGGAATCAAGCCAGGGGAGAAGATCGTTCTTCGAGTCGATCGAGACGTTGTTCTTCTGCTCGTGCATCGGAGGTTCCTCTTTCTTCCGCTGAGAACAGGAATAACTCAAGACGCATGCCGCGATAAGAATTGTGATGAAACCGGAACGATGACTCATTGACTATTCGTCCAGTGTGTTGGTAGTGGAATTCCATGGTGTACCATGACGCGTGGGGAGTAAGATACGGGAAAAAATTCATGAAATCAACGCAGAGGTGTACGCCAAAACAGCTTGAAATACAAAAAGCCGACCCCACAGAATAGATCGGCTTTTTGGATTAACTCGCTGCGGTTTATTTCATCAAGAGCATCTTCTTGGTGTTCGAGAAGAGGATTGAAGAAGCATCGACATCCTCGGCAACGATTTTATAATAGTACACGCCCGAAGAGAGAGTGCTCGCATCAAACTCCACCTCCTGATTCCCTTCATCCATTACTTCGTTGTGAATCAACGTTGCCACTTCCTGACCGAGCGTGTTGTAGACTTTCAATGTCACAAGAGCATTTTTAGGAAGATTGAACTCAATCGTTGTTGTGGGATTGAAGGGGTTGGGATAGTTCTGGGAAAGGGCAAAACGACGTGCAGTCAGCACCTCAATGTCCGTGACTGTTGTTCGCGGGTACGCAGAGCCTACCGGAGACTGGCTCTTGTACACTCCTGCATTTGGTCCCTCAAGAGCAGCCATCACGAGATAACCGTTTGGATCTAGCACGAGAGAAAATGAAACAAGGTTTTGCGCGGGAAGTCCGCTCTCTTGTACGAGCCACGTTTGTCCCTGATCGGTCGAGACTTTTACACCTTGGCCGGTTGTGATGTAGAGGAGACCGCCCGAGGTAACTACGAGTGAGCCAATTGTACTCCCACGAAATGTTCCATCGGGCAGCAGATACTGAAGCTGAAGTTGAGTCCAGGTTTTTCCAAAGTTCGTTGACCGGTAGAGATAGTCTTCAAGCACGTGTGCGATGAGATTTCCTGCGGCGTCAAAACCGACGGTCTTTGTGGGTAAGGAGTAGAGACTCCTGTTAATCGGAGGATGTGGAGTAGAAGAAAACGGTTGCGGAAACCTCATTGTCTTCCAGCTTCGACCATGGTTATCGGATCGGAACAGCCCATCAAGGGTGCAATACCACGTGTGCCCGGAAGAATCGAAAATAATGTCAAACACATTAGGTAGTACGTAACCATAGTGAAGTCTCCGGAAGCTCTTTTTCCAGTGAACTCCATTGTCCGTGGATCGATAAAACCCCAACTCGTTCCCCGCGTAAAGGTTACCTGCGTTATCCACAGCGACGACGTCTGCAATGGGTGCACCTTCGATTCGATTCCACGTTTGTCCATCATCGGTCGAGCGAAAAATACCACGTCCCGTCCTTTCAACTGTAGATGACCCTTCTGAGCCAACGAGAATGTCTCCGTTGGGTGCAACCCTGAGCGAGCTAATGTTGCCTTCAAACTGATTCGTCAGTCGCTGCCAGGTGCTTCCACCATCCGTTGAGCGATGCACTTCGTTGAAGCGAGCAACAAACATTTCAGTTGGCGATCTAAATGCCATGTGTTGGATTCCATCCGGGCCGACGCTCTTTTGCTCCCATGTGACTGTTTGTGAAATTGTCGAAGTTGGAATGCACACAAACATCGAAAAGATGAGAAGCGAACAAACGATTCGTTGTCTCATGGCTGTTTCCTTTCTCAGTAAATGAAGTTCGTTACTACTTTACCAATATCATTTTCTTGGAATTCGAGAAGAGAACACTCTTCCCTTCAATATCTGTTGCAGTAATTATATAATAGTAAACACCCGATGCGAGTCGTGAGGCATCAAACTCCACTTCCTGGTCGCCTTCATCCATGAGTTCGTTCTGAATCAATGTTGCCACTTCCTGACCGAGCGTGTTGTAGACTTTCAATGTCACAAGAGCATCTTCGGGCAGATCAAAAGAGACCGTTGTCGTGGGGTTGAAAGGGTTGGGGTAGTTTTGTGAAAGAGCAAATTGGGACTGGTGACCGCTCGCGATGTTCTCATAGCGATCTCTCGACATGTTCGCATCTGACTGACCTGCAATGTCGTTGGCATGTATCCACGTAAGTCCATCGTCCGTGGAACGGTAAAGACCATTAAATTCTGTTCCGACAATTAAGGTTCCGTTCAACGACACTACAATGTCTGCCGGGAATCCCCAGTCTCCATCATAAATTCCAGCAGTCATCCATACACCATTTTGCTTCGTGAGTCGTCTGAAACCCTTCTCTCCCCAGGCTACGAACAGATCGCCGTCAGGATGTATACCCAGAAGCTCTACACCCGGATCGATAAGATTTCCCGGGTCTATGATCCGTTCCCAATGATTTCCTCCATCATCCGACTCGAAGATGGCCCTTTGTGGCTGCCCATTAATAGTAGTCTGCGCACTTGCAAAGAGTGTGGTGCCATGAACAGCAACATGCGTCAGCACTTGTAGCTGTTTCTTTGCAATTCGCCTCCACCCACCCGACTTTGTGGCACTGGCACGATAGAGACCAGCCCAGTTGGTCGATGTAAAGAGATAACCAGACGGTGAATAGACCATATTGTTTATGTCGCCTACATGATCCAGCGCGAGCCGCGTCGCGTGATATTTCCAACTCATACCTTGGTCGCTCGAATAGATCAATCGCCTGAAATTAAGAGCGTACAAATTATTGCCGTTATCGGTGATCATGGCAAGGGCGATAGGAAGTTTTGAGAGGAAGGGAGACCATGTTGTTCCTTGATCTGTGGAACGAACGACACCTCGATCTACCAGTGACTGCCCGAAAAAGCCCGACGCGAACAAATTTCCATTTGCCGTCTGCGTCACTGCGGTGATCTCATGCGATTGTGATAATCCAAGGTTGTCTTTTCTCCATGTCGCTCCGTCGTCGGTTGACCGATAAAGACCTAGAACGTTGGGAGCAAAAATTTCGCCTTGTGCACTGACAAACAGCCTTCTCTCAGATCTAAACTGCGAGTAGAGCTGTCCAAAGATGAAGATCGTCGAGAGAGTAACAACCAAAGTGTGTCGTTTCATTGTTTTCCCTTTCTATAAATAATCAAGATCATTTTTACAGATTCACTCTTATCGCTTGTTTTCCAAAAAACTTCAAGCCATACTTACTTTACCAACAACATCTTTTTGGAATTTGAGAATAAAACACTCTTTCCCTCGAGATCGGCTGCCGTGATCGTATAGTAGTAGACACCCGACACGAGTTGTGAAGCATCGAACTCCACCTCCTGATTCCCTTCATCCATTACTTCGTTGTGAATTAACGTTGCCACTTCCTGCCCAAGTGTGTTATAGACCTTCAATGTGACGAGTGCGTCCTGAGCTAACTCAAACTCGATCGTTGTTGTTGGGTTGAAGGGGTTGGGGTAATTGCCATTAAGTCGATATTCCAAGAGTGGTCTCTGCTCAAACCGTGTTGAAGGCACTATGAAACCACCGGGCGCACCAGCGGAATCGACGCGCTGCGCATAAATGTCATCTCCATAGATTGGATGATTACGCGAGTCATACCAACAGAGAATTGCACCCCCTGCATTATCGCTTATCACTTGAGGTTGAGACTGATCACCCAGAGCCGATGAAATCGCCGCACCATTAGAGATCCACCGTGTATTGCCCTGCACATCAAGCCGCTGTGCAAAGATGTTTCCTGACTGATCCCAGGCAACAATCGCGCCGCCATTCCCATCGCTCACGATCGGGGATAGCCGTCGTGTAACCTCGGCTGTATCTCCAGCAACGAGCACACCGTCTGTCGTCCACTGTGGAACACCATCTGGGTTCAGACGTTGCGCATAGATATCGTTCCCGTTCGTATGATTCCGCTCATCGAACCATGCGACAATTACGTCCCCTTGACCATCAGTGGTGAGGAAGGGCACGGCCTGTTTACGAGGCGCCCGGCACACCGTCTGCTGCCATTGAGGGTCGCCAGAGCTATTGACACGCTGAGCATAAACGTTACCGTCAGGACGGATATCACCATAAGCAATAAACACCCCGCCAGCTCCATCGCTAATCATCGAAGTTGCCACCGGAGCTTCCATGCCATCCACGGCATTGGGTGTAATCTCCTTCCCGTTGCGCAACCACTTGATACGTCCGGCGGCACTCACATGCTGTGCGAACATCCCAAAGGGATAAACACGGCGATCTTGCCATAGAATAATAGCTCCTCCTCGCCCATCGCTGGCGATGTGAAGGAGGCTCTGATCTCCCTTTGTGTAGCAGACCGGGAAACCTCTTCGGCCCCCCGCTGGCCATCGTAATTTCCCTGATCCAGTAATTTTTTGGGCGCGGATATTCCCATCATTCGATTGAGAGGGATAATCCGTCCATGCTATGATTGCGCCGCCAGACCCATCGCTGATCATTTTTACGCCGCCAGGTTCGGTACAAATTCGTATACCTCCAGCAGGCCATAGTGCCACGCCATTAGCGTTTATCCGCTGTGCATAGAGTCCATGTTGCTTTCGGAAGTCTGCCCATACGATGATAGCACCACCCTGTCCATCGCTTACAATTGCAGGCTCAGCCTGGGTGCCAAGCACAGTGCACACAGGGACACCTCCCGTATCCCATAGAACAGAACCGTTCGCACCAACACGCTGAGCGTAGATGTCCGCATTTCCGTTCCTGGTATCGTACCATGTTATAATCGCACCACCTTGTCCATCGGAAGCCGTAGCAAAAGAATAGTGACGACCGTCGATTTTAGACACTGGATTGTTGACTGTGGGATCGGCCGACCATTGAGCTTCGGCATGCTCACACAAAAGCAAGAGCATAAGCATACTTGCCAAGAAAAGAATTTGTGACCTTGTACTCATGGAGAGTCTCCTTATAAATATAATTCGGCTTCTTACTTCATTAGCGTCATCTTCTTCGTAGAAGTGTACAACATTCCTTTCCCTTCCACATCCTCTGCAACAATCCTATAATAGTAGACACCTGATGAGAGTGTGCTCGCATCAAACTCCACCTCCTGATTTCCTGCATCCATTACTTCGTTGTGAATCAACTCCGCGACTTCCTGTCCGAGCGTGTTGTAAACTTTCAATGTCACAAGTGCATCTTCAGGAAGATCGAACTCAATCGTTGTCGTAGGATTGAAGGGGTTGGGATAGTTTTGATAGAGTGTGTACTCTGCCGGCCCGCCGTTTGCCGGATAGTACTCGCGCGGCGAGAAGACAACCGGTACGGCGTTGGGATTTGCACGGAGGTAGGGCACATCGCTCAGCATCTTGACTCCGGTGCAAATGACCTTCTGGCAGCTCCAGCTTGCAGTGTCCATTGGACCGGCGAAGGCTGTATTGATGTCCTGCACAACCTTGAGGTAAACGGAAGAATCGGCCACAAGCTTCGGTGGAATTGGCGGGCATGACAGGAACGTATCGACCTGAAGCATGATCTCGCGAACGGTCTTGTTGTCGAACGGCGTTGCGTTGCTGTAGATGAGCTCGCCCAGACCCTGCGGGAAAATTCCCGAGTCGCTTGCGGCAGCATTCAGCTTCAGGGTCAGCTGCTCAGCGAAGAGGATATTGTTGTGCTTGTCCGGCGGAAGTCCTTTCTGACTCTTGTTGATCGACATGTGGTTCTTGTCGAACGTGTTGAGACAATGCGGTGGATCGGTGTGGTAGAGATCGCCGCCTTTCTTTTCCTTCACAAGCGACTTCAGTACGTCTTTATACTTCGGGAGATAGACTGAGTGCGGGCCGGTTGCGACGCCAACCGTCAGTTGGACGAGCGTTTGCATGATGCCGCCATATATGTCCTCGCCGACATTGTGGAGGTTGGGCATAGGAAGAAGCAAAAGATTGTAAATAAGGGAATCGCTTGGAATTTTACCCTTGATTGTCCTGAACGGGCCAGAATGACCAGTCGCGATCCATTCATAGGAAGCTTTCATGGGCGAGCCTTTGTATCCTCGTCCCGTGACTATGTAGCTCAGGTTGATATCATACTCTTGTGTGGGCGCCCATGATTTCGCTGGAGTGCTCAGGACACCTTGTGGCGTCGTGTCGCCAGTAGCCTCTACAGTGATAACAGCCGTCGTAGGCACTGAGAAAATCAGATTAAGAGTTGCATTGTTTACAGGTGGTTTTATTCTGAACCTAAAATCTACTTTATCCGGCTTGCACTTGATGGACTTACGTTTGTCATGCTGGTCTTTCGCATCCGCCCAATCTCTATACGCAGCTGTTCGGTACTTCACATTGCCGGAGGTGTCTACGATTTCCGGAGGAGGCGTGCCATTCGAGACGATGCGGTCACCACCGTAGAACGTGCCGCCGGTATTCTGGGCGACAGCGCGGAAGTGAATCCGCGTGTTCATCGGCAGACTGCTGGGATCGAACGGTTCCGAGATGTTCGCGCTCGTTCCATCGGTGACGGACTGCGGAGTCGTCGATGTGCCGTAGGTTTTAGTAGGTCCATAATCGAACCACACGGACGTCGTGCCTGCAGTTGTTTGCGGGATGTTATCTGGTGTTGATGCAGGTCCGCTCGGCGCGTGGACGATGCCCTCGAAGTCAGCACTCGCCCACCCGTAGGTTGAGACTACCGGAAGCGACGTGCCGGGTAAGGGTCCCTCGGCGATAATATAAGCATAATAAGGAATCCAGGGCTGGGGGTTCGGAGGAAGGCTCAAGAGCGTGTAGGAGTGTTGCGCTTTCATGTCGACGTTGAAGATCGATCCAGCCAAATCCATCTTGAACCTGACCGATCCGCTGAAGTAAGGAGTCAGATCTGGCCAGGAAAAGATGAACGGAAAGCCCCAGATGTCGTCTGCGTTGAAACCAACGGGGAAGGTATCGATCTGTGATGAGCTTTCGTACGGCCTCAGATCAAGGTATTGGCCACACGACCCGCTCCCGCACGGTCCCCCAAAGCGCGCATCAAAGGTTGGCGGCGGCGGCGGTATTTCTTCCTCTCCGAGCACAGCATCGATGCCCTTCGTCGCACGAGGATGAATTCCAAAATGAATGGCGAACGTGACGTAATTATTCTCGTTAACTACGAATGGAATGGAAAAGCTTGGCGTATCCACAAGCGTTATCGACGAAACGTGGAGCGGATTTGCCCAAACAGGCGCGATCGGGCCACCGACAAGAAGAACACAAAGAAGCGCGATGATCGGTATCCATAACTCATATCGTACGAAGAGTTTCATGGCTGTTTCCTTTCGTGAATGTTTTGATGTGTCACACATATTTTTTTTCGTTAAGACTCCAGACGCGGAAATCGTTTACGCACTTATAGTACGAGCACCATTTGACGGCAGAATAAACGCATGAAGCAGTGATTGAATTGTGTGAGAACGATGATCCAGACTGAAGATTTCCGAGAGATAAATTCATCGTAACTCGAGACTGCCAGTACCATGAGTATCAGGTAGGGAATGATGAAGGTAACATACTCTATAGTAGTGTAAAAGTCAATGGGGGAATTCCCTACATTTTCGTCAGGACTTCTCCTGGCTTCGAAGATCGTGCTGAATCAAGGATTTCGGTCGCAGATTGGGCAGTTATCTTGCTTCTCTTACACTCATTTGTTATTATGATTCATAATTGATTGTGTCCAACCCTTATTCTGACCATCCCTGAGCGTATCGAATACTTTGAGCAAAAAGAGTTTTCAGAGTCTCTATGCTACATATAAGCGTCGTGTCGAGCGGCGGCTCCAGCAGCTTGTCCGTCTCCAGACACCGGAGTCGATCTATGCGCCAATGCGATATGTGCTTTCCGCCGGCGGTAAAAGACTGCGAGCAGTACTTGTCCTCTTGTCATGTGAGGCAATGGGTACTGGCGCTGAACGCGCAATGCCGGCTGCTGTGGCAACGGAAGTCTTGCACAACTTCACACTCGTTCACGACGACGTCATGGACAATGCGGACTTGCGGCGCGGCAGGCTGACAATTCATAAGAAATGGGATGTGAATGTCGCAATCCTTGTCGGCGATGAACTGATTGCGCATGCGTACCGCTCACTCGTACAAACACGGACGCCCCGCCTGACGAAGGTGCTCAGCCTTTTCACCGACGCATTCATTCAGGTCTGCGACGGACAAGGGTTGGATAAAGAATTCGAAAGCCGCATGCAGGTCAGTCTCGACGAGTACTATGCCATGATCGGCAAGAAGACCGGTCGCGTGATTGCAGCATCGACAGAGATCGGTGCAACGATTGGCGATGGATCGCCCAAAGAAATTTCTGCACTGCGGAAATTCGGCGAGCATCTTGGCAGGGCATTTCAAATTAAGGACGACCTTCTTGACATTACCGGCGATGAGGAGAAATTCGGGAAAGCGATCGGCGGAGACATCGTTGAAGGTAAGAAAACGTTCCTTTTGCTGACGGCACTGAACAGGACACGCGGAAACGATCGTGATCTGGTAAGATCGGTTGTGAAGCGGGATGGCATTACCCATAACGACGTCGAGCGCGTTCGCACGCTCTACGAACGATCCGGTGTACTGGATGCCGCACGCCGAGAGATCGCTGCCTGTACGCATCAGGCCCAGCGAGCGTTGCGGCCGCTCATCCCCAGTCGGGCAAAGGAGATGCTTCTCTGGCTTTCAGAACAGCTTCTGGAGAGGATGTCGTAAAAGGGCGATGATCGAACGAGAGGTGACAATTAAGAACCGCTCCGGTCTGCACACACGGCCGGCTGCGACACTCGTAAAGACGGCATCGAAATATCAATCTGATTTCGTTATCATCAAAGACGATATGGAAATTAACGGAAAGAGTATTATTGGCGTGATGACACTCGCTGCCGAGCAAGGATCAAAGCTCCTCTTGCGCTTCGATGGACCTGACAAGGAAGCCGCCGCCGCCGCCGTCATCGAATTATTCGAGCACGGCTTCGATGAGTGAGGAGAACGTGCAAACGCAGAAGACGATGAAGAAAGAAATCATTCTCAAAGGTATTCCCGCCTCGCCGGGTATCTCGGTCGGTGCTGCCTTCCTCTTTGCGAAAGAAATTCCACGCGTCGACGAACGAACGGTTCGTGATGAAGACCTTCCGCATGAAGTTGAGCGGCTCGAACACGCCATTCAGAAATCAGCGAAAGAGCTGAACAAAATTCTCCTCTTTGCACAGATGAAAGTCGGCGACGCCAAGGCGAAGATTTTCGAAGCGCAGATCATGGTACTCGAGGATCAGGTACTGATCGATACGATCAAGCAGCGCATCCGGAAGGAGAAGAAAAACACCGAGTACATTGTGAGCGATGAAATCGGCAAGTACGCAAAACTCATGATGCGTGCGCACGATGAGTACATGCATGAGCGTGCGCACGATATGGAAGATCTGCAAAATCGCATCATCCGAAATCTCCAGCAAGAGAAACTCATCTCGAAACTGGAGGGATCCATTATTGTCGTTGCACACATACTCACCCCCGCCGATACAATGATCCTCAGCCGCAATCACGTCCTGGGGTATGCGACCGATCTCGGCGGCACGACCTCTCACGCAGCCTTGTTCTCTCGCTCGCTGAAAATTCCTGCTATCGTTGCGCTTGGAGACGTAACGCGTGAAGCAGAGACGGGCGACCTTGTGATTATCGACGGATACAGCGGTACGCTGGTCATCCATCCGACACCCGAACGCATCGATGAATACGAGCGGAAGCGGGAACACATGATGCGCTTCGAGGAAGAACTCGCCGAGCTCAAAGACTTGCCGGCAGTGACATCCGATGGCCATAACGTCGAGTTGTCGGCCAACATTGAGCTTCCCCAAGAATTAGAGTATGTCGTCCTTCAAGGCTCACGGGGTGTGGGACTTTACCGCACGGAAGGTCTTCTCATCGGCTGGGATGATTTTCCATCGGAGGATGAACAGTACCAGGAGTACAAGCGCATCGCCGATCGGATCTATCCACATCGCGTCATCATGCGCACGTTCGATATCGGCGGTGATAAGATTGCACCGGAGATGGCCGAAGAGCAGAATCCATTCTTAGGCTGGCGCGGTATTCGCGTCTGCTTCGACCGTCCGGATTTATTCATGAATCAGCTTCGCGCAATGCTGAGGGCAAGCACGCGCAAGAACCTTGCCATCATGTTTCCGATGATTACGACGATCGACGAAGTACGCAAAGCGAAGGAATATCTGCAGCAGGCAAAGGCAGATCTCCATGCGAGGAATGTCAAGTTCGATGACGGCATACAATTGGGCGTCATGATCGAGGTGCCGGCAGCGGCTCTTACCGCAGCATTGATCGCAGCAGAGGTGGATTTCCTGAGTGTCGGCTCGAACGACCTCATCCAGTACCTGCTTGCCGTCGATCGCGGTAACAGTCTCGTCTCTGCCCTCTACCGCGAGTTCGAGCCGGCCGTCCTCACGACACTCAAGCATGTCATCAACGCCGGACACAAGCAAGGCATCTGGGTCGGGATTTGCGGCGAGATGGCAGGACATCCGCTTGCAGCACCGCTTCTGATCGGACTTGGTATGGACGAGCTGAGCGTCGTTCCCGTCGTTCTCCCCGAGATCAAGAAGATTATTCGCTCACTCAGCCATAAACAAATGCAGGAGATTGCGAAGACCGCACTCAGCCTGACCACGGGTAAAGAGGTGGAGAAGTATTTGCGGGATTTCCTGATGAAGGCATTGCCCGATCTTCCACTCGATGATACAACTCTTTAAAAACTCTCTATGACAGAATCCACGATAGCACGGTACGACACATCGAACATGCGGAAACTGCTCATCGAGTTTCCGAAGCAAGTTGAGGATGCGGTACGAATCGGGAATCGGGCCAAGGTTCGCCTGAATCGCAGCAAGATCCGTAACATCGTCGTGACTGGACTTGGGGGATCGGCAATCGGCGGCGATGTGCTCCGTTCATACGTTGCCGATCAACTTGCCGTTCCATTTATTGTTAATCGTCACTATGTGATGCCGGAATTCGTCGATGAAGGAAGCCTCGTGGTCGTCTCGAGTTACTCCGGCAATACTGAAGAAACGATCAGCGCGCATCGTGATGCAACGAAGCGCGGTGCGCAGGTTTTCTGCATCAGCTCGAACGGAGAAACGGCACGGCTGGCAAAAAAATACCGGCAGCCGTTGATTGCCATTCCAAAAAAATTTCCTCCGCGTGCAGCGCTTGGGTATTCGTTCTTTCCGCTTCTCGTGACACTCGCAAACTCACAGTTCATCCGGTCGCAAGAAAAGGACATTGCCGAGACGATAGAACTGCTGAGAAAAAAGTCCGTCGCCTATCGTTCGGCAGGGACGGAAAACATCGCTTTGAAAATCGCACGGAAGCTGCGGAGTAAACTTCCTATTACGTATTCTGCGGTGGATCGGTTCGACTCGGTCAACCTCCGCTGGCGCGGCCAGCTTGCCGAGAACGCCAAGGTGCTCGCCTTCGGACATGTTGTGCCGGAGATGAATCACAATGAGCTTGTCGGATGGAATGTCTTGAAGCAGCTGATGCAGAAGATGGTCGTGATCTTCCTCCGGGATAAAGGAGATCACAAGCGTGTTGTGCTGCGGATGGATATTACCAAAGAACTCGTGCAGCGGTACGCCGCCGATGTGATCGAGGTAGAAAGCGAAGGACGCTCCGTACTCGCGCGGATGTTCTCGTTGATCTATCTCGGCGATTGGGTAAGCTATTATTTGGCGATCCTCAACAACGTCGATCCCATGCCTGTGAAGGTCATTGATTATTTGAAGAATGAGCTGGCGAAGGTGTAAGCGGAGGTATTGCATCTTGACCGGCAAGTCGTATATTAATAGAATGAGCGTTTGACTCCGGTGTTGTTGAAGGGTATATAAGTCTCGTGCGTCGTTTCATCCCATACTACGGTGTTCTTCTCCTCCTGATCGTCTCCTCTGCGTCTGCACAGTTCTTTTACTTCGGCCGCAACAAAGTCCAGTACACCGACTTCGATTGGCACGTCCTCAAGACCGAGCATTTCGATATCTACTACTATCCGGAAATGAAAGATCTCGCTGAGCGCGGTGCCTCCATCGCCGAAGAGAGCTACAAAGTGCTTGAGCAGAAGTTCAATCACAATGTTCTCAACCGCATTCCGCTCATTTTCTACAGCTCGCATTTGCATTTCCAGCAAACCAACACCACCCCGGATTTTATTCCTGAAGGTGTCGGCGGATTCTTCGAATTCCTCAAGGGCCGTGTCGTTATTCCCTACGATGGCTCGATGTGGAATTTCCGCCACGTTATCTGCCACGAGCTTGTTCATGTCTTCATGCACAGCAAAATCAACCGGGTGCTTTTGGATCATCGCATGGCGCAGGATCACCTGCCCCCGTTGTGGTTTGTGGAAGGACTCGCTGAGTTCTGGTCGACAGAATGGGACATACAGGCCGAGATGGTTATGCGCGACGCGGTTGTGAGCGGATACCTTGTCCCGCTCAGCGATATGGATCGCATCTTCGGAACGTTCCTGATGTACAAGGAAGGACAGAACATTCTCGAGTTCATTGCCGGACGCTATGGGCAGGAGAAAATTCTTCTTCTCATGGAGAACTTCTGGAAGTCGGGCTCGTTCGACGAGATCTTCAAGTTAACGTTCGACAAGAATTACACCGAGTTCGATCGTGAGTGGACGTACGCGTTGAAAAAGAAATACTATCCGCTCCTTTCCTCATCAGACCAACCGAGCGCAGTCTCGAAGCCAATTGTTATCGAGGGATTTAACTCAAAACCGGTCTACTACCATCGGGGGAACCGGAAGGAAATCTACTTCATCGGCAACCATACCGGCTATACGAGCATCTTCCGCGTTCGATTGGACAGTACAATGACTCATAAACCCGAAGTCGTGATTGAAGGAGAAAAGACAGACGAGTTCGAAGCGTTCCATCTTTTTCAAAGCAAACTGGATATTTCCTCCAAAGGCATTCTTGCATTCGTGACGAAGAGCGGCGAGAACGATGCGCTCCATCTCTATGATATCGAGAAAGAGGAAATAGTGGAAACGTACCACTTCAAAGATCTTGTCGTACTCGGTTCACCGGCGTGGTCGCCGGATGGAAGGGACATCGTTTTCACGGCCGTCGATAAATCCGGCAGCAGTGATCTCTACGTGTGGGACGTCGATAGCAGCATGCTCACGCGCCTGACGAACGACATTTACGATGAGCGCGATCCGGAGTGGTCGCCCAGCGGCGGCAAGATCGTTTTCAGCTCGGATCGAACGCCATTCGGCGAGCATGGCAAGTATAATCTTTTCCTGTACGATTTTTCAACACACGACATTCTGTACCTCACGTACGGGGATGAGAGTTATACCGCACCGCGCTGGTCGGGCGATGGGCGCTCACTTATTTTCACATCAGACCGCGGCGGTGCGCGCAATGTATGGATGCTGCGCTTCGATAGCGCCAGCACGACGGCGCACGAGATGCGAAAAATCACCGAGCTTACCACAGCCGCTTTCGATCCGGCATGGGCCGACACCAACCTCATTTTCGTTGCGTTCGAGGATTTCAGTTTCCAGATACGCTCACTTTCCGATATCAATGCGGCATACGATTCATCGAAAACAACACTCACGTTGAATATCATACCAACAGAGAAGCCATGGAAACCGAAGACAGTTGCGGGAGAATCGGAAGTAAAATCATTCCGCTACACCGGCGAATACAGTCTGGATATCGCGCAGAGCCAAATTGCAACCGATCCCGTCTTTGGCACCAATGGAGGCGCATTTCTTTCGCTCAGCGATCTTCTCGGGAACGAGCAATACTACTTTCTTATTTACAATACGGCGCAGTCGTCGGATGAATTATTGTCAAGCTTCAACATAGCGATCTCACGCATCTCACTTCAACAGCGTGCAAATTATGCCTACGGCATCTACCGCTTCAGCGGCAGACGGTATGACTTAACCGATCCCGATCTCTTTTTCTTTGAAAAAGTGTTTGGCGGATACTTTACGCTGAGCTACCCGATTTCGAAATTTCGTCGGGTTGCAACGGCACTCAGCGTGAGCAACTCTGAAAAGGATGCATCGGACCTCCCGTTCACATCCTCATCGGGTGGTTCATCGAACATCGACCTCGCACGGCGCGCATTGTTCCTGTCAAACTCAATTTCTTTCACGCACGATAACTCGCTCTGGGGGCCGAGCGGTCCAATCGATGGGAGCCGCTTCAATATTACGCTCGGTTATACGACTGACATCCAGTACTCGAATGCCAACTATTACTCGATCATTCTCGACTATCGTCACTATCTCCGCATTGCACAGCGATCGGCCTATGCCGTTAGGCTATGGCTTTTCTATAACGAAGGCCGTGAGGCGCGACGGTTCTTCATGGGTGGGAGCTGGGACTTGCGCGGCTACGAGCGCTTCAAGTTGAGGGGCAAGAAACTCTGGCTCATCAGCAACGAGTTGCGCTTCCCGTTCGTGGATCAACTTGCCGTCCGATTCCCGATCGGCGGGTTGACGCTGGTCGGAATCCGCGGCGCACTGTTCTTTGATGCGGGAAATGCGTGGGACGACGTCTACACGGAAACGCTGGGCAGTATCGGTGGCGGTGTACGGATGAACCTCGGAGGAGCGCTCGTCCTCCGTTACGACATCGGCAAGCGCATTGAAGAAAACTTCTCGCATCTGCAGCCCGGTCTTTTCTATCAATTCTTTTTCGGCTGGGATTTCTGATGCGAAGACAGCTTTGCACGATACTCAGTACTATTGTTGGGCTTGTTGCAGCAAGTTGCAGCTACATTAAACTGCAGCAGGTGCCCGCAACAACCGCAGATGACTGGATCATGTACGGCGGTACGATTGAACGGACCAATGTCGCGAAAACAGTCGTCAAGCCTCCGCTCGCTCTCGTGTGGGAGTATGATGCATCGGCGGGATTCAGTCCATATTCTGCGGCAATCGCCGAGAGCCTGTTGTTTATCGGTAATCTCCAGGGGGAGGTCCACATCGTTCACGCAGCAACGGGCAAAGGAATCGGTGCGTACGATTTTGGATCGGCAATTGTTGGAACACCGGTTATTGATGGAAGTACAATGTACGTAGCCCTTACAAGGGAAGAAGAAAACCTTATCTCGTACAACCTCACAAACGGTGCCATTGCATGGAAGAAAAAGATTGACGATATCGAGACCTCGCCGCTGCTCGTCGGGAAGCGACTCTACCTCACGACGTTACAAGGGAAGCTGATGTGTGTGGAAAAGCACAACGGCGAGACTGCCTGGACATACGAGGTACCTGTGAACGCGCGCACGCGAATGATTCGTTCGTCGCCGGCAAGCGATAGCAGCATCGTCGTCTTCGGTTGCGACGACGGCAACATCTACGCAGTGGGAATTGAGAATGGAAGGCTGCGCTGGACTGCGCAGACAGGTGCCAGTGTGGTCGCCTCGCCGTCGATTCGGAACGGGAAAGTATTCGTCGGTTCGCTCGATCGAAATTTCTATGCGTTCGATGTGTCAACGGGAAAGCTAATCTGGAAGCAATCGCTTGGCGGGATGATCTATGCCTCGCAAGCGATCGGTGAGCACAGCGTCTATGTCGGAACTGCCGGACGAAACGTCTACTGTCTCGATGCCGAAACAGGCGGGATCGTTTGGAAGGCAACGACCAACGACGTCATCAATGCGGCGCCGCTCCTTTCGGGCGATGCCCTCTACGTCGGTTCCATCGACAAAACGCTTTACGCGTACGATGCAACAACGGGTGATGTGCTCTGGAAATACGCAGTCGATGGCCGGATCAAAACGATGCCGATTGCTTCGAAACATTTTCTCTTCGTGCTGGTAGAGGATCGCACAGTCATGGCATTCAGACACAGTGAGGGAAAATGAGGCAGAGTGTCCGAATACTCGTGCTGATGGTTGTTCTTTCCGCGATCTCGTTAGCCGGGAGAAGTGAACCTGATAGTACGATGATGAACGGTGATTCATCGGCGCAGTCAGAGCACGCGACACTTAGTGTCCGCTCCGAGATTGACGGCGTGAGTGTGTATGTTGATTCGGAATTGGTAGGAATCACCCCGCTCGATCGGTGTCCGATCATGGAGGGAACGCACATCCTGCGCTTCATTCATCCAGAGGCGCAGCGCTGGCTGAATGCGGCAGTCGTAGAGACACTGCTCGTACATCCGGCAGAGCAGATTAGTCGAACGGCCGCCTTTCCCGAGTTTTTTTACATTACGTCACAACCGTTTGGCGCGACAGTTCGAGCAGATGGCAGAGTGCTTGGTGAGACGCCGCTCTACCTGCCGTCGAGTGGCGCACCCTCATTCGTGATGCTCTCGAAAGACGGTTTCAGGGAAGCAACAGTGCCGGTTACCGGCTCGCTCAATATATCCTTGCAACCGCTTGATGGGACTGCGCTCGCGGGTCTAGGGTCAGTTTTCCTCTCGACAAACCAGACGAAGAGTTCGCTGCCGATTTACCTTACCTCGGCAGCAACCGTCATCGCAGGTGCTGCGGCTGCCTACTTCAAAATAAAGGCGGACAATGCTTACAGCGACTACCGACAGAACGGCGACCAATCGAGCCTTGATCGCATTCACCACAACGATGCGATTTCGGGAGTTGCCCTCGTCGCTTGCGAGGTGAACATCCTCGCTCTCACGTTTTTCCTGTTTTCGCGGTAGCAAAAACATCACCTTCATCAAGTCATATACTTGACTTTCAGTCACATCAACGCTATATTACTTGTCAAAATCGTAAAATTTCATGAAAAGCGATTCATTCATAGACGAAAGCGGATGTTGACATGAACCTGCCAAGTGTAGCACCAGGCCAGCCGCTCACCTCCGATCTCGGAGAAGCGATGGAATTCATCCGGAACGTACCCATTTTTAGTGAGATCGAGGCGAGTGAACTCGCTAAAATTGTCCGTGTCGGTGTGCGCAAGAAGTACAAGAAAGGAAGCATCATCCTGCTTGAGGAGGAAACCGGCGCTGCGCTGTTTGTGATCATTTCCGGCAAGGTGAAAATCGTTCGGACGGATGACGACGGTCGTGAGGTGATCCTTTCCATCCTCGGCGAAAACGATTTCTTCGGTGAGATGTCCATTCTCGATGGACTTGCACGGTCTGCGAGCGTTGTTGCTATTACGAAGACAGAACTCTTCATGATTCACCGCCGCGACTTCCTCAAGTTGCTGCAGGATGTTCCGGCAGTAGCGGTCTCGCTCCTCAAGGAGCTAACGATGCGCCTGCGGAAAGCCGACGCGCAGATAAAAAGTCTCTCACTCAAAGATGCAGCGGGGCGTGTTGCGAACGTCATCCTCCAGCTTGCCGATGACATCGGTACTATCCGCAAAGGACGCGTGGAGATCGATGAGCTCCCGTTGCAACAGGATCTTGCAAACATGGCCGGTACCTCTCGCGAAACCATTTCTCGCGTGGTCCACATGTTCATCAAGAAGAACCATCTTGAGCTGCAGGGCAACAAGCTCATCATTAATGATTACGAAAAATTCAAGAGTCTCTACACCTGATCGCGAACAGTTGCACTGCGAAAACGAGCCTATCTCGAAGACTCTGATGTGACAGAGGGAGAATAGTGTGGACGGACGAGCGGACCTTCATTTACATACGACATATTCCGATGGCTCTCTCTCACCCGCTGATCTGGTTGCCAAGGTGAAGAATGCCGGACTGAGCATCATCAGTATTACCGATCATGACAGCGTTGGTGCCATCGACGAAGCGATACGAATCGGAAAAGAGCTTGGTGTGGAAGTTATTCCGGGGATGGAGTTGAGTGCATCGTACCAGCATATGGAAGTCCACATCCTCGGCTACTTCATGGATTACACGAACAGGGCGCTCCAAGAATCGCTCGCCATCTTCCGTGAAAACCGGCTGAAGCGAATTGCGCGCATCGTCGACAAGCTCAACCGAATGAATATTCCCCTGACGATGGAGTCAGTGCTCGCGAATGCAACCGGTGACTCCGTCGGTCGGCCCCATGTCGCAAACGCACTTGTGAACGAGGGACATGTGAATTCTTACCATCAAGCGTTTAACAAGTATTTGGCGGATGGCCGTCCAGCCTATGAGAAGAAAGACGAGTTCTCCCTTGAAGATACCGTTCAACTCATCGCACAGGCTGGCGGGCTTTCGTTCCTTGCTCACCCAGGACGTGTTGTCGATGAGACGCTCATTTTCCAGCTCATCAAGATCGGTCTTGATGGTATCGAAGTGAAGCATCCAAGCCACACGCCGGATTTGGAGAAACACTACCGTGGCATTGTCAACGAGTATTTTCTTCTTGAAAGCGGCGGCTCCGACTTTCATGGTGGCATGAAGAAAGATGATCATCTTCTTGGCAATATCTCAATTCCTGTTGCAGCCGTGGACGACATGCGCCGTCGGTTGTTTGCACGAGACTGATCTCATCACATCGGGTACTCAACATCCAATGCCAAACATTATTGAAGGGAACCTTTCTGCAGCGCCCTACAGCTTTGCGCTCGTGGTCAGTCGCTTCAACGACTTCATCACGCGGCGTCTGACCGACGGTGCACTCGATTGTCTTCGTCGGCACGGGGCCAACGAGAAAACGATCGATGTCGTGTACTGTCCGGGTGCGTTTGAGATTCCACGTGTAGCGCAGCAACTCGCCTCCTCAGGCAACTATAATGCCGTCATCTGTTTGGGTTGCGTCATCCGTGGTGAGACACCGCACTTTGATTATGTTGCAAGTGCAGTCAGTAGCGGCATAGAGCGTGTGGCATTGGCATCGAAGATCCCGATCATATTCGGAGTCCTCACAACGAACACTCTCGATCAAGCAATCGAGCGTGCCGGTTCCAAAGAAGGAAATAAAGGATGGAATGCTGCACTGGCAGCAATAGAGATGGCAGACCTTCAGAAAAAGATTTCCGGCACACAACACCATAAGAAGTAGTCGTGAAAGAATGAAAGCGTGAGTGAGCGGGTGGGACGATCGCGGCGGGGCTGGGTCCGAATCGTGTCTGCGATTGCAGTAACTACTGTTGTGGTCTGTCATGCTGACGCGCAATGGAACACATACACGATGAAGCGCGACGTGCGCGATCTTGCCTTGGGCAGCGACTCGACCTTATGGGTTGCAACGAGCGGTGGGCTGTTCTCATTCCACTTCGCCGAAAGTATGTACCAGCAATTCACCACCTCGGAGGGTTTACGATCCGTCGATCTTTCGGCGGTGACGGTGGATAATGAAGGTACAGTCTGGATCGGTGCAACAAATGGTTTTCTTCATCGCTATAACCCTGCGACGCGTACATGGCAGTATATAACCGATATCTCCGGGCGTCGGGATCCGCAAAAGCGCATCAATAGACTTCGGGTACGCGGCGATACGCTGATCATTCTCTCCGACATCGGCGCGAGCTTCTTCTCGATTTCACGGATGGAATTCGGCGATACCTATATGCAGTACGGCTCAGGGTCTTCGATGATCGATGGCGACGTGACGGATTTTGAGATGTTCGACGGAAGGATGTGGATCAGTACACGAACCGGAATTGCATCAACCGCAACGACTAATCCCAATCCCGCCGTTCCTGAATCATGGCAAGTCTATACTCTCATACAGGGGCTTCCTTCAATATCAGTCACGGGACTGGCGATCCTTGATACCGCGCTCTACGCATCCACTGCAGCAGGGCTTGCAATATTCTCCGGATCATCTTCGTCGTGGAGTACCGTTGCCGGGACGGCAGGACTCAATATTCTCGACATCTCGGATGAGTTGTCACAAGCCGCGGGCTGCGGTCGCGTGCTCGAGTTTATAACGCGATTCGATTCCCTGCAGATATTACGACGTTCGGAACTCTGGTCGTATGCAACGACCGGATCGGTGACACGATTGAGCGCAGCCTTTCCGTCCTTCCTTTCGGCTATTTCTCACGAAGGTATTTTAGGATCCCAAGCATCTGGAGCGATTGTGTACAACGCATGTCCGAATGATACGATGTCGGAAGTTGGAATTGTGAGTGTGCTCGTTCCTCCAGGCCCGCTATCAAACAAGTTCATCGGCATTGCAACCGATAAACGCGGCGTCGTGTGGTCTGCTACTGGAGCAGCTAATGGAGAAGGGTTCATGAGTTTTGATGGAGCGACGTGGAGACAGTACACCGTGTCGTTAGATCCACGGCTGAGCTCGAATGATTTCTATAAGGTCTCAATCGGCGCAAACGATTCCAAGTGGATATCGAACTTTGGATATGGTGCTGCCCTTCTCGACGACCGAGGCGAGCTTCAGCGGATGTTGAATGCAACGAACGGACTTTTACCTACAGTCGATCCCGGCTTTGTTGTTATCGGTGGTGTTGCAACTGACCGCAATGGTGTTGCTTGGATAACCGACCGGACGCCACCGGGGGATACAAGTATTGTGCTCTTTAAGCCCGATTCATCGTTTGATTACGTTGTCGGTTGTGGTCCGGGCTGTTCAACGCGAAGGCCCTCTGCTATCCTTTCGGATGTTGTCATTGATGAATATGGAACGAAGTGGTTTCCAAATTTCAGTCGATTCGAGCCATTTGTTCCGGATCGTTTTTCCGGTTTTTTGTATTATAACGAGAATGTCGCACTTCCCGGGACAAGCGGTGGCTGGGGGCGACTCACTACCAGCGATGGGTTGACAAGCGTACAAGTCTGGTCGGTTGCCGTGGATCGTGATGGCGCCGTGTGGGTTGGAACAGATCAAGGCATCTCTATCATTTTTAATCCCACGAATCCACGGGCAGGGATTGCAGCCTATCGTCCGCCTCTTAACGAGGTGATCCAGGGAATCGTCGTTGATCCGCTGAATAACAAATGGGTCGCGACGAAGCGAGGTGTCTTCGTTCTTTCACCCGACGGCACGTCAATTCTCGATCACTATACAGTGGAAAATACAGACGGTAAGCTGCTCGATAACGACGTTGCATCCATTGCGATGGATCGTGAGCGTGGCATAATGTATTTCGGTACGGAAAAAGGATTGACGAGTCTGACAACTTCGGCGGTCGAACCGAAGCGCTCGTTCGACGAATTATCGTTCGCACCAAACCCATTCCATGTTCCATCCCCTTCAACTGTGATGGTAGACGGACTTGTAGCAGGATCGACGTTGAAGATACTTAGCATTGATGGGAACCTCATCCGAGAGATCAGGACTCCGGGGGGACGCATCGGGTTCTGGGATGGACGGGATGAGCGGGGCTATCTTGTATCCACAGGAGTTTATATCGTCGTCGCATATTCAGAAGATGGATCGAAAGTCGCGAAAGGGAAACTTGCCGTAATCCGCAACTAGATGCCGGCTGAATCATGTGACACTGACGACGTGAAGTAGATGAAATCGAACCACTAAACCGCCACATCCACCATTCACAAGGAAGGTGAAGATGGACCAACTCGATACCATAAACAATGAGAATTTATTCTCGCGGAGAGTTCGTGCGGGTAAACGCACGTACTTCTTCGACGTTAGGGCAACCAGGTCGGCCAGGGATTTTTACGTCATTATCACCGAAAGCCGCCGCATTGGAGAGAAGCAGTATGAAAAGCACAAGCTTTTCCTCTACAAGGAGGATTTTCAGAAATTCACCGATGCATTGACGGAAACAATCGGGACCATCGAGCAAGAGTTCCTCTTGAAAGTTGAACACACTGCCGAGGCATAGTTCAAGACGTTGCGTACGACTACCTTCGAATTCCTTGCCCAGCGTGCTGCCTATTTGTGCTCGGTGGGGGCATAATGGCGCTTCAGCAGGTTACAACAACCATCATCAATTTCCAAACGCCTGATTTGACGGAACGCGCCGTTGGATCATTTCGGCAGCACTATCCGCGCGTACCGCTCTTGCTCATCGATAATGGTTCGCGCGATAGGAGCGCCGTAGTTTTACAACGGCTGCAGGCAGAGTCGCCGGGTTTGACCGAGCTTCTTCTCAACGAACACAACCTCCACCACGGACCTGCAATGGACCAGGCGCTCCGGCATCTGCAATCGCCGTTCATACTCTTCCTCGATTCCGATTGCGAAGTGAAGAAGAAAGGATTCATTGAATCGATGCTTGTTCGACTCACGGAGACTCCCGGTCATTATATTATCGGCAAGCGAATCTTTATGAACAAGCGTGGCTTCGATATACCGGAAAGCCCTTTAGCGATTCCTTATATTCGTCCCGTCTGCATGCTCGTAAGACGAGAATTGTATCTGACACTACCGCCGTTTCAGCGACACGGCACGCCGTGTCTTCTCAACATGCGCGAAGCAACCGGTCGCGGGTTAACTCTCCTGCCCTTCCCTGTTGATGAGTACATCTATCATGAAGGCCGTGGTACTGCAGGAAGACATGGCTATAAATTAGGATGGAGAGGGAAGCTGAACCATGTGCTGAATCGATTAGGTCTTTAGTTTCGCCTGAAGCCTTGTTTTGCATCCGTCAAAATACCTTGACTCTCCCTCCCTTTTTTTCTATATTGTATCTGTTTTTCTCCGAAATCTGAGAGATTCTGTTGATTTTGAAGGAGGTTTGAGACTATGACGAAGGAGAAGCCCACAGGTAGCGAGGTGAAGATTCGTGTATCGGGTCTCTCCAATGGACTTCACGAGTATCATTTCTCTGCCGAACCATCGGTAATAGGTCTTGAGCCTAATTTCCGCTCTCCGGTAGAGATTGATGTTCGCCTGGACAAGATAACTCGTCAGATGTTCTTGCGAACGGTGATTCATACCTCGGGGCAGTTTCAGTGCGACCGGTGTCTTGATGAGTTCAATCAGAGATTATCCACCGAGTACTCTATGTTCTACACCTACGATGAGATTGACGCAACAAAGTACCCGGAGGATGAAGTGACGATTCTGCAACCCGACCAAGTCTTCATTGATGCAACGGAAGACGTCCGGCAGATGGTAATGCTTGCGGTACCGCTGAAGTTGCTCTGCCGCGAAGCGTGTAAAGGGCTCTGCCCGCATTGTGGTGCGAACTGGAACAGTGCAGCGTGCAAATGTGAGGAAGAGACCATCGACCCGCGCTGGGAAAGTTTGCAAGGTTTGATTGACAATTAACTATTAAAGAAAGAGAACCCATGCCTAATCCAAAACGACGACATTCGAAATCTCGCGGAGCCAAGCGCCGGACTCACTATAAAGCGACCCGGCCCTCGGTCGCTGAATGCCCGAACTGCCACGAACAAAAGCTTCTGCATCGAGCATGCCCGAACTGTGGCTACTACAATGGGCGCTCCATCGTTATTCCCAAAGAATCCTGAGTTTTGCCGAACTGAGTACCTCGTTGGTGCTCTTCATTGCCCTGCCTGCAAGCAGAAGCGATTTCTTCTGCATGTGGTGTGTTGATCGTGCCAAATCATTAAAGCCAGTTTGGAGACGGATAGTTCATACATACGGATTGCCGTGGATGCCGTGGGAGGAGACTATGCACCGCATAACGTTCTTGCCGGCGCACTTGATGCGTTACGCGATACGGGGAACCGTTTTGAAGTGCTCTTCGTAGGTCCCGAAGACATGGTGCGCAGTGGCCTTGCAAAGATCGAGCACAATGGACTTGCCTACCAAATCGTCAATGCAACACAAGTCATTGATATGCAGGATAGTGCGACGGCGGCGCTCAAACAGAAAAAGGATTCGTCCATTGCGGTCGGCATTACTCTCCACAAGGAAGGTCGTGCAGATGCATTCGTGAGCGCAGGGCACACCGGTGCAGTCATGTCGGCATCGACATTGATCCTTGGTCGAATTGAAGGTGTCAGTCGACCGACGATTGGCGCATTCTTACCGACAGAAAATGGCGTCTGTCTGTTGGTGGATGCCGGTGCGAATGTCGATTGCAAGTCCCAGCACTTGTACCAATTTGCAGTCATGGGGAGTATCTACTCACAGAAGATGCTTCACTTGCAGAATCCATCGGTCGGACTCTTGAGCATCGGAGAGGAAAGCTCCAAAGGAAACGACGCCACGCTCGAAGCACATAAGCTTCTCTCGCAGAGCAAGCTGAATTTTATCGGCAACGTTGAAGGTCGCGACATACTGAAGGGCAAAGCCAACGTTGTGGTGTGCGACGGTTTCGTGGGGAACGTTGTTCTGAAGTTTGCAGAAAGTGTCCTCGATCTCTTGAAAACGAAAATCCGTCGATACGCCGCTCACGGTATCATGCAGAAAGCCTGGGCCGGAATGATGGCAGGAACGCTGCGATCGATATTGAAAGACTTCGATTATCAGGAATACGGCGGCGTTCCCCTTCTTGGTGTGAACGGAGTCTCGATCATCGGGCATGGAAAATCGACGCCAAAGGCAATCAAGAATATGATCCTCAAGGCGGAAGACATGGTGCGGAAGAATATCAACCGCAGCATCCGGGAAACGTTACAGACAGTGCGAGGGTTATGAGTACAGAGCACGAGATGCGCAGACGCGCAGCGATCACTGCGGTTGGACACTATGTTCCCGACAAGATACTCTCGAATTTCGACCTCGAGAAAATGGTCGCTACCACTGACGAGTGGATCCGTACGCGAACCGGCATTCGGGAACGGCGCATCATCGAGCATGGTGCGACATCCGATATGGCCGCAAAGGCAATTGAGATGTTGATTGTGAACCGTGGCATCTCGGTGGAGGAAATCGACCTTATCGTTGTTGCAACAGTCACGCCGGATATGTTCTTCCCCTCAACAGCGTGTCTTGTCCAGCAAAAGATCGGCGCAAAGAAAGCGTGGGGGTTCGATCTCTCAGGAGCTTGTTCCGGCTTCATCTATGCGCTGGTTACGGGTGCACAGTTCATCGAGGCCGGCACATACAAGAAAGTTGTCGTGGTCGGATCCGACAAAATGAGCGCGATTACCGATTATAGTGATCGCAATACGTGCATACTTTTTGGCGATGCGGCGGCGGCAGTTCTCCTGGAGCCGAGCAATGATCCGGCTTTTGGCATCATCGATCACAGGCTCTACTCCGACGGATCGGGTGCGCCGTATCTCTACATGAAGGGCGGCGGCAGTCTCAATCCACCGACGCATGAAACGGTCGACAAGAACATGCACACACTTTACCAGGATGGAAAGGCGGTGTTTAAAGTTGCCGTGATCGGTATGGCGGATGTTTCCGAAGAAATCATGAAGGCGAACAACCTTACGGGCAAGGATATCGACTACCTCGTGCCGCACCAGGCAAACTTGCGCATCATCGATGCATGCCGCGAGCGCATGGGACTTGATCCATCGAAAGTCATGATCAATATCGATAAGTACGGCAACACCACCGCGGCGACAATTCCACTCTGTCTGTCCGAGTGGTGGCATTGTGGGAAACTCAAGCGCGGTCACACGCTTGTCCTTTCAAGCTTCGGCGCGGGGTACACGTGGGGCGCCGTTCTCGTAAAATGGTCGGTCAATAATCCGAACAAGCCGTGAAAATGTCAAAGCACACGATACCAAACCTTTTGGAGAACGCTCTTTTTGCTATGTTTCTGATCATTGGAACAGACGGGTGCAAGCAGGCTACTCAACCGACGACTACGCCGGGGCGAGCAAGTGATTACTTCCCCCTAGCGAAGGGAAATACTTGGGTGTACGATCAAACTCTAACTTATCAAGGATATGATACAACATTTGTATTTATTGATACAGTAAGGATTGACAGCCTTTTTTTCTCGATAGTACCAAGTGGTATCATGCAAGTGGACTTTTTCAGCCTATTTTTCTGTTTGCTGGGATTGAAGTACCCCCGTATATGGGGGGAAGCCTCTCAACGAATGATAACAAAGTAGTGGCAATCGTGCCTGCTATTCCGGATCCGCGAGTAAGGTGGGAAGTGACATTACTTGACTTGCCACTGACGATCAGCAAACATTGGTATAGTAGATACACTGATACGGTGATTGACGCTAATGGAGGATTGTGGTACCATAGCGTCGAGAAGATAAAGCGGTCAGTTCATGGATATGACTGTGTCACAACACCAGCCGGTCACTTTCAATGCGTACAGATTGAGGATAGTACAATTGTTTATAAATCGTCACCCTACTCATGTCGATTCTGTGATTCGAGCGTGGTTATCACCAATGAATGGTATGCCTTGTCGATTGGCATGGTAAAGCAAACTGTCCGAGCAACATATCAAACAAGCTCTGGCTCATACACTCAAAATATTGATCGAACAAATACATTGCGCAGCTATAACCTTCAGTTGAGCAACTAATGTCCAAACTCGCCTACATCTTCCCAGGTCAAGGCTCCCAATATGTGGGGATGGGAAAGGATTTGTACGAATCAAGTCCGGTCGCAAAGGAATTCTTTGAACATGCAGACAGGATTCTTGGCATTCCGCTCAGCAAGATTTGTTTCGAGGGACCGGATGACGAGTTAAAGCAGACGAAAAGCACTCAGCCGGCAATATTCCTTCACAGTATTGTTCTAACGAAGTTGATGGAAGGAAATGATAATGCTCGGATGGTTGCGGGTCATTCGCTCGGAGAATACTCGGCGCTTGTCTATGCCGGCGCGATGCAGTTTGAAGACGGATTGCGACTCGTTCGGCTGCGCGGGGAGTTGATGCAGCGTGCCGGAGAAGAACAGAAAGGAACGATGGCGGCAGTCGTGGGATTGGAACATGATGTGCTTGTCGATATTTGCCGCGAAGCGAGTGCGGCAGGTATTGTGCAATGTGCGAACTTCAACTCGCCGGGCCAAATTGTGATCAGCGGATCCGTCGATGGCGTTCGAAAAGCAATGGAACTGGCGAAAGCACGCGGCGCAAAGTTAGTAAAGGAATTGATCGTGAGCGGCGCATTCCATTCACCGCTGATGCAAAGCGCACGCGATCGATTCACATCGGCGCTCACACGCGTAGCTATCAAGGATGCCCGCATTCCCGTCTATGCGAACGTAACAGCACGTCCAGTGCAAAAAGCAGAGGAAATTCGTACATTACTGGAAGAACAACTGACAAGTCCCGTTCGATGGGAAGAATCCATCCAACAAATGATTGCCGACGGGGCAACGGCATTTGTAGAGATTGGTCCAGGTAAGGTACTTCAGGGATTATTGAAGCGGATCGACGGCACTGCAGAGGTTCGCGGCATTGACAAGGCTGCAGACATTATATCATCCATAACAGTGTAAGCTATCGTGGGATTGCTCGACGACAAAGTTGCACTGGTTACAGGCGGTTCGCGCGGCATCGGTCGAGCGATTGCCGTTGCCCTTGCAGATGCCGGCGCTCATGTGATGATCGTCTACCGCAGGGCTGCAGAGGAAGCCGAGTGTGTCGCAGATGAGATCAAGAAAAAAGGGCGATCGTCTGTTGCGTTTCAGGGTGACGTTGCTGTTTATATTGAAGCGAAAGATATTGTCGATAAGGTCGTCGTGCAGTACAACCGGCTCGATATCCTTGTCAACAATGCCGGTATCACGAAAGATGGTTTGTTGATGCGCATGACCGAGGAAGATTGGGACGGCGTCATCAACACCAATCTGAAGAGTGTCTTCAACGTTACCAAGGCCGCTATTCGACCGATGATGACACAACGGTCCGGAAAGATTATTAACATCACGTCGGTCTCCGGGATCATTGGGAATGCCGGCCAGGCAAATTACGCCGCCTCGAAAGCCGGCATGATTGGTTTTACAAAGTCGCTGGCTAAGGAACTCGGTTCGCGGAACATTCAGGTGAATGCGGTGGCACCAGGCTTTGTCGAAACGGATATGACTGCAAAACTTACTGACGAGCAGCGTCAGAAGCTTGCCGAAATCATTCCACTTCGGCGAACCGCTAAACCGGAAGAGATCGCCGGTGTTGTCCGGTTCCTGGCATCGTCGGATGCAGATTATATTACCGGCCAGGTGATCTGCGTCGATGGCGGAATGGTAATGTAATACGAGTTTTCAAACACCAATTGTAACAATGAGCAATCACTAACAGAAGGAGCAACCAGTATGGCAAATGTTGAAGGGAAAGTCAAAGAAATCATCATGAACAAGCTCGGCGTCGAAGCATCACAGGTGACGCTCGAAGCTTCCTTCACGAACGATCTCGGAGCAGATTCATTGGATACTGTTGAGCTCGTGATGGAATTCGAAAAAGCATTTAATCTGCAGATTCCGGATGAAGACGCCGAAAAAATTTCGACTGTCGGCGACGCAGTCAAATACCTTTCGGGAAAAGTATCGTAGTCGTCATCGCTCTGTCTCGCTGCACGAGACACTCAGATCGATGACGAATACCGCGGGAGAGATGTTTGATCCCCGATCCATTATGGAGATAGAATGAGCACAAGCAATCATAAGCCTCGTCGCGCGGTCGTCACTGGCCTTGGCGCAGTGACGCCCATAGGACAGACTGCGGAGGAGTTCTGGAAGAACGCTCTTGCCGGAAAAAGTGGTGCAGGTCCCATCACACAGTTTAATGCCACGCAGTACGATACGAAGATTGCCTGTGAGGTAAAGAGATTCGATCCCTTAAACTTCATGGATAAGAAATCGGTGAATCGAATGGATCTCTTCACGCAGTATGCCATGGCCGTCGCGGAGATGGCAGTCAAAGATTCCCGCATGAATCTCGAGAAAGAGGACCGGGAACGCATCGGTGTTATCTTTGGTTCCGGCATCGGCGGGATGTGGACGTGGCACAAGCAGATGCAAACCATCCACGAGACCGGCGGTCCGCACCGCATCAGCCCATTCTTCGTTCCTATGATGATTGCCGATATTGCCGCCGGCCACATTTCCATGCGGTACGGGGCTAAGGGGCCGAACTATGCTACCACGTCGGCGTGTGCAACATCCGGCCATGCAATCGCAGACGCGTTCATGCTCATTCAGCGGGGTAATGCCGATGTCATGTTCACCGGTGGATCGGAAGCAGCAATAACGCCGATGGGCATTGGCGGCTTCAATGCGATGAAGGCCCTCTCTACGCGTAATGACGAGCCGGAAAAAGCCAGCCGTCCCTTTGATGCGCAGCGCGATGGTTTCGTGATGGGTGAAGGTGCTGGCATGATCATCCTCGAAGAGATCGAACACGCACGCAAACGCGGTGCGCGCATGTACGGTGAGGTGATTGGCATAGGCATGACGGCCGACGCATACCACATCACACAACCGGCACCAGGCGGTGAAGGCGCAATCCGGTCAATGCGTCTTGCCCTGAAGGATGCCGGTGTGCAGCCGGAAGAGGTCGATTACATCAATGCGCACGGTACCTCTACGCTCTTCAATGACAGGTCCGAGACACAGGCCATCAAAGCAGTTTTCGGCAAGCATGCCTACAAGCTGCACGTTAGCTCGACCAAATCGATGACCGGACATATGCTCGGTGCGGCCGGCGCCGTCGAAGCAATCATCTGTATCCTCTCAATGTACCATGATCAGGTTCCCCCAACAATCAACTACGACTTTCCCGACCCTGAATGCGATCTGAACTACGTGCCGAATCAGCTGATCTCCAAGACCGTCAATATCGCGCTCAGCAATACGTTCGGATTTGGCGGTCATAATGCATCGCTTCTCTTTAAAAAGCTTCGAGAAAACTGATGATGACCGATTACTCTGAATAATGGCTGCAATGGCCGTGCGTGAGCGTTTGCGACGGTGGGCTGGGAGGATTGTTTGGCTGCTCAAGCGGGGTGCCGGTTCCAGAAATATTGACTTTCGGAAGCTCGAGGAAATTCTCAAGTACTCAATCCATAATCGACAACTCTTCTCCGAGGCGCTTTCCCATCGCTCGTACCTTCAGATTGTCGGAAATGAGAACGCAATCTCCAACGAACGCCTTGAATTCCTTGGCGATGCGATCCTGAACCTTGCCGTTGCCGAGTATCTCTATCGCCGCTACATTACAGCCCCTGAAGGAGAATTGACCAAGATTCGCGCACGGCTCGTCAATCGCAAGGCTTTGAGCATTTACGCACACCATATCCGCTTGGCCGATTTTCTGTTGATGAGTCCAAGTGCGTCGCAAGTAGCCGGCAAGGGAATGGATACCATTCTTGCAGATGCGTACGAAGCGATCATCGGCGCCATCTACCTTGATGGTGGATTTCACCACGCACAGCAGTTTGTGGAGCAGACGATCCTCACGGCGCTTGAGCGCGGGCTGATCAAGACGGAAGATGAAAATTTCAAGAGCCAGCTGCTGGAACATGCACAGGCGACCGGTTACGGGGCTCCACGCTACCTGACGATCAATGAGGAAGGTCCGGATCACGACCGGACATTCACCGTCGAAGTGTTTATCGGCAGTGAATCCTATGGTGTCGGCAGAGGCAAGAACAAGAAAGATGCCGAGCAGGCCGCCGCCGAACAAGCGCTTCAGCAATTGAACCTGCTCTGACAATGAAAGATTTCATCATGTCGGATGACGACATCGTAAAGATTCTTTTGAGCGCAAAGACTATTGCCATAGCGGTGGCGTCGTAGTATTTCACCATCTTGCAGACTGATGTCGGATCGAATCTTTCACACAGCATTCTTTCTCCTCGTTGCGTTGCTTTCAATTCTTAACACTCGCTCGATTGCGGTTGCACAGGATTCGCTGCAAAGCCCGGTTCCACTCTCCGAACTTCCCGATTCCGTCTGGTCAGTCGATAGTATCATGATTGTAGGAAACGCACACACAAAAGATTTCGTCGTCTTGCGCGAGATGACGCTCCGACCCGGGGTCTCCATCACGAAAGCCTTGCTCGAATACGATCAGAATCGGATCTATAGCCTTCGCTTGTTCAATCGTGTGCAATTGCATGTCGTCCCGGCATCAACACCCGGGCTTGCGCATCTCGTCGTAGAGGTCAGCGAGCGGTGGTACCTCTTTCCATTTCCCGTCTTTGGAATCAAGGACAGGGATTGGAGCAAGGTGTACTACGGTGTAGGCATTCTCCATTACAATTTCCGCGGGCGGAATGAAAAGCTTTACGCTGCAATTGTCTTAGGCTACGATCCGTCCTTCTCACTCTCCTATCGGAACCCGTTTCTGAGCCGGGACGGAACAGATTTTTTGGATGCGAGCGTCGGTTACAGTAAGGTCCGGAACAAAAGCCTCGTCGCGCAATCGGGGATGGAAAATTTCGATGAAAAACATATCTCAGCAGGACTGACACTTGGAAAACGCTTTGGGATCGAACATGCAGTCTCGGTGCGTGCGGCGTATGAGTATGTCGAAATTGATGATCCGCTTCCGGGCAGGACGATTTCGCCTTCCGGGATTGACCGTCTTCCCACGGTGACCGTGAGCTACTCGTACGACACGCGCAATCTTGGCGAGTATCCGAGTAATGGCACTCTTGCGTACGCCGGCGTCACCAAGTACGGTCTTCCGTCGAAGGATATTGATTTCGTCCGGTACGCCATCGATCTTCGGGAGTTTGTGCCGCTCTCATCCTCGTTGACGCTTGCAGGCCGCACCTTCGCTGATTTCGTCGCTGCGGGTCCGACACCAAGTTATAATCATATATACTTCGGGTATGGCGAGCGTATCCGTGGACATTTCCGTGAAGTGTGGGAAGGTGAAGAACGTATCGGAGCAACGACCGAGCTTCGTTATACTCTACTCGCTCCGCACTATTTCAATGTGGGCAAGCTACCGCCGGAGTTTAGTGTCTGGCGATTCGGAGTTGTGGCAGCTCTCTTTGCCGATGCAGGAACGGTATGGTTTCGCGGAGAGCCGCTGGCAATCAATCGGTTTATCAAAGGATACGGTGCCGGCTTGCACTTTCTCCTCCCGTACAGTCTCGTCCTTCGGGCTGAGTACGCATTGAACGAGATTCGTCGCGGAGAATTTATTATCGATGTTGGAAGCACTCTGTAACGTAGACGGGATCACAACACGATGGATTATTTCTACTGTCCTCCTCAGAATATTCGTGACAATACATTCTTCATCGACGCTGAAGAGTTCTCGCACCTTGTTCATGTTATGCGTAAGAAGGAAGGAGACGAGATCATGATTGTCGACGGATGCGGGCACGCCTTCGAGGCGCGCATTGACGAAGTAAAGAAGAAGGCTGCTCGTGGCACAATCGCTCGCTCTTACGCAAACCATAACGAGCCGCAGGTTGATGTCACTATTGCCGTTGGCGTCTTGAAAAATCCTTCCAAGTTCGACTTTCTCGTCGAGAAAGTGACGGAACTGGGTGTCAGGCAGATTGTTCCGCTTCTGACGGATCGAACGATACCAACACATGCAAAAGTCGATCGCTGGCAGAAGCTTGCACTCGCCGCGATGAAACAATCCGGCCGCTCCTACCTTCCGCGCGTGCAAGAACTGACTTCCCTTGATGACCTGATTCGCCGCGACGATCCATTTGATTTCAAAATCATTGCACATGAACGGGCGGAATCATCGGCGCTCTTTCCGGGCACGCTGGCGAAGAAAGCGCAATCCATCCTGCTGCTGATCGGACCTGAAGGCGGGTTCAGCGGCGAAGAAGTTGAGAAATGCCTTGCATCCGGTTTCCTCCTCGTCTATTTGGGAGACCGGAGGTTACGGACCGAAACTGCTGCCATTGTAGCTACCACGCTTACGCTTCTCTGTAATTCGTAGGCCAGGTCCCGATGAATCCATTCGCTACGATACAATCTTCCCTCTGGCGATGGCCAGAATCTCGTCGGCCTTTGCCTTGCTTGTGCGAAGGAGCGATGCCACTTCTTCCGACTGCCATCCAACGAACTCCGTATCGGTGATGCTGCTAAGATTGATTTGCACGTTTAGCGCGGCGCTTTCACCGGCAGCGTACAGCATGAGTGCGCTCACGCCGGCATCACTCGATGAATTGACGTTCCCTTTCTCTGCGACAATGCGCGCGAGTGCGAGCGTATCGATGGCGTGCCGCATAACTTCCAGTGGAACAAGCGCCGCCTCCTTCGTCGCTTCCTGAATTGCCGCCGTGCGGAGCGCCTTCTGTGTATCGGTTTCTTTTGGAAGGGCGTACGCTTCCATCACCTTGCTAAATGCAGCGGTGTCACGGTCGATAAGCGCAGTGAAATGCTTTCGCTTCTCTTCCGCCTGCCGGAGAACGTTCTTCATCTCAATCTCGTGCTCGGCATATTTCTTCTTTCCAATGGTAAGAGTGCAGACCATGGCTGTGAGTGCCGCGCCAAGTGAGCCGGATAACGCCGCAACACTGCCGCCACCCGGTGCGGGCGAGCTGGACGCAAGTTCATCCAGAAACTTTATGACGGATTTTTCAACAAGCATACGCCCTGTCCCTTCGCTGGTGAATTAGATCATGTACTCGATGATTTTCTTTTTTGGATCGAATGGATCGATCTGACTGAGACCAAGCATGTCGACGGCACGCTGAAGAATCTCGTTTTCACTCATGTTTCGATCAGCAGCGTTATAACGTCCCGCGAGAAGGAGTGCTTCCTTTGGGATCAAGCCGACAATCTCACTTCCCGTGACATCCGTTCCCAACGCGTGCGCTTCCTTGACGACCTCTTCGAACGCCACGTGCGGAGGAGTGGTGTGGAAATTCGTGAGGTTGATGGAGACCTGCGCAATGTTCAGCCGCTCGAGCAGGACGCCCATTGCCTTTACGGCTTTGAGAGTGCCCGGTATCGTGATGCTGTTCCCGGACTCATCCTTCTTCGTGCGGCCGCTCTCCCGAATGCGCAGAGCAATCTCGTGCGCAATATCTTTATTGTTGGTGTTGAGGTTGACGTTGTAGGCGATCAGGAATTCTCTTGCGCCCGTGGCCGTTGCACCGGATTTTGCATTAAACAGCGGCGTGCCATAGTCCGGCTGCCATCGAGGATCGTTGAGCTTTGTCGGAAGGCCCTCGTATTCTCCTTTGCGGATCGTGGCAAGGTTGCGTCGTTCCGGAATGCGGGCAGCTTCTTCATAGAGATAGATCGGTATTCCGAGCTCCACGGCAACACGCTTGCCGAACTGGTTCGCAAGCGTGACGCACTCTTCCATCGTCATTCCTGCAAGAGGGACGAATGGAACAACATCGGTTGCGCCCATGCGCGGATGTTCGCCGGTATGTTCACGCATATCGATGAGCTCCGATGCAGTCTTCGTTGCACGGAACGCTGCTTCCACGGCGGTCTCGGGACTGCCTACGAAGGTGACAACCGAGCGGTTATAGTCTTTATCCGGCTCAACGCTCAAGAGCTTTACCCCGTCGACGCTCCGGATACTGTCGGCAATCGCCCGAATGGTTTTGGAATTCCGCCCTTCACTGAAATTGGGAACACACTCGACGAGTTTGCTCATAACGTCAATTCACATCCTTCACACTTCCAGCACGACTCCATCTTTCACCACCTTCTCAACATGGTTTTCGCCGAAATGGTATGGGATATACTTGTAGTTCGGAACGTCGAGCACGATAAGGTCCGCCTTCTTGCCCACTTCGATGCTGCCGATTTCATGAGAAAGATTGAGTGCCGCGGCTGCATTGAGCGTCGATGCAGCGATGGTTTCTTCCGGCGTCATGTGCATCTGTGTGCATGCGATGGTCATCATAAGCGGGATGGTATATGACATGCACGACCCCGGATTGAAGTCTGACGCGAGCGCGACAGGAACTCCGGCCTCGATCAGTGCCCGTGCCGGGGCATAACCATGATTCAAAAAGAATGAAACCCCCGGGAGTAGAACGGCAACCGTTCCCGAGCGGGCAAGCGCCGCAATCCCATTCTCACTGATGTGCTCGAGGTGATCGGCTGAAACAGCACCAACTTCAGCGGCAAGCTCCGCGCCGCCAAGCGGAGTAAGTTCGTCGGCATGAATCTTCGGCAGCATTCCAAACTGCTTTCCTTGCATCAAGATCGATCGGCTCTCCTCGAGTTCAAAGTAAGATCGCTCACAGAACACGTCACAGAATGCCGCAAGCTTCTTCGAGCCGATGTAGGGAATCAATCGGTTCATAACTTCATTCACGTACTCAGCTTTTCGATCTCCATACTCCGGCGGTACTGCGTGGGCGCCGAGAAAGGTGGGAACGATCCGCATCACTTCCTCGTTGTCGAGTTCGTTGATTGCTTCGAGCATCTTCACCTCGGCATGGGCGTCCAAACCGTAGCCGCTCTTGATCTCGACGGTCGTTGTTCCGTGTTTCATCATGGCACTGAGGTGGCGACGAGCATTCTTCTTAAGATCTTTCTTCGTTGTTTCACGCACCGCCTTCACGGTTTTGAGAATGCCGCCGCCTTCGGCGGCTATTTGCTGGTAGGTTGCACCGGCGGCACGTTCGGCAAATTCATCTTCCCGGTTTCCTGCAAAGAGAAGATGTGTATGTGCATCGACAAAGCCAGGGAGGACAACGCGTTCCATGCAGTCGAGGACCTCCGTCTCACCACCAAGGCTGCTCATCGATAAGTCTTTCATCCGCCCAATCCATGTGATGACTTCGTGATCGATCATGACAGCGGCATTATCGATGATGCCGAGGTCCCGCATGGCTGCACCAACTTTGACCCTCTCTCCAGCCGATGAAACGGTCACAAGCTGTCGAATATTGATGAGTGCAAGCTTCACGTCGATGTGGCGATTATTGATGAGAAATTTGTGTGGGAATGCGTGAGGATGTTTTTTCTCACTAACCCCTGCGATTATAACGCGTTGCAAGATACTGAAAAAGTTTTCTTTTTACAATGGGCAGGCTTGGACACAAGCAACGTCAGACATCTTCGTATTGGCGCTTGTTTCTTCTTGAAAGAAAAAACCCCAGCCTGCTGACACATGCCGGGGTTTTATTTCTATCACCGATAGGTTGCGGTCACTTGATGAGGAGCATCTTCTTCGTATCGGTAAATTTTCCGGTTTGCAAGCGATAGAAGTAGAAACCGCCCGGGAGTGAAGAAGCATCGAACTCAATGGATTTGTATCCCGTGCTCTCCATTCCATCTATTAATCTTGCCACCTCTTGCCCGAGCACGTTGTACACCCTTAGTGACACAAATACCGCTTCAGGCAACCCGTACGTTATAGTCGTCGTGGGATTAAACGGTTCCGGATAATTCTGACGTAAAGTAATTTCTGTCGGAAGCGATTTTCTGTACTCCTTCGGGTCACTTGCCAAAGACTTATACAGTAGGTTGGTCTGGAATGAGACAGTGTCTGAGGCGGCAGATGTAAAACTACCAATGACGGCCTGCATATAGTAATGCACGTAGCAACCTTGAGTACCGAGAGCGATAACGGTATCCGTGTACGAGGAACCTGTACCTGAATAGATCAGGTATTGGAGGTCGCCAAAACCGCATTCGGAATCGAGAAAGTATTTGTACAGGTTGTAGGTGGTACCGCACCAGTTCACCGTTGTCCACGTCAACTTTGGATGGTTACACTTTACCACTCCACACCAACCTGTTTGCGAGGTTCCTGTGAGCTGTACCGTTGGCGGAGGCGCCGTATAGAAGTATCCGGTGTCTGACCAAGCGAGTGAATTATCGGACTTCACAGATGCGACGCGCCAATAGTACTGCGTTGAGTTCGTTAGACCTGTAACCGAGTACGATGTGGTGGTGATACCTGAAATGTCTTTGACCGGACTGGTAAAATCGTTGCTCGTGGAAACTTGTAGGCGATATGATGATGCAAGGATTATCCTGTCCCACTGAAGTGATGGTGGGTTAGATAGTTGCGCAGTCAGGTGGTGCAAGGCGGCTCGGTTTCGCTATGGCTTGTTTGACTGCCTTATATGCATTCAAACGACCCCAGCCGTACAGCGAATCATAGCCCACAGTGCCCTTATCGTCTGCCGATTGGCTAAGCATGTCTCTGATCTGAGATGCTGTTAGAGACGAATTTACAGAGAGCATCAGTGCGGCAGTGCCGGTAACAAATGGTGTTGCCATAGACGTACCCACCAGATAGCTGTAGGTCCGCGTCGTGAATCCTCGTTGCTCGAGGTAAGTGAGATAATTTGGAGTCGTGGAGAAAATTTCATCCTCCTTTGTTAGGAGATATGACCGTCCCCCCGGAGCGACGAGTGTGAGGCCCCGGCCATAATTTGAATAGGCTGCGCGAAGGTCGTCCTGATCCGTTGCACCAACGGCAATCATATTGGTATACGACGACGACAACGCAGCAGGAGAAAGAAGTGAATCGGTACTAAAGTTCCCGGCTGCCGCAAAGATGGGTACGTTGTATGTATTGGCATACGCAGCAGCGTCTGAATCTTCAGGGGTCCTAACCCAACCACCGCCGCTATAATTAATGAGAACCCGTACCTGTGGATTATTCCGTTGATAGTCGACCGCGTATCGCACGCCGTTGCGATACTGAGACGCAGTACCATTTCCCTGATAGTCGAAAACCTGAATAATGAGGAGCCGACAGTTCCACGCCACGCCTGCCACTCCTTCACCATTGTTCGTCTGGGCAGCAGCGATTCCAGCAACGTGTGTACCATGCGCATTCTCATCGCGAACCGTTGTGTCAGCGGGGTATACATCCACGAAGTCGTGGCCAAGGATAATTCTGTTCGGATCGCTGAAGTCTGGATGGGAAAGTGATGGGAGCAAGGTCCCGCCTTGATTCGCGCTCTGCAGCGGTATACCGGTATCGAGGATTGCAAGTACAACGTTTGGATTTCCCGTCGTGATGTCCCACGCTTGCTCGGCTTTAATATCCGCGCCAGGTGTTCCTCCGGGAGGAGACTGTCCCGTGTTTTTCAATGCCCATTGATAAGGATATGTGGCTGGAGTAGTGCCCCGGAAGTACGGATCGTTCGGTAGAACAGCGGTCCTCCGGATCGCGGTGGGGATCGCCTTCTCGATTAATCCATTTGTCTCCAAAACGTGTAAGGCATCGAAGACGGCTAAGGACTCCGGAAGCTCAATGGTTGTCCATCGAAGCACATCAATGTCCTCGTTAAATTTTGCTCCAAGGATTTGCAAAGCACTACTAAGCTGCTCTTTCACTACGCCCGGCTTCACTTTGATACTAATCATTCTATCGGCATACTCAATGTCTTGCCCATTCCAGATTCCTCGCTTGATTGTCAATTGCGCTTGCCCGGTCTGCGCGTTAAGGAGCAGGTAAACGATAATGCTCCAAACAATTGCGCGAAGACAACGATCAAAGTCTTTCATTGGTTCTCCTTTCATTACTTGCTTGGTTTTATCTTTACAGATCGTCCAATAGGTACTTGTATAATCCTTTTGTTGTCTTTACGTATGTTGTTTTCCCATCCGGCGAAAGCCTGAGTATTTGAAAGGGATGGTGCGCAGAATACGGAAGAGGCTCCCAACTCGAGCCTCTATTCTGAGACCGATAGATGTAGCTAGTCAAATTGGTCGAGTTCGAAGAGATATTGATGTACAGGTGGTCCGCCCTGAGAGGATATGTGAAGATGTCCGACACATGGATCGCACGGTCCCCCGTTAATCCAACATCGGACTTTATCCAAGTCACTCCAGAATCGGCGCTGAGGAAGAACCCATCAGAAGTCCCTGCATAAAGACTCTCGCTAGCTATTGGATCCACGGCAACAGAGAATAGTGAGGTATCAATACATGCGATCTGGTGCCACACTTGACCCGCATCGCGTGTTTCGTAGAGCGCGCAGGAGCCTACTGCAAGGAAAACGCAGTTTGTTATCCGAGGGTCGATTGCAATGGAATAGACATCTCCGAACCTCGCTGATTCAAACCAGTTCTGTCCACCGTTTGTGCTTTCGAAAAGCCGCCCCGCACGAAACGCAGATGTTCCTACGTAGAGCGTCTCCGGATGGAGTGGATCGATTGAAAGTTTAGTCGTTCCTTCTTCAGGGACCAAGTTAAGCCCTGAGTCTACCCACGCCCATGTGGAGCCGCGATCCGTCGATTTTAAGATTCCCGTTGCCGGCGTGACCCCATTACCGTACGCAGTAACATACACGATGTTTGGATTCGAGGGGTGAATGTTGATGTCCGTAGCAGCTATGCCACGGAGGAGTGTGTCCCAAGAGGCGCCTCCGTTAGTGCTCCGAAAGACTCCACCGACATGTCCGCTGCTGAAATCACTGAAGCTGCCTGCGTACAGAATATTAGGATTTGACCAATCGGCAGCAAATGAGGTAACCGGCTCATTACCCAAACCGAGATCTTGCCAAGCCGTAACAAACCACCTCCAGGCCGAAT
Source organism: Ignavibacteria bacterium (assembly GCA_016178595.1). Taxonomy (GTDB): domain Bacteria; phylum Bacteroidota; class Ignavibacteria; order UBA10030; family SZUA-254; genus JACOSY01. Next base: position 50,702 of record JACOSY010000029.1, read on the forward strand.
GACCGACACGCCAAAAGTATCTCTGTGCTGCTACAAGGGTCGTCACAGTCGCAGTTGTATCGGTCACGACCGTATCGACCACCAATGCAGCGAAGAGAGAATCCGATGCAACCTGTAGACGATAGCCAGTACTATCCTCTAACGCAGTTCTTCTCCACATGAATATACTAGGAATCGTTGCGCCAGCACTGTCCGGTGGAGATACCAGCGCAGGTGAGGCATCATCATTGAGGTATTCCTTCAACATACCTGTTTGCGCTATCTTCACCCAATATCCCTCTTCAGGGAAGAGTGTGTCAACTGATACATAACCAATTCCGGGGTTGTAGTGGAAGTATTGGGAAACAACAATATTAGTTGGCATGCTCGTGATCTGGCTTACTGCAATCGGCACTTCAAGTGTGCCGATCATGTTCCACCCCTTGGAAAGTTTTAACACATTGTTGAATAACGGTTGTCCCAGAATCGAAATGGTGTCAGCTGTAGGAAACTTCAACCAGTATCCTACACCACTATGCATCGTATCCTTTGCCAGGTAGGTCCCGTCGTAAGCGAAAGCAGGAGAAATGGCCGTTGGGAACAACACGCTCACTCGTGCATCCTCCACTACAAGCGGAAGGGAAATGAGATTCCAGCCTTCCGCTACAGTAATCTTAGTCGTGTCGAGTGCTGCGCTTTGTTGCTGTACGCCGGAAGATAGCCGAGAAAACTCTCTTGCCCATGCTGAAGTACAAAGTGCAAGCACGACAAGAAATATGTGCCAACATGTGGAAAGGATAGCACCTCGGCGCATAGAGTATCTTCCTCCAAGTATGGTCCGAGACATTGATTGCCGATGGAATTAGGCTTGAGAGAAGTTAGAGAAAAGAAATCCTAATGTCAAACAAATAAATCTCCTTCGTGCTTCCAAGCCGGAGATGTGCACGACCTACTCCAAACTGTGAGGAAAACGTCAGGAGATTGATTCGAGTAGATCAGAAAACTGCTCTTGCACAAGTCGGTATGGCAGCCATGTCTTCAGCTGACGTGCGCCGAGCGCATCGTAGAAACGAATTGCATTGACGTTCCAATCCAGCACCATCCATTCCATCCGTCCGCAGTTCCTGCGTTTCGCCTCTGACACGCACGTGCGGAACAATTGCAGGCCGATTTTCCGGTTTCGACACTCGGGAAGAACAAAAATGTCTTCAAGGTAGAGTGTGGGCCGCGCGAGAAAGGAAGAGTAGGTCTCAAATACGATTGCGTAGCCGACGGTTTTTGTATCGACAAACGCGAGATAGACATCGAAACGCTTTTGCTTGCCGAGCGCATCTCGCAAGAGTCGTGCTCGTGCGGTTCGGGTTGGGCGCTTAAGCTTTTCGAAGTCGGCGAGCGCGTCAATCAGTGTGAGAAAAGCGCGACCGTCTTTCTTTGTCAGTGTGCGAATAGTGATTTGGTTCGAAGGCATTGCTCACTCTGTTTCCTCTAGGAAGCCGGAGCAATGGCGAACAGGGAGCGATGGATATTTTGGGAATGCGGGGTCGATTCTTGAGTAATTGCATAGCACAAAGTCATTCCCCTTGGCGCTTACGATTGTTTGTGCGAACTTGCAGTTGGTGCAGAGTCCGGCTTTCAGATGATTCGATGTGTGAGATGCAGGGATAACACGGGAATCACGAGGAGTAGGCATTCTTGGTTTATGGCCTCTTGCGAAGCGTACCTTGCTCTTCAAGCTGCTCGACGACCTTGCTTATGCCTTTCGATACAAACGTATCGAGAAGTGTTCCGGTGAGAGTAATGGCAGGCTCTTCAAGATGCTTGAAACTTTCTTCCGATTTCTTCGCTTCCGGTTCGACTTCCTCTGCAAGTTTGATGACGGACGGTTCGCTTGTAACGTCGCTCGTCAGCGTGCTGCCGATTGCACCGAGCGCGAACTTCGCGCCGAGTTCTTTCACAGGCTGGAAAAAGGACTCGGGAATTTCTCGAGCCGTGGTGGAGATAAGCTGTCCTACTTCTGACATTCGTCTGTCGAGCGAACGACCGCGGAAACGAGATGAAGCAGCGATTGTGTACATTGCACTGGTGATGTTGCCGCTCAGTGCAGTCGATGAGGCCTGGAGTGCTCGACTTAAACTGCCGCCACATGCCTCGATGTGTTCACCCAGTGCGGTGAGACCATACTGTACGGACTGCCCAAGCGATTCTAACCCTTTCCGAACGTTCTCTCCGTGATGAACCGTTGATCGGGCAGTGATTCTTGCAGCTTCGATCTGTGAAGCGCCATTCGTATAGGTGGTCAGGAGCTGTGTAGCGCGTTCAATGTCGAACTGGATACGATCCACCATCTTCGGGCTTCGCAGTTCAAAGTAATAGTCGCGCGCCTTGTAGAAATGCCACACTGAAACTTGTGCCATCATCTGCAACAAGTTCGGGTCGGAGTTAACGGCAGCCATTGCTTTTTCGCCGATGTGGAGGTTGACGGCAGCTTCCCATTCCTTTGCTCCGAGCCGCATAAACCACTGGCGTGCAGCGACAAGGTCGCTTAAGTCGTCGAGCGTGCGGATTTCTTTTTCCACACCGCGCTGTGCGTAACCCATTGCCGCCATGTACGCAACGGCCGCAGCAGATTTGTGGATGCCAAGTTCCGAGAAGAGTCGGAACGCAACAATCAGCTGATCGATAACTTTATCGGAGAGGTTTCCCTTGGTGTAATGCTCTTTGACTTTTGTGTAGATTTCCTGCGCACGCTGAAGGTAGAGTTCCGCTATCTCGCGGTAGCGCTGCTTGAGGATGACTGTTCGCTTGGCGTGCTTATCAAGGTATTTTTTATCATCCTTTCGGAGGACAATGATCGCATCGCGAATTTCCCTGAGCGAGATAACTTCCGACAGGGTTCCACTCCCGCACAAGTAGCATGTTGTGCGCACTCCATCGTAGTCGATCCAACGGTGCTCGCACGCGGTACACCGCTGCATTCCGAGCTTCATTGAAAACTGGTCGGTCATTGGCTTCGCTCCGCAAGTTGACGGATCAAGCGCTGGTATTCATCTTCGGTAAGCTCGCCGAAGGCATACTTTGTCTCAATGGTCTCGCGGTCGAAGTGCCGGCGAGCCTTCACGCTGATTTGCTTATAGGTCTCCGCCGCACGAATCCGAGCGAATCCGCGCAGGGTTTCTATTTCTTCCTGATAAAGTGAATTGATTCGCGATGCATCGTTGATGGGATCGATTGGGCGATCACCTTTCGATGTGCGTCGCAGGTTGGTGAGTTCTGCAAATTCTTTTACACTGATATTCTGCAGAAGCTCCAGTGCTGTCTCGAATTCTTTCGCCTTGTAATAAAAATGATATGCCGCTTTGAATTCGCTCTCCTTCAAGAGCCAATCGGCAATCTCTTTATTCTCCGTCGCCGAGAGGAGAGCGCGGTCGTAGATGAAGAAGGATGTTGTGTAGTCGCCTGCTTCGCGTTTAAGGGCGCCGAGGCTTGTCATGTCGTTCTCGATCCAGAAGTACCACTCTTCGAGATCTGCACGATTTTCCTGCCGAGCGAGATCGAGATAGTCTTGTGTTCGCCCCCAAGCTTTGAAGAAGCAGTATGTAAGGAGCGCAACGTCGACATTATGCGGATTACGATTCATCGCTTGGCGGAGAATGCCGAACATGATTTCTCGCTCGTTGCCGGGCATCGTGAAGAAAAGCTTGATCGGAATACGGGGGATCTTCCGGAGCCGGCGTGTATGATCGGTGAATTGAAATGTGTGCTGCGGGTTGGATATTGGGATCTCCAGCTCCAACTGTTCAACGGCGGAGTAGAACCGTTCCTGCACCATGATCTTTCGGATGCCGTGGTACCACGGTGTATCGGCATCATGGAAAGCACTTCCCAAAAACATTTGCCAGGAACTCATCGTGCTTTCGATGAATGAATTTTCCGGAAGCGGTATAGTCGTCTTGAAGATGTCGATGATGTTTCGATCACGTGTGACGATATCGTCGAGTGAATTCGTTTCTCGCAAGAGTTGCGCGATAAAGAAGTGCTGGATCCATGGTCGAGTGAGCGCATCGTTCACGGGATGGCGTACGTCGGAATGGTCTTTTGTCTGTTCAAGGAGCTTGTCGGGATAGATGCCCTGAACGCCAATTTTCAACCGATCAGTATTTGTCTGGAAAATCGTAATCTCCACGTAAAGCCAAATTCTATGAGTGTGTTCCTACTGTTTCACTTAAAGTCTGGGCGAAAACTCCAAGCAAGCCCTACACTTATGCCGGCTATGAATATACGAAAAAAATTCAATTTGTCCAGTGGAAAGGAATAATGCAGCAAGAACTCCCCCTATTACTCATTTTTAAGGGTTTTTTATGATAGAACTATCGATGTTGGAAACCTTTTATCACTCTTTCCGAAAGATTTGGGAGATTACTGCCGTGCTCCGAAAGTGTGATATATTTTTCGAAGAGATCGGCAGGACCGGTGGCAATTGTTTCGATGAGTGCTGGACGACCGAGGCGCAAATCAATTTCACGGGCAATGAACATGCCCGCCATTGCACCGTAGCTTTCCAAGTATCCGCTCAAGTTGGCAGCCCGGATAAGCTCTGCGGCGCGATCGAACGTGAGAGTGTCAGAAAGGAGTTCTTCGGCGTTTCGATTGAATGTTGTAAATACTTCGCGTGCCCGTGTGTACCAGTCACGCGGGACGTAGCCGTGACCGCGCTGGTCAAGAGAGAGGTAATAAGCGATGCCTTCGTTTTGTGTGAGATCAAGGAGTTCGTCGAACGGACGTCGATGCTTCTTGTAATATTGCTGCCAGCTTGGCGAGTTGTCCTTGTATGCGCCGAATGCGGCATGAAACACTTCGTGCGCAACGACGCCAAGGACCGAGAGAAGACGTTCGTCGACATCATCGCCGTAGCGGACGGCATGAGCGAGATTGATGACAATCGTCAGTTCTCCTTCGAGCTCGCCAACGAATCGGGGAACATCCCCCTGCCAGGTAATTCGGCGGACGTAGGCATCGACATTTTCGTGACCGAGTGCAACGATATAAACAGGAATGAGGATGGATACTGACGCATCCTGCGGGAAAATCTGCTCGATTGTCGCAGCGACTCGACGGCTGAAGTTTCGTTTCTTGATGGCCGTAAGAAGTTCCTTAATGTCTGCGACATTCTTTCGCGCCTCTTCGAGGTGGTAGACGTCGTCTCTGATGATTTGGTGAGCCTTGAGGGAATCGAGGTAGTTTTGAAGTTGCACAGTTACCGGGCTGCTGTTGGCAATAAGGCCTGTCGTTGACGCGGCGATACGATTGCCTCGAAGTTCGGCAAGGGATTGTGTGTTTGTGAACTGATCCTCGAAGAGATCTATCGATTGCTCCGCTGCAGTATAATCGATATGAAGATCGACATTGAAGTGGGGGTTTGTTTGGGAGGAAGCTATGGGCGGAAAGTTAACAAGGCATAGAACGATGAACCCCATGTTCAGAAGAAATAAGCGATTCCCGATGGTTGAAAAGACAGAGCGAATTTCCAACAGCACTAATCTGCGCAGAATCATCTCAACATCGGCACGTTCACGCCCATTTTTTTCGCATTGTCGATCGCCGTATCATACCCAGCATCTGCGTGGCGCATAATGCCCGTGCCGGGGTCGTAGGTAAGCACGCGATCGAGACGACGTTCAGCTTCTTTCGTGCCGTCTGCGACGATCACCATGCCGGCGTGGATCGACATCCCAATGCCAACACCTCCACCATGATGCACACTGACCCAGCTTGCACCTCCGACGGCGTTGAGGAGTGCATTCAAAATTGGCCAGTCGGCAATCGCATCGCTACCGTCTTTCATTTTCTCTGTCTCTCGGTTTGGTGAAGCGACCGAGCCGCAGTCGAGGTGATCTCGTCCAATGACGATTGGCGCTTTTACTTCACCGCGCGCGACAAGGCCATTGAAAATTTTACCCATCTTCGCACGTTCGCCGTAACCAAGCCAGCAAATACGCGCGGGAAGTCCTTGAAACTGTACCTGCTTCTGAGCTTTCTCGATCCAACGGCAAAGCGATTTATTATCCGGAAACGTTTCGATGATTGCACGGTCTGTTCGATAGATGTCCTCCGGATCGCCCGATAGCGCAACCCAGCGAAACGGTCCCTTACCGTCGCAGAAGAGCGGACGGATGTATTCCGGCACGAATCCTGGAATATCGAATGCATTTGTGACTCCGTTGGCGAGCGCTTCACCGCGAATATTATTCCCGTAATCGAATGTGATTGCTCCCCTGCGCTGCAAGCTGAGCATTACCTGCACGTGCTCGACGATTGATTCACTCGCACGCTTCACGTACTTCTCCGGATTTGTGCAGCGGAGATCGAGCGCTTCTTCGAAGGAGAGATGCGCAGGGACGTACCCGTTGAGCGTGTCATGCGCGGAGGTCTGATCGGTAAGCACATCGACCTTGATGTTGCGTGCAAGAAGCTCCGGCAGCACTTCAGCAGCATTTCCCAGAAGCGCGACGGACCTGGGCTCCTTGAGTTCTTTGGCTGTCTGCAGAATGAGAAGCGCCTCATCCAGCGAGTTCGTCATTTCATCGACGTATTTTGTTCTGAGTCGCTTTTCAATCCGACTACGATCGACCTCGATTGCAAGACACGCAGCACCGTTCATCGTCGCGGCAAGCGGTTGTGCACCGCCCATCCCGCCGAGTCCGGAAGTGACGAGAAGTCTTCCTGCAAGACTTCCACCGAAATACTTGTCGGCCACTGCCGCAAACGTTTCGTAGGTTCCCTGCAGAATTCCCTGCGTGCCGATGTAAATCCAACTGCCTGCCGTCATTTGCCCGTACATCGTAAGACCAAGCGCTTCGAGCCGGCGGAACTCGTCCCACGTCGCCCACTTGGGAACGAGCATCGCATTGGAGATGAGCACGCGCGGTGCGTCCGGGTATGTCCGGAAAATGCCGACAGGTTTTCCCGACTGGATGAGAAGTGTCTCATCGTTCTCCAGGTTTTTCAAACTCCGCACGATTGCATCGAAGCATTCCCAGTTGCGCGCGGCTTTTCCCGTGCCGCCATAGACGATCAGCTCGTCGGGATTTTCGGCAACTTCGGGATCAAGGTTGTTCATCAACATGCGAAGCGCCGCTTCCTGGGTCCAGCCTTTACAGGTTAACTGTGTACCACGCGGGGCTTTGATGATTCTCTTCTCTTCGAGTGCGAGGGTTTCCATCCTTCTAATCCCTGAATCAAATATCACTTGGGATCATTCGCGGGATTGGAATTTCAATCATCCGTTTTATCGCAAGTGAATTCATTCTTCATCCGCCGTCAATGTCACATTCCGAATGCTCGGCATCAGTAAGATACTATTCAAAAAGACTTTATTCAATCCCTCCAAGAAGAGACGGAAGTTCGGATCGTCGGCGAAGAGAATGATGTTGCCGGATCCCAATTGCTCATGGACGAGGAACGGCGTGTCTTCGATCATCTTCTCGTTCTCTTTCGACATGTAACCGCTCAATCGCGGCGACTTCGTGTACATGCCGACGTTGTAGCCGTGGTCCGTCAGCTCGAACATCGTCTGCGTTGTTTTCAGCACCGCAAGGTCGCCATCGTATCCGAAGCCGAGAGGATGTGAGTTGTCAAGCTTCACGCGAAGCATTGTACCGGGGATGGATTCGAGTCGCGCCTTCCGCTCGCGCTCCTCCACCGTCATGCGTTTCTCGAGCTCTTCATCAGAAAGTTTACCTTTGGTTGTATCCTTCTTCGTATCTTTGTCGTCTTTTTTCTTTTCCTTGAGTTTGACGCTGGCGAGTTTCCCGACCGAGGCAGATGCAAAAGCTGCGCCTCCTTCGATTCCGACAAATGTTCCTCCACCGGCAACCCATGCTTTGAGTTTCTGGACGGCATTGGAGTCGAGCTGGCTCTTGTACCCCTGGCCGTTCGCATTGTCATCGGGGAAGACGATCGCCGTATAATCGTGAAGGTCGGCATTGCGGAGCTGCGCGAGCTTCATCGGGATGAATTCAATATCGTAGCTGCGATCGAACATCGACCAGATCGAACCGAACGCTTCCGTACTCACGGGAGAGCCTGTTGCCACAATAATGCGCGGTCGCTTCAGCCGGACAGCGCGGTCCGAGCCGAGGTTGATCCCGCTATCCGTCATCCCACTCTGAGCTGAGTACGCGGTGAGGTTGAATTTCTGCACGAGATTTTGCATGATGGAATGAATATCCGGTCCGTTTGTGCCAACGGGTACGATAATGGTACCGCGCGGGAATTTCTCGCTGCCGATCATGAATTCCTTCATTGCGACGGTTACCCGAGAATTGTTTTGAAGAAGCCACGCGAGCGCTCGCACGGCATCGTTCGTTTCCCACCGAAAAAGGTAGGCGTAGCCGGCTTTTCCTCCAACGATGGAACCTGCGGGGAGCTGGACGTCGTTCACTCTCTCGGTCGGCGTTGAAATCGATTTTCCCGTCCAGTATGTCTCGACATCGTAGGCGATGGGGAGCGTCCACGTTGAGATGTCGTAGAAGAACGTATCGCTGAGTGCCGGCTCTTGTTCCATCAACGCCATGATAAGTCGCTTTGCCGGCTGCTCGAGTGGAATGATGTAGCTTCCTGCCGAAAAAGTCTTCGTGGTTGTTCCTTTCACAAAGTACGTGCTGACAGCATCGAGTGTAAAACGTGTTGGTGAACGATCGACTTCGACTCCTTCCTGGCGGAGTACAGAAATCATCTTCGCAGCTCGTGCAGGATCTTGTTGTGGGTCGACGACGAATGCTTTCGCGGATCCATTCTTTCCTTCCTGAAGCGCCTCTTTGAAGAAATTGTAGAAGTCTCTCAATCGCTTCTCACGATGCTCGGCCGTCGCTTTCAGAGTCGCAAGCGATGTTGTTGAGTGATGCTCAAGTCGATCGCGAAGCGTCAGGATCGTTTCATCCGATCGCCGGACACGGACGCCTACTTGTCCGGCTTGCTCGTACGTCATGCCGATGGCGCCGTTCAGTGACGGCCACGAGTCCCCGTAGCCGGGATAGAAGAGATCGAACGACTCGCCGCTCCAATAACTCCATCCCTGCTTGTCGAACGCCGCGGCATTTGCCTTGCCGTAGATGGTTCCCCATTCCGTCGTGGACTTAGGAAAATTCTTGTTGATCGGCTTGAAGGCCGGGAAGAAAAAATACGAGCTGTTATATCCCATCTCGTGGAAGTCGACGTGTACTTGGGGTTTCCATTCCCGGTATGCTTTCACGCGCGCCCGACTTTCCTTTTGTGTAAGCCATGCCCAGTCACGATTGAGATCAAAGAAGTAATGATTGGTTCTGCCGGATGGCCAATCCTCATTGTGCTCAACGGCATCTTTGTCTTCAATCGGGTGAGCACCTGCTCGTGCGACTTCGTAATTCACGTAGCGTTCGTGTCCATCGGGATTGAGGAGCGGGTCGATGATGACAACACTATTGTGAAGGATGGACGTCGCTTCGGTATCAGTCCGGCTTGCAAGTTGATAGATGACATTGAGCGCTGCTTCAGGGCAGGAAGCTTCGTTGCCATGGACACCATAGGAGAGCCATGCAACCGGTGGAGTTGACTTGATGAGGCGCTCGGCCTCTGCGTCGGTGAGTGTTCGAGGGTCGGAAAGCTTCCGAATGCCGGATCGTATTTCGTCAAGGCGATTGATGTTCTCCGGCGAGCTGATGATAACGAGATAAAGTGCCCTTCCTTCGTATGTCTCACCGTAAGCGATCAGTTGCACGCGATCGGGTACAGCGTCGCGAACAGCCGTGATGTAGCGTTCGATGCCTGCATGCGAGGTAAACCTGTCGCCAAGCTCATAGCCGAGTATCTGTTTTGGTGATGGAACGGACGTGTTGAATGCCGGCTGTGCATGGAGTTGCGTGAGAAATGCAAGAAGGATCAATACGCGATATGTCATCAGTTTTCCTTGTGTGTATTAAAGTTTATATCCGATTTTTCGGAGGAACGCTTTCCTGTCCGTGATATCCTGCTCGGTCTCAACGCCTTTTGTCTTCACACCATCGATCACGCCGAGGATTCCTCGCCCCCGTTCGGTTTCAGCGACAATGACTTCGACAGGATTTGCCGTGGCGCAGTAGATACTGCACACTTCCGGGATTTGCTTTATACTATTGAGGATGCTCATCGGAAATCCAGCCTGCATGAAGATAATGAAGCAGTGGCCGCACGAGAGATTCAGAGCATTGTTTACCGCGAGATCGAGCATTGACTGATCGTTGCCTGAGTGGCGCACGAGTGCCGGTCCGGACGATTCGCAAAATGCGATACCAAATTTCATGTTGGGATTCGTCAACACAATGACTTCGTGCAAATCCTCGACAGTTTTAATGAAATGCGACTGGCCCAGGATGAAATTGATGTCGGCTGGCTTTTCAATTGGAACAGTCTTCAAATCCATGATTCATTCCTCGTTGTGAGTGCTGTATATTCCCTGAGAAGAGACAACGGCAGTGTTGGGCAGAGAATTGTAGGCTCAAGGTACGAATTTTTTCTATGGGAAATCAAGCAACCATGTCAGACCGTCAATCCCGCAGGACAGATCCGCTGCTATCGAAAATCGGCGAATTCGAATGGGGCTAAGCAAAAAATAATTGATGGAAGGTATTGCCAACTGTCAAGAAATTTTGTATCTTGCGTGTGCCAAATAACAGTACACCGTGTTTGACTCCAAGGGAATACGGAGTGTGTATTCCTGACGGGTGGCGTAGCCACGCTTTTACGTTGTAGCTGCAGATGTAATCCCCCGTGTTGTTCAACTCCATTGAACGTCCCACGAGGTGTGTCATCGCAAGCATCGGCGCTGCCGTGAGGTGATTAGGTGAACGATCTGTGTGCGGTAGGTATACACCAACGGTAGTGTGCATGCGTAAAAAGCCAAAAATATCTGGTTAAGCTGTCTGGCAGGGACATCAGGACGTTCCTCGCACAGGCGGTGCGGAGCCTCGGGTACTTTCTATCCACCATTTTTTGAAAGGATTATTTCTATGGAACAGGGTACGGTGAAATGGTTCAATGCAGCCAAAGGGTATGGCTTCATTTCACGTCAAACGGGAGAAGATGTGTTCGTCCATTTCAAGGCGATTGTCGGTGATGGCTACAAGACCTTGAATGAAGGCGATAAAGTCCAGTTCGACGTTGAAAAAGGACCCAAGGGGTTACAAGCAGCAAACGTCCAGAAAATTTAAGAGTTCGTAACTCCGATAGTTTACCCCAGTCGGACATTTCTCCGACTGGGGTTTTTTACTCTGATGAATATTCCATTACAGGAGAAGGGGCATATGACACAAGGTACCGTGAAATTTTATAATCCGGTGAAAGGATTCGGTTTCATTACGACAGAGCAAGGCGAGGAAATATTCTTTCACAAGAGCAATGTGAAGAATACTGGATTCCGTGACGTGCTCGTTCAGGGAGACGCCGTCCAGTTCGAACTGAAGCAGGAACAGAAAGGAAAACGCGCTTACAACATCGTGCGTGTGTGAGAAACCAAACTCCCGAAAGTTCCAATCTTTTGGGAAGTTTCTTCGAAGAAACGACGCAGCCTCGTCGACCTCGGCGAGGCTGTTGTGTTTGTTGAGTGAAATACTATTCCGCTCGGAAGCGAATTATCAATTTGCTCTACATCATCCCCACAGGATCGACGTCCACAACCATCTTCACCGAGCGACTCTTGCCGAGTGCCGACGTCTTGTACGCGTGAACGGCAGAGTGTATTCCACGATGCACGATATATCCCCCCGGATCTTTATCCTTTAAGCTCTTCACGATGATGTGCCAGCGGAAGAGACCCTTGAGTCGCGTGAGAGCCGCACCCGCTGGCCCGAGCACGTGGAAGGCAGCATTCTGTTTTTGCAGAAACTCCGCGAACTTGGATGCATGAGCCATGACTTCTTGCTCTTGCTTACCCTTGAACTCTATTAAGAGGAGGCGCGAGAAGGGTGGATACTCAAGTTCTCTCCGGAATTCAACTTCTTCGGAGTAGAATCCCGGATAGTCGTGCAGAACAACATGCTGTAGGCTCGGGTGTTTCGGCTGATAGGTTTGGATAATGACTTCGCCGGCGAGGGAGCTTCTGCCTGCTCGGCCTGCGACTTGTGTGAGAAGTTGGAACGTCCGTTCAGCAGATCGAAAATCCGGCAGCAGCATCTGCGTATCAGCCGAGATCACGCCGACGAGTGTGACGCGCGAAAAATCCAATCCCTTGGCAACCATCTGCGTTCCGAGGAGAATATCGACCTCGCCATCGGAAAACTTTCGAAGGATTGCATCATGTGCGCCGCGCCGCGAGGTTGTATCAAGATCCATCCGAATCATCGAAGCACTGGGGAAGATTTTTTTCAACTCTTCTTCCACCCGCTGCGTTCCGAAACCGCGGTACCGCATCTCGTGTGATTGGCACTTCGGGCAGACGGCAATGAGCTGCTTCACGAGTCCGCAGTAGTGACACCGGAGATGCTTCTTCGTGAGGTGGTAGGTAAGCGAGATGTTACAGTTGTCGCACGTCTCGACATAACCACAATCCGGACATTCGATGAACGGAGAAAACCCCCGGCGATTCTGGAGAAGAATGATTCCTTCCTTCTTTGTTAACCGGTCTTCGATCTTCTTCTTCAGAAGATCGGAAAGCGAGCTCCACTCGATCGTTCGCTTTTCACGCTGCGGATTGACCGGCACGTTATCCGTTTTCACACTGCGCGACTTCAAGAAGTCTTCCAGCATCCGCCTCCGCTCCCGTGTCATATCCACAATCGTAATCTGCGGGAGTTGTGCATTGTCCACGCGCTCGGACATTTCAAGCAGCGTGTACTTTCCATTCATCGCATTCGCAAATGATTCAAGTGAGGGCGTTGCGGAACCCAGGACCACGACAGCATGTGTGTACGAGGCTCGTATGATAGCAACGTCGCGTGCGTGGTAGCGCGGAGTCTGGTCAAATTGCTTGTACGATGATTCCTGTTCTTCATCAACGACGATCAATCCGAGATTTTTTAGCGGCGCGAAGATTGCAGAACGAGGACCGATAACGATCGAACACCTTCCCTCCCACACCGTACGCCATGTATCATACCGTTCCCCAATCGACATCCGACTATGAATGACTGCCACTTGATTGCCGAAGTGGAGCTTGAAGCGCCGTACAATCTGAGGCGTGAGGGATATCTCCGGTACGAGCACAATCGCCGTCTTCTGCTGCCTGCGTGCTTCGCGGATCGCTTCAATATAGACCTGCGTTTTACCGCTGCCGGTCACGCCATGCAGCAAGAAGGTATGGAATGCTCTGTTGCTGATTGCCGCGCCGATCTCACTGAGTGCGGCTTGTTGGTGGGCATTGAGCGTTACATTCTGCGCACCGAGCGCCGACTCGTAGAGATCAAATTCCGTGGTGCGGAGAATTTCTCGCTTCGATAGTGTAATGAGCTTCTTCTCTGCGAGTGTTTTTACAGCGGAAAGTGATTCCCCCGAACGTTTCAAGATTTCGGTAATGCCGATATATGATTCCCCGGTCTCAAGTAACTGGTTGAGGATTGCTGCTTGCCGAACAAGTCGCTTTGATAATGCTTGAGGTTGTGACAGCCACGCACGCCAGCATGTCTTGGCGCGATCGTCGATCTCGATAACCTGTTCGAGTTTTGGCTTCAGCTTCGACCGGGGCATCTCCTCATGAATCTCAACCATTTTTCGACTCACAAGCTCGTTGAGTGTCGCGTAGATACTCTTTGTACGAATGATTTTCTGGAGCTGTTGAATGCTGATAGGGCTGCGTTCACTAAGTTCTCGAAGGACCGTGGCCTGCTTCGGTGCGTGAGCTAATTCGTGGAGTGCAGACATAAGGTCCTTGACGGTTAATTTGATAGTACGTTTACCGGGGCGCGCGGCACCCTGCACGAGAACGGTCTTCAGCACTTCCCCCCACGGTGCGAAGTAGTACTCCGATATCCATTTGGTGAGATTGAGGAGTTCATCGGAGATGACCGGCTCTACGTCGAGTACGTCCTGGATCGGTTTGATGTGTGGAACGTTGCGTCCGTGTTCAGCGCATTCTTGCGATGTAGCTGAAGTGTCGACGACGAATCCGATGACCGTGCGCTTGCCGAAGGATGTTACCACGCGGACGCCACGCTTAATGGCGTGTTCCAATTCGTGTGGAACGATGTAGGTGAATAGTTTATCGACTGCACCGGGAATGGCAAGGTCGACGTACAAATCTGACATACGATGGAAAATTGTAAAGGATATTCAATCTCTCATGAAAAATGTCGCGAAAAAAGTATGGAGAATCAAGTACAACCAGTTCATGCTTGGCGATTCCATCGTTCGTGTTACGCTCCAACCTTGCTTCTTATGATTCCTTTTTGTATTCTTGTGTGGTTTTTCTGAGAAGGAAACAATCAATCGATGATGGCAGTTCGCGTCGCGAAAACGTTACAAGAGCGTATGCACTCTACAGAGAAGCGATGGCATACTGGCTGTTGAAGACCGAACCGAGCACCTATTCCTTCGATAATCTTGTGGCGGATGGCACTACGCGTTGGGATGGCGTCAGGAATCCTCTCGCTCTCAAACACATCCGGTCTATGGCGAAGGGTGATCGTGCAATGATCTATCATTCCGGCAATGAAAAAGCCGTGGTGGGCATGGCTGAAGTCACACGAGCGCCATATCCGGATCCGAAGATAGGCAATCCCATGATGGTCGTCATCGATATTCGGGTGAAGGCTCGGCTTACAAACAATGTTTCACTTGCAGCCATTAAGAAGCGGAAGGAGTTTGCATCATTCGAGCTCGTTCGAATATCAAGACTCTCCGTCATGCCTGTCATGCCTAAAATGTGGAAGCTCTTGATGAGTATGGCAAGCGGAGAGAAGAGATTGCAGGCCGCGCGTTCATGAATCTTAACAACACAAAAGGGTACCGCAAAGATGCGGCGGTCAATGCATTCTTAGCGCAAACAATGAAGAAGTGATGAGACCGAAGAAGATCAAGAAAATAAACGATTTCGAGCTCACAATTCTTTGGGATGATGAACATCAGAGCAGGTACGCGCTCGAGCATCTGCGTAATGCGTGTCCGTGTGCAGGATGCCAAGGCGAAACGATCCTCCTTCGGGAGTACAGTCCGCCTTCACCGGACATGAGTGCGGCGGGCAGGTATGAATTGACCGGAATTCAACAAGTCGGCTCCTACGCAATCCAGCTTACGTGGGCCGACGGACATTCAACCGGGATTTACACGTGGGAACAGCTGAAAGATTTGTGTGAATGCGAGGAGTGCTTGCGCAAGAAAGTTCATACGTAGGATACATCATTACTCTTACATGGGTGTTGAAGACATGAAGCAATCATTGCAGAGACTCTGGCAGAAAATACGGGAGCTTGTCGAGCGCTATCCAGTTCTCGTCGCGGCTCTCGTTATTTACCTCTATTATCTGCTCGCCTCGTTCAATCTCTTTTCACATAACACTGAGAAGCATTCGTGGCTCGATTACGTCATGGAGTATGACTCGCTCTTTTTCCTCTGGCTTGCTGCTGCGGCGCTGTTGCAAGTTCAGAGAATGCGCAAAGCGCACAAAGAGGAGGAGGAACGCCGTCACCGGGTAGAACGGGTGCTTGACCGCCAGCAGATCTACACTCATCTCGTGAACGATATTACACTCTTGTTGCAGGATAACGTCAACAACCCTTTGGCAGTCATCGCTGTGACAACGCAGGAGATTCGCAGACGGTTCGAGAGCGACACGGACATTCTGCGCTGGCTCGATCGCATCGATGGAGCAATGCAGCGCATCCACAACACGATCCGCGACATCCAGTCATACGAGGCACAAAAACTCATGGACTCTTCGAAAGAATTGATGGAGAAAGAGAATACAAAGGTGTGACATTGACGGTAATTCTCGCGAGAGAAATAAAAATCCCCGACTGTTATATCGGGGATTTTTGTTGTTGAGGCCGAACATCCGTTACGATGTCGACATACTTTTACATTATTACTCCCACCAGGCGATAACCTTCAGTTGCGTGCCATTCACTAACATACCTAAGGCATTGAGAATTGCTTTTCGTGAGTAGTAGATGTTGGCAGTCCCGTTACCCAGGACATTCGATGCCGAGGTTGTTGAAAGCGACATGATTGCGCCCCAGAAATCTCCGTGGAGATGTGTAACATCGTCGCCGATGACGATGCCCGAAAAGGCGGCGCCATTGGAGTTATCGAAGTTGGCATTATGCGCACTGTTGTGGATGACGAGGATGCCGGTGCCGCTGACATTAGTGGCGTTCCACTTTGGGGATCCATTCGGCATTTCTACGTACGTTACGCCGCTTAAGGGATAGCTCAGAGTGGCCGGATCCGTGGTATATTGGCTTCCAGCAACACCGCTCTTCGCGATCGCTTTTAGCATCCCTTCTGGAAAACCGGACTTTGCGCCACCGAAAGCACTATCCGGCGAAGTAGGGAAAGGAATGGAATCTGTCTGATTCAACTGGATAACGCCGGGGAGCGCAGGGTTCGCCGGCGGAAGATCAATGTTAAGTACAGTCCCACCAATTGTTGAACCGCCGCTCTGGTTGAAGGTCGAGGCTGTTGACCAGATGCCGTATGTTCCCTGACCCGCGTTCACCGCCGCAGAGAATGGATTGTGATCTCGACCATCAATGTTGATATTCCCATTGGCGCCATCTTTTCTATTTAGTGTAATTAATGCCCTCAACCATGTTGGGATAAATGATGGGGGAAAATAGGCGAACGCCGTCGAGGTAAAAGTCGATTCTTGTACGGTCGCAGTTGAGCGGATTCCTATCGTCGAATCAATCCCCATGAACGTCGTATCGAAGAGCACGACGGTGACCTTGCCGGTAAGCAACGGAAGCTTGGAAAACCCCGTTCTCCAGTAACGGTAGTTTCCCAACTGCCTCAAAGCGAGGTTGACTCCACTCTGCGCGATGTTATGGGCGATCTCTTTCTTGTAGTAGCCCGCCGAGTTCTCAACGATATACTTGCTCGCCGCCTCGATGCGGAAGAGAATCACGCTCGAGATAACGATGATTCCCGCGACAACGAGAATAATTGCACGACCGCTCATATTTCACCGTAAATTTTTTGGTTTGTAGAGTTGTTCCCAGTAAACACCTGGATTGAACTTCAAGTACTTCATGGTTGTTTCCTTATACGGTACGGTGCTCTCCTCGTTAATGCTGACTTTGAGAGACTGGATCAAACTGGTGTTGCCCACCGGAAGGGCAAGCGGCTGCCCGGCTTTATCATAGTATGCGAATTGAAGCTTGGTAATTCCCGTGTTGATCATCATTCGAGAAGAAGTTCCAGCCTGAGGGATGAACGTTCGATACAGAATTCGCGTCTTCGTGTTCGAATGGCCCGAGCGGGTTGTAGGATCGAAGTAGTAAATAATCGTATCTATCTTACCCTTGTTACCAAAGTCGCCGATAAATCGTACTTTGTTTGAATCTGCCAGGGCAACCGCATAGTCTGCCGAAGTGATGCGATAACCAAGTTTTCTCAAATCGAAGTCGAGGATGCTCACAACCGTTGTGAGGTTCGTTTGGGCAATGACTTTAATCGTTTGCGATCCGGCGCTCTCGGCGATATTGCCATTGAATCCCACCAGCATCACTAGGACAATTCCTCCGATGACAATCGAACAAACGACATCGTACATTGCATTCATCTGGGCTCCTTAGTATGTAAATGCGTAGGATAATTTGATCGTATCGGGGATGAAAGGACTCATCACGTTCACAGTCATTCTCTTGCAGTACGTACGTTGATTCTTTGCCGAATCAGGATATGTAGCGCTTGCATATGTCATTGAGACGTTGATCCTATATCCTTCGGCACGTGGCGTGTTCACAAGTCGATTGTAGTTCCGATAATCGTCGATATCGTCAAATTCAAATGAGGATCTGAATCCGGGTGACGCGGAACTGAATGGACTTGCGGTCGTAAGCACATCGGGATTGGGGACGCTTTCACCTGCATCTTTTCCGAGAGACCCGGGAGCCGTCATTGAGTCCGCACTCGGCACAGCCGAAACCAGAACTTTTTCATCAAATGCCTTCGTCTTTGCTTCATTGATCACTGATTGCGCCAGCGATAGCGCTGTGATATAATATTCATTTTGTTCAGCAATCTGGGTATTCCCAGTCATCAGACGGTTCGACGAACTCAGGAACGTCCCGAAGATGACGATCGCACCAACCGCAAGAATAATATTTGCACCCATAGTTTTCCCGATTAGCTGTGATTCAGAATTTTAAGTCGATCTTTACTTCACTTCGTACGCACGATCCCAATGTATACATACTGTATAACCTCGGATGTAACCGTCCTCACGCAGTGTGCGGCAGATCACCAGTGTAGGCCTTTAGCGGGCACTAAGAAGCGATCCTGCTTGCTTCCTGACAGAAAGAGATAATATTGCCGTTATATTCAATGCAAAACCATTCAACAATGACCCCAGCTTCAACCAACGGGCCTAATGTAGCTGAAATGGTAGCGCGCAACAGAGGGGCCTGATATGTATCACATTCAGTGCTTACCATCACTTTATCTGAATAAGTGAGCGCGTAACTTATAGACGTGTCATTCAAGATAAGTTGTGCAATGTCTACGTTCATTACATAAAGAGGGTATTATGTCTACACACAACATAGCGGAGAAGAAAGGCAATTTCCTTCAAGGAATTGCCAGTGCCGTTGCCTCCACTGTTCGACGGGAGGATGGAGACGCTGCTGCATTGGATCCAGATGTTGCTTCATCTGCCACGAATGTAGAGGGAACTGTTACAGAGCAGAAACCGTCACCGAAGCAAAACGGTGTTGGGGAAGAAAATCCCCAAGCGGGTACGAAGCGCCCACAAGCATCCCGACTGATCGAGATTTTTATTGAGCAAGGAATTGTTTCGGAAAAGACCATCGGCGAGGCGCTGGAAATCCAGCGGAAGGCGAAGGACAAAGAGAAAAAGCGTCTCATTGATATTCTTATCGATGACCTCGGCACAGACCGGGATACCGTTTTGAAAACCGTTGCCCGGCACTATTCGTTTGAGTCGGTTGATCCGACGGTCATCTTCGGCAATAAAGAGCGGCTCCTGTTCATCCGGCAACTCCTCGATGGACTTGCACCGATGCACTATGATATGGCTGTTCGGTTGAAGCTTCTCCCGTACGAGATGTACGTCAACGGCTACGATAAACTCATTCTGATTACTCCCGATACGACGCACCCCGAGGTCCATACGGTTGCGCGTGCATTCCGGCTTCCCAAATACGAAATCAAGTTCGTTCCCACATCGCAGTGGCAAGAACTCTGGCGACAACTGGCATTCGACCAAGGCGCGAAACAGCTTGGGCTTGAAGGTGAAAGCGGATTTGGAGAGTCAGAGAAGGATGAGACGGAAAAAGAAATTGAACAATCGCTCGACGAAATCGGTCGAGGAAAGCTGAATGAACTTATCGAAGGCTTGTTCGTCGATGGATGCCGCACCGGTGCAAGTGATATTCACATCATTCCCAAAGGATCGCACCGAACGGAGTTTCACTTCCGCATTGATGGACGATTGTCCTTGTGGAGTGCCGTAACCGACGTGCGAGCTGAAGCGGTCATCACCGTCATAAAAGATCGCGCGAAAAACCTCGATCGATTTGAGAAATTTCTCTCGCAGGACGGTTTCGCTCAGCGGATGGTCGATAACAAGATGATTCGCTTCCGCTTCTCAACTATGCCCATCTATAGTAGTGACCTCAGAAGCAAACTGGAGTCGATCGTTATCCGTATTCTGCGCGGCGCAGAGAATGCCGCCGGCATCGATACGCTCGGGATGCCGGATGCAACAAAAGAACTGTTCGTGAAAGCGATACGCAAGCCGCAGGGGATAGTGATCTTCACGGGTCCTACGGGAAGCGGTAAGTCGACCTCGCAGATGGCTGCCATCCAGACCATTATGGATCCGGGTATCAATATCCTGACCATCGAGGATCCGGTCGAATACCTTATCGATGGCTGCCGGCAGATCAAGCTGAATCACAAGCTCGATTTCGAGGGCGCCCTCCGTGGCATCCTTCGCCACGACCCTGACGTCGTCATGGTCGGTGAGATGAGAGATAAAATCACGGCCGAAATTGCTGTGAAGCTTGCCAATACCGGTCACTTGATCTTCTCAACACTTCATACGAACGACTCGATCAGCGCCATCACGCGTCTCTATAACATGGGCATTGAGCCGTTCCTCCTCGCGTACACCATCAACATCGTCATAGCGCAGCGCCTCATCCGGAAACTCTGCGATCGCTGCAAGACGGCAGACGATAACGTTGATGTTGATTTCCTGATCGAGTGCGGCCTCACAGACCAGGAGATTAAAGACTCAACGTTCTGCAAGCCGGTTGGGTGTGTGCATTGCATCCGCGGCTATCGCGGCCGCGTCGGCATTTTCGAAGCGCTCTACATGACGAAGGATATGCGAAAAATCATTCTGAAGTCGAAGGATGTTATCGATGAGGAATCGCTCCGCAATCTCGCGACGCAGAACGGCATGCAGACGGTCCGGCAATCGGCGATCAACCTGGTGAAGGCCGGCATCACGGCAATCGAGAACGTAGAGGGCATGATCATGGAAGAGTAAGCGGTACGTTGGTTGGATTACTGGCGGCTCCGTAGACAGGCACCCTCCCAGTAACCACGACAGAAGCCCGGGACTTATGGTCTCGG
This sequence comes from Ignavibacteria bacterium, assembly GCA_016178595.1. Lineage (GTDB taxonomy): Bacteria > Bacteroidota > Ignavibacteria > UBA10030 > SZUA-254 > JACOSY01. The sequence continues at coordinate 71,444 of JACOSY010000029.1, forward strand.
GCTTTTTTTGTGCAAAGACGGATTATAGGGTCACGCACATTTTTCGTATATTCTCATCCATCATGACCGATCCGAAATGTACCCATGAATACAGAGCAGAAACACTCCTCCTGATCGTCGTTGTTGTATGGGCGGCAAACTATCCGCTCGCGAAATTCGCGCTGGCATCGCTGCATCCATTCGTCTTCAATGCGATTCGATACATCGTCGCGGCTGCAGTGCTGCTCACCGGTGCGCGAATCGGGTCGTGGTGGTCGCCGGTCGAGAAATCCGACTGGCCTAAATTACTCGGCGCAGGATTCGTATCAAATATCCTTTACCAGCTCCTCTTCATCGTCGGACTGAGCATGACTACCGCCGGCAACTCCGCCATCATCCTTTCAACATCGCCGCTATGGACAATCTTCCTCGGCGCACGCATGCACAAGGAGAAAATGCCGCGCATCATGTGGATCGGTATGCTGATCTCGCTTGTTGGAATCGTCATGATCATCGTCGGAAGCGGAAAGAAGATCGGTTTGGGAAGCCAGGAACTGACTGGCGACATCATTGTCCTGGCCGCTGCCGCACTCTGGGGACTCAATACCACTTTGCAGAAGCCGCTCCTTCACACATACTCAGCACAACAACTCGCACTGATTCTCATCTCTATTGGAGCAGTAGGTTTAACGCTTGCAGGCATTCCAGCCGTCGTCCAAACGCAGTGGGAATCGGTGAGTTGGTTGGCGATTGTCGCTGCTATTCTCTCCGGTGCATTCTCGATCGGGATTGGGAACGTCATCTGGTCCTACGGCGTCAAACATCTGGGGCCAGGCAGGACTGCGAACTTCAACAATCTCGTTCCCGTTCTTGCCTTCATCCTTTCATATTTCACACTGCACGAGCAGCTTCTTCCCATTCAAATCATCGGCGCGGCAATTACCGTTGTCGGCGTCTGGATAGCAAGACGATAGAGCGGGATGAATTTTTTATCAGGAGTAGTTTGGTCATGCCTCTTCACTACTCCTGAGTTCTCTGCATTCCCGCGAATTGCGTAGCAGCCGGATTTTCAGTACGTTACAGAACACAAATCTATCATTTCTTAGGATTTTGCGCATGAAACGAAACACAATCATCATTTTTGCCATCGTTGGAATTCTCGTTCTGCTTGCCATCGGTATTGTCGGATGTGCGACCGGAATGTACAACACGCTCGTGCGTCTGGATGAAAGTACGAAGCAGGCGTGGGGACAAGTGCAGAACCAATACCAGCGCCGGTACGATCTCATCCCGAATTTGGTGGAAACCGTGCGTGGCTATGCTGAGCACGAACGAGATGTTTTCGAAAAAGTTGCCGAAGCACGCGCAAATGTTGGAAAGCTCACGGTAACGCCGGAAATCCTGAACAACCCGCAAACATTCCAACGCTTTCAGGAGGCGCAAGCAAGCCTGACATCGGCGCTGTCGCGGTTACTTGCCGTGGCGGAAAACTATCCGCAGTTGAAGGCAAACGAAAATTTCCTCCAGCTCCAATCGCAGTTGGAAGGAACCGAGAACCGCATCGCCGTTGCGCGTAATCGCTTCAACGACATCGTGCAGGAATATAACACGAACGTCCGCACGTTCCCGACGGCGATGTTTGCCGGCATGTTCGGTTTTGGCCAGAAGGCATACTTCCAGGCAGAGCCGGGCGCAGAGAAGGTGCCGAAGGTTGATTTCAACAAACTGCCGAAATGAAACTTCTCTTGCGATCGCTGTGTCTTGTGTTGGTGTTTGCCGGTTCCGCACTTGCGCGGCCCGATCAAGAAATTCCGCAGCTCAATCGCCGCATCACCGATAGAACAGGCACGCTCTCGGGTGGCGATCTGGAAAGACTGGAATCAATCCTCGAGCATTTTGAAAAGGAAACGTCTAACCAGATTATAGTCCTGATGGTGCCGACGATCGGCGATCAATCGATCGAGGAATATTCCCTTCACGTTGCCGAGAAGAACAAGCTGGGCAAGAAGGGGAAGGATAACGGTGTGCTTGTCGTGATTGCGAAGAACGATCATCTCGCACGCATCGAAGTCGGGTATGGACTTGAAGGCGTCCTCACCGATGCGCTTTCCAGCCAGATCATTCGTAACGTGATGTTTCCGCACTTTCGTCAGAATGATTTTGTTGGCGGTATCGCTGCCGGCGTCAACGCGATTATGGATGCGACGAAAGGTGAGTACACTGCTGAGCCCGATGGCCAGCACACGGCGCGAAAATTCTCGCCACTGATCGTTATTCTTCTCTTTGCTCTGTTTGGAATTTTTTCCAGTTTCGCCCGACGCGGACGCAGAACCTACATGGGTTCACGGGGCTACTACTCCGGCGGGCCGTGGTTCGGCGGGTTCGGTGGAGGCGGATTCGGTGGTGGTGGATTTGGTGGTGGTGGATTTGGCGGCGGCGGCGGAAGTTTCGGCGGCGGTGGAGCGAGCGGAAGTTGGTGATTGAAATTTCGAATTGAATGAACTTCTTTTCCAAAAAATACTTGTCGAAGGAAGATTTGAAGGTGGTCTCGGCTGCGATTGCTGAGGTGGAGCAAAAAACCTCCGGCGAGATCCGCGTGGTACTACGTCATGTGCGGCACAAGAAAGAGAAAGCGTTATCGCTGCACGAACTGGCGCTGCACGAATTCCATCATCTTGGCATGGAGAAGACACAGCATCGTACGGGCATACTCATCCTCATACTCTTTGCCGAACGAAAGTTTCACATCATCGCCGATGAAGGAATTCACGCGAAAGTCGATGATGGAACATGGGACAAACTTGCCGGGAAGATGTCGGCTCACTTCAAGAATGAAAAATACCGTGGCGGAATCATCGAGACGGTGCGAGAAGTTGGCTCACTGCTTGCCCGGCACTTCCCGCGACAAGCCGGCGACGCCGACGAACTTCCCAACGACGTCATCGAAGAATAAAAACCCTGTAGATTTGTTCAGAGCCATTCCGGTATGCTCGATCGCATCAAACAAGTCGAAACAGTCGCACGCCTGCTCGAACCCCACGCAGATGAACGTGAAGTGCTTCGCTCGAACGTCATCCGGTACACGGAACAATTTCTCAACTCCATCTACAATATCCCCGCATACATTGTCACGGACGATAAAGGAAAAGGAATCTACGATTCACCCATTTCCGAAGAGCCGATCGATATCCATACGGCATTACAACTCATCAAACACAATGTCGATAGGCCCGGCTTAAATCCGGCTTCGGGAGGACACCTTGCATACATTCCCGGCGGAGGAATTTACGCCTCGGCGCTCGGAGATTACCTTGCGGATGTTATGAATCGCTATGCAGGTGTGTTCTATGCAAGTCCGGGTGCCGTGCGGATGGAGAACATGCTGCTCGAATGGATAGCGGAAATCGTCGGCTATCCGAAAAATTCAGCCGGCAATCTTACCTCCGGTGGAAGCATCGCCAACCTCATCGGCATCGTTGCAGCGCGTGACGCGCTTGGAGTTAAAGCGAAAGAAATTCCGAGCTCCGTCATTTATCTGACGAATCAAGCGCACCATTCAGTCGATAAAGCAATTCGTACCGCCGGACTTGGCGAGTGTATACTTCGCTACGTGCCGATGGATAATCGGTATCGTATGGATGCTGCAGCGCTGGAACGCATGATCGTGGAAGATAAAAAAGCCGGTTGCCGCCCGTTCCTCGTCATTGCCTCGGCGGGAACGACGGATACCGGTGCGGTCGATCCGTTGACTGCAATTGGTGACATTGCTCATGCGCATGAGATGTGGTTTCATTGCGATGCGGCCTACGGCGGATTTTTCGCGCTCTGTGATGAAGGGAAAAAGATTTTGAAAGGTATGGATACATCCGACTCCATCGTGATGGATCCGCACAAAGGACTTTTTCTTCCGTACGGAACAGGTGCCGTGCTCGTGAAGGACAAAAAAAATCTTTATGACTCCTTCCGGTATCAGGCGAATTATCTCCTCGACGCGCGTCAGAGCAGCGACGAGCATTCGCCTGCGGATCTTTCACCGGAGCTTACCAAACATTTTCGAGGCTTGCGATTGTGGCTGCCGCTGAAGATTCACGGCATCAAACCATTCCGTGCCTGCGTCGAAGAAAAACTCTGGCTTGCGCGTTACTTCTATGAGAAGATTCAGAACGTGAACGGGTTCGAGATCGGGTGCTATCCCGATCTCTCTGTCGTGACGTACCGGTACATCCCGAAGCGCGGCGATGCAAACGAATTCAACCAGCGGCTCATTCAGGAAGTGCAGAACGACGGCCGCGTGTTCCTCTCCTCGACGCGCCTGAACGGCACCTTCGTCCTCCGTCTCGCCGTGCTTGCCTTCCGCACGCATCTGCAAACGATCGATCTTGCTCTTAAGATATTGAAAGAGAAGGCGAAACTGTTGGAAGAAGAAGCATAGAGTACGCGAGCGCATTGTCTCTCAATCTACGATTTCTTACCTTTAGGATATCAATTGCATCAACACGCACGGAAAGGGATTTTTCCATGACGCTGATTGAAACTTTTGGCTTCACTTCGCGCTTCTTGAAGAGACATGTCCGACGACTCTTACACTATGGGGTCTTGGGAATCTTCGGAGCTGGCCTCATACTCACCGTGCTCACCGGTTGCGCCGTGAATCCTGTGACAGGCGAGCGGCAATTCAGTCTTATCAGTGAAGACCAGGAGATCCAGATGGGAAAAGAAGCCGACGAACAAATCGTTGCCTCGCTCGGTCTTTATCCCGACCAGGACTTGCAGCGGTATGTTTCCGACTTAGGGATGAAACTCGCTGCCTCCTCTGAGCGGCCGAACCTTCCGTGGACATTCCGCGTCGTCGATGATCCCGTGGTGAATGCGTTTGCCATTCCCGGAGGACATGTGTACATCACACGCGGCATTCTTGCTCACCTGGAGAACGAAGCAGAACTTGCCGGCGTGATGGGACACGAAGTCGGTCACGTGACCGCGAAACATTCTGTGTCGCAAATGAGCAAGCAGCAACTGGCGCAGCTTGGGCTCGGTGTTGGCATGATCCTGAAGCCCGAGCTGCAGCAGTACGGACAACTGGCAAGCGCCGGCCTTGGAGTTCTCTTCCTGAAATTCGGACGCGACGCCGAAAATCAGGCGGATGCGCTTGGCGTCCGCTATTCCAACAGGCTTGGCTACGATCCTCATCAATTGATTAGCGTCATGACGACACTCGATCGCGTTACGCAAGCAGCTGGTGGCAGGGGAACTCCGGAATGGTTGTCGACGCATCCGGATCCCGGCAACAGGAAAGAGAACATCAAGGCACAAATTGATACTCTCAGGCCGGGCACGGTTGGGAACAAGGTTGTTAGAGATCCGTACCTCAAACAAATCGACAATGTTATTTTCGGACAGAATCCTCGCGAAGGATTTTTTAAGGGAAATATGTTTCTTCAGCCGGATTTGAAATTCCGGTTTGAGTTTCCTGATGGATGGAAGACGCAGAATCAAAAACAATCCGTCATTGGCGTTAGTGCGAATCAGGATGCGGCAATCCAGATCACGCTCGCCAAGGAGAAAACGGCAGATGCAGCCGCACGAGCATTCTTTTCCCAGCAAGGAATTTCGGCAGATGGTACTCGCTCATCGAATGTCCACGGTTTTTCGGCAAGTGCCGGAAATTTCACAGCACAAACCGATCAAGGAGCCATGCAGGGAACTGTAATGTTTGTCGAGTACGGTGGGAATGTCTATCAGATTCTCGGCTATGGCAGTCAGCAATCTTGGTCGAACTACGAATCCGCCGCGCGGAAATCAATCGGGAGCTTCGACAAGCTAACCGATCCCAAAGTGCTCAATGTTCAGCCGCAGCGGCTGAAGATCGTCAAGATCGATCGGGCAATGACTCTTGAGCAATTCAACCAGCGCTATCCCTCGGCGGTCTCGATGGATATACTCGCACTCATCAACGAGGTACAACCGGGCGGTTTGCTGAAAGCGGGTCAGGAAGTAAAACAGGTGGTAGGCGAGAAGTTTGAGTAATGAGATTTCAAGTCCTATCATCTCGATCGAGTCATTGTCTTTATTTGTTTTTGTACGTGTAGCGACAGTAAATAAGATTTGCATCTCAAGATTTCCATTCTCTCGCCATGAGTCTCCTACCGATTGACGCTATCCTTCCAGACCTGCAATCTGCGTTGGAGAATGATCGGAATGTTGTTCTCTCTGCCGATCCGGGGGCAGGTAAAACAACGCGTGTTCCTCTCGCATTACTCGACGAGCCGTGGCTATCGAACAAAAAAATCATCATGCTCGAGCCTCGCAGGCTCGCGGCACAGCGGGCAGCAGTTTTCATGGCAGGACAACTTGGCGAGAGAGTGGGTGAGACGGTCGGCTATCGCATCCGCGGAGAAAGTAGAATCGGCAAACGCACGCGCGTCGAAGTTGTGACCGAGGGAATCCTGACACGATTCCTTCAGAGTGACCCAACACTCCCCGATGTGGCTCTGATCATCTTCGATGAATTCCACGAGCGCAGTATTCACGCCGATCTCGGGCTTGTACTGACGCTGAACGTACAGGAACATCTGCGAAGCGATCTTCGCATTCTCGTCATGTCTGCGACGCTGGATGGAGTCGGTGTCGCATCGTTTCTCGGGGATGCTCGTGTTCTGCAAAGCACGGGACGAGCATACCCGGTGACGACGCACTACCTCGAACGTATGCCCGAGCATCCAATTGAGCCGCAGACCGTCGCGACAATTTTGCGGGCACTGCGGGAAGAAGCGGGTGATATACTCGTCTTCCTTCCCGGCCAGCGTGAGATACGCCGCGTTGAATCACTCCTTATTGACAAAGAGCTTTCTCCTAATGTCGATGTTCACATGCTCTTTGGCGATGCCCAACCGGAAAAGCAGCGTGCAGCTCTTGTTCCTGCGCCACCGGGCCGTCGGAAAGTTATTCTCTCGACGAGCGTAGCGGAAACAAGCCTCACGATCGATGGCGTCTGTGTGGTCGTTGATTCGGGACTTGCACGAAGTGCACGATTCGATCCACGACGAGGAATGTCTGGTCTCGTTACAGCGCCTGTCTCACAAGCAAGCGCCGATCAGCGTCGGGGTCGTGCAGGCAGACAACAACCGGGCGCCTGTTACAGGTTGTGGACCGAGCATCAACACAATCAATTGCCGAAGTTCGCATCGCCGGAAATACTTGTTGCCGACCTTGCGCCCCTTGCACTTGAGCTTGCACGATGGGGAACACCGGAAGGTAAAAATCTTCGCTTCCTCGATCGGCCACCGGCTGTCCATCTCGCGCAAGCACGGGGACTTCTTACCCGACTTGGTGCACTGGACAACGAAGGGAGACTCACCAAACACGGACACGCCATGACTGAGCTGCCGATCCATCCTCGACTTGCTCACATGCTTCTCCGCGGCAAAGAGCTCGGCTTGGGCACTCTTGCATGCGATATCGCTGCGCTTTTGGAGGAACGTGACGTGCTGCGCGGGACTCACGATTACGATATCGATCTCCATTCCCGATGGTTCTCGTTGCGCAAAGGTACTGTGCGCGATACCCTCGTACGCGACCGCATATGCGCCCAGGCTTCTCGATTCCGCGAACTCATCGGCGTGAACGATACTGTGCAGTCCGATCATCGACTCGGTATCTTGCTTGCGCTTGCGTATCCGGAGCGCATCGCGAAGCGTCGGGATGAACAGGGTGTGCGGTACCAGCTCTCCGGCGGCGCCGGAGCTCTCTTGCCCAAAGGAAGTATGCTCTCGCGCGATCAGTATCTTGCCGTCGCAGATGTCGATGGCGTCGGAAGCGAAGTCAAGGTGTTTCTTGCCGAGCCATTGACGGAGGATGACATCATACAAGTATTCCATGATCAGCTTTCGACAATCGAGGACATACGCTGGGATGAGCGACAGGAGGCGGTCGTGGCAAGACGGGTGACACGCCTCGGTGTGATCGAGCTGTCGGAAACTCCGCTTTCACTCTCGAATAAGGAAGTAAAAGCGAAGATGATCGATGGGATTCGGATGATGAGGATCGATACACTCCCATGGAGGACGCATGAGATCTCAATCCGTACACGGAGTGAATGGCTGCGAGCCTCAAGGCTTGTCGCGAGCGATTGGCCCAACCTCGGCGACGAACATCTCATGAACACGCTTGATGAATGGCTTGGGCCGTGCCTTGATGGTATCATGAAACGATCGCAGCTTGCCCGGCTTGACATGAGCACTCTCATGAATGCTCTGTTGAGCTACGAACAACTTCACCATGTGGATCGTCTCGCCCCGACGCATCTCGTTGTTCCGACGGGTTCGCGCATCCCCGTGGAATACGGCGCAGGAGTACAGCCGGTACTTGCTGTACGCCTGCAGGAGATGTTTGGTCAAACGGAAACTCCAACCGTCGGGGGCGGAAAAGTAAAAGTAGTATTGCATCTTCTTTCGCCAGCACACCGGCCGCTTGCCGTCACGCAAGACCTTCCCAGTTTCTGGAAAAACGCCTACCCCGATGTGCGAAAGGATATGCGCGGCAGGTACCCGAAACACCACTGGCCCGAGAATCCTCTCGAAGCTAAACCAACAAAGAGAACGAAACATCGAGCACGATAGACGCATTGACTTTCCAGCATTTCACGATTCGGTATCGCTTCTTGCTACTTACACTTCGCCGATGTATATTCGATTGCGCTGCCAGTATAGTTCCTTTGTCTTTTTGAATGAATACCAACACACCGATATCAAAGCCGTACGTGCTTGTCAACTGCGCCGTCTCGCTTGACGGCTATCTTGATGATGCAAGCAACCAGCGACTTGTTCTCTCCAGTCCAGAAGACATTGATAGAGTTGATGCCGTGAGAGTGACCTGCGATGCCATACTCGTTGGCGCGAACACTATTCGTAAAGACAATCCGAGCCTTCTCATTCGATCAGAAGCACGTCGGCAAGAAAGGATCAAGCGAGGACTCTCATCAGATCCGACGAAGGTGACGCTTACAACGTCAGGAAAATTCGATCCAAGCTATCGTTTCTTCCAGGATGGACAAAGCGCCAAGCTTGTTTATTGCACCGATGAAGTGGAAGGGTTTGTGAGAGAACGACTCGCGGGGGTTGCCGAAGTAATACCGTGTGGAGCGAACTCTATCAATCTGCCTCACATGCTTGCAGATCTCCATCGGCGCGGAGTGAGGAAGTTGCTTGTCGAAGGGGGAAGCGAGGTCATCACCCAATTCCTCTCCGTCAATGTTGTCGACGAGTTGCAAATCTCTATCGCACCATTTTTTGTCGGAGATGCCCGCGCGCCGAGATTTGTCAACTCCGCTTCCTTCCCTTTCAACAAGGATAGGCGAATGACACTCCATTCCGCCGAAAAGATAGGAGACATGGCGCTGTTAACGTACTTTCCGAGCAGCCGCGCGCGGACTCTATAATAGTGTACACTCGGTTACTCATGGTCGATACTAAACAGAATAATCTCGATGTCGAGCGGCTGAAGGAAGCGATCGAGTTATCCAGAAAATGTACGCCGGTGGATCGAGCGTTCTCCGTCGGCGCGATGGTGTTTGATAGAAACAGAGTGTTAGTTGCAACCGGATTCAGCCGGGAGAATGATCCCAACGTTCACGCTGAGGAGGCAGCCTTGCAGAAGGCAACCACTCAGAACGCTGATCTTGTTGGAGGCACGATCTATAGCTCACTCGAACCGTGCGGCCGCCGGCTATCCGGACGAAAAAGCTGTGCAGAGAGAATTATCGAAGCCGGGATTACGCGCGTTGTCTTTGCCCTCTCCGAACCCCCGGTTTTTGTTGAGGCTACAGGTTTGACGAAGCTGCGAGCAGCCGGTGTCGAGGTTACAGTGATCGATGAACTTGCCGACCGGGTGAAGGAAATCAACACGCATCTGTTCTAGCGTTCATTGATAATTTATACAACGGCACTTACCGTCATGAACATCCGGTACCAGCCCCCATATCGAGAATCAATGTCTGAACTCATCTCAAGAATTTGATGAATGGACTTCAATGGGGTCTTGGAGAGAAACGAAATAATCCGTATCTTGCATTGTCCAATCACAGACGGAATAATTTTGTGCGATATGAATCTTCAGACCAATTTTCTTCGTCTCAACATACCCGGTTTCAGTTTTTACGATCTCTTCATCCCCCAAAAACTTGCCGAGCTGACGCGGCATTTCTTCGACTACGTCAGACATCGAAACCCCGAAGCCTGCAAACGTTTTGAGGAATACCTGCTCCACAAAGGCGCCGGCCTGAGCGCCGTCGAAGTTTCCAAACGGCTCACCGACATTGCTCCATACCTGAGCACATTCGTCACGCAACTGTTTTGCATCGAAGAGGAAGTTCAGGCGCTTCGCGATAGAGCTGACCGGGAGCGCATTATCTTCACGTTCAAAACCGAGTTCTTTTCCCGGCGAGCGCTCAAGAAAATATCACGACAGCAATCGGAAGCAGTTCGTCTTGATGTGCGGGATGGTCAGGTTGAAGCCCTGCTCACCATTCTTAATGTCCTTCCGGATGCCGATGATGAATTGAGGGCGGCGTCGGCTATCATGAAATTGGTGACGATTGAAAAATCGCTCCTCGCAGGAGCCGCCGATGAGCTGAGGAACGACCTCGACCATCTGGCAAACGCGCTGCGGAAATCAGACCGGCTCAAGGAGTTCGCACCGGATATTCGCAACGATGTATCATTCCGAAAACTCATTACCGATCTCCTCGGCATTGCCGAAGAATGGCTTGTCGCCCACTACTATCGCAAGACCGATCGTATGCGGGGCTGGGTAACGTTCAAGCTTCCTCGCGCCGTCGATTATAAACATCTCGTCGAGGTGCAGCCTGCGAGCGAGAACGGTCCAAGTGCGTGTATCGGTCCCGAAGAGCACCACCGCCGGCGCGACGGCTTCGACTTGACCGACTCGCGGTATAACGGACGCGAGGTCATGAGCGAAGTCGATTACTGCATCATCTGCCACAAGCGGGACAAGGATTCCTGCACGAAAGGCATTCTGGAAAACGGTAGCATCAAGAAAAATCCTCTCGGATATCCGCTGAATGGTTGTCCGCTCGATCAGAAAATCTCCGAGTCGCACATGTTGGAAAGCCAGGGCGACGCGATCGGTGCGCTTGCCATCATCATGATCGACAACCCGATGTGTCCCGGCACCGGTCATCGTATTTGCAACGACTGTATGAAGTCGTGCATCTTCCAGAAACAAGATCCGGTCAACATTCCCCAGGCTGAGACCGGCATCCTCACCGACGTGCTGCAGCTGCCGTGGGGATTCGAGATCTACTCTCTCCTGACGCGGTGGAATCCTCTGAACATCAATCGTCCTCATGCGCTGCCATTCAACGGCAAGAAAATTCTCATCGTCGGCATGGGGCCTGCAGGCTACACGCTGGCACATTACTTTCTGAACGAAGGCTTCGGCATCGTCGGTATCGATGGTCTCAAGATCGAGCCGCTGCCCGATGCATTGGTCGGAAGCGCAACCGTTCCCTTTGCGCCGGTACGGGATGTCTCAACGCTCTTTCAGAAACTCAGCGAGCGCATCTTGATCGGCTTTGGAGGCGTATCGGAATACGGCATCACGGTTCGGTGGGATAAGAATTTTCTTACCGTGATCTATCTGAATCTCTTGCGCCGTGAATATTTCCGTCTGTACGACGGTGTGCGCTTCGGTGGAACAGTGACGCTGGAAGACGCGTGGGATCTCGGATTCGATCATGTGTGCCTTGCAACCGGTGCGGGCAAGCCGACGTTCGTTTCCATGAAGAATAATCTCATCCGGGGCATCCGCAAGGCGAGCGATTTTCTCATGGCACTTCAATTGACGGGCGCTGCGCGCAAAGATTCGATGGCGAACCTTCAAGTGCAACTCCCCGCGATCATCATCGGCGGGGGACTGACAGCCATCGATACGGCGACAGAGCTGATGGCCTATTATCCGATACAAGTCGCTAAGATCAAGCAACGATACGAAGCGCTGATCGCACAGTATGGGAAAGAGTCTATCGATGCGGTGTTCTCGGAAGAAGATCGTTCCTTGCTCCAAACGTATCTCTCCCATGCAACTGCAATTGAGAATGAACGGCAGCGGGCGAAGAGTGCGGGAGAACAACCGAACTTTATTCCTCTTATCCGGGCATGGGGTGGCGTTCATATTTATTACCGTAAATCGCTTGTCGATTCGCCGGCGTACCGGCTGAACCACGAAGAAGTGATCAAGAGTCTTGAGGAAGGGATTTCGTTCGTCGAGAAGATGAGCCCCATCGAAGCCGTACCCGATGACGCCGGTGCGGTGAAGGAGATGATCTTCGAGCGTCTGGCAATCGTTGACGGCAAGTGGAAATCGACGGGCGAGGCGTCCCGCATTCCGGCGCGGTCGGTGATGGTTGCGGCAGGAACGGTGCCGAACATCATGTACGAGCGCGAGCATCCGAATACGTTCGCGCTCGACGAGCGTGAGGAATTCTTTGAGAGCTATGCGATGAAAGACGTGAGCGCAGGAAACTTCCGGATGGAGAAAGCGCAAGAGAACGAGGTCGGCTTCTTCACATCCCATGAATCGAACGGGCGTTACGTCAGTTATTATGGCGACAATCACCCGGACTACGAAGGAAACGTCGTCAAGGCGATGGCGTCTGCGAAGCACGGTTTTCGGAAGGTTCTGGAGTTGTTTGACGGAAAACTCACGGCTGCCGATGCCGGAGGAATCCGACAATGGAAAAATCTTATCGAACGACTGGACGATGAACTGAAGCCGCGCGTCGTGGAGGTGAATCGTCTCACGTCGACGATCGTCGAGGTGATCGTTCGTGCACCGCGTGCAGCGCAGCGTTTCGAGCCGGGGCAGTTTTACCGGTTGCAAAACTACGAAGTGGACTCTCCGAAAGTCGAGAATACGCTGCTGATGATGGAGGGCATTGCATTGACCGGTGCATGGGTTGATAAAAAACGGGGACTGCTCTCGTTGATCGTGCTCGAATTCGGCGCAAGCTCGCGCTTGTGCAGCACGCTGAAACCGGGCCAGCGCGTCGTCGTCATGGGGCCGACCGGCACGCCCACCGAGATCGACGAGCATTCTACGACGCTTCTGCTCGGCGGCGGGCTGGGCAACGCGGTTCTTTTTTCCATCGCGAAAGCGTTCAAGGGAAAAAAGAGCAAAGTGATTTACTTTGCCGGATACAGGAAAGCCGAGGATCTCTTCAAGCGGGAAGAGATCGAGGCGGCGACGGACGTCGTTGTCTACAGCGTCGATCAGGGGGAGAGCATTCCGACTCGCCGTCCGCAGGATAAGTCGTTTGTCGGCAACATCGTTCAGGCGATGGTTGCGTATGCGTCGGGGGGATTGGGCGAGACTGCGATTCCGCTCCGCGATGCGCACCGGCTCATCGCCATAGGCTCCGATCGCATGATGGCCGCAGTCGCCGATGCAAGGCACACGGTGTTGCAGCCTCATCTCAACGACCGTCATATCGGAATCGCGTCGATCAACTCGTCGATGCAGTGCATGATGAAAGCCGTGTGCGCGCAGTGCCTCCAGCGGCATGTTATTCCCGGAACGAACGAAGAGGTCTTCGTCTTCAGCTGCGTCAACCAGGATCAGAAGATGGATGAAGTCGACTTCACCAACCTGAATCGCCGGCTGAAAGTAAACAGCCTGATGGAGAAGATCAGCGATCGGTGGCTGCGCCATCTTTTTGAAGAACACGATTTCCAGCGAGTGTAGGGGAAGGATTCACAGCAGATTAAGTGATGAAGGGATGGTCGCCCATCGGGAGGTGGATAATCAGCCACGATCATTTCCTACCAACGAATTAAAGTAATCATTTCAAGTATTATCTTACTTTTGTATTAAGTAAGAGAAAAATATTATTTCCTACTATTGACTTGAAGTAGGAAATTTATTATATTTCTCCCATCAATTCTGAAAGGGTTATCAAATGGAAACAATAGCAAGGAAGAAGGGCCAAATTGTGATTCCTTCGAAGATTCGTCGTCAGTTTGAAATCAAAGAAGGTACGAGGATACAAATAGACATTGATGAGAAAGATCACTCCATCATACTAAAGCCGATCACGAAGGAATACATTAACAGCTTGCGCGGCAAGTTCAAAGGGAAGGGATTGATGAAAGAGTTGATGGAGGAAAAAAAGCGTGAGAGGGAACTCTGATGGCTGCGAAACCGAAAGTACTTGTCTTAGATACATGGGCAATCATTGCCTACTATGAAGATGAGCCGGCCGGCGAACATGTTGCTCAGCTTATTGCAGAAGCGAATGAAAATGCAACACCGTTGTGGATGAGTGTAGTCAACGCAGGGGAGGTATGGTATGTTATTGCCCGAAGAACGTCGCCAGCTGAGGCCGATGCAACGATTAACGAGCTCCACAAGTTAGGGATACAATTCGACAATGCAGAGTGGAAAATCTCACGACAGGCAGCAGTGTTCAAGTCGAAGCATAAGATGTCGTACGCGGATGCGTTTGCTGCAGCGCTGGCACTCCAAAAGAATGCTCACCTTGTTACTGGCGATAAAGAGTTTAAGCAGGTGCAAGGTGATATAAAAATTTTGTGGCTTGCTGGTGAGTAAACCATCTAAAATACTCTAGTGAACTTGAGACTGATCGAACTGAACATGACTAATATCAAGGTATGAATAGCATTAATCTAAAGACAAAGATCGCAAGTCCATCTGAGATTGAAAAGCTTCAGGGTCTATCAACAGAGAAACTAATTATCTGGATTGTAGGTAAAAGTAAAGAATTAGAAATCAAGATGACTCCGGAGGAAATTGTAATTGAATGTTGGCTAATAAACCCTGAGAAGCATTCACTGAGAGGATATAATGAGTTTCCCGATTCGGCAGTAGTACAGAAGCGAATTGGTGAAATGAAGGGAAAAAAAGCTTTGCTATCAGGCTCTGAGATGTCAGGATATAATCTAACAGAAATTTCCAAACCAATTTACGCTGATTTGATTGAACTTATTGCACGCAACAAGATTAATTCCAAGAAGGGATATACTGCTGCTGACAGAAGTATCAGCTCAATGGAAGAAGCGCCATATAAAAGGTTGAAGAAAACCCCTGCCTATGAAAAATTTAAGAGTCACCTTTTTGAGCAAATTGTCGAGACAGATTTTTTATACTTTTACGGTTTAAACTGGCATTCCAAAAAAAGCATTGTTCACAACCGTATTAAAAATGTAGATAAAGTAGTTGAAACATTTTCATTGAAGGATCCAATACTAAAACAGGTTCACGAGTTCTTAAATCACAGATTTGCAAATATAAGAAAACAACTAATGGAAGATTGATTATGCCCTACAAGAAATCAGATGAAGTCCCTGTAAATTGGGGAAAACTGTTACAAGATAAACTTGAAGCATGGCGGGGCGGCGGACAACATGCGCGAGGAATTGCTGAATATATCACTAATTGTGATGATTCATATCGTAGAAAGGAAAAGTTTAAGGGGCAAGTAATTAAAGTCGAAATCCATTCTAGAAGAGGAAGGCATATTGATAAATTGGTCGTCCGGGATTTTGCAGAAGGTATGAGCTATCACGACCTAGAGCACAAGTTTTTCATATACTTTGAAAGTGCTAGTGGTAGAGAAAAAGGAGAATCTGTAACGGGTCGTTTTGGAACGGGTGGAAAGGCTTATGCAATTATGAATTTCGAACGCTGTTGGATTACTTCTGTAAAAGATGGTAAAGAATGTAAAGCATGGTTCAAATGGGATCCCGAGCGCAAAAGAATAGTTCGGGGTTACGATAATGAAGGGTATAAAAATATAAAAACTACAAAGCAAAATGGTACTGTAGTTGAGCTGTATGATAGTTTCAAGGTTAACTCAGAGCTAATGGAGTTAGTTGCAAATTTAGAAAAACTTGCAAGGATCAGACATGTAATTAAAAACATGAGTTCTACAAGGAAGTGCAACACTCCAGGAGAGAATTTGTTATTCTTGGAGTATGGCACCTATACCACAGTATCATCAACTGTCTCTTGATGAAAGAGATCATATTGCCGTCTATCGGGCTCAGGGGTTGTCG
>JACOSY010000030.1 GCA_016178595.1 Ignavibacteria bacterium
ATCGACAACCCCTGAGCCCGATAGACGGCAATATGATCTCTTTCATCAAGAGACAGTTGATGATACTGTGGTATAGGTGCCATACTCCAAGAATAACAAATTCTCTCCTGGAGTGTTGCACTTCCTTGTAGAACTCATGCAATTGAAAATTGAAAATGTGTAACCGGGTTGAAGGGGTTGGGATAATTTTGGTAAAGAGCAAAACCATGCGGGAGATCGTTGTCCTGTTGCTTCACGGCATCGACCAGCGGCATCTTCGTGCCGTACTTGAAGATCTTCAGCGTGAGAGCCGGGGCGGCAGGATTCCAACCGCCGAAATGGTACGGTGTTTTGATGGTAATGAGATTGGTGGATGTCATATTCACATGGCTGCCGGGAATTCCGCTCCCCGTACCGCCGGTGGGATCAGTGAACTGAAGAATCATGCTGTCGCATCTGGCTATGATGTAAGAAGAGTCGGGCCAAGAAAGGATGACGTCGGCACTATCAGCCGCAGCGTCATCATTTTTTACCTTCAAGTAGAACGAATCTTTCTTTGCAGGATTGATTGGCACATCACGCAAATCTTTATAGAGGAGGCCCGTTGAGGAATATGTGCTGATATCACGGCTCGGAATATTGATCCACTTCGCATAAAATCCGGGAGGAACTGGTGGAAAAGGGTTTTCACCGAGCATATAATCGATACCGTAGGTCGCATATATATGGTTACCGAAAACCATGTGGGTTGAATCAACGCCGAATTGAGAATTATCGCTAATCCTCATTTGGAAAATCGACGACGGCGGATCGGTGGTGAAGGTTTGATCTGCTCCATAATCGTTACCTGGTTCACCAGAACAATTTGACCGCAAGTGAGCAGCGATTCTATAATGGTAAGTTGTATTTGGAATCAGGTTTGTTAGAGTGGCAGTATACGAAATGCCAAAAGACGAAAAGTTCGAGGTGTCAGCATGGATTTCCATCCCATACGAAGTAGTAGTTCCATATTGGAATGTAGCAGAGTCAATAGGGTCGCAACCGAAATGAATATATCCATTCAATGTCGCCAAGGTCGAAGTGATAGTGCTTGCAGAATCAGTATACGGTATCGTTGAGTCCCAACATTCACAAATATAGTATTTGAATCCATACTTGAAAATCTTAATTGTCAGGTACGGTGCCGCCGGGTTCCATCCGCTTTGATCGAATGGATTCTTGATAGTGACCGAACTCGTCGTCGACATGTTCACGCGAGCCCCGGGGATACCGCTCCCGATTCCTCCTGTGGTGTCGGTAAATTCAAGAATCATGCTGTCGCAATTAGCGAGTATATATGCCGGGTCTGGCCATTTAATTGCCAGGTTGGCATTTGTTGCGGACGCGTAATCGTTCTTCACCCTAATGTAGAACGAGTCTTTCCTTGTCGAGGGAAGCGGACTCGGAGTATCACGTAAATCCTTGTACAGTAAACCAGTCGCTGAGTTAATCGGACGACCAGGAATGCTGATCCATTTTGCATAGAATCCAGGCGGATCAGGAGGAGACGCGTTCTCACCGAGTGCGGCATCGATGCCGTATGTTGCGTTAGGATGATTGCCGAAGACCATCAACCCGCTATCCCCCGGAGCGCCATCGTCGCTGACGCGGATCCGAAACGTAACGCCGGAAGATTGACTCAATGCCGGTTGAAGTATGCCGAAGAACAGAATTCCTGATGCGATCGACAGATAGAGCTTCTTCATAACAACCTCCGCAAGCTTGGATCGTTATTCGTCATTGGTTATCCGTTATCTGGATCAAGCAACAGATGACCTTTCTCACATCTCGTATCTCATATCCAATATCATATCTCCTACTCCACCATTTTCTCTGCCCTCACCTCGAACAACCTGCTCACGTCCTTCTTTCGCACGCTCACCAATATCCAGATGATGATCGGGATGAATCCGACGCCGATCGCATTATAAAAATCATACAGGAAACTGACGATGGAATTACGAAACGCCGAATCCTTGAACGGCGAAAACGTATGCTGATCCGGAAGAAATGTGTACGACCACGTCATGACGACGACGGAAGCGAGGCTATCGATGACGATGAGAAACGACACTCCCATGAGAACCGCCTTTATTTTTCGCTTCAAGGCAATCGGCATGGCAAGCACAAGCGCCAGCAGCATCGGCATGTGTGAGCGGAGCGACTCCAGCTTGAAGTCGAAGAGCGAGTCCTGCATATCGGCTGCGTCGCGGTGGTAGACGGCGATCTCGTAGGCGGGATCGAGTGATGGGCCGAGCTTCGTGACGTTTTCAAGTCCGACGATGTGCAGCTCTTCGTTCGCAATTGCCGTGACGATGCCGGTATACGGCGGGACGAGGTACGACCATCCCCACAGCGCAAACGCGTAGACAACAATTGCCGTTAGGATGAACCGGACAATTGTGTTAGCGGCGGATGGACGCTTTGGCACCGGCGAACTTTGCCGCCCAGAAGAGCCAGACCGCCAGCGTGAGAAGTATGAAGAGAGCCTGCCAGGCATAGATATGGAACATGTCGAACAGCGATGGAAAATACACGCCGATGTAAAACATCGTTACGACGCGAACGATGTTCATGAGAAACAGCACGATGGCGCCGCCGATCACGCCAATGGTCTTGGATTTCCACGTTGCAGGATAGGCAAGGAGCGCCGCCCACAGCATCGCCGTTGGATAAAGGGAATCGCAGCCGCGAACGATATTCACGCTGAAGCGGGACGACGTGATCGACGATCCGGCAACATCGCACTGCGTTCCGAGGGCAGACAAGACCTTCCCGCACGCAGACGCAATTTGGTGAAGGTGCGGTTCCACAAAATTTGTCTGCGCTGCATTGATCTGCAGCAGAATCGTGAACACGCCGAGGATAAGAGCGAAGAGGAAACAGAACTTGAGAATCTCTCTATTCTCTCGAAGCGAAATCCGTAGTCGGCCTTTTGCATCAGAGGATGTGGTATGATCTTTTTGTTTGCTTGTCATTGTATTCACGAGGAACTGAGGCGATGTCAATCTGCGCTCCCGACTTCACCGATGGTATGGCGCGGGCATAGAGATCGCTTGTATTGAGTAATGAATGATAGAGATAAATCGCCTCAAAATCAAAAATCGAATAGGTTTTCCAACAGCCGAAGAAAATTTTGAAATTTGGTGACGGTTTGCTATCTTTCAACAGATTTATGCTGATTCCTTTCCACAACAATATCCTGCAAACGAAGGAGTACGGTCAACTATAGGATACTTGCTACAACCGGTACCTCTATAAATCGTATACTGAGCAGGCTATTCACGTCGAGTCGACACCCGAACGGTTTTACTAGACACTAATTCGTGTATTAACCATCATTTTAGAGTGCTTATGACGGACATTAAAGAACTCAACGAACGGATCCAGCGCGAAAGTGCATTCATCGACATACTCCAGATGGAAGTGGGAAAGGTG
This sequence comes from Ignavibacteria bacterium, assembly GCA_016178595.1. Classification (GTDB taxonomy): domain Bacteria; phylum Bacteroidota; class Ignavibacteria; order UBA10030; family SZUA-254; genus JACOSY01. The sequence continues at coordinate 3,457 of JACOSY010000030.1, forward strand.
ATCGTCGGCCAGAAATATATGGTCGAGCGATTATTGATCGGGCTTCTCTCCAACGGTCATATTTTGTTGGAAGGTGTTCCGGGCCTTGCCAAGACGCTGTCCATCAAGACACTTGCCGCGGCGATTAAGGCGAAGTTCCAACGTATTCAATTCACACCCGACTTATTGCCGGCAGATGTGATCGGAACGATGATCTACAATCAGAAGAACGGAGAGTTCTCTGTGCGCAAGGGCCCCATCTTTTCCAACTTTATTCTTGCGGACGAGATCAACCGTGCACCGGCAAAGGTACAAAGTGCGCTCCTCGAAGCGATGCAAGAGCGGCAGGTGACGATCGGCGAGCAGACGTTCAAGCTGGACGAGCCATTCCTCGTGCTTGCGACGCAGAATCCGATCGAACAGGAAGGAACGTACCCGCTCCCTGAAGCGCAAGTCGATCGTTTCATGCTGAAGATCAAGATCGATTATCCGAACCGCGAGGAAGAGCGGCTCATCATGCGGCAGAACGTCGCGAACTTGGCACCAAAAATTTCCGCCGTCATCAGTCCGACGGATATCCTGAAGGCACGGGCAGTCGTGCAAGAAGTGTATATGGATGAGAAAATCGAGCGCTACATTCTCGACATTGTCTTCGCGACGCGTACACCGAAGGACTTCAAGCTCGACAAGCTAACCTCGCTCATTAATTACGGCGCTTCGCCGCGTGCGACGATCAATCTTGCGCTGGCGTCGAAGGCATACGCTTTTGTGAAGCGGCGCGGTTACGTGATTCCTGAAGATGTGCGCGCTATTTGCCACGACGTGCTGCGCCACCGCATCGCCGTTACGTACGAGGCAGAAGCGGAGAACGTGACATCGGAAAATTTGGTGGATGAGATTCTCAACGCCGTCGAAGTGCCATAAATCGGTCTGAGCGATCAGTGGAAACGTCCGAACTCTTCAAGAAAGTCCGCAAGATTGAGATCCGCACCAAAGGTCTGGTGAACCAGATCTTCTCAGGTGAGTACCATAGTGTCTTTAAAGGACGCGGCATGGCGTTCAGCGAAGTGCGCGAGTACCAGTTTGGCGACGATATCCGTACAATCGACTGGAACGTCTCGGCGCGCTTCAACCATCCATTCGTGAAAGTCTTTGAAGAGGAGCGAGAGCTGACAGTCATGCTGGTGGTGGATGTGAGCGGTTCAGGTGAATTCGGCACAGTGCAGCAGATGAAAAAAGATGTCGCGGCTGAATTGTGTGCCGTTCTTGCATTCTCGGCGCTTCAGAACAACGATAAAGTCGGCGTCATCTTCTTCAGCGATATCGTAGAGAAATTCATTCCACCCAAGAAGGGGCGAACACATATCCTGCGTATCGTTCGTGAAATCCTTGACTTCAAGCCGGCACATCGCCAGACACGGGTTGCCGAAGGTCTGCGATACCTGACGAGTGCGATCAAAAAGCGAAGCATTGCCTTTCTCGTTTCGGATTTTCTTGATGAAGGGTATGATGATGCCTTGAAGATTGCAGCGCGGAAGCATGACCTGATCGGCATTCGCCTCTATGATCTGCGAGAGGAAGCGCTGCCGTCCGTTGGGCTGATGCGCGTCATGGATGCGGAATCCGGAGAAGCGATGTGGGTGGATACGAGCGACCGGCTGGTGCGCGAGCGCTATGCAGCCTGGTGGAAAGAACGCGCAGATACGCGCACCAAACTCTTCCGCCGAAGCGGCGTCGATGCTATCGACATCCGGATCGATCAATCGTACATTTCTCCGCTCATGCAGTTCTTCAGGGCGAGGGAGAAGAGATGGTGAGAGTGAAATTCCGAAATTCAAAGCACGAAATTCGAAACCGTACGAGTGCAGGGGTGCTGAGTATTCTGCTTCTGCTCGTGTCCTTTGCAACACTCGTGCGTGCGCAGGACGTGCATGCGACGGCTCGGGTAGATTCCAACAAGGTTACGATCGGCGATTGGCTCCAGCTTCGTATTGAGATCGAGCATCCGTCCAACGTCACTGTAACAATACCATCGCTGGCCGATTCTCTCGAAGGGATGGAGATCGTCAAGCGGGATTCGGAGATTGTGAAACAGAACGGCTCCACTATTCTCAGGGCGATGACCTTTACGATCACTTCCTTCGATTCCGGAACACACGTCATACCGCCGTTGACTATTCACTACAGCTCGGTTGGAGATACGACGAAGCGCGTGGTGGAAACCTCGCCGGTCCCAATTTTCGTCCGGGGTATTGCGGTCGATACATCAAAAGAGATTCGGGACATCAAAGCGCCGCAATCCGTTCCGATGACGTTCGCTGATGTGTTACCATACATCGTTGGCGTTGTTCTGCTTGCCGGACTTGTGTGGCTCTTCTTCTACATCCGGAAGAAGCGAAAACTCGGCGAGCGCATCATCCCCGAAACGCCGCCGCGGCCTCCCCATGAGGTTGCGCTTGAGGCGTTGCGGTCGCTCGAATCGGAAAAGCTCTGGCAGCGCGGGAAAGTCAAAGAATATCATTCGTCGCTCACCGATATTATTCGTACATACATCGAGCGGCGGTTCAAAGTAATGGCGATGGAATCGACGTCGGACGAAATACTTCACTCGCTTCGTCTTTCAATCCGTTCCAATGATGTCTATGAGAAGCTGAAAGAGATGCTTCTATGTGCGGACTTAGTGAAGTTTGCGAAGTATCAGCCGGATGCGAACGATCATGAAGCAAGTCTTGCCGATGCATTCGCGTTCGTTGAAGCCACATGGAAAGAATATGCAGAACCGGCGAAGCAGATGGAAGGTGCCGAGGTGAAGCCATGACGGGTATGACCTTCGCGAATCCGGAATACCTTGTTCTCCTTGCACTCGTCCCGATTTCTCTCGCCTGGTATTGGAAGAGGCAGAGGCAGCAGCTGGCGGAGCTTCAAGTATCGACGATCAAAGTATTTCATGCAATGCCACGCACATGGCGGCAGCGCCTTCGACATGTGCTCTTTGCGCTCAGGATGCTTGCGCTCATCTTGCTTGTCATCGCGCTTGCTCGTCCGCAATCGACATCGCGCGGTGAAAACGTGACAACCGAAGGTATCGACATCATTCTTGCAACCGATATCTCCGGCAGCATGCTGGCTGAGGATTTCCGGCCAAACCGTATCGAGGCAGCGAAGAAAGTCGCGATGGATTTTATTGATGGACGGCCAAACGATAGAATTGGTCTCGTTATTTTTGCCGGCGAGAGCTTCACACAGTGTCCGCTCACGATCGATCACCCCGTCGTTGTAACTCTTATCAAGCAGATCAAGAGCGGTATGGTCGAGGATGGAACCGCGATCGGGTCGGGGCTTGCAACCGCCGTGAGCCGGCTGAAGGACAGCAAGGCAAAGAGTCGCGTCATCATTCTCCTGACCGACGGTGTCAACAATCGCGGCTCGATCGATCCGATGACAGCGGCACAGATTGCACAAACGTTCGGTGTCCGCGTCTATACGATCGGCGTCGGGACGATCGGTACGGCGCCGTATCCGGTGCAGACGCCGTTCGGGACGCAATACCAAAATATGCCGGTTGAAATTGATGAAGCGTTGCTTCAAAAAATTGCCGACCTTACCGGCGGCAAGTACTTCCGCGCAACGGACAACCGAACCCTGAAGGACATTTATCAGGAGATCGATCGACTGGAAAAGACAAAGATCGAGGTATTGCAATTCCGTCGGCATACAGAGGAGTATTATAGTGTCGCAATGTTTGCAGGAGTTTTTCTTTTGCTGGAACTGCTGCTGAGTCAAACTGTATTTCGGAAGATACCATGACGAAGAACCTGTTATTGCGGGGGAGCGGAGCGACCGAAGCAATCGGCGTTTCTTACAAAGGAGATTGCTTCACTTTGCCGGCAATGGCGCTGATAGAGATATGATCCGCTTTGCACATATTGAATACCTCTATGCGCTGGCACTGTTGCCGGTGCTGGTCGTGCTCTTCCTATGGGTCCTGCGTCTACGGAAGCGTGCATTGCAGTCGTTCGGTAATCCGTCAATGCTTCATCGGCTGATGCCGATGGAAAGCGGCTCCAAGCGAACAATCAAGTTTCTCCTGCTCGTTAGTGCGATCGCATTTCTGACACTCGGTATTGCCAATCCGCAGATCGGGACAAAGATGGAGGAAGTGAAACGAGCAGGCGTCGACATCATGATCGCTCTCGATGTTTCCAACAGCATGAAGGCGGAGGATATCAAGCCCAATAGACTTGAAAATGCGAAACAGGAAATCTCTCACATGCTCGACAAGCTTCAGAGTGACCGTATCGGCATCATCGTGTTCGGAGGAGACAGCTATCTTCAGCTTCCACTCACTGCGGATTATTCTGCCGCGTGGCTGATTCTGAGCACGGTCGATGTTGATGTCGTTCCAGTCCCGGGCACTGCAATCGGCTCGGCGATCCGGTTAGCAATGAAATCGTTCGTGGCGGGCGAGCAGAAGCACAAGGTCATCATCCTTATCACCGATGGCGAAAACCATGAAGATGACGCCATTGCCGCAGCGAAAGAAGCACATGAAGATGGGACGATCATCCACACCATCGGCATGGGCTCGCCGGACGGTGCGCCTATTCCGATCTACCAAAACAATATCCAGGTTGGATATAGGAAAGATGCCGATGGAAATGTCGTCGTTACCAAGCTCGACGAGCAGTCATTACTCCAGATTGCCGAAGCAGGCGGCGGTAAATTCATCCGCGCGACCAATCAGCAAAGCGAACTTGATGCCGTATTGAAGGAAATCGAATCGATGGAGAAGAAGGAGTTTGGCGCAAAGGTCTTTACCGAATACGAAGACCGCTTCCAGTATTTTCTTGCCGCAGCGCTCCTCCTGATCGTTGCCGAGTTTTACATCTCCGAACGAAAGAACCGGTTCTTGATGAAGTGGACTATTTTCAAGGAGTCGCCATGAGATATATTCTGCTTGTCATCATTGCTCTGGCAGGAAGCTCAATTGCCTGGACGCAGTCCGAGCGTTCCCTCATTCGCGAAGGCAACAGGCTGTATAAGGACAACAAGTACGCCGATGCGGAAGTCGATTACCGAAAGGCACTCGAGAAAAACAAAAATCTCCAGCAGGGCACATTCAACCTTGGCGATGCACTCTACAAGCAAGGACGCTTTGCAGAAGCAGCCGAGCAGTATCATGCCGCCGTGTCAGGTGCATCCGATCCAGCTCTGAAGGCACAGGCATACCATAATCTTGGGAACGCACTGCTCAAAGCACAGAAGCTTCCCGAGAGTATCTCTGCCTATAAAGAAGCACTCAAAGCGAATCCTCATGACGTTGATACGAAATACAATCTCGAGTACGCGAAAGCCCTCTTGAAGCAGCAGCAGAGCCGGAAAGACAAAAACCAGAAGAATGACGACAAACAACAGCAGGACAAGCAACAGCAACAGAACCAAGATAAGAAGAACGAGCAGAAACAAAATCAGGAACAGCAGAATCAGGATCAAAACAAACAGAGCCAGGAACAGCAATCCCGGCAGCAACAAGCCCAGAATGACGACAAGAAACAACAGGACAAACAGAAGGGCACTCAGATGAAAAAGATCCAGATATCGAAAGAGGACGCAGAACGAATCTTAGAAGCATTGAAGAATGAAGAGAAGGCAGTTCAGAAGAAACTCCATAAAAAAGCTCCTGCGCGTGTGAAAGTCGAAAAAGATTGGTAAGAAGAGAAGAGGAAGCGTATCTTCCCATGGTGAAAGCTATGAGACAAATAATCAGAATGCATGTCATCCTCTGTGTTCTCCTGTTGCCACTCAGGGCATCCTCGCAGGACGGTTCATTCGTCGCTTCGGTTGACCGGACAGCGGTAGCTATAGGTGAGCAATTCGAGCTGACCTTCACGTTGAACGGCACGGGGAGTGGGAATAATTTCCGTCCTCCAACGATGAACGACTTCGTTGTTCTCTCCGGTCCGATTCAATCGACAAGCATGCAGTTTGTGAATGGTGCGGTCTCCTCGTCGGTTTCTTACAGCTATAGCCTGCGGCCACGCGCGGAAGGAAAATTCGTGATTGCTGCGGCAACGATTACGTATGGCGGCAAGCAATTGCAGACGCAGATCATTACGATTACTGTCACGAAGGGAACACCGCAACAGAAGCAGCAGAATCAACAATCGCAAGACGCGGATGTCGGTCGACAGATTGGTGACAATATTTTCCTCAAAGTATCTGTCGACAAGTCGCGCGTGTATCAGGGCGAACAGATTACAGCGACGTATAAATTGTACACACGTTTGAATGTTGCGAATTACAACGTGACCAAGATGCCTGCGCTCACCGGTTTCTGGAGTGAAGACTTGACGGAGAGTAAGCAGGTACAGTTAACAACGGAGGTTGTGAACGGAAAACAATATCGCGTCGGTGTCTTGAAGAAAGTGGCGCTCTTTCCACAACGAGCCGGCGCACTCGAGATCGATCCGATGGAGGTCACCCTCGTCGTACAGATGCAAACACGCCGCCGTTCCAACGACATCTTCGACCAGTTCTTCAACGATCCTTTCTTTGGCGGACTCACGAACGTCAGTCACGCCATTGCGAGTGAGCCGGTGAAGATTACCGTTTCCCCGCTGCCTTCGAATGCCCCGAATGGGTTTGCCGGGGCAGTCGGCAAATTCTCAATGGAAACGTGGCTCGATAAGCGGCAGACAAAAACCAACGAACCGGTAACGCTGAAAGTGAAGATCACGGGTCGCGGAAACCTGAAGCTGCTCGGAGCCCCGGCGATTACGATTCCTCCCGATCTCGAGAAGTATGACCCAAAAATCTCCGATAACGTTGCGAACCAGGGCACACAGATCGCAGGCAGCAGAACGTTTGAATATTTACTCATCCCACGGCATGCCGGTGAGCAAAAGATCCCGGCGTTTCCATTTGCCTATTTTGATGTCGACAAGAAGTCGTATGCGACATTGGCCAGTCCGGAATTCGTTCTTGCCGTCGAAAAGGGATTGGACGTCGCATCGTCTTCGTCGGTTGCCGGTATCAGTAAGGAAGACGTAAAGCTTCTGGGTGAAGATATTCGATTTATCAAGAGCGGCAACATTACTCTCAATCGTAAAGGAGAATCGTTCGTAGGCACGACGACGTTCTTCGCACTCTCATTCACTCCGATTCTGGGATTTGTTGGCTTCATTTTCTATGCACGGAAGCGGGAGAAAGTGCTGCGCGATGTTGCGGGCTTGCGAAATAAGAAAGCGCGAAAGATGGCACAGCGGCGACTGGTTCAAGCAAAACACTTCCTCGACCAGAAGAAGAAAGTCGATGACTCGACTCGTCGAGAGGAGTTTTACGCGGAGATATCGCGGGCACTCTGGGGCTACGTCGGTGACAAGCTCGGCATTCCACCTGCGGATCTCTCGCTTGATGGTGTCAAGGACTCCCTTGCCGTTCGACAGGTGCCTCCGGATGCCGTCTCGAAGCTTTCCTCGACAATCGAACAATGTGAGTTTGCACGATTCGCTCCATCGACTGATTCGCTGCAGATGGAATCCATCTATAACGAGTCCATCGAGCTGATCTCCACCATCGAGGACCATATACGATGAAGCGACTTCTCTTCGTCGTCCTCATTGTATTTTCCCAACATGCCTTCGCGCAGGAAGCGGCATTGCAGTTTGAGCAGGCCAATCAATTCTATCGCGGCGGTGACTACCAAAAGGCCGCACAACTGTACGAGCAGGTGCTCAAGAATGGTTACGAGCATTTTGCGCTCTATTATAATCTCGGCAATGCGTACTTCAAGCTGCAAAAAATTCCAGGAGCAATCCTCGCTTACGAGCGCGCGAAACGCCTCGTCCCAAACGATGAAGACATTCAATACAACCTGCGGCTTGCCAACCTCCGAGTGATCGATAAGATCGAACCGCTGCCGCAGCTCTTCTTCATCCAATGGTGGAATGCATTCCTCGGGCTTTTCTCATCGAGTGGGTGGGCACTGATCGGTATCGGCGCTCTGTGGCTTGCCGTTGGTGCCGGCATGCTCTTTTTCCTCTTGCGGTCCGTTTTCGTTCAGCGGCTCGCTGTGTTCGGAGGGCTGCTGCTCGTTATCGCGGCAGCACTGAGTTTTATCAGTATGTATCAACAGCATCGGCATGAGCAGTCGGATCGTACTGCGATTGTCTTTGCTCCTTCGGTTTCCGTCAAGAGTGCGCCCGATGGGCAAAGCACAGACCTTTTTGTCGTTCATGAAGGAGTGAAAATAGAATTGCTCGACAGCGTTGGCGAGTGGAAGAAGATTCGCCTTGCTGATGGAAAGGTCGGATGGATGATGACTGAGAGCATTCAGGTCATCTGAAGATTGATTTTTACGGCATTTCTTCCTACATTATTACACAAATTTTCTTAACGTTTGCCACATCAGAGGAAGTACCTTTCCTGCCAACTTGCTACAATTCATTATAGCTTCAGCACACCGTTACCCTACGTTTCGATTTAGCCAGACACAGTATTCGACAGGCGAGCCAGTTCGTTGATTGACTTTAGAGGCTCATTTTTGTAGATTTGTTTCGAGGTTTTACAAAACATCGCTCGGAATGTATACTGAGCGTGTTGCGCCAATGACTAAGAACAAGAGACCAATGACCATTCTCGTAACAGGTGGATGTGGATTTATTGGAAGCAATTTTGTCCGCTTCATGCTCGAAGCGTACCCGCAATACTCCATTGTGAATCTCGATAAGCTCACCTACGCCGGTAACCTGGAAAACCTTGAAGACATCGAGGGCAATCCCTCCTACCAATTTGTGAAGGGCGATATCTGCGATCGTTCGCTGGTCGGATCGATTGTCCGAGAACGGAAGGTGAATGCGATCGTGAATGTTGCCGCAGAGTCTCATGTCGATCGCAGCATCCTCGGGCCGGATATTTTTGTCGAGACGAATGTTGGCGGAACGAACGTTCTGTTGGATGTCGCGCGTGAATGCATGATCGAACGGTTCGTCCAGATTTCCACCGATGAAGTCTACGGCTCCCTCGGTTCCACCGGAGCATTTGCGGAGACAACGCCGCTTCATCCGAACAGTCCGTACGCCGCATCCAAAGCGTCCGCAGATCTCCTCGCGCTTGCGTATCACCATACCTTCGGGCTTCCGGTCGTCATCACGCGGTGTTCCAACAACTACGGTCCGCACCAGTTCCCCGAAAAGCTTATTCCGTTGATGATCGCACGTGCGCTGGAGAATAAAGAGGTACCGGTCTACGGCGACGGACAGAATGTCCGCGACTGGCTCTATGTTGGTGACCACTGCCGCGCGATTGATCTCGTCCTTCACAAGGGAAAGGCGGGGAATGTTTACAACATCGGCGGAAACAATGAATGGAAGAATATCGATATCGTGCGATTGGTGTTGAAGAAGCTTGACAAGCCGGAGTCGCTCATCACGTTTGTGAAAGATCGGCCCGGACACGACCGGCGATACGCGATTGACGCATCAAAGATTTCTCGCGAGCTTGGCTGGCAGCCAAGCATTTCCTTCGACGATGGAATCGCGCAAACACTCAGCTGGTATCTTGCGCACGAATCGTGGTGGCGGCGGATTATCAGCGGCGAGTACCAGCACTATTATCGCAACATGTACGAGGAGCGGTGATCTGATGGCGTTCCACATTTGCTGTAGAAGCGTCCTTCAGTTCATCCGTGTTACTATTGTTGTGTGCATTCCGCTTCTTGCAACACTCTCTGCCGCGATTGGACAGGAGCAACGGCTTTCGAAAAAGCCGGAGAAGTTGGAGAACGTGGAACCAACGCTCGACGAGAGAATCGGGATAGGCGCCGCGCAACCATCGGGAATCGCGCTCGAGTCGATCGTGAATCCTGAAAAATATATCGTGGGGCCGTCGGATGTCTTCGCAGTAAATATCTGGATGAGTCCGCCGTTCAGTTTCTCTCTTCCGGTTACGCCGGAGGGAACGCTTATTATCCCAACCGTTGGTGAGGTGATCGTCTCCGATCTGACGCTCGCAAAGGCGAAGGAGAAAATTCTCGGTGAAGCACGAAAGAAATATTTACGAGTGGAAATAACGGCGACGCTCATCAAACCGCGGCCGGTCATCGTGAATATCGTTGGGAACGTCTTGAATCCCGGCACGTACACCCTCAATGCGGTGGACCGTGTCCACAAAGCGATCGAGCTTGCGAACACACTGAAACGCACCCAGCCTGAGGCAGACTTGCAGACAGTGAAGGAAGATATGTCCACGCGCAACATCGTGCTCAGGCATCGCGATGGAACGCAGGAGCGAGTCGATCTCCCAAAATATTTTGCAGTACACGATGACTCGTGGAATCCGTATTTGCGGGAAGGGGATGTTATCGTCGTGCCGCGAAAGCCGCGAATGAAGTTTGTCTTTGCAATCTACGGCCAGGTGAATGCGCCGGGGCGCTACGAGCTTGTGCGTGGTGACAGCGTGACCGATGCGATCAAGATTGCACATGGTATGACGGACCTCGCAATGCCGGAACGCGCCATCTTCTCGCGTCTGGGAGAAGATGGCGAGACGATATCCAATCAAACTATTAATCTCTTTGACATCATGGCGGGTAAGGCGCCGGATATTGCGCTCGAGCCGGGCGACCGGATTATCGTTCAGCGAAAAAACGATCTTCGCGAAGATTTCAACGTGGATGTCAAAGGTGAAGTTCTTTATCCGGGAACCTATCCCATTACAAATGACAAGACGCATCTTTCCGATATCATCAAACAAGCAGGCGGCTTCACCGATCATGCATCGCTTGGCGCTGCTTACGTTACACGGCAATCGGTCCCGTTTGAGAATCAGGAGACCGAAAGACTTCTCAGTTTACGCGGCGAGCCTGCCAGCGACGACAGCCTCGGGTATATGCTGGCAACCGATCTACGGCTTCAGCATGAAGAAATCAGCGTCGATTTTGCGAAACTCTTTCTTCAGAAAGATTCAACACAGGATATTATTCTTCATGCTGAGGATCAAATTATCATTCCCTCGACACAGAAGACGGTGTACGTCTTCGGTCAAGTTGCATCGCCAGGACATATTCCGTTTCTTGGCGGACGTGATGCACAGTATTATGTGTCGAAAGCCGGCGGCTTCACCGATCGTGCCAACAGGGGAAGTTTGAAAATCATCAAGGCGAAGGGAAAGCAGTGGCTCTCCCCCGGCGAGACGAAGATCGAAGAAGGCGATTATGTGTGGGTTCCTTCGGCACCCGACCGTCCCTTCTCGTACTACATGACCATCACCAGCCAGGCAGCGAGCGTGATAAGCGTGATTATCGGTGTGGCAGTGGTGGTGATACAGGTGACGAAGTAGCAGGAAAAAGAAGATGGATAGAGAGTTTGCCACAGTTGAGAATCAAATGAATGGAACCAGCAATGGCGGATTTCTAAAGTACGCGTCTGTACTTGTGCGGTGGTGGCGCTTCGTCGTTGTGAATGTGGTCGTCGTGACGGTCGTAGCTGCGATAGTGAGTTTCGTGCTTCCGAAGTGGTACCGGGCGACCGCCTCAATACTTCCTCCAAAAGATCAGGGATCGTTCAATCTCTTTGGAGGGTCCGGCTCTGTGTTGAAAGGATTGTCTTCACTCTCGAAGCTCGGCGGCGTTGGTCAGAACTCGGGAGCCTACAATTATCTTGCGATTCTCAAAAGTCGATCTGCCATGGAAGCCGTTGTGAGTCGCTTTGATCTCCGTTCTGTCTATGGTATCGATGATAGCTCGATAGAAAAAGCGGTCAAGCAATTGAAAGAAAACGTTGAGTTCGAATTTCAGGACGATGACTATCTCACGATTGTGGTAAACGATAAGGATCCGCTACGAGCCGCCGATGTGGCAAATTATTTTGTAGAACTCTTGAATACAATGAGCATCAAGCTTGCGACACAGGAAGCGCGGAACAACAGGGAGTTCATTGAAAATCGTGTTGCTCAGGTCCGAGACAGTCTTCGAATGGTAGAGGACGCGCTCGCGAAGTATCAGGAACGTAGCGGAATGATGCTCACTCCTGAACAGACATCAACGATTTCTGCGCTTGCGGAGTTGTATGCGATGAAAGCCAAGAAAGAAATTGAAGCCGCAATCCTCGAACGGACTGTTACGAGCGACAATGCAGCACTCCAGCAAGTTCACCTGGAACTGCATGAGTTGGACAAAAAGCTGGGAACAATACCAAAAGCAGGTCTTGAATCATTCCGCATGTATCGTGATGTAGTAACAGAACAAAAGATACTTGAGGTGCTCGTTCCTTTGTATGAGCAGGCAAAGATCAATGAACAGAAAGATGTTCCCGTTCTCCTAGTTCTCGATAAGGCGGTTCCCCCGGAGCGCAAAGTAAAGCCGCAGCGAACATTGATTGTTGTGTTAGCTGCAGGGCTTAGTTTGTTTCTGTCGATTGTCGGATCGTTCGTCTTGCATGGTTTTGCAACGCGGTCAATCGATGGGAATGCATTCGAGCTTCGGATTCAAACTTGGTCGAGGAGAATTGCGGCGAAATATCGAGTCCGGTTCGGTTTCTGAATATCGGGTGAACACCGCTTATGAGTGTTATCATTATTGCAGTGGCTGCGTGCCTTTCCATTCTTTTGGGTCGCTGGTTATTCCAAGCGTGGTTCAATCATATCGCGCTCTACGCTGTCGTCTGGGCTACATCTCTTATTCTCTTTGAAATTCGTCTGATCCTCTACTACCCTCTTGAACCAGAAACATGGTTCATCATCGGAGGTGCGTGGATAGCCTTTGTGCTTGGGTCGGCAACAATCCCTGCGGGGAGGTTTGCACTTGGTTTCAAGGATCAGAAGCATTTCAGAACTTTATCCCCGGAGAATCCCCACAACAAGGAACGGGAACTACACATTCTCAACATGACGCTATGGGTCGTGAATGTAGTGATAGTGTTGGACGTTCTTCATCAACTTTATCTTGTGACAAAGCTCGTCGGAGGGCTTCTGAATGTGCTCATCCTTGGGAATGCCCTCTATTCATTCAGAGTCAGTGAGGCAATACCCGGATCAATTCCGTACCTCGGTTCACTCTCATTGACGGCTACACTACTTGCGGGGGCGTATACGGGGTTGATTGAGAGGATAAGGATTGTTGCTGTCATTCCGTTGATTGTTGTGATTCTGAGTGCGATTGCGAACATGGGGCGGGCATCATTACTTATTGCAGCACTCCTCTTTATGACGGGGTATGTATTAAATCGCCAACGACTAACAAGCCATCATGCACTAAGTAAATCGATCAGATGGAAACGGGTCATGTCACTTGTCTGCGCTGTTCTCCTCTTGGTTGTTGGGGCCGAGATTATTCGGAGTAATCGTGGCACAACGGAGGGGTTTAGTGGAGCGACTACTTCTTTGCGGAAACTTAGCGGTGGAAGCTTTGTCACCCCGTCAGTTTATTTGTATGCGACCGTGCATCCTGGTGTCCTGAATCAGTATCTAAAGGTTCAAGATGAACGACTCTTTTTTGGGGGGAATACGTTTGCGCCCTTTTGGCGACTCCTATCAAAATTCGGTTTTGATACATACGTTCCCGAGTATCTTCCCTTTTATAAAACACCTGTGGGGAGCAATACCGGAACCTATCTCCGAGAACTCCATGCTGATTTTGGTGTGACGGGAGTGCTGCTTTATCCGTTTATCTTGGGGCTGGTGTCTTCGGCAATCTGGTTCAGACTTCGACGTTCCAGCCCTTACCTTCATCTTGGAATCTTAGCACATATGTATGTGTTAGTTGGGATGAGTATCATTGTTCAAGCAACAAGACTGGGGTATTGGCTTACGAGTCTGCTGGGTGCATTCGTAATGGGTATGCTCATCGATCATTTCATAAACAGCAAACAGCTGTCGAGAGGATTTCAATCAGAGACGAATAAGCGTGAGTGATAGAGGATTTATCAAAAACTTTTCGGGGAAGAATTATTATGGACACGTTCGCCCCGAGATCATTACACTTGTTCCCGATGGTACGCAGCGCGTTCTGGATGTCGGTTGTGGAGAAGGAGGATCTGCAGCAGCCATAAAAACTCTCCCCGGCGTACAAGAAGTCATGGGAATTGAATTCGTTGAGCAAGCCGCACAAGTTGCGTCTTCCCGACTTGATCGTGTCATCGTAGGCGACATCGAAACCTTGGAGCTTGATTTCCCGGTCGGATATTTTGACTGTATCATCTGTGCGGATGTCTTGGAACACTGCAAGGATCCATGGGCTGTGCTCCGAAAGCTCCACGTTTATCTTGCATCTGATGGAGTGATGATCGCGAGTATTCCAAATCTTCGTAATCTGGTTCCCCTCATAAAGATAGTGTGCAATCGGTGGGAGTATGAAGACGAAGGCATTCTCGATCGTACACACCTCCGTTTTTTTACATCGCGGACAATGCTTGACATGTTTCGCACGACCGGCTATCTTCCGAAAATTGCCGGCTCCCAAGTTTTCGGGGATTTAAAATTCCGGCTCCTACGTCTTCTTTCTTTGGGTCTTTTGAAACCGTTTTCGGTATTCCGATATATCATTGTTGCGAAGAAAAAATTGTGGTAGCTGCGAAGATGGATTACGTCTTAGTCTGGATGTTTTGTAGGTGACACCGATAGTAAAAAGTACCGGCCTAGTTCTTGCACGCAATACTCTTTTCAATTTCCTGACTCAAGTTGGTGTCAGCGTAGTTGCATTTGTGAGTATTCCCATCATCATCAAACACATTGGTGAGGATGCTTTTGGGTTACTCACGATGGCATGGCTGGTTGTAGGATATTTCAGCATACTTGATCTTGGTGTTGGTCAAGCGAGTGTTAAGTTTCTAGCGGAGCTGTTCGCCCGTGGTGAATCGGATGAAGCTAATACAACCATTTGGGCCTCAGTTGGCGTGAGTGTCATACTCGGGCTTATCACTTCGTTACTCATGTCTCTGCTGATTCCACCTATCCTAAATCATCTCGTTCATGTTCCTGCCGAACTTCAGGCGGAAGCGCGAACATCGTTTTATATTGTAACTATCGCAGTTCCATTCGTCATGCTGCAGGGAGCTCTCCGTGCAATTCCTGCCGCAATGCAGCGCTTTGATCTCCTTAATATCGTTCAAGGGTTGAGCGGATTTCTTCAGTGGGGTGGGTCGTTGATTTTAATTCTTCTTGGACAGGGTTTGCTTGGGGTGGTAATTCTCACGGTCAGTATCCGTGTCGCTGGTGCATTGAGTGTCTATTGGATCGCAGTGAAGATATTCCCCGGGCTAGCACTGCAAAAGGTGAAGAATGTTCGGCCAGCAATTTCGCGGCTGCTCAAGTTTGGGGGATGGCTGACCGTCGCTGGGATTGTGGGTCCTGTTATCCGCTATCTGGACCGTGGGTTTGTCGCTTCATATTATTCCTTGAAGATATTCACGTTTTATTCTGTTCCCTGTGAAGCAATTAGCCGAATGCAAGTGATACCGGTCAGTGTTTCAAGCACGCTCTACCCTGCTCTTGCTGAGCGTGGTGGTTCAGAAGGTTCTGCCCAATCCCTCCACGTGCTTTATTACCGTGCCATCAAGGTTATGCTCCTAATAATCTTGCCGGTCTGTATTGTGCTTGCAGTGCTTAGCCGGAAAATCCTTCAAGCCTGGCTTGGTAGTGAATTCGCGGCGATGAGTAGTATGGTCTTCTCACTGCTTGCCGTTGCGGCATCAATGCAGGCGATTGCTTACGTTCCAATCACTACACTGCAGGCCATAGGAAAACCTGATGTGGCAGCTAAGTTTTATATGGCCGAGCTTCCAATCTATCTCCTATTGTGTTTCCTCCTGATTCCTTCATATGGAATCGAGGGCGCTGCTTTGGCATGGCTTGTTCGGAGTGCGATCATAACTGCTGGTCTTCTCTGGATCACCCATGGATTTGTTCGATCCGAAGAAGAGGCGGCACGGCTCCATGGCCTGTGGTCCGGCATTGCCTTAAATGGGTGCGTCCTTTTGGCTGTCTTCACCGCAGCATATCTTTTTGATCAAACATTGCTTCAAGCAGGCATTCTCGTAATGATCGCGATAGGGTATGCGATGGGAATATGGTGTTACTGCTTTGATATTACTGAACGACGGGTTTTGATGAAGTTAGTCTCTCGAAGCACCGGATGATTGCCTTTAGAGCATGTATTGCACAGTCGATAAAGTGGTTATATTCATATGGATGTTTCCATTATCATAGTCGGATATAATTCCAGGGAATTGCTGAAGCGTTGTTTGGCCTCAATTATTCGCGAGACCAATGGAATATCATATGAAATCGTCTTGGTCGATAACGCATCAACGGATGAAACCCGGGAAACCATAGAACAAGAGTTTCCAACGGTACGAACAATATGGAATAATCAGAACAGAGGGTATGCAGCGGCGAATAACCAAGGTATAGCAATAGCTCACGGTAAATATGTTGTGCTTCTCAACCCTGACACCGAAGTTCTTGATGGAGCGATTCAAAAGATTGTTGAATTCGCGGATTGCCATCCTCGGGCAGGGATTGTCGGATGTAAACTCCTATTCCCTGATCGAACACTGCAGAGATCGGTTAAATCATTTCCCACATTTACAAACGTCCTCTGGGAATCTACGTTCCTCTATCGAGTATTCCCCCGGTCTCCAATTTTCGGGAGATACTATCTCTCGTACTTTGATTGTGCCTCCGAACTTCAGGTCGATTGGGTGAGTGGCGCATGTATGATGATACGAAGACAAGTTCTCGAAAAGATTGGCAACCTCGATGAGCAATTTTACATGTATGCCGAAGAGATGGATTTTTGCTATCGTGCAAAGAGAGCTGGATTTGAGGTCTGGTATTGCCCATCAGCAGAAGTTGTCCACTTTTGGGGAGGCTATAGTGCGATCAATCGGCGCGTAGTTACATGGAGTCTCGGCAGTCAGATGCTTTACTTCCAAAAACATTATACTGGTGCAATGTTATATCTTCTCATTTTTGTGAAATACCTCGGAGTTGCTGTAAGAGTGTTTGCATATGCGATTGGAGGGGTCGTTTTGATTAACAAGAAGCTCTTGGCGAAAGCGTACTATTTTCTCTATGCCCTCTATCGACTTCACACATTACGGTGGAAGTACCACCACAACTTCACGGGAAGGGTTACTCCGTGGCAACCCGTTTGAGGTGCTAACTTATTGATATGAATATTCTCTACTTACTCACGGATTTACCCTTTCCCCCCATCGGGGGCGGTCGATCTCGATCGTTCTATCTTCTCAAAGCACTTGCCAGTAAAGATGAAGTGACCGTTGTTTCCTTCGTTTCGCCGGAGACCTCGTTGAGCGACATTGATGCAGTCCGACAATACTGTGTCAAAATAATTACCGTCCCAATGAATACGCGGCATTACCCATTGAGGTTCCTTGAGAGCCTGTTGGCCCGGACTCCGTACAAGGTACTTCAATATTCTTCCGAAGAATTTGCGATGCAGGTACGCATATTACTGAACACCGGAACGTTTGATATCGTGCTCTCCGAACATCCCTACCTCGCACCATACCTGCCAGATCCAGCAAAAGCATGTGTAATCCCACAGAATATCGAGATGATGTTCTCGATCTACAAGCGGTTTGCTTTGCATGGAAATCTCTTGATGCGTTTCTACGCGGCAACTCAGTGGCGGAAACTGATGCGATATGAACTTACTGTGTACCGGAAGTATGGAACTTTCATTGCGCTTAATCAGTGTGAATTTGCAACAATTAAAAGTCTTGTTCCAAATATTCGAACATGTCTTGTGCCGAACGGTGTTGACGTGGAGTACTTTTCTCCTTCACAACAACGCTCAGCACATGTTCACACGAACATCGTATTCACCGGAGTATTTTCGTATTATCCAAATGAACAGGCTGCCCTCACGTTTTCGCGAGAGATCCTTCCCATCATCCGAAAACGTATTCCCCAAATTCGTTTCACGATCGTCGGCAAAGACCCGAGTAAACGAATCCGAAGACTTGTGGAAGACCCTCATATAACGGTAACAGGCTTTGTTAATGATGTGAGACCATATATGGAGAAAGCATCAGTCATTGTAGTACCACTGCGCATTGGAGGAGGCACGCGGCTAAAGATACTGGAAGCCCTTGCCATGGGTAAACCTGTTATTTCTACGACGATCGGATGCGAGGGATTAAATGTTGAACATCGCAAGAACGTTCTTATTGCCGATACTGCAGAAGAGTTTGCCCAAGCGGTCATAAATGTATTGGAGGACAGTGTGTTGGCAAACTCTCTAGGGCGAGAAGGGAGACAACTGGTCGAGAGAGAGTATCGGTGGGAGGTTATTGGCGATCGCTTGCATGAGTTCCTTAAGCAGCGTGCGTCTGAGAATCATCCTGTGTCACTTCAACGAGAGGTTCTAAAACGTCCAACGGTATAATGATTGGAATCGATGCCAGGCTCGCATTATATGAACCTCATGGTATGGGGCGGTATATTCTCCACCTCGTTCATGAACTGGCTGCGCGTGATACGGAGAATGTGTACATATTGTATGTTGATGTGGAAGATTCGAAGCACATCTTGCCGGATCGTTTTAAGGTAAGGGCGCTCCCATCGAAAAATTATTTGTTCTGGGAACAAGTTCTTCTTCCTCGTGCTGTTCTGGAAGATGGTGTTCGCCTTCTCCACTGCCCGGCAAACACAGCCCCGGTCATTCTTGATAGGAATATCATATTGGTGATGACGATCCATGATGTCATGTATATGCATACGAACAACGAAGTGCTGGAGCCCGGTAACCTCTACCAGTGGTTTGGAAAGATGTACCGACGTTTCATTGTACCAAGGGCTGCACGACGCGCGCAACTCGTTATGACTGATTCACACTTCTCAAAAAAGGAAATTGGAAAGTTTCTCAAGCTCCAGAACACTCCGGTTGAAGTTGTCCATCTTGGGTGTGAGTTCGGCACAGGGAGTGGTGGTGAAGGCATTGATCATTTGCGCGTGAAATATGGTATTGCAGAATCATTCATACTGGCATTCGGAGGTGTTGCGCCGAGAAAAAACACTCGGAGAATCCTTGAGGTGTTTTCCCGTATTGGAAAAAAGCATGCTCTTCAACTCGTTGTTACGGCAATTCCAAAACACGTCCGGGAATCATTCACGCAAATTGCTCATCAACTGAAGATTGAATCTTCTGTGATTTTTCTTGAGTTCCTCCCGGAAGAAGAATTACAAGTGCTGTTAACGCACTCCCAGCTCTTTCTTTTCTTATCAAAGTATGAGGGATTCGGACTTCCGGTCATCGAGGCGATGCATTGCCGAACACCTGTCATCGCATCGAACCTCACATCAATTCCTGAAGTTGCCGGTGGGGCATCGTATCTCGTAAACCCGGATCATGATGATGAAGTAATCCGGGCGATCGAGGTTCTCCTTACGAATCCGGGAGCGAGAACAAAGTTAATCGAAGACGGGGTGAAACGTAGCCAAGAGTTTTCCTGGGGCCGGACTGCAGAACAAGTGCTGGAGCATTATGAGAAGTTGTTGTCGAACATCCCGATGAGTACAAAGTGAGAATTCTCTTCTTGACATCTCGTCTTCCCTATCCTCCGTACCGCGGCGATAAGCTGAGGACATGGAATCTGATTAAGCAAATCTCGAAAAAACACGAAATAACGCTTCTCTCTTTCATTCAAGATAAGTCTGAACGCAAATGGATTGACGAATTAAAAGTCTATTGCAAAGAAATTCAAGTTGTTCACCTGCCATTGAGAAAATCTTTGATGAACTGTCTTATGGCAATTGCAAAAGCCACTCCTTTTCAAGTTGCCTATTTTCTTTCAGGGAAGATGAAATGGGAAATCGAAAAAACAATCAAGTGTATTCAACCGGATGTCATTCATACGCACTTGATTCGAATGGCACCGTACGCCGCGGAGTATTCACACATTCCACAAGTGATCGATCAAACCGATTCGATTTCGCTGTACCTTAACCGGTTTAAAACGTTCCAGCGAAATCCTCTTGGGCGATTTCTTATTGGCATCGAATATAAAAGAATGCTCGACTATGAAACAATTCTGTCGCGATTCAATCGGGTACTTGTTTGTTCCGATCTCGACCGTCGCGCTATAATAGAAGTGACCCCGGAGGCTTTGGTTGAGATAATCGAGAATGGGGTCGACATAGCGACATTGCCAACGGGTCGGCAGATCCGCCCGGAACCTTTTCGGATTATCTTTACCGGAAACATGTCGTATTTTCCTAATGCACATGGTGCAAGATTTTTTGTAAACGAAATATTTCCGATAATTAAGAAACAACAACCTGCGACAACGCTGTATATTGTCGGTCAAAACCCACCAGCGAGTGTTCGTTCTCTGGCTGGCGAAGATGTAATTGTAACGGGATTCGTGAAAGACATATACCTGGAATATCAAAAAAGTTCGGTTGCGATTGCGCCAATACGATTTGGCGCCGGAACACAATACAAGATTCTTGAATCCCTTGCTCTCGGTATTCCAACGGTATCGACCTCAATTGGTGTGAACGGAATCGGCCTTCACGCAGGGAAAGAAATTCTTCTCGCCGATGATCCCGAGCAATTTGCGGCTGCAGTGTTGCGATTGTTTAAAGATCCATCGCTTCGTGAAATGCTTTCTCGGAATTCCTCGCAATTGATTCGGGAACATTTTAATTGGGAGGGAATTGGAAAAAAACTTGATAATGTTTATCATTCAGTAAGTGCTCCAATTCAGGGTGCACGAGCATAATTATCCACTGTGTCACATGTACAAAGAAAAATCGTTATTGATTTTCCTCGATCTTCTCACCCTCAACCTCGCCTGGACCGGGTTTTACTGGTTGCGGGTGCGGAGCGGCTGGCTGTCGTTCGCGACGATGCCGGATTTCTGGATGCCGATGCTTGTCATCTGTGTCTACTGGCTCATCGTGTTCTTCCTGTTCGGACTCTACCGCTCGTGGTATGCACAGTCGCGCTTCGATGAGTTTGTCACAATCTCCAAGGCGACGATCTTCGGCGTGCTCGTCCTTTTCTTTGCAATCTTCATCGATGACGAGGGAACCGGTTCGCCGGTGCAATCACGGTTTTTCATTGTCGGATACTGGGGACTCGTCACGGGCTTCGTTGGGACCGGACGATTTCTTCAGCACACCTTTCAGCGCCGGCTGCTTGAAGCAGGCATAGGCCTCCATAACACGCTCATTGTCGGCTGGTCGTCGAAAGCAATGCAATTGTTCGACACTGTCCAACTCTACCCGGCGCTTGGCTACAACATTGTAGGCTTTGTGTCGGTAGCGAAAGGATCGAGTGAAAAATCCTACAAGGGTGTTCCGATATTTCCATCTGTCGAAGAGCTTACAACGCTCATCGACAGGCACGATGTGAAGGACGTTCTTATCGCGCTCGATTCGACGGAGCACGACCGCCTCTTGTCGATCATCGGATCGTGTAATTCGCACGAGGTGAGTCTGAAGATCATCCCCGACCTCTACGATATCATCAGTGGCCAGGCGCGGACGAACCAGATCTATGGCTTCCCGCTGATTGAGATCATGCCGGAGATTATGCAGCCGTGGGAACGTGCAGTCAAGCGCGCGATCGATATCAGCGTCGCGATGATCGTGCTGCTCGTGGGATTGCCGGTCTGGCTTGTCGTCGCATTAGCAATCCGCCTCAATTCACAAGGTCCGATCTTCTACATGCAGGAACGAGTCGGCAAGGATGAGGAGATATTCCATATCGTCAAGTTTCGCTCCATGTACCATAATGCGGAGCAGGGATCAGGACCGGTGTGGGCGAATAAAGAAGACCCGCGGGTAACGCGGATAGGCAAAATTCTTCGGAAACTTCGAATCGATGAGGTCCCGCAGCTCATCAACGTCCTCGATGGCGATATGAGCTTGGTTGGACCGCGACCAGAGCGGCCCTACTTTGTCGAACAGCTTGCAGAAGAGATTCCATTGTACAAACGCCGGCTGAAGGTTCGTCCCGGTATTACGGGTTGGGCGCAGGTGAAGCACAAGTACGACGAGAGCATCGAAGATGTTCGCAGGAAAGTCGAATACGATCTCTATTATATTGAGAACATGTCGCTCCGAATGGATTTCAAAATTCTACTGAACACCGTTGCAGTTGTGCTCTTGGGGAAAGGACATTAACCGGGCCGCGAAATGCATACAATGCGATTTCAGATTTTGGATGTTAGATTTTGGATTCGGGTTGTTGCGTGTCTCGCTGGGCCGTTCATCCTATTCCTGTCGCCTCATGCGGTCGGTCAAGTGGAAAATGTTCCGATCGGCAATCAAGTATATGACTTCCTGGATCGTATGGGCGTGAAAGGAATACTGCCGTTGTACAGCAACACCGCGATACCGTTATCGCGGAAGGAAGTTGCAGATTTCATTCTGCGTGTTCAAGAGGAGCGAGAGAGATTGACTGCTGCAGACCGGGAATTCCTCCGGAAGTTCGAACAGGAATTCGCTCACGAAATACATCCACAAGTCGAAACCGCATCTATCCTCTTTCGTGATGGATTAGATCTGTTCTCCGACAAAGAAAAATACCTGTATGCTTATTCGGATAGCTCCTTGACGACATATATTGAATTCCTCGGGTCGTTTGATTATCGCCGGTCAAGCGGGGATTCCTACGGATCGGTACATGCAACGCTCGAAAATCATGGCGGGCGCATTCGTGGAACCATCAAACAGCGACTTGGCTACTTCTTGCAGGCGACGAACGGAACGCTCTTCGGTGATAGGGCCTTCGCTCTTTCCGATCCGCGTCTTCGAAGCAATGTGAAGTTCAACGATCTTGATTCGCCGTACTTCGATTTCACTGAAGCATATCTCCGGGCAGACTTGAGCTGGTTCAATCTGCAATTTGGCCGGGAGTATTCCCGTTTCGGCACTGGATATTCAGACCGGCTTTTGCTGTCGGACAACGCGCCTGTGTTCGATTTTCTGAAACTTGATGCGCACTACAAGTCGCTGCGTTTTTCGTTCATCCACGGTTCATTGTTGCCCGATTCGACTGTCTTCGCGGGAATTCCCGTAACGGAACCGATCGGCAGCAACAAATATCTCGCAATGCACCGGATACAGCTCTCATTGTTCGACATGCTGAATGTGAGTGCGTCGGAGATGATCATCTACCAGCGCTACAGTCCGGAGTTCGCGTACCTGAATCCCATTAACTTCTATAAGTCGAGCGAGCACTCGTTGCGCGACCGTGACAACGCTTTGCTTGATTTTGACGTTGAGCTTTTTCCTGTAGCCGGATACAAGGTTTATGGCTCCTGGCTCATCGACGATATCGACTTTTCAAAGATGGGCACGGGTTGGTGGGGGAATGAGTTTGGCTGGCAGGGCGGCGCGTGCATCACGGATGCTGCCGGACTTGCGAATGTCGATGCCGTGATCGAGTACACACGGCTCGAACCATACCTCTACACGAACCGTCTCAATGGAAACGACTACACACACAATAATACCGGTTTGGGTCATCACCTCCCGCCGAACTCCGATGAATGGTTCCTGCAGTTTCGATACCGTCCAATGAAATCTCTCCGCACCCTGATCACCTACATACACGAACGTCATGGAGAGAATATTATTTCCACGGGCCAGGTGATAAAAAACGTCGGCGGGGATGTTATGCAAGGGCACCGTAATACCGATTCCGAGACGGCAGCGTTTTTGGACGGAAACCTCGTTCGAAAAGATCATGTCCGACTGCAGGCGATCTACGAGCCGGCAACGAATTTTTTTGTGACAGGCTCGTACGAATTCCAACAAACATACAACAGCTCTTTCGCTCAGACGACGAACGATCACCTTGCTTCCATCAAAGTATCCGTTGAATATTAACCCCGACTTTTTCCATAGCATACAGAGGACACATCGTTCATGCCAAAGACTCTCGTTGTAACACCGACGTACAATGAAGCCGATAACATCGAGCAGTTTATCACCGATGTCCTCAAGCAAAGCCCCGACATCCAGATTCTTATTGTCGACGACAACTCACCCGACAAAACCGGCGATATCGTTGCACGGATGATGGAGACGAATTCCCGCGTCCATCTGATTCGTCGGCCGTACAAAATGGGTCTTGGAACAGCCTATGTCGAAGGATTCAGGTACGCAATCGCACGACACTTCGACTATGTCTTTGAGATGGACGCAGATTTTTCTCATAATCCTGATGAGATTCCTCATTTCCTCAAACGGATGAACGAATGCGATTTGGTTCTCGGTTCTCGGTATACCAATGGCGTTCGCGTGGTGAACTGGCCGATCCGCAGGTTGCTGCTGAGTTACTCCGCCAATGTCTATACGCGTATCGTCACGGGCATGCCGGTGAAAGATGCCACGGGGGGCTTCAAGTGCTTCAAGCGAAAAGTGCTGGAATCGATTAACCTCGATAACGTTCGCTCCAACGGGTATGCGTTTCAAATTGAAATGAACTTCAAAACGTGGAGTAAGGGTTTCAAAGTGTGCGAGCACCCGATTATCTTCTTCGATCGCCGCTCCGGTGTTTCGAAGATGTCGAAGAAGATCGTCTATGAAGCGGTCTTCATGGTGTGGAAATTGAAGCTGCAGAAAATTTTCAGAAAGCTCTCCTAATTACCGATGCAACTCTCTGTCATTATCATAAACTACAATGTGCGGGCATTTCTCGAAAGCGCGCTCGTTGCAGTCCGTAAGGCGATGAGCGGCCTCGAAGGAGAAATCTTCGTCGTTGACAACAACTCCGACGATGGGAGTGTCGAGATGGTGCGGCATAAATTCCCCGATGTTCACCTCATTGTGAATGAGCGGAACCTTGGCTTTGCCGCTGCAAACAACATTGCACTCCGGCGTTGCACAGGCAAGTACATCCTGCTTCTCAACCCTGACACGCTCGTGCAGGAAGATACGTTCCGCGTCGTGGCGGATTTTATGGATAAACATCCGGAGGTCGGCCTCGCCGGATGTAAGATTCTCAATCCCGATGGGACGCTGCAGCTCCCGTGCCGGAGAAGCTTCCCGACCCCGTGGGTTGCCTTTACAAAAATTATCGGGCTGAGCGCACTCTTTCCCCGCTCATCTCTGTTTGGGAAATACAATCTCACATATTGTTCGCCGGATCAGTCGTACGAAGTCGATGCAGTGAGCGGCTCGTTCATGTTCTTGCGGCACGAAACATACCAGGCGGTCGGTGGACTTGACGAGCAGTTCTTCATGTACGGAGAGGACCTTGATTGGTGCTACCGCATCAAGAGCGCGGGGAGGAAAGTGTATTACGTTCACTCAACGCAGATCATTCATTATAAAGGACAAAGCGCACGGCGGAGTGATATTGACGAAATCAAACTCTTCTACCAAGCCATGCGAGTTTTTGTGGAGAAGCACTTCCAATATGGTTTCGTCTTCGATGTTATCATCCGATTTGGGATTGCACTTCGCCAACTCGTTGCCTTTATCGCGAAGATCGCCAAACCGCTTCGTGCAACCGCGCTGGATTTTCTTCTCATCAATCTTTCCTGGATACTTGGTGAATGGATTTGGTTCGGCAAAATCTTTCGCTTCCCTGCTTATGCGTATCCAGCTTTAATAACTGTGCCGTGGCTCGTCCTGGCGAGTGTCATGTATTGGTCCGGCGTCTACTCGACGCGGAAGCTTTCCATTTCCCGCGCAGCGACATCTGTCATTATCGGCTACGTCGTCCTCTCGGCGCTGACGTTTTTCTTCAAGCAGTACGGCTTCAGCCGCATGGTGGTTCTCATCTCCGGTAGTGTCAATTTTGTGCTCTTGCCGGGATGGAGACTTGTCGCGCGCGCCGTCTTACGCTCGCCGGAGCACCGGCGCAAGAGTCTCTTTGGTCGTCGTACGATTATTGTCGGCACGAACATATCGGGACAGGAGGTCTTGCGGAAACTCCGTGCCCGGATCGACGATGGTTACGAAGTTGTCGGATTCATCGACAATGATCGGAAGCGTGTCGGTGAGAAGATGGCGGGAGTTGAAATTCTCGGTTCGATTGACAATATTGGAAAGGTTATCGAAGAACAACGAGCGTCGGAAGTGATCTTTTCAACCGATACGCTTTCGTATACCGACATCCTCTCGGTCATCAGCAGGAGCCGCAACCGATCGGTCAATTACCGGCTTGTGCCGAGCAGCCTTGAAGTCATTATCGGCAAAACACATATCGACGAGCTGGAAGATATGCCGCTCGTCGAGATCGAGTACAATATCAATCGTTTCACGAATCGCTTCGCGAAGCGTGTGGTTGATATTGCCGGCTCGCTCGTTCTGATGACGTTTGCGTATCCTATCATTGCACTCGAAAAACGGACCGGAAGTACGATTGGTTCATTGGGGCAAAAAATCTTGCTGGTGCCAAAAGTGTTGAAAGGCGAGACAAGCCTCGTCGGTCCGCCGATGTATTCGCATGATGCGACAAAGAACGGTTCCGTGGAGTCATCGCTCTATCTTGGCAAACAAGGATTAACCGGGCTTGTTCAGGTGAACTACCGTGACGATCTACAACCGGAAGAGATTGAAAAATATAACTTGTACTACGCGAAGAACCAGTCGCTTCTCTTGGATCTCGAGATTCTCATAAAATCTAGTATCGTCTTGATGAAACGCTGACCGGCAATGGCGAAAACAATTCTGGAATTCGAAAAACCGATTATCGAGCTCGAGCAAAAGATCGAGGAACTGCGCAAGTATTCCGACTCGCTCGATGTCGAAGAAGAAATACACGATCTGGAGGAGAATGTCCGGCAACTTCAAAAGAGCATCTACACCGGACTAACGCGTTGGCAGAAAGTTCAGCTCGCTCGCCATCCCGACCGGCCATACACGCTTGACTACATCTCCATGATGATGACAGACTTCATGGAGCTGCATGGTGACCGCAGCTTCGGCGACGACAAAGCTATCGTCGGCGGTTTCGCCCGGTTGGATGGAGTGCCCGTGATGGTGATTGGTCACCAGAAGGGCCGTGACACGAAGTCGAACGTCTTTCGCAATTTCGGCATGCCGAACCCGGAAGGTTATCGGAAAGCCTTGCGGTTGATGAAGCTGGCGACGAAGTTCACCCGGCCCATCATTACAATGCTCGATACGCCCGGCGCCTATCCCGGACTTGAGGCTGAAGAACGCGGCCAGGCCGAGGCAATTGCACGGAACCTCTTTGAGATGTCTCACCTGCCCGTCCCGATCATCGTCGTAATCGTCGGTGAAGGTGCATCCGGCGGTGCATTAGGTATCGGCATTGGCGATCGCATACTCATGATGGAAAATACCTGGTATTCGGTGATCTCGCCGGAATCATGCTCGAGTATACTCTGGCGCAGTTGGGATTTCAAAGAACAGGCTGCAGAAGCTCTGAAGCTCACTGCGCCCGATCTCCTTGCACAGGGCATTGTCGACCGCATTGTGCCGGAGCCGTTGGGCGGCGCCCATCGTAACCCGGAGGAAGCAGCGAAACTGCTCAAAAGCATTTTGATCGATGAGCTGAAGAAACTTACAAAGGTCAAGCCCGATAAGCTCGTCGAGAAACGGATCGAGAAGTTCGGCAAGATGGGAGAGTGGGAAGAATAATGTTAGAATTCTGATGTATGATTTTGGATTTGATGAAGCAAGACAATCCGAATTCTAACATCTGAAATCAAAAATATCTATGAGTATTTCTGCTGAGACAAAAATTCGTGTTCGCTACGCCGATACCGATCAGATGAAAATGGTTTACTACGGAAAGTTCTTCGAGTACTTCGAGCAGGGCCGGTCGGATCTTCTCCGGGATATCGGTATGCCGTACCCGGAGATCGAGCGAATGGGGTATTATCTTCCGGTGATTGAGGCGCATGCACGTTACCTGAAAGCAGCCCGGTACGACGATCTCCTTATTGTCAAGACGATCGTGAACGACGCGCCGCAAGCACGCATCCGGATCGAGTACAAAGTCCATCATGATGAAACCAACGAGCTTCTGGCCGAAGGACACACCGTTCATAGCTTTGTAAACGCAGCGACCGGAAGGCCGACGCGCGCGCCGGAACAATTCCTCGAGACGCTCTCTGAGGCGGTGTCGCGAGCCGCCGCCGCGAAATCCCAGCCATAATCGTTATGCTGTCGAGAGAACTCCTGAAGATCCTTCGTTGTCCCGTTTGTCGTCGTGAGCTTGCTTCCGACGACGAGAAGAAAATCGTAACCTGCGTGTACTGCAAGAAAACGTATTCAGTCCGAGAGAACATTCCCATAATGATCGATGAGCAATCACGACCAGCATAATGCGTTGCACGATATTGCACACGATAGCCGCGTCAGCCGGATTGTCGTGGAGGCGCTCATGGAAGATCTTGGGATGGGAGATGTTACGACGGACGCTGCCATCCCCCGCGATCTCACCGGTTATGCAGGGCTGCTTGCGAAAGAATCCGGCATCATTGCGGGGCTTGATGTCGCCGCACTGGTATTCTCTGCCGTCGATGTTGACGTTCGGATGACGCACTTGCTGCAGGATGGCGCAATGGTCGACGCGCAGACAACGATAGCCCGCCTTGACGGTCCCGTTGCCAGTATTCTGAAAGCCGAAAGGACTGCCCTCAATATCCTGCAACGCATGAGCGGTATTGCCACACTTACGCGGATGTTTGTCGATGCTATCGCGGGAACTCGTGCAACGATCACCGACACGCGAAAGACGGCTCCCGGTCTTCGTCTTTTGGATAAGCGCGCCGTTCAGATCGGCGGGGGAGTCAATCATCGCTTCGGGCTGGACGACATGGTGCTCATCAAGGATAACCACATTGCTGCGGCCGGCGGAATCACAGCGGCAGTCGAGCGTTGTCGTGCATTCATGGCCGAAAGAAACTACCATCTCAAGATCGAAGTCGAGACCAAGACATTCGAAGAGGTGAAAGAGGCCCTTGCAGTGAAAGGAATTCACCGCATCATGCTCGACAATTTCCCTCTCGACATGATGCGCGACGCCGTTCAACTCATCAACCATGCTGTCGAGGTCGAAGCCTCCGGCAATGTTTCGCTTGCAACGGTTCGTGCAACCGCCGAAACGGGCGTCGACTTCATCTCCGTCGGAGCGCTGACCCATTCGCCCAAGGCGCTCGACATCTCGTTGAATGTGAAGGCGACGAAGAGCAGCGGTAGGGGGAAATCCTAAATTCGAAGCACCAAATCATAAACAGATTCTAAATCCAAAGTTCTAATGACCGAAACATCGGCCCCTGACGTTTTTGATTTCGAAATTAGCGCTTGTTTGGAATTTCGTGCTTCGTGCTTAGGATTTTCTATCCATCTTATCACTACTCAGCACAATCCGCACCTGCATGTTCGATAAGATAAAGCGCCTCGGCAGCGAAACGGCGATCTACGGCGCCAGCACCATCCTCAGTCGTTTCCTCAACTTCCTTCTTGTCCCGTTCTACACTAACGTCCTTGTGCCGGGTGAATTCGGCATCGTCAGCTACATCTACTCCATGATTGCATTCGTGAACGTGATCTATTCCTACGGGATGGAGTCGGCGTATTTCAAGTATGCATCGACGATGGAATTAGGGACGGAGAAGCAAAACTTCAGCACGCCATTTCTCTCACTCTTTATGACGTCGGTGCTCTTCTCGTTTGCAATCGTCGCTGCCGCATCGCCGATTGTGGGCGCACTGAAGATCCCGCCGGAGTACAAGAGCATCGTTCTCTATGCAGCAGGAATCCTTGCCCTTGATGCGATCGCCATTATTCCGTTTGCATCCTTGAGGATGGAACATCGCGCGAAGCTCTTCGCAACGGTGAAGTTTCTCAACATTCTCACCAATGTCGTCATGAATGTTCTCTTGCTCGCTGTGTTTCATAAAGGTGTGACGGGAATCTTCATCAGCGGATTCGTTGCTTCGGCTCTTACGGTAGTTCTGCTGCTGCCGACGATCCTACGCCACCTTATCGTTGACATGAAGAACGATTTACTTGGCGCACTCGTGCGGTTCGGGTTGCCGTCGATTCCGGCAGGACTGGCGGCGATGGCAGTGCAGGTGATCGACCGGCCGATTCTCCGCAGTTTGACCGACGATGCCACCGTCGGCATCTACCAGGCCAATTACCGTCTCGGGATCTTCATGATGCTGATCGTGCAGATGTACGACTATGCATGGCGGCCGTTTTATTTTTCGATGGCAAAGGAGGAAAACGCCAAAGAAGTCTTTGCCCGTGTGCTGACATATATCGTGCTGTTGATGTCGGTCGTGTTTCTCGTTCTGACGTTTTTCATCGGCGACATCGTGAAGATCAGCATCTTCGGCAGGCATCTCATCCATCAAAATTATTGGGGCGGGTTGAATATTGTTCCGATCGTTCTCCTCGGCTATCTGTTCCTCGGCATGTATACAAACATCTCAGCCGGTTTGTACATTGAGAAGAAAACGAACTATCTACCGATCATTACGCTCATTGCGGCTGCAGTCAACATCGCTGCCAACTACACGCTCATCCCGTCGATGGGAATGCTCGGCGCGGCATGGGCGACGTTCTGGGCGTATCTCGCAATGGCAATTGCCGGTTACTTCTTTGCGCAGCGTGTGTATCCGGTGAGATACGAGTGGGGAAGGATGGCGAAGCTTCTGATAGCGTTAGGTGTTTCAGTGGGAGTCTCTATGATTTTTCCGTTTGATGAGCTTTCTCAAGGAATGGAAGTCGCTCTAAAGGTTGGATTGCTTGGAGTGTTTGCATTAATGCTGTTTGCGATGAGGTTCTTCAGGGGAGGGGAGACGGTGTACATGAAGCGAATGTTTCTGCGACTGAGAGGGCTTGCAGATACAACCATCGTGAATGAGCAAACACCATCGTCACCCTGAGCGAAGTCGAAGGGTGACAAAACAAATGTTGTCAAGGAATTATCTCTTGGATGGCTTGTTCTTCGAGTGAGTCAAATTCCGGCATTCAGACAATTGATGCAGTAGCTTGAAATCTCCCGCCATTAAAGCCTCCTTCTTTCTCCTCGACCAATTCTTGATCTGGCGCTCGGCACGGATAGCATCGATAATCTCGGAAAACTGTTGAGAGAATACTAACTGTATAGGCGGACGGAGGAGGAGATTGGGATTGTGGAGGGGAAGGTCTGAACTCAACCCTCTGTCCCGATGGAGTTCACCCCAAAAATGAGACATCAAGTTAAGCCAGAATCATATGTTGATATTCAAATGCCACAGGTGATTTGTAACCGAGTGACGAGTGGCGTCGCACCCGGTTGTAAAATACTTCCAGATATTCAAAAAGCTTTC
>JACOSY010000006.1 GCA_016178595.1 Ignavibacteria bacterium
CGCCAAGCATGAACACTTCATCACGCACGTTGGCAAAGTTCGGCATCGGATAGAGCTTCCGTTGTTCGAGCGGCGTGAAGCCGGGCTGTTTGGCCTGTGCGACCCCATTGACCACCCAGTTCCAATTCTTAATCGATATCGCACGGGGCCCGCTAAAAATCCCGCACACTGTCACAGTCTCTCCCTGTGCCACATTCGCTCCACTAAACGTCCACATCAGACCATCGAGCGATGTCTTCTGGGAAAATGGGCCGCTGCTGGTAATCTCTGATATGAGGAGTCCGCTGTTTTGCAGTTTTGCTGCCATCTGCAGGGCGTCTGCGGTGTTCCCTGTGGCATTTACAAACTGGGCACAGAAGGCATCGGCGACAGGCCTCTTCTTGATGCCTTTCTTCTGTGCTAAACCTTCCAGCGTGAATGTCCGAAACGTTTTTCCATAGACAGGAGGTGCCACGATGAAGTCAACAGTCGCACTCTGCCCGTCAGCAACAATCGTATTCTGCTCAACATTGATAAACGTATCAGCGATACTCATCCCGAACGCGACCGAAAGTGTGTCATAGACCGTATGGTTACCGTTAATCCGCATCCACGGATATCCACTATCAGCCTCGCAGGCGATATATGTACCGGCCTCCGAAACACCAAGTGTGAGTGAGCTCGTGTCTCCTTCTGCGAGTAAGTTCGCCGGAGAGACTGGCGCCCTGTACAGTGACAAATGCCACCTTTTGAGACTCTGATCGTATGTCGTGGCAGCATTGCCGTCACTGTCTCTAATCTTGACAATGCGGATAGAGGCTGTGCCTGTTCCGCTTACTGGTAGACTGGATGGTGAACCACTGGCATCATGTGCAAACGAGAGTACCGCAGAAACAGCTCCAAGAGCGGTTGGAGTAAACCTAATGTAAAACTTTCGGCTCGCAGCTGGCAGAATAGTTCCCGATGTTGGAATGACGCTGAACATGCCATTCGAAGAGGTGACACCGCTGATTGATAGAAGGGATGTCCCAGGATTGGTAACCGTTATACTATCTATTTGGCTCGTTCCGACAATTGTGTTGGCAAACTGCAACTGCGCCGGAGTGAATGAGAACCCGGGGGCAACCCCCGTACCGCTTACTATAAAGGAATCGGGCGATCCTGGTGCATCATGATTGTACACAATGCTTGCTGTTCTTAATCCTACCGATGCAGGAGCGAATGTGATAAAAAACTTCTTGTTCCCACCCGGTGGAATACTCCCATTTGTCGGAGTTACACCGAAACGAGGATCTGTTGATGTCACGGACGCGATGTTCAGCGTAAGCGTGCCCGTATTTACAATCGTCATACTGTCCTGCTTACTGGAACCCACCACAACATTGCCGAAGGTAACTCGGGGTGTGATGGTGAATCCCTGGATAACACCAACACCATTGAGGCCCACGACGCCTGGTGACCCTGACGCATCGTGAGTGAATGTTACGTTTCCTGTCTTTGTCCCGGTACTTGTTGGCGTGAACGCGACGGAATATTTTTGGCGGTCGCCTGGTGACAGAACCACCCCTGAAGGGTTAACCGCGAATTGCAGATTGTTTGATAGTACGGAGGAAACTGTGAGAGCCGAAGAACCGATATTGGTAATAGTGACACTATCTGGCTTCGTGGATCCGACGTTTACATTTCCATAATAGACATTCGTCGGCGATACAGAGAACATAGGCATCACTCCGATTCCGCCAATCGCTACGTCTGATGGAGATCCGCTGGCATCGTGCGTGAATGTTACGGTTGTGTTCTTCGCCCCCACAGATGTGGGACTAAATGTAACATAAAACTTCTTGATCGCACCTACTGCAAGATTGCCACTCGAAGGAAACATTGTAAATTCACTCGCGTTCGAGGCAGCTAAGGAAATCGTCAGGGGCGATGTGCCAGTGTTGGTAACGGTAAGGCTATCTGTCTTGCTCGACCCAACGACTACGTTTCCGAAGGAGATGTGTGATGGCAAGACTGAGAACCCAGGCGCATCAATCACGATGGTGTAGTTCTTCGTACCCGAACAACCCACGTTATCGACTACAAGCAACGTAAAGGTCGAACTCCCCGATGTCGTTGGCGTACCTGAAATCGAACCGGCCGAGGAAAGAGTGAGTCCTACCGGAAGACCGCCGGACGAGAGTGAGAACGAATAGGGCCCGTTTCCGCCGCCGGTTGTTACAGATTGGTTGTACGCGGAATTTACTATTCCATGCGGCAAAGAAGCCGGAGAGATGTTGAATACAGGGCAAACAATTTCAACACTATAAGCCCTGATGCCTGTACAGGTTTGTGCATCGGCGGCTGTGAGTGTAAACGTGTAAGTACCGACCGTCGATGGTGTACCTGTGAGAAGTCCCGCAGTTGAGAGGGTGAGACCAGTCGGCAACGAGCCCGACGTGACACCAAACGTATACGGCGCTGTGCCACCACCGGCTGAGATGGTTTGGCTGTATGACGTCCCTGCTGTTCCGCCGGAAAGCGTGGCGGGGTTTACAGTAATGATAGGACATTCCATTGTAACCGAGTATCCCCTGCTGCCACTGCAACCTTGAGCATCCGTGGCTGTGACTGTAAAGCTATAGATGCCCGCCGTTGTTGGTGTACCCGATAGTATTCCGGTTGGAGGAAGTGTGAGTCCTCCTGGAAGCAATCCGGTCGTCACAGCAAAGCTGTAGGGAGCCGTACCGCCGCTCGCCGTAAGTGTTTGCAAGTAAGAGCTTCCAACCGTACCGTCAGGCACTGTGGAAGGGCTTATGATAATGGTTGGACACTCGATTGAGATAGCATATAATTTACTTCCAGTGCACCCTTGGACATCGGTTGCATTCACGGTAAAGGAAAATGTTCCCACAGTCGTCGGTGTTCCTGTAATAGCGCCTGAAGAAAGCAATGTAAGTCCACCAGGGAGTGGCCCCGAGAGAATGGCGAATCCGTACGGCGCCGTCCCTCCCGTCGCAGTAATGGTATGATCGTACGAAACCCCTACTCTCCCACCCGGCAGCGAAGAAGGATTCATTGAGATCACGGGACAATCTATTACCAAGGTGCATGATCGACGTCCTGGGCACCCCTGATTGTCCGTTGCCAGAATCTGGAAGGTATACGTCCCGACCGTTGTCGGTATTCCCGATAGGTTTCCGAGTGCAGAGAGCGTTACACCGCTCGGCAAGGAACCTGAACTTATGCTAAAGGTATATGGAGTTGTTCCACCACTCGGCGTGATCGTCTGATTATATGTCAATCCAACCGTGCCATGGGGGAGGCTCGTTGGAGCAAGGTTGATCGTCGGACAGTCAATTGTGATCTCATAACTCCGGCTTCCGGCACACCCCTGCGCATCCGTAGCTCGAATCGTCAGCGAGTACGTACCAATCGTCGAAGGAGTTCCTGAAACTAGACCGGCTAAGGAAAGTGTTAATCCGGGTGGCAGCGCATCAGCGATGACCGTGAATGAGTATGGTGCTGTTCCGCCACTGGCTGTGATCGTCTGGGTATATACCGATCCCGCAATACCATTCGGTAACGTGCTTGGGCTGAGAGTGATTGTGGGACAGTTGATCGAGACGGTGTATGCATGATCATTTAAACACCCCTGGGCATCGGTTGCGGTGATAGTAAAGGTAAAGCCGCCAGCAAGCGTCGGTGTCCCGGAGATGAGCCCGGATGACAAGAGTGTGAAGCCGGTCGGTAATGCGCCTGCAGTAACGCTGAATGAATATGGTGCTGTCCCACCGCTTCCGGAAATCGTTTGGCTGTACGAAGTACCCACTACCCCGTTTGGCAAGCTGGCAGGACTCAGAACGATGGTCGGACAGTCAACAGTGACCGAGTATGCCTTGCCGCCGCTGCAACCTTGTGCGTCCGTTGCTGTAATCGTAAAGGATGATATCCCGACAAGTGTTGGCGTACCTGATAGTGTTCCAGAGGCTGATAGCGTCAATCCGGCGGGAAGCGAACCACTCGTCACCGCAAAGCCATAAGGATTCGTACCACCATCCGCCGTTAGTAGTTCACTGTAGGGACTCCCTACCGAACCATTCGATAACGTCAAGGGACTGATCGTGATCGCACCACAATTGACCGTAATCAAATAGCTCCGATTACTTTGACATGCGTTCGCGTCAATCGCCGTTACCATGACTGTGTAGCTTCCGATAGTCGTTGGTGTCCCGGAGAGAATACCTGTACTCAAAAGACTCAGGCCAGGCGGCATTACACCACCGGTGACAGAAAAACTATACGGCGATGTGCCACTGCTCGCGGTGAGAGTTTGGCTGTAGGAATCATGTGCAATTCCATCCGGAAGTATGGCTGGACTCAGTACAATCGATGGACAGCTAACCGTGACTGTGTATGAGCGCACTCCTGTACATCCTTGCGCGTCTGTAGCAGTAATGTCGAACACAAAACTGCCGAGTGTGTTCGGCGTTCCTGAAATGTTCCCTGAAGAGGAAAGAGTGAGCCCTCCTGGAAGTGCGCCAGACGTCACGGCAAAGCCATAGGGTAGACTTCCTCCACTCCCAGTCACCGTCTGACCGTAAGTCGCGCCAACGATTCCATTAGGAAGCGATGAAGGACTTACGGTGATTACCGGACAATCGATTGTGATGGAATGGTTTACATTGCCTTTACAACCCTGCGCATCTGTCGCTTCAACCGTGAAGGAAGACGTTCCGACCGTTGTTGGGTTTCCGGAAACAACTCCACCGGCAGAAAGTGTCAGCCCGGCTGGAAGCGATCCAGCCGAAAGAGCAAAGCTGTACGGCGCTGTGCCGCCACCACCCAGAATGCTCTGGCTATAGGGAGAACCGACCGTACCATTCGGAAGAGACGAGGGACTAAGTGTAATCGCCGGACAGTCGACAATGATTGAGTATCCTCTCATCCCTGTGCACCCCTGAGCGTCCGTTACTGTCACTGTGAAGCTCGACGTCCCGATGGTTGTCGGAATCCCGGAGAGAGCTCCCGATGATAAGAGTGTCAAACCATTCAGCAAAGACCCCGCCGTAAGGGCAAAGGAATATGGCGCCGTTCCGCCGGACGCTGAAATTGTTTGACTGTACGAAGAACCAACGACCCCGTGTGGAAGTGAAATCGGATTAACACTGATTGCCGGACAATTGATGGTGACTGTGTATGATCGGCCCCCGGTACATCCCTGTGCATCAGTCGCAGTCACCGTGAAGCTGAAAATGCCTACAGCGGTTGGGATCCCGGACAAAAGACCAGCCAACGAGAGAGTGAGCCCGCCCGGCAACGTTCCTGATGTAGCGGCAAACGAGTACGGCGCAGTCCCGCCGTTGGCGCCGAGCGTCTGACTATAGCTAGAACCGACCACGCCCAACGGGAGTGAAGACGGGCTTACGCTTATTGACGGGCAATCGATCGTCAACGAATAATTTCTTGTGCCCGTACATCCTTGCACGTCAGTCGCCGTAACACTGAAGTTGAACGTCCCAATGATAGAGGGCGTTCCAGATAAGAAACCAGTCAACGTTAATGCCAAACCAGATGGCAATGAGCCCGCAGTGACTCCGAAGCTGTAGGGCATCGTTCCACCACTTCCACTAATCGTCTGACTATAGGATGAACCTACTACTCCATTTGGCAAACCAGTCGGGCTGAGGTTGATGCCAGGACAATCAACCGTTACCGTATATGATATACTCCCCGTACACCCCTGTGCATCAGTCGCAGTAATAGTAAACGCTGAATATCCTACCATAGTCGGTGCTCCAGTCAATACGCCTCCAGCCGAAAGTGAAAGGCCATCTGGTAACGTACCCGAGGTGATCGCGTAAGAAATAGGTGCGGTGCCAGAGTTCGCTGTGATAGTCTGGCTATAGGAGGATCCGACCACGCCGTTGGGTAGCGATGAGGGACTCAGCGTAATGGTCGGACAATGGATAGTGATCGAATACGACCGACTTCCGGTATTGCCCGAGGGATCTGTTACTGTCACCGTGAAGGAATAGGTCCCGATCGTTGTGGGTGTTCCTGATATAACACCCAATGAAGAGAGAGTCAACCCTTGCGGTAGAGATCCGGAAGTGACTGTAAAATTGTAGGGAGTGGTTCCTCCACTCGCCGTCAGGGTTTGCGAGTACGGTATGCCAACCGTCCCGTCGGGCAATGTTGCCGTACTTGGGTTAATTGCCAAGTACACTACAACCGAGTAGCCCGCGCTCCCGGTGCATCCTTGTGCGTCGTTGGCGGTGACGGTAAACGTATAGGTTCCTGCGGCGGTCAGTGTTCCACTCAGCGAACCTGATGAGGAGAGTACAAGTCCCGGCGGCAATGTACCGGCACTGACCGAAAACGTGTACGGTGCTGTGCCACCCGATGCTGTGATCGATTGACTGTATGCAACACCTGTTATACTTGTTGGAAGAGAAGACGGACTCAGCGTGATGATTGGACAGCCAATCGTTATGGTGTATGGACGACTCCCTGTTTTCCCTCCAGCGTCGACGACACTGGCAGTAAAAGTAAAGCCTCCTATTGTCGTCGGTATACCCGAGAGAACACCCGACGATGAAAGCATGAGCCCTGGCGGAAGCGAGCCTGATTGTATTGAGAACGCATACGGTCCTGTTCCGCCACTCGCAGTCAATGTTTGGCTGTATGCGCTTCCGACAGTTCCAGCGGGAAGTGAGGTGGGCGCAATTGCAAGGAATATCGTGACTGTATAGCTGCGATCCCCCGTACACCCTTGGGCATCTGTGGCCCTGACGGTGAACGTGAAGTTGCCTGCAGCAGTCGGTGTTCCGGAGAGCACACCGCCGCTTGAGAGGGTTAGCCCTGTTGGTGGCGAGCCACTCGTTACGGAATATACGTAAGGTGCAGTTCCGCCACTTGCCGTAATGGTCTGACTGTACGCTGTGCCAACTATACCGTTAGGTAACGATGCTGGATTGACGGTGATGGTTGGGCAGTTGATCGTTAGTGAGTAACCCCGATTACCTTGGCAATTGTTATCATCAGTCGCTGTTACGGTGAACGTGAAGTTGCCGGATGCCGTGGGGGTTCCAGAAAGCATTCCACCAGATGAAAGTGTAAGCCCATTTGGTAATGTACCGCCTGTTACTTGAAAACTATAGGGAGATGCCCCACCGCTTGCCGTAATGGTCTGATTGTACGCTGTACCAACTGTCCCGCTGGGAAGTGTCGCTGGACTGAGAGTGATCGTTCCGCATGATACGCCGCCGGTCGTTGTGCGGAGAATTGTGCCACTTGCACCAACCGCGGTTCCTGTATTCGCATCGGAGAAGAAAACGGCAAAGATGTCGTTTGTTGTTCCACTCGCTTGGCTTGTCCAAGTTGTTCCACCGTTCGTTGTACGAAGAATTGTTCCGCCATTACCTACCGCCGCACCTTTATTTGCATCACTCAAGTGAATCCCTTGCAGAGTCTGTGTCGTTCCACTGGTCTGCGCTGTCCAGGATGTTCCACCATTTGTCGTTTGGAGAATCGTTCCATTGACTCCGACAGCGGTTCCCGTGTTTGCGTCACTGAAGTATACATCGTTCAGATTACTTGTTGTTCCACTCGTTTGACTTGTCCAGGTTGTGCCGCCATTGGTTGTGCGCAGGATATTTCCACTGTTTCCAACGGCAATTCCGGTGTTTACACTGGTGAAGAAAACAGAATTCAGACTATTGCTCACACCACTCGTTTGGCTTGTCCAGGTCGATCCACCATTGGTGGTATGGAGAATGGTGCCGCTTGCACCAACGACCGTCCCATTATTCGCATCGGAGAAGAAGACACTGCTTAAGTTGACGGTTGACCCGCTCGACTGGCCTGTCCAATGCACGCCGGCATCTGTGGTTCGAAGAATTGTGCCGCTCGATCCGACCGTTGTTGCTGTATTCTCATCGATGAAATAGATTCCCGTGAGGTTGTTGGATGTTCCACTCGATTGACTCGTCCACGTTGTTCCACCATTTGTTGTGCGGAGAATAGTACCGCCACTTCCCACAACCGTGCCAGTGCTTGCACTGGTGAAGAACACTCCGTGGAGTGCTGTCGAGACGCCGCTCGTCTGCGCCGTCCAGCCCTGGGATCGGACCAAATCGTGCATCATCAGTGAGATGCCGACGAGGAACAGAAAGGAGATTGATTTCCTTTTCATGAAAATTCTCCTAATGAAAAGAGTGCTAAGTCTCCCCCTAAGTGGATCAAGAAGGTGAATCAACAACTATCCAATTTTTACAGATCAGATTTGAGAAGCAGAAACTTATTTGTCAACTCGGATTGCGTGGTGTCGGGACAAACAAAGCCGAAGTACGCTCATCTATTGTCTCTGTACAATCCCAGGAAGCTGTCGAATCTTTATCGAGCGATCATGAGCCTGATTGCAGATGATTGCAGTTGGTACGCTACGTTTTCTATGCTTGAGATCGTGACTTTTCGAAACCCCTTGGGTAAGGCGCGTCATTTTCACACCCAATATGAAAACCGGTGAAAGTCGTGGCAGGCCAGTCGGGGCAATGTATCCAGAAAAACTGAGAAAGTCAATCACTTTTTCTAACAGAAACGGTGGGTAATGACTTCACAGCAATTTCCAAAAAAATTGCTTTTTTCATGAAATTTCCTGTCATTGATGATGAACGACGATTCATCCACTTGAGGACTTTCCCTATCGTTACACGATGACGTTTCTGAATCCCTTGGTGTTATTCGGCCTGGCGGCTGCAGCCATCCCGCTGATTCTCCACCTGTTTAACCTTCGCAAGCTTCGTACAATCGAGTTCAGCACGCTGACGTTCCTGAAGGAACTGCAGCAGACGAAGATCCGCAGGCTCAAGCTTAGGCAGATTCTGCTCCTGATCGTCCGCACGCTCCTCATCATCCTGATCATCCTGGCATTTGCACGACCGGCTCTTCGAGGAACGATTCTCGGGACTATTGGAACGCACGCACATTCCAGCGTCGTATTCATCCTCGACGACTCATTCAGCATGACGGCAAGCGATGAACACGGAGAGTACTTCAAGCAGGCAAAGGATGCGACGATCCGGCTTATTGATCTTTTGAAAGATGGCGACGAAGCATACCTGGTCAAACTTTCCGATGTACCGAACGCGACAATCGATCCGGCGACACACGACTTTTCTACTTTGCGGAAAGTTGTGAACGAATCGGACGTCTCTTCGATCCACCGCTCTCTTGATGATGCGCTTCGACTTTCCGCCAAACTTCTCCAACGTTCACGAAATGCCAATAAGGAGATGTACGTCATCAGCGACATGCAGGCAACACTTGTCAATGCCCGCGCCCAGATGAGCACACCGGCGAACTTGTTCGACGAGCAGGTAAAGTTCTTTGTCGTGGAGATCGGTTCAAAGGCTGGAACGAATATCGGCTTAGATTCAGTCTCCGTGAAGACGACAATCTTGGAGCGTGAAAAACCAACAACGATCCACGCCTCGCTGCGAAACTTCAACAGCGTGCCGCTGAACGATTACGTCGTCAGCGTATTCCTGGACGGAACGCGCGCCGCCCAGAGCAGCGTCTCGATTGAACAGTCGGGCTCCGCGTCTATCGAATTGGAAGCAATCCCCAAACGAACAGGCTTCATCAAAGGTTATGCAGAGATCGAGC
Organism: Ignavibacteria bacterium; assembly: GCA_016178595.1. Lineage (GTDB taxonomy): Bacteria > Bacteroidota > Ignavibacteria > UBA10030 > SZUA-254 > JACOSY01. The sequence goes on from JACOSY010000006.1 coordinate 9,628, forward strand.
ACGATGCAATAGAACAGGATGACCGGCGCTACTTCAGCCTGTACGTCCCCGAACATATCAATGTCGCAGTCGTCGGCGATGCGCTCCTGGATGACCAGTTCATCCTGCTCGCACTGCAGGCGAGCAGGAGCGAAGTGGACCAATCTCTGTTGCGTGTCCAGCAAACTACTGTTCAGAAATTTCCGCTGCTCGATCTCAAGAATTTTGATGTTCTCGTCATCATAGATCTGACGACACTCTCAGCAAGCGACGCGCAGAAAATTCAAAGTTTCGTCCAGCGCGGCGGCGGCGTGGTACTTTTTCCTCAGTCGACTCTCCCACGGACGGGTAGCATTACTTCCCCTCTGCTTGTAGCGCTCAATATTCCACCGGTCGATCGAGTGACGGCGTATCCTGCCGAGAACGGCGTTTCGTTTCAAAAAGCCGACCTCGACCATCCATTGTTCACGACGATCTTTGAACGAGAACAGAACGGGCGACGACAGGAACAACAACACATCGAGTCACCCGGCATTACAGCCTCACTCACTCGCCAGGCAGGAAGACACGGGCGCACAATTATTTCTTTAATGGATGGATCTGCTTTTCTTTCGGAGCACAATCTTGGCGAAGGGAAGATTCTCTTTTTCTCTATTTCTCCGGTTCTCACGTGGTCCGATTTTCCGTTGAAAGGAATTTTTGCTCCACTTATTCACCGCTCCATCATCTATACATCTTCGAGCAGTGAGATCGTTCCTTCGTATCTCGTTGGCGATGAACCGACGGTAACCGTTCGCCGCAGCGCTGTTGTTGAAAACGGCGCGCAGTTCACTCTCGTCCAGCCGGACGGTACAGAAGAACTCGTCCAGTCATCGGAACAATCGAACACGAACGCCGGACGTTCAGTTTTTTCCTTCACATTAAAACGTCTGAACCAGCCGGGCTTTTACGAGATTCGCAGCGGTACCACTCCTCTCATTGTTTTTGCTGCGAATATCGACTCACGGGAATCCGACATGAGAAAAATGACGCGGGAAGAATTTGTAACGGCGAGTACGCGACTTGGAATCCCGGCGCATTCGATTCAGTCAATCCAGCCTGACGATCAGTTGCAGGCCGCGGTCATGCATTCACGCTTCGGCGTCGAACTCTGGCGATACTGCATTGGCCTGGCTCTTGTGCTCGCGTTAGTGGAAATGCTCATCGCACGCGACAGCAGGAAAGCAATGCAGGGAGCAGCGGCATGAAGGGACACTCATGAAACTCCTCATGACCGAAGAGCGTGAACGAGCAATTGCGATTGGCCTCATTACGGATCGAACGCGGCGACAGCAAGGAGAAGAATATCTCGACGAACTTGTGCTGCTTGCCGATACTGCCGGAGCAGTCGTTGTCCGAAAGGTCTTTCAAGAGCGAAACCGCATAAATTCCGCAACATTTATTGGAAGCGGAAAAGCACTGGAGGTAGGTCGTCTTGTGGAGGATGAAAAGATCGATTTGGTTGTTTTCGATGACGATCTATCACCCGTGCAAGTCCGCAACCTTGAGAAAGTCATCAAGTGCAAGATCATCGATCGGAGTGGACTCATCCTCGACATCTTTGCTTCGCGCGCCAAGACAAAGGAAGCGATGACGCAAGTCGAGCTTGCACAACTCCAGTACCTTCTTCCCCGTCTCACGCGACAATGGACACACCTTTCGAAACAGTATGGCGGCGTAGGAACAAAGGGACCCGGCGAGCAACAAATCGAAACGGACAGACGTGCCATTCGCACTCGCATCAGCCGCCTGAAGGAAAAATTAGAGCACATCAGCCGTGAGCGGGAAGTCCAGCGCAAAGGCCGTAAAGAAATGATCCGTGTCGCGATGGTTGGATATACCAATGCAGGCAAGTCGACCTTGCTCAGGCTCCTCTCCGGTGCGGATGTGTTGGTTGAAGATCGTTTGTTCGCAACACTCGACACGACCGTGCGAGCAGTCACCCTCGGGCCTGCAAAAACGATTCTTCTTTCGGATACTGTCGGATTCATCCGGAAATTACCTCCGCACCTCATCGCGTCATTCCGCAGCACGCTCGCCGAAACTGCTGAAGCGGACATCCTCTTGCATGTCGTTGATGTCAGCCACCTCAGTTTCGAAGAACATATCGCCGTGGTAAACGACACGCTCCATGAATTGAATGCGCAGGGAAAACCAACGATCTACGTGTTCAACAAGATCGATAAACTTGCCGATCGTTCCCTTCTTCACGGCCTGTCGAAGGAGTATTCGCCCGCCGTTTTCATTTCTGCGGAACGAGGCCTTAACATCTCGAGCTTGAAGCAGGAACTACTGACACTCGCCGCCCACGACAGTTCCGAGCAGACCATTTCGATCAAGCAATCGGATTACGGTACGATTGCGAAGCTTCATGAAATTGCGGAAATTATCGGTAAAGAGTATGAGAATAATTCCGTCATCGTCCGATTCCGCGTAAGCCAGAAAAATATGGATCGACTGAAAAAACTCCTTGGGAAGCGCTTCACTGTGGCAGGGCAGGATTAGCGCAGAGCTGATAGGAATCCGATCGGTCACCGACCCTCAATCATGCAAAGACCATGCTCGACATCGCCATAGAAGCAGCCCGGAGCGCAGGCAAATACTTGAAACAAAATCTGGGAAGAGTTCGCCAGATCCGACTCAAAGAGGGAGAGGAGAAGAACCTCGTCACCGAAATCGACAAGGGATCCGAAGAGATTATCATTGACACCATCAAGAAACATTTTCCAGTCCACGATATTCTCGCCGAAGAAAGCGGTCGGAAACACGGACGGACATCGGAGTATCGCTGGGTCATCGACCCTCTCGATGGGACGACAAATTTCACGCACGGCTTTCCGGTCTTCTGTGTTTCCATTGCTCTGGAGCGGAAGGGCGAGATCATCCTCGGCGTGATTTACGATCCGAATTTCGACGAGATTTTCACCGCTGAACAAGGAAAGGGCGCTTTCCTGAACGGCAAAAAGATGAGCGTCTCCCGCATCGATTCGCTGACAAAAAGTTTGCTGGTGACGGGCTTCCCTTATAACATCACAAAGAATCCCGATCACGCCGTCGAACATTTCGTCAACTTCCTCATGCGCGCGCAGGCAGTTCGCCGCATGGGCTCGGCCGCGATCGATCTCGCTTATGTCGCCGCCGGACGCTATGAAGGATTCTGGGAAGTAGCGCTGAATCCCTGGGACATGGCAGCCGGAGCGTTGCTCGTCACCGAGGCTGGCGGAAAAATAACGGACTTTTCCGGCAACCCTTTTTCCATTTACCGGAAAGAGATCCTCGCCTCAAACGGATTGGTGCACGATGAGATGATGCAAGTGCTTCGATCATTCGAGAATGCTATAATGAAATGACGTTCGGCAGTCGATTGGTTTGTTGTCCGACAACTCGCAAGAATGAGAGGCCGGATGTCTCCATGTGGGAGGCGGCTTGGTGTAGACGATGGAAAATCAAGCAGAGCTTCACTCCTCGTAATCGTTTAGTTACCGACCTGTTGCGATTTCAATCAAAAGCCTGATCATAACGACGAGGAATGTTCCGCCGAAGAGCGTCCATATCGCTAACAGCGCTAATCGTTCTTTAGTGAGTTTCCAATCGAGAGCGATCACAGGATAGGTCTTGATAGCCATATCTTTAGTCACGCCGATGCGGCAGGCAAGTCGCACGTTCTTTGGAATTTGGCGGGCATAGAAGGGCACAAGTCCCACAAGCGCCGCTTCTTCAAGTGGTGACATTGGCGGTGCACCCTTGCCATCAACGACCTCGACACGGCATGTTCCACACAAACCGTTACCGAGACAATTGAGAATCTTGTCTTTCCCAACGTACGGAGAAATACCTTTTTTCAAAAGCGCTTTCCGAAGGTTCGTGCCTTCGGTGATTTCGATTGTCTGGCCTTCGTTAATAAGTGTAATAACCGGCATGCATGAACTCCAGTAATACAAAAAAGATTTCAGAACGGTTTTTTATGGCTTCTTCACTATTTCGGGTGGAACATGGAAGAGATAACTGTTGAGGAATTCCAATTTCTCATCCCGCTCCGTCAACTCGACCAAGAGCAGGTCTCGAAGCGAGAGGAGACCCACCAGCGTTTCACCGGAAATGACCGGTAAGTGCCGGCAATTTGCCGCCTTCATTTTCTTCAAGCAGGATTCCTCGCTTTCGGTCGCATCAGCGACAACGAGATCTTTTGTCATCACCTGTGCAACGGTCGTCTTCTTTGGATCCAATTCTCTCGCAATGACTCGCGTAATCAGATCGCGCTCGGAAAAAATTCCGACCAGCCGCGTTCCGTCCAGAACAGCGATTGCTCCGACATTCTTGTCAGCCATGTACCTCGCTGTGTCGAAGACTGAATCTGTTCGTTGTACCGCAAACACTGGCCGGTTCTGCACGAGACTACCGATCGTCGTCATAAGTCTCTCCTTTCTGCGGGAGGTGTGAAAAGATATAAAATTTTCAGTGAGTTTTCAAGTAAAAAATATCCGGCACACGCCGGCCGTTAGAGCGTAAGTCGGTTTTGCCACGGATGAACTCCATGTTCATCGATAAATGCACGGATGAGTGCAGGCGACGGAGATGGCTTCGTTGCGATGCTGAATGCTCGCTCGATTCGGTTGATTGCCTGCTCAAGAACGTGTGTGTGTTCTGTGTACAGAACCGCAAGTGTTTCTCCGGCACTCACGCTTTCTCCATTTTTTTTCGTGACAAGAATTCCCGCCTTGGGATCGACGATGTCGTCGATTTTCATTCGGCCAGCACCGAGCATAATGCCGACGAATCCAAATTCCAGTGCATCAATGTTATCGATGTAGCCCGAGCGCGGGCATTTCACGTCGGCCACGAAGGTACTCTTCGGATAATGCTCAGGGTGTTCGACGTATGACACGTCGCCGCCTTGCCGACGGACGAGCGCAACAAACTTCTCCCATGCCTTACCGTTCCGAATAACATCCCGGCATTTCACTATTCCATCCTGAATACTCCGCGCTTTTCCACCGAGCATTACCATCGCTCCGCCAAGCGTGCAGGCAACTTCCATCAGGTCGGGGACGATCCGCCCTTTCATGCACTCGATGCATTCTACGACTTCCAGCCAATTCCCGATTGCATAACCCAACGGCTGATTCATGTCCGTGAGAAATCCGACGGTCTTTTTTCCAAAACGATTCCCGATCTGGATGAGTGTTGTCGCAAGCTCGATCGCTTCCTCATCCGATTGCATGAACGCACCCTTCCCGGTCTTCACGTCGAGCACGAGTGCATCGATTCCTTCGGCAAGCTTCTTGCTCATAATGCTTCCGGCAATGAGCGGAACGCACTCAACGGTTCCGGTCACGTCGCGCAGCGCGTACATCTTCCCGTCGGCAGGAGCGATCTCGTGCGTCTGTCCGATCATGACGACGCCGATCTCTCCGATGGCAGATTTGTATTCATCCAGCGAAAGATTCGTGCGAAAACCCGGGATGGATTCGAGTTTATCGAGCGTGCCTCCTGTGTGACCGAGGCCCCTGCCTGAGATCATCGGCACAGGGACGCCGCACGCAGCCACCATGGGCGCGAGGATGAGTGACACTTTATCGCCGACACCTCCCGTGGAATGCTTATCGACTTTCACGCCGGGTATGGACGAAAGATCGACGACAATGCCGGAGTGAAGCATGAGATCGGTGAAGATGGCTGTCTCTTCGAAATCCATTTTACGAAAGTAGACGGCCATCAGGAAGGCGGACATCTGGTAGTCGGGAATCACGCCGCGAACGTAGCCATCGATGAGGAAGTGCATCTCGTCGCGCGTCAATTTCTCTCCGTTTCGTTTCCTGCGTATGATCTCAGTAGGATTCAAGGAATTTTGAAAAGAAGTTATTAGTTATCTGTTATCGGTTAACCGATAACAAGTAACGGATAACAGATCTTGTGAAGTTTCAATGTAGGCGGTTTTCATACTTCCACTTTTACCACAAACTTCTTCTTACATCGGTTGCACTGCAGCTCAAACGTTGCCCAGTTGTTCCGCTCGTAGTAGGAAATCTCGGCAAGCTCGCCTTCGCACTTGCGAACGATGCAGCGCTTCACGTCGAGGCGATACGTTCGTTCCTTCGGCATCGGTTCGTCGCTAAACTGATCCACTGAGAGTTCCCTCCTTCCGAAGAATTCGTTCGCCCAGAAAAATCCCGCAGATGGTCTTTCCATCGACAATCTCACCCCGTTCAATCATTGCAATGGCATCGGAAAGCGGCAGCAGCTTCATCGTCATCGTGAGCTCGCCTTCTTCGAGCTTCCGGCCATCGGGTGTCTGCGTGAGATCGGTGGCAAGGTAGATGTGCAGCACTTCGCTGCAGAACCCCGGCGTCGTGGAGATTGCCGTCAGCTTGCGCCATGTGGATGCGGCACAACCTGTCTCTTCCGCCAGCTCGCGCTTCGCGCAGTCGATGGGGTTTTCGCCGATGTTCAGTTTTCCCGCGGGCAATTCCCACATGAACTTGTCGAATGGATACCGATGCTGGTAGACAAGAATAATCCGGTTGTCCGGATACACTGCGAGGATGACCGAACCGCCGGAGTGTTCCGCGACTTCGCGGACCGAGCGGTTGCCGGACGGATACTCGACATCATCAACGATGACATTGAACACGCGTCCCTGGTAGAGTTTATTTCTTCGCAAGAGTTTGAGCTGCATCAGAATCTTTCATTGAGAGAAGACGCGGAAGAACAGGAATCTCGATGCCCGCCTGCCGGAATGCTTCGTAGATGCGCTCGCGGAGCGCGGTTTCAATCGAGAATTTTTTCGCCACGTCCGGTGTGCGAGCACTCAGTCGTAGTCGGATTGCAGCATCGCCGAGGTTGATGACGTGAACTTCAGGAGCAGGATGCTTCTGAATATCCATGCGTTCATGGGCAAGGTTGATCATGATAGAACGTGCACGCTCGACGTTCGTACCGTACGCAACGTTCACTTCCACGACAATACGCGTGCTGAAATCCGGCAGCGTGAGGTTCACGATCCGGCTCTTGATCAGATCGCCGTTCGGGATGATGACCAGGTTATTATCCTGATTGAGGATGCGAGTGCTGCGAAGACCGATCTGGTACACTTCTCCCTCTTCACCGGTCGGCAGCTTGATCCGATCGCCAAGTCGGACCGGTTGATCGACGAGAATGACGAACCAGGCGATCATATTGGCGATGGTCTCCTGTGCCGCGAGCGCTATCGCCAGCGATCCCACGCCGAGCGACACCAGAAACCCACCGATATTAACCCCGATGTAATCGAGGATAATCATCGTGACGATGAAGAAGACGACGATGTTTACCAACTTCGATGTGAAGGGGACGATGGTGGTCGAGACGTCGCTGCGATTTTGTATCGAGACCCGATCGGTGTACCAACCGATCGTGATCCTGATAAGACGACTCGCGAGCTGGGCAAGGATGACGACAAGGAGGATAAAGAGACCGATTGAAAGATAATCGAGAATCTGATGTGCCGTTACATCCGCCGGTATGAGACCTTTTCGCACCTCACGGATTGCAATGCTGCATCCTGCAATGATTGTCAGGACGACAGCCTTCGATTCGATGGCACCGATGATTCGGTCATCGAGATCCTTTGCCGTCTGCGTGGCAAGCCGTTTCGCAATGAAACCAATGAGGCTGCGGAGAAGTCCGCCAATAATCGCCGAGCCGGCTACAATCAGTACGGCAATGAACGTATGAAAGAGAAGCGGATCGCGGGACATGATGGAATTAGTTTAGCAAGATTTTAGACGATGTTCGTCTTGCACTTTGACTCTCCCCCTCTTCAGTTCTCCCCCTACAAGGGGGAGAAAGTTCCGCGCCGAAGTTTCCTCCCCTTGTAGGGGAGGACGGAAGGTGGGGTGAGGTTATAAGTAATATTTTTATATTTGTCATGGCTCAAGATGGAAACAAAGTTTATTCTTCCAGCTTTCCGCTGTACGGTGAAATCACTTTAACTTTTACATTCCAGCCGGCAATCTTCTTCCCGTCTTCGGTAAAGTGAGTACGGACGATTTCTATCCAATGGTCTTGGTCAAGTTTCTCAACCATTCTCACTAAACGCTTGTAACTCCTCCAGCGAACAGAACTTAAAAGCTCCTTGGTAATTGGAAAGGTGATTGGGTTGGACCTCGCATCAATTGTTGCGAGCACAAGTTTACCGTACACCCAATGCAACTCGTTGAATTCTCTATCCCTGAAGATCGAATGTGGGATAACAATAGCATCTTCAGGGTGTACGCGCTTCAACTTTACATAGTCCGGCATGATATTAGATTTGATCCAGATTCTTGTTTAACCAACATCTTGATACTCTGGTTTCCAACCTCGCCAGCACCCAACACATTTAACGCGTAAGCCAGGACGAGATATTCTAGAAGTTGTGCTTTGGATATTACCCCATGGACTGATCCGTTTTATGAGTAAACTTTCTGTGTCCGAGACGAGCTGCTCAGAAATCTTTAGACCTTGGGGCAGATATATCACGCCGACCATGGCAATATGATTTGTTATACCGCGCTCATTTTCAAGATCATTCCAAAATCCTTTCTTAGCGGAGTAGCACCATCTCCCTCGAACGGTACTCTGGTATGCTTTGCCGATATACAAGATTTCTTGACAATCAGATGTGAGATACGCATAGAGAACGCGCTGTAAATCCCACTTTCGATCACTCTTGCCTCTAATAAATTTCCAATGAACTTGAATCAACATGTCTTTTACGCCTTAGCAAATAATTGTAAGAACTTTGCCATATTGCACATCACTCTAAAACATCGCTCCACTCAATCTTCCCTATATCCTCTACTCCCCGGCTTCTCTACCGGGATTCCCTGCTTACACAGAGGACATTCCTGTGGTCGATACGTGACAACTTCCATCGTCATTGTCGCGAAGAGGTCCGGCACATCCGACTTCCCGCCGCTCCGGTCGACAATCGCGCCGACGCCAACGAATTTCCCGCCGCATTGTTGAACGATGTCGATCACTTCTTTCACAGAGCCGCCGGTCGTGATGACGTCTTCACACACCAGCACATTCTCACCGCGTTCGATCTCGAAGCCGCGGCGAAGCTGCATCGTTCTGTCCTTCCGCTCGGCGAACATCGTCCGCACGTTTAACTGTCGTCCCACTTCTTGCCCAACGACAATCCCGCCAAGCGCAGGAGCAATCACAACATGTATTCCACTTCCGGAGAAATGTCGGGCAATTTCTCCACAGAGTCGCTCAGTATTTGCCGGATACTGAAGAACCTTCGCGCACTGGAAATAATGCGGGCTATGCAGTCCCGACGTGAGCTGAAAATGCCCTTCGAGCAGCGCGCGCGATTCTTTGAACATCGAGAGAATTTCGTCTTTGTTCATGCCCTTCTATGGAAGAAACCCGAATCATTGCCACGAGCTTTAGCTCGTGGATAAAAATGCAGCAAAAAACGAATGATGGGTTTCAACCCATTTCTTAACCTTGACCTATCTGACGCGGGGCTAAAGCCCAATTGCTTTCTAACTTCTTCAACCACGACCTAAAGGTCGTGGCAATAGTTGAAACCCCGGCAATTTTTTATCAACCGGATGTTCTCAGCGATCGGCTAAAGGCCGAGTTCATCGATCGCTTCCTGCATCTCCGTCTGTGCGTGTGTGTCGCCAACGAGTGCAGCAATCTGAATTCCCTTCTCAAGCGTCGTGAGCGCTTCTTCCTGACGATTGAGTTGTGCGTAGAGCAGCCCGAGTTGATGATAGGCTGGAACATAATTCGGATCGAGAACGATCACATCTTCGAACTTGGCAATCGCCTCCGGGAACTGCTGCTGCGTGACGTACTCCAGCGCGAGCGCGTAATGGTTGAAGGGAGCTTTCGGATCGTCGTCAAGAAAATTCTTCAGGATCTCGAATCGATTCGAGGTCACAAGCTCTCGATCTCCTTCGCAAGCGTGCAATCTTTCTCCGTCAATCCTCCAGCGCTGTGCGTCGAAAGGACGAGCGTGACCTTGTTCCACCGGATGTCGATATCGGGATGGTGGTTCGCTTTCTCCGCAAGCAGTGCGACGGAATTCACGAAGCCCATCGCATGAACGAAGTCCTTCAACTCGAAGGTCTTCTTGATTTCTTTTCCAGCCCGCGTCCAGCCATTGAGTGAGCGCAATTCCTTGGTAATCTGATCGTCAGTTAAGAGCGGCATGGTCCCTCCTATGTATCACCTACAACGTGTGTGTATTCTTCGAAGCGTTTACCGATTTCTTCCATTCACTTCGCATGACGATATGTTTCGAGTCGATTGCCCGGTCAATCGCCAACATGCCGTTGATGTGGTCGATCTCGTGCTGAAGCAATTCCGAAAGTCCGCCTTCGGCAGGCAGGTCGTTTATTGTTCCTTGTGCATCATGAAAGCGAACGACAACTTTCACGTTTCGCCTCACCTTCACCAGAATATCCGGAAACGAAAAGCAATCATCCCACAACAACATGGTCGCGCGAGAGCGGTTGACGATTTCCGGATTGATAAGAGCAATCGGGCGGTCGACATCGACGAAGATGATCCGTTTGGTCACTCCGATCTGTGGCGACGCAATACCCCGACCAAATCCGTTCCGGGTCCGAAAATCGACGAGCGTATCAGTCAAGTCTTGAATAAGCGCTTTAACAGTGCCGTCGGAGAACGATCTCACCTTCTCGCACTTCGCCCGAAGTGTTGGGTTCCCGAGGAGAAGGATTTCTCTGACAGCCATAGCTTAGTTCAATGCCGGTTGAACGTAGACGCGGTACACGCCATCCAGCAAGCGCAGCATGGCATGCGCCGATGTCTCCGCCGCCGTGAGGCATCCTTGCCGATCTTCTTCGTTTGTTGCATACCGTCCGAGAATATTTTTCTCGCTGCCGGAGTGGTACACATCTGCTTCCTGGTGGACGGTAAAGAACGAAAGCGCACGATCGCTCGTGACGCCGTAGAATTTTGTCAAGCCTTCGATCTTAACGCGCGCGACTTCAGGAATCTGCGACTCGTACGCAAACAATGCCGCAACGCCTTCGAGGTACGAGCCGTCGCGCGTGACGGAACGCAGTGTTTCGATCGCTTCTTTCGTTTCGGGCAGTATCGGTGCGTGCGATGCCTCGTCCTCATTCACGCCCAGCGACTCCGCAAACTTCATCCAGAGTCCGGGATGGTTGCCATCGCCGCGCTCTTCTTCGATAAGATTTTCCAGCAGTTCCTGCCGGACGGAAAGGTGCGGCGTGTTCGCGTGCGTCGCGCTGATGAGTGTCGGGAACGCTTGCACGAAGTGATAGTACTGCTTCGCATACTCGCGAAGCGCTTCGCGGCTCAACTTGCCCATTGTCCATGTTTGATAGAATGGATGACCGAGCATGCTGTTCCGCGCGACCACGGCATCAAGCTCTTCCAAGAACGATTGACGAGTATTCATTGAACCTCCTGTTATTTGTTTGTCGGATATTAGATATTAAATATTGGGTTTTCTATGTACATGGAATTCATCATTCAAAGAAATCCTTCTGCTTTTCTCACTCGCCCGAGTTTCTGTCCCAAAAATCGCTCCCCGACTTCTGTAAACTTGTGGGGAATGTCGCTCACGAAGAACTGCACATTCGCCTTTTGATTGCTCGGGTTCTTCACTCCATGCTCGTCGAGAACGCGCGCTACTTCTTCTGCCGTCGCTATGCCGGAATCGATCAGAGCAGTCGCTCCATCGAAGACATGTTGAATGACCGATGTGAGGATCGGGTAGTGCGTGCACCCAAGAACGAGCGTGTCGATTTTTTGCAGCTTCAATGGAAATAAATATTCTTTCGCGATCAACTCTGTCGCTTTGTGATCCACCAATCCCTCTTCTGCAAGAGGAACAAAGAGAGGACACGCCTGACTCACCACTGTTGCCTTCGAATCGAGCCGGCGAATCGCGTTCACATACGCATTGCTGGCAATCGTACCAACAGTTCCGATGACGCCGATCCGTTTCTTCGATGATGCTTCGACGGCAGCTTTTGCGCCGGGTAGAATCACGCCGACAACCGGAACCTTCGAATGTTTCTGCACAACCTCCAGCGCGACGGACGATACCGTGTTGCAGGCAACGACGATCATCTTCACAGTGTGTCGCATCAGGAAATCGGTGTCCTGAGCCGCGTACTCACGAACGACTTGCGGAGATTTGGGTCCATACGGAACGCGCGCGGTGTCGCCGAAGTAGACAATATTCTCGTGTGGAAGACGCTGCATGAGCGCGCGCACGACCGTGAGTCCGCCAATCCCTGAATCAAACACACCGATAGGTTGTACCTGCTGAGGCTTCGACGTCATAAACGTGTTGGCAATATAGGAAATGACGGCGGGATTAGCAAAAGAAGTTTCACAATGGAATGAACTACGCCCGCCGCAAGCGGCGGGGAACTAACCCCTGAGAGATTAGAGGATTATGGGCTTCGTTTCATCCGTTCAATCCGTTGTGAATATACTCATCTGCTGTGTATCACTGACGTTGTTGAAGAACACGAGCAAGAGCACTCATCCGTGCGAGATGATGATCGTCGTGCTCAGCGACAAAGAATACCATGTCCACCAGCCGCATCGGTCGCTTCAAACGCGGGTGTTCAGCAGTGAGGGTGATCTGTTGATCGTCAAGCGTCTCGAGGCGTTGAACGAATCGCGCACGCGCAACTTTGAATGAATGTACTACCGCCTCAATGGAATTTGCGTTGTGGTTTGCCTGGTAAGTCTTCCGGTTGGTCATATCGGCAGCACGAAGAATTTGCACGCCCGAAAGAAAGTCGTCGATTCTTCCTTCGTGCAGCTCGTCAAGATCGTAGAGGTGACCGACATGTTCCTGGATCGACCAACCATCGTTCATTCGTACCGTTCGAATATTGCGCGGATAGCGCTGGACCATCTCTTTGACTCGTGAAGGCGTCCCGCGAACTCGCTCGAGAATGCACGGGAAGAGTCCGGCAGGAAAATCGAAATTAAACGTGCGGTCGATCCAGTTGGTTTGTGTAATCATGATAATTCACGACAGAGGATACGGATTCGTAGATTGAACGTAGCAAAATTCCCATCGTATGTCAAGCTGGCCCATCGGAACTCATCCCTTCTCCCCGCGAACGAAGGCGGGATCTTCGTCTTAAGAAGAGAAGGGAGCGCAAGCCTCTCTCTTCGTGACAGGCTGTTGAAAAAGGGAATTCATAGCCACGAGCTTCAGCTCGTGGAGAACAATCCTAGAAAAATCGTGATGGGTTTCAACCCATTCCATCAAAGAGACCCGTTTTTGTGAGGGCTCAAGCCCGTCGATTTTTTTGATACCGATAACCACGACCTAAAGGTCGTGGCAAATCGCACCGCAGAGAGTTTTTCAACAGCCTGCTAAGAAAGGGATTTTTTGAAACTCCGGGTACTTGACACAACACGATATTGTTCTTACATTCCTGCACACACTTGTCTGCTTGCTATGCGTGCGACAGGTTGTTTCCCGACAACTCACATACAGAAAAAGCAAGATGCGAATCGCCCCGATTCTTGCCGTGCTCGTACTATCGGTCCAATTATGTTCTTCCCAAACTTCAGGCTCCGATGATGGAAGAATACGCATCTCCCTCACTACGGGACTTTCCCTTCCGATGAAGGAATCGTTCCGGGATAATTATGACCAAAGCCTGTTCGTCAGCAATGCACACGTTCCTCTTTCGCTGGCGCTGGGGATCGAATACCCGCTCTCGCCAACGACCGGTCTCATGTTTTCCTTCGAGCGCAAGAACTACCGCCTTGCATCCAGCGATGAGATTTCGCTTGCGGTCATGCCTGCGTTAGCAGGCGTCCAGTATCGCTTCTCGAAAGAACAAATCGATCTCGGCGGATTCTTTCCGTACATTGGAGTGCGCGCCGGATGGTACTGGGCACTCTTCTCGGCAAAGCTGCTGGTAACAACGCAAAATGGCCCGGACCTTGTTGCCATCCTTGACGAATCAAAGAGTTACTTCGGCTATGGCGCTCTCTTTAATGTCGGCCTCGATCATCCGCTCGGCGAACGCACCACGCTGGGATTTGATGTTCAATATGACGTCAACACTCTCGGCTCAGTCGATGATGGCGGACTTGGGAATCTCGGCGGATTTCTTTTCGGTCTTAAATTTGCAATCGCACTATAGGAGACATGACGATGAATACTATAGTGGTTCGAATCCTCCTCTGTCTTCTTTTCGGAATGCTTCTTTTACAATGCCGTCAAGAGCCACTGACAAGCCCGAAACAGGATGAGCCACGGCCCTCGTCACCCGCAAATCCGGACACCGCCCGATTCGGAGGAGACATCCCTCGTTTCTTCGAATTGGCTCAACCTTACCCAAATCCATTTAATGGAAGCACGACCATGACAGCAGCAATTCCCCAAGAGTCGTTCATCTTGCTCGTCGTCCAGAATCCTGTCGGCGATGTACTGAACGTTCTTGTCGCGGAAACGCTCGAGGCCGGCTACTATAGTATCACCTGGGACGGCACCAACAGTCAGGGAAAACTTCTCAAAGAAGGCTACTACTTCATCAGCATGCAAGCAGGGTCGTTCCTACAATCACGGCTCGTGAAGCTAGAACGATAGGACGACTGATGCGCAGTATTGCAGATCCGCCGGACTTCACCCTTGAGAATCTCACCGAAGCGCCGATCGAGCGCTCGGAGACGATTCCCTCCAGTTGGTATACCGATCCACGCATGCACGAAATCGACTTCGAATGGATTTTCGCAAGAACGTGGCAAGCTGTCGGTCATGTATCGCGCGCACAGAATCCGGGCGAGTACATCACTGCGACTGTCGGCGGGAATCCGATCATCGTCGTTCGTGGGAAGGAGAATGAGCTGCGGGCATTCTTCAATGTATGCCGGCACCGCGGCGGGCCGCTTGCCATTGACGAACATGGAACCTGCAACGCGCTGCAGTGCAAATACCACGGCTGGACGTATTTGCTTGATGGAAGCCTGCGCGGCGTACCGAAATGGGATCGTGTCGATTTGTTCGACAAGAAAGATTACGGTCTCGTCCCGGTGGCAGTCGATCGGTGGGAAGGCCTGCTGTTCGTACACCTCAATAGTGCTGCGAGAATCCCCGTTCTGCAATCGACAATGGAAGGAATTGTGGATCGCATTGCACCGCACTCGCTCGCGACGAAGAAATTTTCCCGCCGTGTCTTCTACGATGTGAATTGCAACTGGAAGGTCTATGTCGATAACTATCTCGAAGGGTATCACCTCCCGCACGTTCATCCCGAGTTGTGCAACCTTCTTGATTACCAACAGTATGTTACGGAGACGCATGAACGGTATTCGCTGCAGTACAGTCCATTTACGGGCAAGAATAATGTGTACGGCTCGAGGGAGGGTGCTGCATTTTATTATTTTCTTTTTCCGAACTTCATGCTCAACATTCTCCCGGGCAGACTCCAGACGAACATCGTGCTGCCACTCTCACACAATCGGTGCCGCATCATCTTTGATTACTATTATGACGACATCGCCTCCCCGGGTGCGCTCAGGTTGATCGAGAATGACATAGCATATAGCGACAAGATTCAGCAGGAGGACATGGAGATTTGCGGGCACGTTCAGCATGGCATCGAGTCGGTGGCGTATGACAAAGGACGCTTCTCAGTGGAAATGGAACAAGGGGTGTACCATTTCCAGTGCATGCTCAAGAAGGCATACCGGCAGATTGTTGAACAAACGCACGGCTGACTTCTCCATAATCTTCTCTTCCAAATGGAAGGGGAGATCACCGGAGGTTGAACGTAACAACCGCAAACCATTATCGTGACACCGGATCACCATAGCACTGACGATCACTCTCCGACCGAGCTTCGCCGCGAACTGTCGCTTCTCGACTCCACGATGATCAATGTCGGATCGATGATCGGGTCGGGCATTTTTATCGTTCCTGCTGCAATTGCACTCACTCTTCACTCATCAGTGCTCATGATCCTGATCTGGGTTATCGGTGGAATCGTGAGTCTTTTTGGTGCCCTCTCGGTTGCAGAACTCGGTGCTCTCATGCCGCGCGCCGGCGGACAATATGTGTACCTCCGGGAAACGTACGGGCCTCTCTGGGGATTCCTCTACGGCTGGGCGGCGTTCACGGTCATCAACACTGCATCGATTGCGGCTGTTGCCGTTACGTGCGCAACATACATGGGATATTTTTTTCCGCTCACGACGCTTGCGATCAAGCTCGTCGCAATTGCATCCGTTATCGTTCTCACGATGATCAATTGTTTCGGGGTCCGGCTGGGCGCGGCGGTGCAGAATATTTTCACATTCCTGAAGATCGGCAGCCTTCTCCTCCTCGCGCTCTTTTCATTCGTATTGAGCGGCGGGACTATTGCAAATTTCTCGCCTGCACTGCCGGCAATGCCTCTCACGAATCTTGCCGGCTCATTGGGGCTGGCATTGATCGGCGTGCTCTGGGCATACGATGGATGGATTGAGATCACCTACGTTGCAGGAGAAGTCAAAGAACCGCAACGGATCCTTCCTCGTTCACTCGCCATCTCAACGCTGCTTGTCATCGGAAGCTACGTGCTGATTAACCTGGCATTTATGTACACGTTACCGGTGGATGAGATGTCGCACTCCTCGCTCGTTGCAGCCGATAGCGCGATCAAGACGATGGGACCGGCCGGCGCGGCGGTCGTTTCTCTTGCCGTTATCGTCTCGACATTTGGCGCGAATAACGGATTCATTTTCACCTGTCCGCGCATCTACTATGCGATGGCAAAAGAAGGGTTGTTCTTCAGATGGCTTGCCCACATCCACCCGACATACGGAACGCCGGTTCCATCGTTGATCGTCCAGGCTGCGCTCGCATCCCTCCTCATCCTCAGCGGCACGTACGAACAACTGATCACGTACGTCGTGTTCGCATCGTTTCTCTTCTATGCGATGTCCGCCGGGGCAGTGATGATCCTGCGGAAGCGCTCGCCGGAGCTGCCCCGCTCATACAAAACCTGGGGCTATCCGTTCACACCGATAATTTTCGTGCTGTTCGCGCTGTATCTGGTAACCGACACCATCGTGGAAAATCTGCACGACGCACTCATCGGTGCCGGAATTGTCCTTGCCGGTATGCCTGCATACCTGTTTTGGAAGAAGCGCAAAGCATGAACATTCAGCCGGTCACACTCGAAGGCGCAACGGTTACACTTGAGCCGCTCACGATTGATCACCACGCAGCGCTCTGTAACGTCGGTCTTGATCCTGAGCTCTGGAAAGTGACCATGATGCTCATTCGAACACCGGACGACATGAAGCAGTACATCGAGACCGCTTTACAGTGGCAGAAGGATGGAACTGCGCTCCCATTTGCCATCGTTGAGAAATCATCCGATACTGTTGTTGGAAGCACGCGTTATGGCAACATCGACCACGCAAGCCGGCGTGTCGAGATAGGCTGGACATGGGTCGCACGGCAATGGCAGCGAACGTATGTCAACACTGAAACAAAATATCTGTTGTTGAAACATGCATTCGAAACACTCGGTTGTATTCGTGTCGAATTCAAAACCGACTCCATCAACGAGCGGTCGCGGAATGCATTACTCCGGATCGGAGCCAGGGAAGAAGGCGTTCTTCGCAACCACATGATCACACCCGCCGGCCGCATCCGGCACTCGGTGTACTACAGCATCATCGACTCCGAATGGCCGGAGGTGAAGAAGTTTTTGGAACAAAAACTCGTGCAGCACGAAAGGTGATCTTCCGAGAGATGAGCCGTAAATTTCAGGAAGAACCGAAGGGAACCGTCATCCGCTACATCATGGTGGTATAACGCATGGCGGCAACACGCAGCGTTTTTGCGAACTCATAACAACCAATTCCTGTCAGCAAAAACCGTTGAGCTTCCAAGGTCGAACGGAGTGCGTCATGTTGCCGCCTGATAGCTGCCGGGTGATCAGTATTCGACGTAAGCTGCTCGATGTTCCTTAACTGCAATATCCGCTGCCTTCACTAGCGCGTCGATGAACTCTTGATCGGTTGCGCCACTATGCAGCGTGATGTCTGGTCCCTGATACAGAAGAGAAGAAGTACTTTTTTCAGCACAGGTGACTTTAATTTCCATCGGTGTGTAGATTCCGAATGTCAGGGCTCCTACGAGTTGATTGACGAAACTTAGCTGCGTTTCAACTTTCGCAACTCCGTTAGGGCATTTGGCTTCTGTTGCGACGGTACTCGGCGGAACTAAACCGTATACCCAGGAAGCTGCAAAAGACTCCTCAATGGTTTCTGTCGACGGCTTCAAGCCAGTCACCACGGTAGCGTGATAGCAACCGAAGAGAACGAAGGCTGATGCTATGGCAAATACACGATAAAAATTAGTCATGATAACTCCTTTGTGATTGTTTATTGTTTGTTATTTAGATTACATTTGAAAATAAGTACATGGTGCAAACTACTCAGTTAGCAAGTTTGGTTTGCCGCCCTTGTTTCTAGGGCGACCTACAATCCAATATTTCTTCCAAATAATTCACTGGCAACTACTGTAATTCCGAATTTCGTTTTTCTCTCACTGGCAGCTCTAAAGACGAATGTCGTTGTTCCGGTTTCTAGTCCCTCAGTTATTTAAATTGCCGAAGAATCAAAAAACCCGCAGCATGAAAACGGTTGTCGTTTCATCCTGCGGGTTTCAAGAACACTATCTTCTATGCAAACCCTCCGCACAATCATCCCCGCAAATGTCCCGAAACTAACAGGACATTCTGAAACCGGCTCCGCAATTCTCAGGTTGAATGTAAAAGTTCTTCATCGTAATGTCAAACTGACCCGTTAGTGCCGGTCTCATTCGTCCTTCGACTCCGCTCAGGACGACGATGCCCTGCTTTATCATCATGAATGACCCTCTCCCCGTGACCCCTCTCCCAATCCTTCGACTTCGCTCAGGACAAGTTTGGGAGAGGGGTGTCCCGACGCAAGTCGGGACGGGGTGAGGGTAATGCAGGATTCACGACGTCTCGTGTCATTAGAAGCGAAGTATATGATTTATTATTGAGACTCTTCGCTACGCTCAGAGTGACACTTAAGACAGTGAGTCAATTTGATTGGTCATTGTACCTATGACTGATCTGGCAGAGGAGCGATGCCATTGCGTCCCTCTTGAGAGGGACCGGAGGGGTGTGTTGAGAACCGGTCGCATTCTGAATGTGAAAGAATGATTAAGAGTGAAGTGTCATCTCCAGTTACCCACCCCGTCGACTTCGTCGACACCCCTCCAAGGGAGGGGACTTCGCATGCTGATATTTCGAACTGACTCGCTACTACATTTACTACCCGTTTGCAACTTACCGTCGAGAGTGGTACATTTTGACTTCTCATTCACCATTACCGTTAAAAACTTATGACCGACCTTCGCTATCCCATCGGACGCTTCCAGATGGAACCGATCGCAAACGACGAGCATCGCATGCAGTGCATCCAGCATATCGCCGATGCGCCGCAGAAACTTCGTGCCGCCGTGCGCGGACTTTCCGACCAACAGCTCGACACGCCCTACCGGCCGGAGGGCTGGACCGTCCGGCAAGTCGTGCATCATGTACCCGATAGTCATCTGAATGCATACATCCGCTTCAAGCTCGCGATGACGGAGACTGAGCCAGCCATCAAGACCTACAACGAAACGAAGTGGGCTGAGCTTCCCGAGGCGCGCACCGCTCCAATTGAAATGTCGCTCACGCTGCTGGAATCACTCCACCAACGATGGGTATTGTTCCTGAAGACTCTCACGCTTCCCGATCTCCAGCGGCAGTTCAACCATCCGGAGCACGGGCTGATGAAACTCGAATTCCTGTTGCGCCTCTACTCGTGGCACAGCCGGCATCACGTCGCGCACATAACATCGCTCCGCGAGCGGATGGGCTGGAAGTAATACCCTCCCGCTCTTCTACGCCACTCATTGTCGGATGAACGTTTTCAGCAGCGCTCTCCTTACCTTGGTGCTTTTCACGACTGCACCTGTCACGAAGCTCCATGCACAGTGAGGTAGTGTATCAGTCTCAGAAGAAAGAAGTCCACAGGAGACCTCACCTATCATCCTCTCCTAATAGGAGAGGATGAAATGGCATTGCGCACGTATACGCGGGTGCGTAAACGCCCTCTCCTCTCAGGAGAGGGCCACGGGTGAGGTCTGATCAACTTGGCTCACTCTCGACTTTTTTCAAACTGATACACTACCCACAGGGATCGCAACTTGATTCTTCGATAGGATCAGTCGTACCGATCGAGCTTGAACTTTTCACCAAGGTAGAGCCTGCGAGCCTCGGAATCGTTCGCGAGGTATTCCGCACTGCCCGACGTGATGATTTTTCCTTCGAAGAGGAGATAGGATCGATCGGTGATCGAGAGCGTTTCGTGGACATTGTGGTCGGTAACGAGGACGCCGATGCCGCGATTTTTCAAGTCGTGAACAATGCGCATGATATCTTCGACGGCAATGGGGTCGATACCGGCAAACGGCTCATCCAGCAGGATGAATTTAGGATCGGTTGCGAGCGCGCGGGCAATTTCCGTTCGCCGCCGCTCACCGCCTGACAGCATGTATCCTTTGCTATTGGCGACGTGGGTGATGCCGAAGTCCGCCATTAATTTCTCGCAGCGCACCTCGCGATCGGCACGCGGGAGACGCATCAATTCCAGAACGGCAAGAATGTTTTCACGAACGCTCATCCGGCGGAAAATGGACGCTTCCTGCGAAAGATACCCGATTCCCATCCGTGCCCGCCTGTACATCGGCTCCTTGGTGATCTCAGCGGCGTCGACGAACACCTTTCCTTCCGTCGGCTGTATCATCCCGACAACCATGTAAAACGTCGTGGTCTTGCCTGCCCCGTTCGGTCCGAGCAATCCTACAACTTCGCGCTGACGCACTTCGATGCTTACCCCGTTGACAACAAGCCGCTTCTTGTAGCGCTTGCTCAACTGTTCGGCGCGCAGCGTCAGGAGACCATCACGAGCTGGCAGCTCACTCATACTATATTGCTGAGACTCTTCCACGTTGTTAATGTACGCAATTCACTCTACAGTTAATAGGAGCAACGTTACCGGCTGCCGACTCCTTTCTTGTCGACAGCCGTAGAGGGTCTTCCAGGTTTGTCCGCCCGCCAGACGAATCCTTGCAGGTTGTAGTCAGACTCTTTGTGCCTGATAAGTTTTTCCGGGAAGAATTGTCCCTCGACACCGGCGATGACTTTGAGCTTATCGATCCGTCCGTTACGGAATGTAATCGTCACGTGATCGCCGGAGATCTTGTTGACGCCATTCGGTTTCTTGTTGTCGAAGACATAGTAGAGACTCGTCGCCGTCTTCTCAACATCGATGCGGTGGAGTTTGTTGTCCTGGAACCGCATGACGATTTCCTGTCCGGTCATCTGGTTGAAGCGGTTCGGGAAGCGCACGTCGGCTTGCGAGATGGCGCGGGCACGTCCCTCGACGTAGACATGCTCAAGCTTCCGCTTGTTCAGTTTGAGGAAGATGGAATCTCCCGTGATCTGGTTTTCCTGCGCGCTATCGCTCGTGTACCAGATAAACGGAGACTTTCGGAGAAGCACGCTATCCGTCTTCGTGAAGAAGACACAGAACCCGGCTTCGGCAGCAAAGTCCTTCCGGAAAAGTCGTACGCTATCGGTTGCAACAAGCCGCGGAAGAGAATCCCGATACGATTCCATCATCGTGCTCAAGACGGTGAGCGTATCGAACGCACCTTCCGCGACGGTATCGACTTGCACGACCCTGGGATTTCCGGTCATCGTGCTGTAGCCCTGCGTGCGGAAATTCTCGAAGTGGCTGCCGAAGATCGTCATCCTGTTCCCGGCATTCCTGATGACGACATTGCCGCGCGCGATTGTGTGCTGCGTTTCGCGGTAGTAGATCACTTCATCACCCGTGAGAACGGAGCCGGAGTCTTCAGCGATGACGTTGCCGCGGAAGAAGGCTTTTTTTCCATTGACGAAATACCTGCCATACTCGGACTTGAGCATCGTCCGCCCGTCCTCGACCATAACGCGATCAAACGCTTCCGCCTCATGTTCCTTCCCATAGTAGATCCCGCGCATGGCAACCATGCGCATCGTGCTGTCGAGGACTTCCACCTCTCCTTCGAGGATAATTTTGTTAGTGTTACGGAATTCCGTCGCGTGCTGGCATGTGACGACGACACCTCCTTGCGTAAGCCGTACGTTGCCGATCAGCTCGCGAACCTGCTGTCCTTCCACATTTCGCCCGACAAGACTATCGGCATGAACGAGATGGACGAGACTTGTGTCCCGTTGTGCAAACGTCGTTGTCGCTGCTACTGCGATGAGAAAAGGAACGATGAAGAGCATTCGCCGCAGATCCCAACGGTCTCGACACACGCTATTCATTCGGCTTCGCCTGCCCTGTCACCTTGAATATCGTGTAGTGATTCAGCGATTGGTCGGATTCAAAACCATGTCCCTGGAGATGTTCGGCAGGGGACTTGATGTCGACAAAGGCTGTCGTGGTAACTTTCTGCGTGCGATTGTTCCAGAACAATTCCTCGGTGCGAAGCGTCGTGCCGCTATCGGAAACCACGACGACGTTGTCGTGCGCTTCGAAATCGTGCGTCACGTCGTTCACTCTCCCCCATTTCGCCGTAAGGATGGACGTGTGACGCTGCTGCCGATCATAGAAATCGACCGTGATCGAGGAATCCAGAAGTGTGGATCGCTTATCGGAAAACATCGCAATGTGACCGGCATGGAGAATCCCGGTCACGCGTCCTGAATCCGTGAACGTAATGGTCGCATTCCAGCTTTCTTGTGTTGGAATATCGTATCCGATACTCGCCGAAGAGATGGCGGGCTTCATTTTTTCCTCGGAACAAGCAGAAAGCAGAGTGCAGAGAACGACAAACATGACGAAAACATCTGTGGCTGCTTTTTTACTTTTGACTTTCGACTTTTGCATTGACTACTGGGTTTCTCCTCCCAATCCTGCCTTTACCAACTCGTGCAGATGCACCATACCGATCGGACGGTGGGCATCATCGACGATAATGAGCTGTGTGATGTTGTGCGCTTCCATCTCCTGCAGCGCGAGCGCCGCAAGCGTCTCTTTCGTAATAGTCTTTGGATGTTTCGTCATCGCCATCGCTGCCGTAACGTGCGAAACATCGGTAGTCTTCTGCAAGAGACGGCGTAAGTCGCCATCAGTGACGATGCCGAGGAGCGTATTGTCGCCATCGACAACGCACGTGGCGCCGAGCCGCTTGGATGTGATTTCGAGAATTGCATCACGGAGTGGAATATCCTTGTGGACGGCGGGGACGGCGGCTCCGGTCACCATCAGCTCTTCGATCTTGAGGAGAAGACGTTTCCCGAGATTGCCGCCCGGATGGTACAGTGCAAAATCTTCTGCAGTGAATTTTCGCCTGTCGAGGAGAGCCATTGCAAGCGCATCGCCGAACGCAAGCGTCGCCGTCGTCGAGGATGTCGGAGCAAGATCGTACGGGCACGCTTCTTCTTTCACACTCACATCGAGCACAATATCCACCGATGAAGCCAGCGTGGAATTGACGTTGCCGAACATTGCGATCATGGGTACGCCGATCCGCTTGAGCAAGGGGAGAAGGTTCTGCAGCTCAAGCGTGTGGCCGCTCTTCGAAATGAGAATGACGACATCTTCCTTCCGAACCATTCCAAGATCCCCGTGCAATGCATCGGACGGATGCAGAAAGAGCGACGGCGTGCCGGTGGAGTTCAGCGTTGCGACAATTTTTCTCGCCACGATTCCGGACTTCCCCATGCCGGTGACAACCACGCGCCCTTTGGACGCGTAAATCAGCTCGACCGCCTTGGCGAAACGCTCGTCGATGCGTTTCTCCAGCGCCGCAACAGCTTCCGCTTCAATCCGGATAACCTGCTTCCCTTTTTCAATAGAAGAGTTCATGCTGCTTTTCCATTTGTGAATTCACTTCCGAAAGAGTCCGGCAAGCCGCCGTATCATCGACGGCTTTTCCTTTCTATCGGATTCCACAAGTCCATCGATGTGGACTTTCGTTCGGATCTTGTTGTAGGTCAGAAATGCATACGTTAATTCTTCGTCGGTGTATTTCGCAAGATCGGCGAAAAGCCGTTTTGAATCGAGCGCGATCTTTGGATCACGGATATTCCTGTGCAGCATCAGCTCGTTGTAATAGTTTGTCGCCGGAATAAGCCGGTTGACCATCGATGCGGCGTCATACACCCACATTCGTTTGTCAATCGGACAGATCGCCAGCATCAAACGATCGCCTGTCGATGTGTGCATGAAAACTTCACGCACCGGCTTCATACATTGCGGACATGGTTCGCCGATACTCCATGTCGAATACGTCCACCGGCGCGATTCTTCGAATTCCTCGGGAATGAAATCAGCCCGATGGCTGACGATCTCGATGGAAATCTGTGCATCCAAAATCTCTCTCACGGTGATGGAGAGTATGCCGAAGTTTGTCTCAATCGCTCCGTACGCAAACACCGCCGGAAGCGGACTTTCCAAATCAACGCGCGCACCTTTTTCGCCAAGAATGATTTCCCCTTGTCCTCGCCTTCCTTCCCCAATCACTTCCATCGAATCAAGCAGCTCACGGTAACGTTTGTAGCCTGGCCGATCTGCGGGCAGTATCCATTCGATCCATTCTCGCTCCCTCGGTGAAAGCAGCCTTGGGTAGACATTATTGGTGAGCGGCTCGGTCATAGAGCTAAAGAAGTTTTTGTGCACGAAGAATCCTATCGAGAATTTCACGGACGGCGCCGCGACCGCCATTCGCCTGCGTAACGTAATCGACTTGATCGCGGACGACTTTGATGCCATCCTTCGGTGCAGCGCTGAATCCTACCTTTCGGAGAAGCGGCAGATCAAATTCGTCGTCACCGATAAAGCAGACTTCCCGATAATCGAGCTTATATGTGTGTTTCAGCTTTTCAAACGCTTTCACTTTATTCATTGCCCGCTGAATGATGTCGGTAATGCCGAGCCGTTTCGCACGAAGCTCAATGACTTTCGATTCTTTGCCGGAAATGATCGCCAGCTTCAAGCCTTTCTCAATCGCACGTGTAATGCCGTAGCCGTCGTGCGCGTGGAAGCACCGGTACTCGCTTCCATCCGAACCAAAGATAATTCGACCGTCGGTAAGCACGCCGTCGGCATCCAGGATAACGAACCGGATGCCTTTCAACTTTTCTTCAAGCGTTGTTCGAGATTTACGCGAGCGCAAGTTTTCCCTTGACAATTGTATCGAGAGCGGTGACTTGCTTCAGGAGATCGTCCAGCAGATCGAGCTTGAGCTGACTTGCCGCGTCGCTCAACGCGCGTTTCGGATCGGGATGCGTCTCAATGAAGAGACCGTCAATACCCACGGCAACACCCGCACGGGCAATCGGGAAAATAAACTCAGGCTGGCCTGAGGTACTATTCTTCCCGGCTCCCGGAAGCTGGACAGAATGTGTCGCATCGAGAATGACCGGATACCCGGACTCTCTCATGATCGTGAGCGAGCGCATATCGACGACAAGATTATGATAACCGAATGTCGTGCCGCGCTCGGTGAGCATCACTCGCTTGTTGCCGGTGCTCTCCACTTTCTTCGCAGCGTGTTGCATATCTTGTGGTGCGAGGAATTGTCCTTTCTTGATATTGACAACTTTGCCGGTGCGGCCGGCTGCTTGCAACAGCCCGGTTTGGCGCGAGAGGAATGCCGGGATCTGAAGAACGTCGGCGACTTCCGCAGCGGGCGCGGCTTCAAGTTCCGAATGGATGTCTGTGAGGATGGGAACGCCGAATTCTTTTTTTACTTCCATAAGAATCGTCAGCGCATCATCCATGTCAAGACCCACAAACGATGAGCCGCTTGTACGGTTCGCTTTCTTGTAGGATGCTTTGAAGATAAAAGGGATGCGATGCTTCCGCGTCACTTTCTGGATGCGTGCAGCGACGCGGAGCGTGATCTCTCGTCCTTCGACGACGCACGGTCCCGCGATGAGAACAAGAGGATTGCCGCTGCCTATGTTGATTTTTCCGAGCGTTACCATGAAGTCACGAGTTGTTTTTCGCTTGCTCAAAGTACGAAAAAGGGAAGGAATTTCAAAGGAAGGATTCCTTAGACACTTTGTTCTTCTATAGCTATACTGTTGCAACTACTCTGTCATTCCGCATGAGCGCTTTGTGGCATCATGGCGCTTCGCGCTACTTGGTGCGGAATCGAGTATTCGTGCCGGGTTCTGGATTCCGTCTAAGAGCACGACGGAATGACAAGCTAAAGAATTCTTTGCATCTCACTCCCCTTTCCCGTATTTTCAAAACACAATGAACTTGAAAGCCTACGCAAAAATCAATCTCGGTCTGCGCATCCTCCGAAAGCGGGAGGATGGCTATCACGACATCGAGACCATCTTCCACCGCGTCAACATCTTTGACGAGATCGCGCTCTCGCCTTCGAATACAATCTCCATGGAATGCAGCGATGCAAGCATCCCGACAGACGAACGAAATCTCTGCATCAAAACCGCACGATTGCTGGAACACGAGTCGCGTGCAATACGCGGCGTCCAAATCATTCTGAAGAAAGATATCCCCGTCGGCGCCGGACTCGGCGGCGGCAGCTCCGATGCCGCGGCAGTGCTGCTCGGACTCAACAAACTCTGGCAGCTCAACCTCTCCCACGAAATGTTACGCTCACTTGCACTCACGCTCGGCGCGGATGTCCCTTACTTCCTCCGATCAGGCTCGGCGTTTGCGACCGGTCGGGGCGAAATCCTGGAGTACTTCTCACTCGACGTTCCCTACTGGATCGTGCTTGTGTGCCCTAACATCCACGTCTCAACCGCGTGGGCATATCAAAACACTCACATCACATATCGCACACCTGTGGTGAGCGGGGTCGAACCATTGCACATTTCACTCAAAGAGATCGTGCTCAATCATATCACATATCCGAAAAAACTGCAAACTCATCTCCACAACGACTTCGAGCCTCTCGTTTTCGCGACGCATAAATCAGTCTCTCACGTAAAGGATACACTCATCGCGGATGGTGCAGTCTTCGCTCAGATGTCGGGCAGCGGGTCGTCGGTGTACGGCTTCTTCACATCCGAACAACAGGCGCGGGCAGTCATGAATGAATTCGGAAGACGGTGCCGCGTGTTTCTCACACCGCCAAACTTCCGACCAAATGAATAAAGTAGATTGCTTCTTCTCACCCTTTTCTCTATATTCAGTGAAAATTTTCACTGCATGATCATCCGACTCCTCTCGATCATTCGTCTCACTGCAGTACTCTTCCTGATTACCCAATTGGGACGAGCGCAAATTCATCCCACCGGCACGACGCGAGCTGACACGATGAAGGTGGTCGCTGCAGAAACGCTCGCCACTCCCCGCGTTCCTTTGCTCCTCGTCGGCTCCATCGATCGATCGCTGCCACGGCAGAACATTCTCATCGACTCGATCGTCAACTTCACCGACTATCGTTACCTCGGCGATCTGTTGTGGAGTGTGCCCGGAGCGTTCATCCGTGATTTTGGAACTCCCGGACAATGGCAGCAGCTTTCCATTGCGGGAGTTGAACCGCGTTCCGTCCAGTTCTTGAGCGATGGCATTCCGTTGAACGATTCCTACAGCGGCTTGTTCGATCTGTACTTGTATCCGACCGAAAACATCGAGCGCATTGAGCGCGTCACGGGGACGCGGGCGTTTCTCTACGGCCTCAATAGCACGGGCGGTACGATCAATCTCGTCACGAAGAGCAGGAAAGCCATCCATTCATACTCGCGCATACGGTATAGCGAGTCAGGCTACGGTTACAGCTTCATCGACGGCATGTTCAGCCAGGATATTATCCGCGGACTGAACCTCACTGCGGGTATTTTCCATCATTCGTTCGGCGGACGATTTTCGAATAGCAATTACGATCAATGGAATGGCCGAACAAAGCTGCGGTACAACATCAGCAATACGGTCAATCTTTTCGCATCGGAGATGTACAATCAAACATACTGTGGCCTCTGGGGCGGCGTCGATACGGCGACACTGCCGGCGGTACGATTCGACCGGCTACGGGCAACGATTCGCAACCCGGATGCGTATGAAAAACTCGCGCGCCACGACGTGCAGGGGGGAATTGCAGCAAAACTTTTTGCGGATACCAACGCTATCAGCACGCTGACGCTCTTCTATTCCACACAACTTCGTGAATATCGCGACGAGGAAAACCGTCCCTCGCCCAATGGCATTTTCATCCGGCAGGATCAGGATTCACGGTGGTACGGTGCGCGGTTCCAACACGAGCAGTCGATACACAATCAGCGACTTACTATCGGCGGAGAAGTTGTTACGCGACGTGTTCTCATTTCGCCTGCGACGAATGCACTTGAGAAAACACAACTCGCCGTATTTGGCAAAGCCGATTTCACCCTTGGAACTTATTTGACTGTGTCACCCTTTGTGCGGTTTGAGAACTATCTCGGTTACACACGGCTCTCACACGGCGGCGATGCGACGATCACTCCTCTTCCGCAGTTACAATTCTTTGGAGGATACGCACGCTCATACCGCTTTCTCACATTTCAGGAGTTCGAACACCCTGCATCGATTTCCATTGTTACTCTTTCAGGATACTCGCCGGCCGCGGTCGCCGAAGCGCCGGAACGCCATGAACTTTTTGAAGGAGGATTCCGATGGAACAACGAGCATTGTTACTCGTTCGAACTTCGACTCTTCCATCGAACAATCCGCGATGCGATGACACTGTTGACAGCTCCTCAGCCGATCGATCCGAATAATTATGCTTTCTCTCGATATGAAAAAGTGATTCTTCGCGGCGCGGCGGGAAATACTTCGCTCCGCTTCGGCAGTTTTGTATTGGAAGGCGAAGTGCAGTATCTCGATTACGTCAATGACGACGATCCTGCAAGAACATTACCTCAATGGTCGGCCGGCGGCGGTATCTTCTTTTGGGATACGCTCGCGGGTGGACATCTGAATCTGAAAATCGGGCTCCGTGGGCGTGCATTCAGTTCATATGTCGGACGTGAGTTCAACACGCTGGCGCTCGCGTATGTTCCCAATGGACAGGAAACGCTTGTCGATGCTGCTGGGACAGCAGATTTTTTTCTTGTCGCACATTTGGGCGATGCCTACATTCATCTTATCATGGAAAACCTTTTCGATCGGCAGTATATCATGAACAGCTTCTACCCGATGCTCGATCGCTCATTGCGCTTCGGAGTGAGTTGGGAGTTTGCGGATTGAGTGCAGCGCCTCACATCGTTTCTGTCTTCGGGAGTTCTCGATCCAGGCGCGGCGAGGAAGAGTACCAACGCGCGTATGACGTCGGTCGTGCGCTCGGCAGTGCGGGATTCACGATCTGCAACGGCGGGTACGGCGGAACGATGGAAGCCGTTGCCTGCGGAGCAAAAGAAGCCGGCGGAAGAACCATTGGCGTTGTCTGCGACTTCTTCTCGCGCGAAGCAAATCGCTTCATCGACGAAACAATCGTCATGGAAACGCTTGTCGATCGACTGATGAAACTGGTAGAGTTGGGTGATGCGTACGTTATCTTGAAAGGAAGTACCGGAACGCTCCTCGAGCTTGCAACGGTCTGGGAATTCATCAACAAAAAAGTCATTGACGAAAAACCGGTTGTCATCGTTGGGAACTTCTGGTCTCCTGTCACTCGCACACTGACGAACGAGCTTGTCCACGAGGGAATGGAACAAGCAACGAAGTACGTATCCACCGTGCAAACACCGGAAGAGTGTGTCGCGTTGCTGCGGGAGAAACTGAGCGGCGATCGAGCACAATCGGAAAGGAACCGATTGATTTGACCCAATTAATTTGACATAGTCCATTTCTTTTCGTAACATCCTGCCGTGACAAACACGAGAGAAGTTTCCTGCCGCCGCAAGCATCTCCCTTTGCGAGAGGCTACCTGTCTTTCTTTTCGTTTCATTCTTCACAATCCGTGTCATCAGAAAAGCATTCGCAACCTCGTCGTGTGTCAGCCGTACATTGGTATCGAACCGGAACTTCACTAACCAGAGAGACCGTTATGGAAACCACAACCACACCGCCCATCGCAACCGCAATACCGCAACCTCGCCCCGTTTCGTATGCAGGATTCTGGAAGAGGTTCTTCGCATGGATCATCGACCACATTCTTCTCGGTGTCGTCGAGCTCTTCATTTTCATTCCCTTCATCGGCATGATGGGACTCGGCACGCTTGGCTGGCACAGGGACGACTTCGAAGAACCGTCTCTCGAGTTCCTCGTCGCGTTGGTTAGCGCCTACATTGCCGCCGTGGGACTCGCACTTCTGGCAAGCTGGCTCTACTATGCGCTCATGGAATCCAAGAAAGGCGCCACGCTCGGCAAGATGGCTCTCGGGATCATGGTGACGGACATGCACGGCAATCCGATCTCGTTCGGACGGGCATCGGGCCGCTACTTTGCCAAGATCGTCTCGAACATCACGCTCGGCATCGGCTTCATCATCGCCGGCTTCACACAGCAGAAGCAGGCGCTGCACGATATTCTGGCGGGGTGCCTTGTGGTGAATAAGTAGCTCCTGCGTTTTTGTGCAAGGGGTGAAAATCAAGGATTACAAGGCGACCGACAAGTTTGCGGACAAGTATCCAAAGAAGGTAAGCAGCGAACAATGAATGAAGAAGGGAGGCAATCATGGATAAATTCGATCCTCTGCCAAAACGGGTCGAAGAACTAGCCAGCATCACGGTTGATTCAGCATTTAAGGTACACAGCACACTTGGACCAGGACTTCTGGAATCTGTATACGAAATTTGTCTCGTACATGAACTCAAACATAGAGGCATGAGGGTTGAAAGACAAGTTGCTGTTCCATTCGTTTACGATACTGTTAGGTTTGATATAGGCTTTCGACTTGACATCCTCGTCGAAGAACAACTTATTGTTGAGCTCAAAGCCGTCGAAACAATGATGCCGCTTTTTGATGCACAGTTGCTTACGTATTTAAAACTGACCGGTCATCGGTTAGGGCTTCTAATCAACTTTAATGTACCGTTGATCAAAGACGGGATTCGTCGAATAATTCTTTAACTCACAGTGTCTTCGTGTCTTTGTGGTCGAAAAGGAACCACGAAGGCATAAAGAGAAAATGGTCTACCATGCGGAAGCTGCGCGATCTCTTTAACGGCCCGCGAACATCTTTTCATTGCCATTTCCTGCCGCATTTGATATATTGATTCAAGAAGTATACGAGTATGTGAGAAGGGTTTCTGCCATCCCGGGTACTCATCTCTTCGGTTGCATCATCATATGAAAAAATACACACTCAAAAAACCGGCGGGCGAGCTTCATCTTGTCCATCCGCAGCAATTCCAGATCGACTACAAGAACGAGCTGAACCCTGCGCAGTACGAAGCGGCGACGTCTGTGAACGGCCCGCATCTCATCGTTGCTGGCGCGGGCACGGGGAAGACGCGCACGATCGTGTATCGCGTTGCGTTTATGGTTGAGCTTGGCGTGAAGCCGGAACACATCCTTCTCCTCACCTTCACACGCAAGGCGGCACAGGAGATGCTTCGCCGTGCTTCGATCGTTCTCGATTACCGGTGCGAAAAGGTGGCAGGAGGAACATTCCATTCGTTCGCAAATCTTACGCTCCGGAAACATGCACCGCTCCTCGGGTACGACCGCAGCTTTACGATCCTCGATCAGGGTGACGCGGAAGATGTCGTGAACCTCATCCGTACACGGCTGAAGCTCGACACGAAGGAGCGCCGCTTCCCCCGCAAAGAAACGCTCTACGATCTCCACAGCCGGTCGATCAATACCGTCACGCCCGTTGCCGATCTCCTTGCGGCAGACTATCCGCACTACCTCGAGCTCGAATCAGACATTCGAAAAGTGCATGACATGTACACCGAGTACAAGAAGTCGCACAACCTCATGGACTACGACGACCTGCTTTTGAATCTTGTACGATTGTTGAAGGAACAGGAATCGATCAGGGCGGATGTATCGAACCGCTACAAGTACATCATGGTCGACGAGTACCAGGACACGAACAAGCTTCAATCGGAGATTGTCCGACTTCTTGCATACAAACACCGGAACGTTATGGTCGTCGGTGACGACTCACAATCGATCTACGCATTCCGCGGCGCTTCCATCCGCAACATTCTTGATTTCCCGGAGGAATTCCGAGAGTGCAAAGTCATCAAGTTGGAAGAAAACTATCGCAGCACGCAGGCGATCCTGAACGTTGCCAATGAGATATTACAAAGAGCGCTCGACTGAGACATGCAAAACCAATTCCCGCCAGCAATCTTACACTATTCAATGTCAATGCAAACACGCCTCGCAGTTCTCTTGACAATTCTGCTTGCAGTTTTTCTTCTCGGCTGTCCTTCAACGCAGGAAGTGAAGAAGGAAGAGCCTCCGATAAAACCCGGCACAACGAAGGAGAAGAAGCCGACCGAGCCTGAGATAACGCTACAGGTTGCCTTACTCGACCTTTCATCCTATACGAAGAAGATCGAGAACGTCGACGTGACGCAATTTGCGAGCGAGCTGAAGCGCGAAAAGATCGACGTCCTGGCGCTGCAGGGAATCACACGCTACCCCGGCCTTTCGACACGAGTCGATATCGTTGAAGCGCTGACCAACACCGCTGAAATGCGGAACGTTTTCGGCGAAACGATCACACTCAACAACAGGCAAGGCGGGAATGCAATCTTCTCGACGTACCCGATACGTTCGAGCGAGAATTCGCATTACACAGAATTGCAATCAAACGGGTTCGAGGCGGCACTGCAGGCAATGATCGATTGCGGAGTCCGGGATGTCGTCGTTGTGAGTACAAAATTGCCGGAGAAGGCGTCGGTAGGGGAGCTGGCAAGCACATCGAATCTGTTCAGCGGGTTCAGCTCGTTTTACATCAATCATCCCATTATCATTATGGGGAGTGTTCCGCCCTCCGGCATGTTACAGGTGAGCCAGACATACACGGAAGTGCGGCAGGTGCACGATCCCAAGCTGCCGCGTGCGTGGTATTCGAACGACGGCTCTCTGAAACCCGGCAGCGTGAGGATCGAACGAACGATCTTCGGACCGATGGTGATTGTCCAGTTCGGAATTTTCAGGCAGAAGCAGCCATAAGAACGTTGTGGTAGGACAGAACCCCTGTTCTGTCCGGACAGGACGGAGTCCTGTCCTACCAATTTCTTAACGAAGGCGACGTGACGCTACGTCGCCTGCTGAGATAAATGACAAGACACAAATATACCAAACAGCTTTTCACGCACAAGAAGGAAGGCTCGCTCCCGCAGCTCGTCATCGCGGAGAACGAAAACAGCCAATCCAAATTCGTCGTCCAGAAAATCCTCGAGCTTCGCGAGCAGAATATCCCGCTCGACGACATCGCCGTTCTGTTCCGATCCTCCTTCCTCTCGTTCGATCTCGAAATCGAGCTGACGAAAGCGAACGTCCCGTTTGTGAAATACGGCGGCTTCAAGTTCATCGAGACCTCGCATGTGAAAGACTTGATTGCCTACTTGCGCGTGCTGGAAAATCCGAGAGACGTCGTCTCGTGGAACCGCATTCTTCTCCTTCTTGATAGAATCGGTCCACGAACGGCTGAGAAAATCATCGACGATATCCTTCACCGCCATGCATCCACATCGGCGTCTTCCTTCTGGAAGGAGTACAATTCATACCCGGCGCATATAAAAGAGTTATTCGAGACTCTCAAGTTGATTGTACCCGAGAAGTACGATCCCGCAGAAAAAGTTTCGCGCATCATTACCTACTACCATCCGATCTTCAAGAAGCGGTACGACGATCACACCAAGCGCAAGAAAGACCTCGACGCATTCGAACAGATCGCCGCACGGTACAAAGACGTGAATAACCTCCTTGCCGACCTCGCGCTCGAGCCGCCGAACGAGAGCATCACGGACATTTCCTCCCCCGGTCACGATGACGAATACCTGACACTGTCGACGATTCACAGCGCCAAAGGACTCGAGTGGCACAGCGTCTTCATCCTCTACGCGCTCGACGGCCGTTTCCCCACAACCCGCGCCGCCAATGACGTCGACGAGATGGAAGAAGAGCGGCGGCTCATGTACGTCGCCTGCACGCGCGCGAAGGAAAATCTTTTCATCACGTATCCCATCAATATCTACGACCGGGAAACGGGAACGATTCTCACCAAACCGTCACGCTTCCTTGAAGGGTTGGACGAGAAGCTGCTCGAGCCGTGGGTGATTGAAGAGGAAGGATGATGAAGGAAGTTATCCGTTATTAGTTACTCGTTATTGGCTACTTGTACTCGATAGGAGATCATCTGACAGTTGTTGCGACAGAAGAAGTGTGGGCGCAGGGTGGGAGTGTACTGCCCTAATTTCAACGCCATGCTTCGACTCCGCTCAGCATGACGTCACCCTGAGCGAAGTCGAAGGGTCTCCCAAGCCAAATGAGAAGAGTGCCGGTGTGAGTGCAGCGTTGACTTTTCTTTGTGGATCAAGTATCTTGGAGGGATTTGCGTGCGCGGAGTGAAAAGAAATCAAAACGCAATGCGTATATATAATGTTATGTTGCATTGCGGCTACCATTTGATTTAATTCAAACAGCTGGATTCAATGAGCAAGTGCAACACGCCGGTTAAAGACTTCGCGTGGTGTTTGATAATGTAATATTTTTCTTGGTCTGTTGTTCATGCGTCGTTCTAAACGTTTCACATCAGCATTGGAGACAGCGTCGAAGTTTGT
>JACOSY010000002.1 GCA_016178595.1 Ignavibacteria bacterium
AAACTTCGACGCTGTCTCCAATGCTGATGTGAAACGTTTAGAACGACGCATGAACAACAGACCAAGAAAAATATTACATTATCAAACACCACGCGAAGTCTTTAACCGACGTGTTGCACTTGCTCATTGAATCCAGCAATTAGAAATTCAAAATTAAAAAAATGGTTTGATCGAGTAGTGTCTTTATTTTTACTTTTTACTTTTGAATTTTTACTTTTTACTTGTTAAGCATCGACTGCACTATTGCCGGAGCTTCCTTCAACGCGTCATCGAGCTTCGCGATATCTTTGCCGCCGGCGGTTGCAAGATGCGGCCGGCCGCCGCCGCCGCCGCCGACACGCTTTGCGATCTCGCCGACAATTTTCCCGGCTTGCAGGTTTTTGCTTTTGATCAAATCGTCGGTGACGACACAGACTAACGCAACTTTCTCATCGACCACTGCGCCGAGAACACCGACGCCCGACGTGAGCTTCGCACGGAGCGCGTCGCCGAGGCTCTTCAGCTCGTCGGCAGTGCCGGCATCGATCTTTGCAGAGACGACTTTGAAGCCATCGACCGCAACGCCGCTGGCGATGACACTCTCGATTCCGGACGACGCTTCCTTCACGCGGAACTTGCTGAGTTCCTTCTTCAAGTCCTGTGTGGATTTTGCAAAAAGCTCGATCGTCTGCTCGCGCTGATGGAGAGCCTGCTCGACGGCATCGAGTTCCTTTTTCGATATCGTATCGGATGGCATCGTAACCGAGCCGAGCGACGGACGAGAAGAGGTTTCGACTTTCTTAAACTCGCCAAGCTGCTTCTCGAGACGTTCTTTCTCCTCGATGAGCTTTTGGATGTGGTTGTCGTGCTCACCGATTTTTTCGATTTGCTTCCGGATGTATTGGTTGAGCCCTTCGCCGGTAACCGCTTCGATACGACGGATGCCGCTTGCCACGCTCGACTCCGAGATGATCTTGAAGAGACCGACCTCGCGTGTGTTCTTCACATGCGTACCGCCGCATAATTCAACTGAAAATTTTGGATCGATCTCGACGATGCGGACACGGTCGCCGTACTTATCGCCGAAGAACATTTTCACGTTCGGATACTTTGCCTTCGCCTGCTCGATCGTCAGCCACTCTTTGGGATCGTTGAGAGCGTAGACATCGATTGATTGACTGATTTTTTCATTGACGATTTCTTCAATAGCCGTTACTTGGTCGGGTAATATTTTTTCGAAGTGGTTGAAGTCGAAGCGCAGATGCTTATCATCCACGAGCGAGCCTTGCTGGTGAAGATGCGAGCCAAGCACATGCCGCAACGCCTCGTGGACAATGTGCGTAGCGGTGTGGTTGCGTTCGATGTTGCGGCGGCGAGGTTTGTCTACTACTGCCAATAATTCTCTTTCTTCTGTCCAACGGGCACCAGGCTCTAATAGGTGTAAGACTTGATTGCCGACTTTCTTAACATCGATAATTTGAAATCTATGATTGTTAACTTTCAGAGATCCGGTATCACTAACTTGCCCGCCGGATTCAACATAGAATGGAGTAAATTCGGGGATAATACCTTCGACCGAGTTATCAGAGCCCAATTTGACGTCTATAATTCCAGGGATAACTTCCAGCTGTTCGTAACCTACAAATTTTGTCTCTACAGGTTTCGTACCACCACCGAGGTAAACACCCGTTGGAATTTCTTTTAACTTCCTTGAGCGTCTTCTCTGTTCTTCCATCAACTCAGTGAACCTGCCGGTATCCACCATCAACCCACGCTCTCTTGCCATCATCTCAGTAAGATCAAGCGGGAAGCCGTATGTATCAAATAATTTAAATGCATCTTCTCCAGAAATCATTGGTTGTGTTTTCAGGATTTGTTTCCAAGCACCATCTCTCAACTGCTCGAACTTGTATTCTGCGATTTGCTTAGAGTCCTTAAAGAAACGCATATTAAAGAAATTAATTTCGGTCGGAGGTGTCTCTCCCCAGAACGCATTCGAAGTTCTCATAATCTGAAATCCATCAGCATGAGCCGCCGTGATAAGTGCGTTTCCAAATGCTTCATTCTCAAAATGCTTAATGCCACGATCCAGCGTCGCATTAAAACTCTCTTCCTCCCCCTTAATCATCCGCTCAATGTGCAATTGTTTCTCACGAATCTCAGGATATTGTTCCCCCATCGACTTAACAACCGCTTCTACAACTTTGTAGATGAACGGCTCGTGCATTTCAAGCGTGCGACCGAAGCGCGCAGCACGACGGAGGATTCGCCGCATTACGTAGCCGCGTCCTTCGTTGGAAGGAATCCCTCCGTCCGCAATCGAGAACGCCAGCATGCGAACGTGGTCGGCGATCACTCTCATAGCAACATCAACTTCCGACTCCGAACCAGATTTTGACTTTTGACTTTTGACTTTTGACTTTGTCGTTTCCGAGTACTTCTTCCCGCTGATCTCCTCGATCCGCTTCAAGATCGGCGTAAAAACATCTGTCTCGTAGTTAGAGCTTTTCTTTTGCAGCACTGCACAGATGCGCTCGAAGCCCATGCCGGTGTCGACGTGCTTCGAGGGCAGCGGCGTGAGCGTGCCTTTCTCGTCTCTATTATATTGTATGAAGACGAGGTTCCAGATTTCCATCACCCGCGCGTCGCCGGCGTTGACGAGCTTGCAGCCGGAGTAATCGTCGGTGAGATCGATATGAATTTCGGAACACGGTCCGCACGGGCCCGTTTCCCCCATCTCCCAAAAATTATCCTTCTTCCCGAAGCGAAGAACATGCGACGGATCGATGTCGGTAACTTTTTTCCACAACTGTTCTGCTTCGTCGTCGCTCTCGTAGACGGTTGCATAGAGACGCTTCTTTTCCAACCCCCATACTTTCGTCAGTAATTCCCACGCCCACGCGATCGCTTCCTTCTTATAGTAGTCGCCGAACGACCAGTTGCCGAGCATCTCGAAGAACGTGTGGTGATACGTATCGCGCCCGACTTCCTCGAGGTCGTTGTGTTTGCCGCTCACGCGGATGCACTTCTGCGAATCGGCAACGCGCACGTACTCGCGCTTGCCGGTTCCAAGGAAGACATCCTTGAATTGATTCATGCCCGCGTTGGTGAACAGCAGCGTCAGATCATCATATGGAATGACGGACGAGCTGGGCACAATCGTATGGCCGCGCTCGGCGAAGAACTTTAGGAACTGGTTTCTAATTTCGAAAGACGTCATCGATGTGCTTCTTTGCGATGAAGTCTCTTCTTTACTTCTTCCCATGGGATATTCGGCTCATCGGTCTCCGCTTCTTTCATCAATCGTAAGTCTTCAGTATCTTCCAATCGTTCAAGCATCTCTGCGTACAGTTCATAAGGCAAAACGACGTGCGTCTTCCGTCCCTTTATATCGTAGAGCACTTGCGCTTCTTTTACTCTTGGCATTCGAATCTCCTCAAAGATTTTATTTTCCGCACCGGACAGGACAGGAGTCCTGTCCTACCATTCACACCTCGATTTGTGTCATGAGTTCTATTTCTTCGAGCACGTGGCTCACTTCCATGCAGCGCGTAATGGATCCGGTAAAGACCATTGCTTTGCCGCTGTTGTGCACTTCCCATGTGAGAGTCTCCGCTTTCGCACGATCGCAGCCCGTCGCCTTGATGATCTGCCCGATGACTTCTTCGAAAGTATGCACTTCATCGTTGAAAAGGATGACCTTTACAGGCTCTTGAATCGTGGTCTGGACATCCTGTTCTTCTTCTTGTTCGATCAGCGGGCTTTCCGTGGTCATACCTTCGCGCTGTAGGCCGAATGAATTCCAATCAAACGTATGAAAAAACGCACACTTTTGCAAGGTAGAGCGTTGCATTTCGATTCAAGAAGAAATATATTATAGAGTGAAGAAGCCCGGCGTCGCCATGACGAAAAAAATATTCCTTTCGATATCTGCCTGTCTCTGTTTCATCCTCGGCTTTTATATCACGCACGATCCTTCGGCCAACAAGAGAGAGAAGAAAGGAGAGGACCACGCGCAGGAAATGTTCGAGTGGTGGTACTCGCAGCGCGCGCTTCCATTCGACTACATTCCGGCAGGAGCTTTTCAGAAAGCCGTCTTGTATGCAAAGACGAAGATGAGGAAGGAAAAACAAACGTTCTCGGCTTCGGGAGATCCGCAACAGTGGGTTTCAATCGGCCCGAATAACGTTGGTGGAAGAATGCTCTCTCTCGCAGTCAATCCACAGAATACAAACATTGTGTGGGCCGGATCTGCAAGCGGAGGATTGTGGAAATCCACAACCGGCGGTGAAGGCGCAAGTGCGTGGACGTATGTGAATACCGGATTCAACGCTCTCTCGATTAGTACGATCGCGATCGATCCGGCGAGCCCGAACAACATGTACATCGGTACCGGCGAGGTCAGTTTTTATCATTCGGGACAAGTAGGAACTCCCGGCGCACGGTCGTCGTATGGAATTGGGATTCTCCGCTCGACAGATGGAGGAAGCTCGTGGAGTCAGACCGATTTGACCTGGACACTGCCGCAATTTACAGCGGTCGAGAAAATCATCATTAATCCCCTCAACACCAATACGCTCTACGCGGCAACGAGTGAAGGAGTCTACAAGTCGGCGGATGCTGGACTTCATTGGGTAAAGGTATCCACACATCTGATGGCAATGGACATTCTTATGGATCCCGATGATACAAGCTCCGTTTATGCCGCTCATGGAAATTTGAATTCGACTTCCGATCCGGGTCTCTACAAATCTATAGATGCAGGAGCCACATGGAATAAACTCACGAACGGATTGCCTTCCAGCAACTTCGGGCGAACGTCGCTGGCACTCTCCCCCACGGTATCATTCGTAGTCTACGCAGGGATCGCCGACGGAAACTCAGGCAGCATCATCGGCCTCTACAAATCGGTTGATGCGGGCGCATCGTGGTCGTTGTCAAACTCGACTAACTACGTCGCCGGGCAGGGGTGGTACGACAACGTCATCGCCGCCAATCCTCATACGCCGGAGTCGCTTTACTGTGCGGGCCTCGACATCTACCTTTCCACCGATAATGGTGACACTCTCAAGCGAAAATCGGATTGGGGAGCGGGTTTCATGGGTACGGTTCCCGCCGGAGGGCCTGAAGGTCAGGATTGGTATGCTCATGCCGATCATCACGCAATTGCATTCGATCCGATCAGTACAAAAACGATCTACTTCGGATGCGATGGAGGAGTTTTCAAGACAACCGATGGAGGCAATACGTTTTTCGGATGCAACGGCGGATTGGTGACCACACAATTCTACAACGGCTTCGCAAATTCATCCTACGACTCGACGATTGCCCTCGGCGGTCTCCAGGATAATGGCGCCGTTAAGTACGAGGGGTCGACAACCTGGAATAAAGTTGACGGTGGCGATGGCGGATGGAATGCCATCGATCGAACGAATCAGAACATCATGTACGAGGAGTATATTTACCTGACCATTTCCAGATCCAATAGCGGTGGAGCCTCCTGGCGCTCGATTACCAATGGCATCGTCGGTGCCGGCAGCTCAACGGCTGCAAATTTCATCGCACCATTCGCCATTTCATACTCTACGCCGTCGATTCTTTACGCGGGCGCAAAGATTCTCTACAAGACTACCGACAGAGGAGATAACTGGGTTCCCACGAATAACGGAGTTGCACTCAACGGGACAAAGATCTCGTGTATTGGCGTTTCGTACACAGACCCGAATACGCTGATGGCAGGAACGGGTTCATCCGCCTCGCAGTCACCGACATTTGCAGTCTTTGCAACGACCAACGGCGGTCAAACGTGGCAGAACGTTTCTACGGGTTTGCCGAATCGGTATCCAACCGATATTGAGTTCGATCCGACCGACAGTAAAATTGCATACGTGACGTTCTCCGGATACGGAACAGGACATCTCTTCCGCACGACAAACCTCGGACAAACGTGGACGAACATTTCTTCCGGTGTCGACATCCCTCACCAATCAGTTGTCGTGGATTCTTTGGATCCCATACAAGTCTACGTTGGAACGGACCTCGGCGTCTACCACTCATCGAATTCCGGCGCGACGTGGGAAGATTTTAGTGCCGGCATGATACCGGCAATGGTGCTCGATGTAGGAATCTCACGCGCTAACGGCGTGCTTCGTGCGGCGACCTTCGGCAACGGTGTCTTTCAGCGCAAGCTCTACCGGCCACCCGTGGTGAGCCTCACCACTCCACATGGCGGAGAAGCCTACGGCGGCGGAGAGACAATCGCGATCCAATGGACGGAGAAATTCATCAGCACGGTAAAGCTGGAGTATTCCCTCGACAGCGGCGCGAGCTGGAACCTCATCGCAGACAACATCACGGCTTCAACCCTCTCCTATCTCTGGACTGTTCCGAACATCGCAACCACACAAGGGATCATCCGCATCAGCGATGCCTCTGCGGGACAGCCGGTCGACCTGAGCGATCAACCGTT
The DNA here is from genome assembly GCA_016178595.1 of Ignavibacteria bacterium. Lineage (GTDB taxonomy): Bacteria > Bacteroidota > Ignavibacteria > UBA10030 > SZUA-254 > JACOSY01. The sequence goes on from JACOSY010000002.1 coordinate 6,449, forward strand.
TTCAATCGTACAAGATCCGGATGTTTATGGCGGATGGAATTTGCTTTCCGTTCATCTCCTTGTTTCGGATGGACAGAAGACGACGCTCTTTCCCGGCGCGACATCCTCGGCATTCACCTACAACAGTTCGTATGTCGTCAGCGACACCCTGTATCCCGGGATCGGCTATTGGCTGAAGTTCGATGGTGCGCAGAAGACCACCTATACCGGCGATTTAATTCTTACAGACACGATCCCGGTGACATCCGGTTGGAATATGATCGGCGCTCTTTCAGCGCCAATTGCGGCATCGTCGATTACGTCGGTACCGCCGGGCATCATCTCTTCGTCATTCTTTGGATTCAATTCAGCCTATTTTGTTGCGGATTCGCTGCGTCCACGCGGCGGATACTGGATCAATGTCAATGGCAATGGCAATCTTATCCTGAACAGCGGCACAGCGGGAGAGGCGAAGTCGGATGCAGCTCGTGCACCATCATCATTCAATTCGATGACGATCGGTGATGCCTCCGGCAGAAAACAGTCGCTGTATTTTACATCGAGCGAGCTCAACCCGCGACAGTACGAAATGCCGCCGCTGCCGCCGGATGGAGTCTTCGATGTGCGATTCCAAACGCAACGCTACGTCGAAGCCATTGCGCCGAAAAGCAGATCGATTCTTCCGATACTCCTCCAGGGCGTACGGTACCCTCTGACTATCAGTTGGAATATCTCAGAGACGGCGATCAACGAGGTCACGTTACAGACAACGGTCAACAGTATCACGATGGCCGGTTCAAGCACTATCACTATCGATGAACGGTCAGCGAAAAAATTGACGCTCGAAGTGCACAGTGGAGAACGAAGAGAAGTTCCGACGACATTCGTGCTGGAGCAGAACTATCCCAATCCGTTTAACCCGACAACAAATTTTAGATTTTCGATTTTGGATTTTGGATTGGTGACGCTGAGAGTTTACGATATGTTGGGAAGAGACGTAGCAACACTGCTCAATGAAGTGAAAGAGCCGGGGGAATACACGGTTTCGTGGGATGCGACGAATATGCCGAGCGGCGTGTATTTTTACCGGCTCGAAGCGGGATCGTTCCTACAGACGCGGAAGATGTTGATGATCAAGTGACCGATTCCGCCACTCTCTTTGTAGCGGGATCTGAGATATAGATCGAAGCACAAGAGCCGCCATCGGAATCCCGTGACGGCTTTTTGTTACCAAGCAAAGTAACTGCGCGGAAATGCAGACTTCATCCGCCGACATTCGATTTCCCTTTCACAAAGATTCTTCCTAGCGTGCATTTTTTTCTTGACTTTGTTCCGGCATCGACCTACATTGCAACTACATTTCCATGCTATTTGTCCGGGGGCAAACGGACGCTCATCATATCCTTTAGAGCTTTTCGACCTGACAGAGAGGACATCTCCTCCCGAGCTATTTTTTTTGAATTAGCTTCCTCGCAATCCTGTCAGCCTCATCATTGGTGAAGTACACACCTTGAGTGTGTGAAGTGTAGAACACTATACGAGTATGCCTTCAAGCGCCAATTAACAAACTAACCGTTCACCTATTAACCATCCATAGGAGGATTTATGAACAACTCTCTACTACAGATTCTGAGGAGGGCGGTGGTATCGACCCTCCTCGCTAATCTTTGGATTGGCACATCGGCTATGCTACTCGTACTGTTTGCCCTTCAAGCCCAGGCGCAGACCTTCGTCAACGGCAGTTTTGAAATCGACAGTTGGGCCCCAGGCTACAGCAGCGACTGCACCGGCCCCCCCATCAGCATCACCGGATGGAACTACGTCAAGAACGGCGGCTATGGCTCCGTGTTTCACAATAGCGCTCCCTACGGCCCCACCCCCTACGGCAACCAGTTCATCAATTTGGATGGCGGCGTGCTGGGCTATTGCGGCCCCGGTAATAGCTACGTGGAACAGACCGTCGCCGGGTTCACGCCGGGACAGTCCTACCAACTGTCCTTTTTCATTTCTTCCGAAGCCAGCCAGGGTACCAACTCACCCATCAGCCGCATCGCCGTGACGCTCACCGGCGCCACTCCGGCCGGGCCGACGATCCGTTCCGCAGCGGGCGGGGACCTGTGGAACACCTGGGTCCCGCAAACTATCCCCTTCACGGTCACGGCCCTATCGGGGATGGTCACATTCCATTTCGAGCACGTCGATCCCAGTCCCTTGATCATGTACAATGGGGTCGGCCTGGACAGCATCGGCGTCTCGGTCACCGCTTGCGATCCTGTCCAGGCTACGTCGGACAGACCAGTCATGCAGCTCCAGCGCTGGCTCATACCGACCGCTCCGAACATTCAGGGCATGACGAGTCAGGAAGCCCCCAAAAAAATCCCGCAAAATATGTGGTTCACTGAATTTGATCAGGCCAGAATCGGTCATCTTACCATGCCCAAGAATTGCAATACCTGCGATCCCATCCTCCTTCATGAGTGCGAGTTCCCTACCTCGCCAACGGAGACTACTAAATCCACACCGTTCAAAATAACATACGCTCGGAAATCATTCGCAGTACATGGCCTACCACTACTTCCCGTTTGGTTTACGGATCCGAATCGCCATACCATTAACGCTGTGGTACATCCTGCACTTCCCCCCCCAGCACCATGTATACATTACTCATACAGGATCCCTGATAGTCTTGGCACACCCTGGGATATACAGTGGCAGCCTAAAGTGACAATCAGTGATGCAGTGAATGGTATTGCTTTTACGAGTGTCGCGAAGTTATGGTTTTCCACGCGTCCACAGAGACGATACATTTTTGCTCTCATCCCGAAATTCGGCTCCGCTATTGTAGAGAGATATAAGTTACCCGTCGGAAAGGTGGATGCATTTTTTGTTGACGAAAATGGTGGATTTGTCTGGATCGCTGCAACTGAAAATGGAACTGAATATATCTATAGAATGCCTAGTGTTGGCGGAGCGTCACTCTCTTTTGCGCCATTTGGTCCTTGTGGAGTGGATACTTTCAATGCCATACATACGAGGCATCTCGCGGCTCCACCAGTGGTGAGCGCACAACTTCCATGGCAAGTCTGGGCATCGGGACCAACGCCTAATGATGGAAGTGTTCGCATCGTAAGGCTGAATCAAGCCAATCCCATTAATTCTCTGCTTTTTGACACATTGTGCTGTTCAGCTACGGGATTTTACAAAGACCCCAATGGCTTGTTTGCTCCTTTCCCCTCGCCCACTATTCCTAGAAATCGCATGTTCATTACAGAGGCACCGATGGCAATAAACGACGATGCCATAAGCTCAAATAGAGCTATCCCTGATGCCGCCGCTAAGCGAGGTTTGCCACAGATGCCTAAGGACACTATTTCAGTGCCTGTCGTTATACGTAATCGTCCACACTATGAGCGGATCGTAAAACCTATATGTGAAGTTGCAAACTTGGATTCATGTGCGAAGGAATGTATCGTCGAGCAGTGGAAGACTCCCATTCCTAAGACATTGGCTCCTTTTGATTTCACTGGTGCTATCCTCGATATCGACATGGTCGGAAATGGCGTAGTAAACGTAAAGCATAAAACTGAAGGTTATACTGTCGCATTTCATGAACCTCGTCCTGGGGCGGATGGTATAATTGGAAGGTTTTGTTATACGGCTAATCTTCTTAAACCCAATCCTCCGCCTCCCGACATCACTGCTCCTGCAGAGGGCCTGAATGGAGAAGAAGCATACCAATTCCAATTGTATGATGCGTATCCGAATCCGTTCAATCCAGTGACCACGATTGATTACGTGCTTCCTGCGGATGCTCGCGTGACGCTAACAGTGTATAACACCTTAGGTCAGCAAGTGGCAACATTAGTGGAAAATGAATTACAAGATCAGGGTGAGCAGAGCGCCGAGTTTGATGGGACTAACCTATCGTCAGGCGTCTACTTCTACCGTCTCGTTGCAGAAGGAATTGGCGACGAGGAAGAAGGAACACCGGGCCAAACGTACGTGAGCGTGAAGAAAATGTTATTGTTGAAATAGTCTTAAGGGCTTTGAAAAATAAAAGGCAGGCTCACTGCATATTTAGAGCCTGCCTCCCTTCTCCCGCAATCTCCCTCTTGGGCCCAATCATTGGAGAATTGGGAAAAGATTCTCTTGCTACGCGGCGTTCCTTACTTCCGTCGCTTTCGTCTTCCTCACCGGCCGCCGGTACTCGCTCTTCTTCTTGAGTCCGAGCGACGCGACCTGATCGGAATTCTTGCCGTACTGTGCGATTACTTGCTCCTTCACACCGAGCATCGCCTGGTGGAAGGCAAGCTCTGCCGCAACGGCGGCATCGCGCTTTGCCTTCAGAGCGTCACCGGCAAGCTTTTCTGCCTCGTGCGCTGCACTGAGCGCATCGACCAGCGCTTGCACGGCCTGCACGGTGTAGGTCTGATTCGCCGGCTTGTAGTCCGCTGCCATCTCCTTGAGGGCAATGAACCCGTCCTCATCGGCTTGGACTGCTGTGGGAGAAAGCGGTTTGGGTTGGCTTGTGGCCATAAAACCCTCCTTTCGTTTTGTTAATTGAACATCGACGACCGTCCCGATTAATTCGGGAGCCGGTTACTCATGTGCGAATATAAAAGGGAAAGAAACTGAAGGCAACGGCTGCGTGATGCACACTACGGATCCGAGCCTTTCCATCACACGCACATCATTATTCGACGTGCCGCGAAGCACACCGGACGAGTATCCATCGATGCTCGCACTCCTGCGAAGGATGGAAGAACTTGTTCCACCTCGATTGGAATCTGTGCGAAGAAAGGTAGAGGTCTTGCCACATGAGGTGGAAGTGATTCCACCTCGGGTGGATTTCATTCCACATAAGGTGGAAAGAGTCGTTCTCGCGCAGCTATGTAATTGTCGAAAAACAACTTAGCAGCATGGGGGTTTTGGCGCCTCTGCGAAGAACGTTTTCTTGCCTTCCACATGAGGTGGAAGACTCCCGAGCAATGAAAGACCGACTCCGAAGAAAGCAAGAGTGCCATCTGATCGGTAACGAAGTGCAGGAAGGAATGGAAGAGGATTCTCCACGCTTTGCAGCCAGGCCGCCGCACGAGGTGGAGTATACGCGAGGAACCATCGCGTTGGTGAAATGGAGAATGCATGCCGAAAAGAAGAGATCGTGCTGCGCGGAAATGCAGACTTTATCGGCTGGCATTTGGTTTACCTCGCGACAAAGTTTATTTTCCAAGCGTGCACTTTTTTCTTGACTTTCCTCCAGCCTCGAGGTACATTGCACCTATATTTCCACGCTATTTGTCCGGGGGCACACGGACGCTCATCGAATCCTTAGAGCATTTCGACCTGACAGAGAGGACATCTCCTCCCGAGCTAATTTTAAATTAGCTTCCGCGCAATCCTGTCAGCCTCATCATTGGTAAAGTACACACGTTGAGTGTGTGAAGTGTATGTTGCCGGATTTCCGGCGACAACTCTCGAATCGACCTTTTCAGTACAAACTATTCTGATCACAATTGCATGAAAGGGGCTACCATGAAGGCAAGTAATATTTTACGAAGTATTGTTATCTGTCCATTTGATGTTGCGGCAAGATGCAGCAACATTCTCATGTATCTGGCGCTTTTATGTATTTTGGCTCCTGGATTTGCGATCGGACAGAAATTTGCCACAGGCGAGGTATTTGCAGGACTTCAAAATGGAATCATTGCGCGATTCGACGCCGGAGGACATTTGTTGCAAACACTCCACGCAACTATCGGTAGTACTAATTTAGAGACTGGCATGTGTTTCGACCTCGCGGGTAATCTCTATGCAACGAACTGGAATGCGTATACGATGACCAAGTTCGATAATATGGGAAATATGCCGGTGTATTTGTGGGCGGGCATGCGTACTTTTGACAGGCCTGAAAACTGTCTTATCGATTGTGACGGTAACATTTTAGTGGGTGATAATTTCGGTCCGCTCCGACAGTTCGATCCCAACGGCAACCTTTTAAATACATACAACCTCCCCCCTGCGTGCACTGCGTGGGCCTCCTACACCCACAACGGTATCGATTGGATGGATCTTGCGGCGGACCAACACACGCTATATTACACAGGTGAAGATAACGTGATCATGACATTCGATCTTCTCAGCAGCGCCTGCTCAATCTTCTACGCCTTTCCCGCCGGAACCCAAGCTTATGCGCTACGCATCATCCCATCCACCCGCGAGGTACTCGTCGCGACGAATAATGGTGTTTATCGTCTGAACGCTGCAGGTACTCAGCAGCAGCAGTACCCAATCGCCGGCCCAGGCGGATTCTTTGCTCTGAATTTGGATCCGGACAAACGGACATTTTGGACAGGGAGCATCGGAACAGGGGAGATCCTCAGGATTGACATCACGAGTGGCATCCTAATAACCGTGTTCAATGCGTACTCCAATGCAAATCTCCCCACCCCACCCGCCGGCACCTCGCTCTTAGGAGGATTGGCAATTTTTGGTGAGCGAACTGCTGCAAATTGCGGCGGCCCTTGCGATAGCTGGACGGCGCTCTACAGTAACGCACACGTGTTTAATGACATGGGCTTCAAGATCCCGACCGTTGCCGGTAAGATGACCCGCAACCTCGCGGTTGCTGCCAACGGGGATGTATACGTGACCGGCTACAGCTCGGGGAGCAGGACAGGGTTCGACTATGTCACGATCCGGTACAACAAGGCAGGCGCGATGATGCCCGGCTGGCCGCAGCGCTACAACGGCCCGGTGAATGGAAATGATAAGGCATACAGCCTCGCTATTGACAACAGCGGAAACGTGTACGTCACCGGGGAGAGCAACCAGGGAGCGCTTAATGGCGGCGTCGACATCGTTACAATCGGATACGATCCAGGCGGTAACCTGATACCATGGTGGCCAGTGATCTACACCCCTCCCTTTTCTGGCGCGCATAGAGATGCTGGATACGCCATTGCAGTCGATGGGGCTGGTGCGTACGTCTACGTCACCGGTGAGAGCTTTAGTGGAACGGGGATAGATTACATCACCATTTGTTACAACGCCGCAACAGGTGTCCCGGAGTGGGCTAGGACATATAATGGAACGGCCAATAAGACCGACAAGGCATACGCTATCGCCGTAGATCCTGTTACGGGTGATGTTGCGGTGACCGGCGAGAGTGGGGGCATTGGGACCTTACAGGACATTGCGACCGTCAGGTACACACCTGGCCCGGTTGGCTCTGGTGGCGGCGTACTGGTCTACAGTGATCGGTACGATGCTGATACCAAGAATGACTACGGCTTCGGCATCACGTTTAATAATAGTGGCGACTTGTTCGTAGTAGGTGCGAGTAACATGGGGGCTCTTAAACGTTGGGATTACACCACGATAGGATATCCAGCTGGCGGAGGCCGCTGGGTGCAACACTATGACTTCATCAGCAGGAATGACTATGGTTATGATCTGGCAACGGATGCCGCCGGCAACGTTTACGTAACGGGTGCAAGCGAACGCCTCATCGGCGCAACTACGAACTTGGATTACGCAACAATTAAGTACGATCCGAGCGGGGTCCCGATGTGGGTTCATCGCTATGACAGCGGCATAAATGGGGCGGATATCGCGCGGGCAATTGCTGTGTGCGACGTCAAGAAAGAAGTGCTTGTGACTGGCAGCAGCTATCAAGGGCCATCTCTAACCGGACTGAATTATGCAACTTTACGCTTAGATCAGGCTACTGGCAATCAAGTTCCAGGTAGCTACCCGGAGATATACGATTTTAGTCCGAAGGATATACCCTACGACATTGTGGTTCGACCGTTGCCAGACACTTGTTGCTGCGTTGCTGTCACGGGCACATTCATCTCCGGGCTGAAAACAAAGACACAATTCGCGACGGTGCAATTTAATGGATGTCAGAGGGGAATCCGGATCAACACACCATCTGGGTATGATGGCGAAGAGGAGCTTGAACTGCCCGGCACGCTCACGGTGTACAACAACTACCCGAACCCCTTCAACCCGACAACGACGATAGAGTACTCACTTCCCGAGGAAGCGTACGTAACGCTGAAGGTTTATAACGTTCTCGGGCAGGAGGTTGCCTCATTATTGGATCACGAGTTGCTCGACCAAGGCACTCAGGAGGCAGAGTTCGACGCATCGAATCTACCCTCGGGTGTCTACTTCTACCACATCGTGGCTGAAGGTGTCGGCGACCAGGAAGAAGGAACGCCGGGCCAAACTTACGTGAGCGTGAAGAAGATGTTGTTGATGAAGTGACGATTCTTCCGGAGTTAGCGATCCCGCGAAGCGGAGAAGCTAACTCCGCTTTGAAGAATCGTCATCCCGACGCACGATTTATGTGCGGAGGGATCCGAAGTCAATTGATCAGAAATCCCGTACCGCTGCTGCGCCGTGCGGGACGGGAGTGTTGATGACCTGAAATATAGATCGCAGCACAAAAGCCGCTCCGAAGAATCGGAATGGCTTTTTCTTTCTCAGTGGATTCCGAGTAAAAGCATCTCGGGATGACAGTACAAATCAACTGTCACATCTTCGCGATAATCGCGTCGGCAAACTGCGAGCACTTCACTTCCTTCGAACCTTTCAGCAGTCGGGCGAAGTCGTACGTAACAACCCTGGAGCGAATCGTCTTCTTGATTCCCATCATCACAAGATCGGCGGCTTCGTTCCAACCCATGTAGCGCAGCATCATCTCGCCGCTGAGGATAACGGAGCCCGGATTGACTTTGTCGAGGTTGGCGTACTTGGGCGCCGTGCCGTGCGTCGCCTCGAAGACGGCGTGTCCCGTGACATAATTAATGTTCCCGCCCGGCGCAATGCCGATTCCTCCTACCTGCGCAGCGAGCGCATCGCTCAAATAATCGCCGTTCAGATTCAGCGTTGCGATGACGTCGAACTCTTCCGGGCGAGTGAGGACTTGTTGAAGCGTATTATCCGCAATGGCGTCTTTCACAAGAATTTTTCCGGATGCAAGCGCAGCTTTCTGCTCCGCATTGGCAGCATCCTTTCCCTTCTCCTTTTTCGTCCGCTCCCACTGCAGCCACGTGTAGGTCTGCGAGCCGAATTCGCTTTCCGCCAGAGCGTAACCCCAGTCGCGGAAGGCGCCTTCGGTAAACTTCATGATGTTCCCTTTGTGCACGAGCGTCACCGATTTTCGCTTGTGATCGATCGCGTACCCGATCGCCGCACGAATCAACCGAGCCGAGCCTTGCTGCGAGACTTGTTTCAATCCGACACCGACACAAACTGCCTGTGCCGATCCTCCAATGTGCTTCGACCAATCGTTGACCGCTTCACTCGTGCCGAAGCGAATTTTCTTGAACTGCTGCGGGAATTCCTTCGCGAAGAAGTCGAGAATTTTCCGGGCTTCCGGTGTCCCCGCGGCGTACTCAATTCCGGCATAAATATCTTCCGTGTTTTCGCGGAAGATCACCATGTCGACCGCTTCCGGACGCTTCACAGGCGAGGGGACTCCTTCGAAGTAACACACGGGCCGCAGGCAGACATACAGATCGAGGAGCTGGCGAAGAGCCACATTCAACGAGCGTATGCCTCCGCCCACCGGCGTGGTGAGCGGTCCTTTTATTCCAACGAAATATTCTTGAAACGCCTGCACCGTCTCATCCGGCAGCCATGTGTTGAACATGGTGAACGCCTTTTCACCGGCGTACACTTCCATCCAGGCAATGCTCTTTTTTCCGCCGTAGGCTTTCTTGACGGCAGCGTCGAGAACACGGCTCGAGGCACGCCAAATATCGGGACCTGTGCCGTCGCCTTCGATGAATGGGATGATGGGATGGTTTGGAACGTCGAGACGGCCGTTACGAATCGTGATTTTTTCTCCACCGGCTGGAGGTTGTAACGTAGGACTTGTCATAAGTAATACTTAGTGTATTTCGTGAATGGGATTTGTGTCGATATAGTGGCGGATGCGCTCGGCATAACGCGCCATTTCATCGTCCGCATACTTTTTCAGCTTAAGAATGAACTGGATTTTGTCGTCGTCATAACGCGGAGTGATGTGGAAATGACAATGGAATACCGACTGTCCCGCCGCCCGACCGTTGTTGGAAAAAATGTTGAAGCCCGGCGGATTAAGCGAAGCAACCATCGCCTGCGTGACGACTTTCGTGACACTGATCAGATCGTGAAGTTCCTCATCGGGAACGTCGAGGAATGTCGACGCATGATTGTTTGGCATGACGAGCACGTGACCATAGTGGATCGGATTGATGTCGAGGATTGCGATTGCGCGTTGGTTCCTGAAGAGGATCTCTGCTGCGGCATCACCGCGGATAATCTTACAAAATTCACACTGCATCTTCTTGCATCGGGGTTTGTCGCTCGCTATATACCAAAATTCCCGTAGAAATGCAAAGAATGGAACAATATCCGCACATGGTAAGTTGCTTCTTTATGCCTGTTTCAGTATATTCTTTCCGTCTCATCGCACAATGTAGATTACATTTCACAGGAGCCATCATGAAACAATTTCCACTACTGAGTGTTTGCATCAGCGTTATTTTCCTCGTCCTCCTTTTTACCGGATTTCAGTGCGGCTCATCCGAAATGACGAGCGCAAAGCTCTACATAAGTCAGAAGAATTATGAGAAGGCCGATACAGCGCTCATGCGCGAGATCGAGAAGAACCCCCAGAATACCGAAGCGTTGTACCTTCTGGGACGCCTCAAACTCGATCAAGACAACATCCCGAAAGCCATCGAAGTACTTGATAAGGCAGCCGCTACTACGAACGCTAAAGAATTCGAGAAGGACATAACTCTTGCGCGGACTTACGCATGGCAAGTCTCGCTCAACAAGGGTGCAAGCCTCTATAACCGCAGCGTAACACTCGCTCGTGAAGCGCCCGAAGCAAAGAAAGACAGCATTCGTTTGTATCGCGAAGCTGCAATCACGGCATATCGCGATGCTATTACCGCATCACCGGATAGCACCATGAATTATCAAAATCTGGCAATCGACCAGTTTGCTCTCGGCGACTATGATGCGGAAATCGCAACACTGAAGGAAGGGATTGATCGCACAAAGTCGCACTCGCTTGACGCGTTACTCATCGACGCGTATTCGGCAAAGTATAACTGGATCAATCAGAAAATTCAGACCGCCGAAGCGGCAGGCAACAAGCAGGAAGCAAGCGAGCTGTACACTCAGGCGCTCACAACTATTGGTCAAGCGCGAAGCCTGTATCCTGACAATTCCGATTTGGCGGCGATGGAGATCGATCTTTACGTTCGATCCGGCAAAGCCGAGCAAGCAAAACCGTCCATCCGCATTGCGCTGCAGAAGGACCCCGCGAATAAAGTCTACAACTACAATCTCGGCGTACTCCTGCTGCAAACCGACAGCTTGAAGGAAGCAGTTCCATATTTCGAAAAGGCTCTCGATGCTGATAAGGATTATGAGCCGGCGCTTCAGAACATCGCTGTGACACACATGAAGTTGGGAGACCGCATGAAGAAGGCAGCCCAGGATCCCGGATCGAAGAAGGAGATCAACAAATCCTACATCGAACACTTCAAGAAAGCTGCAGGATATTTCCAGCGGTTGACGGAGCTGAAGCCCGACGAAGCAAATTACTGGGACTATCTTGCCTCGGCGTATGCCAATGCCGACATGGTGAAGGATGCAAAGAAGGCGCTCGAAAAATCCGACGCAATTAGGAAGAAGAAGTAATCATTCAGCAGTGCAGATACCCCTCAAACAATCGAGGGGCATTTGTTTTGAGAGGAAGACATTATGGCCGATCATGGTCAGCAACAACAGATCAACATCGAGCTCGGTGAGAAGGAAGCGGAAGGAATTTATTCGAATCTTGCCATCATCACTCATTCGCCGGCAGAGTTCGTCATCGACTTTACGCGCGTTCTCCCCGGCGTTCCCAAGGCGAAAGTCCATGCACGCATCATCACGACGCCGCAGCACGCGAAGCTCCTCGTGAACGCGCTCGCCGACAACATACAGAAATACGAGAAGACGTTCGGTGAGATCAAGATTCAGGGCGAGCCGACCGCCGGCAGTTTTGGCTTCCAGCCTCCAACCAGCGGCGGCGATAAAGTGCACTGAGGATTTTGGGGGATTTTGGATTTTAGATTTCGGAATTCGGATTTAGAGATTAGAATTTTGGATTTTAGAAGAGCTCTCCCGTGAATGCGGGAGGGGGTTTTGTTTTTACAGCGTTCGGAGAGCGGAGGAAGTGGCGATGAAGGTAGAGAAACAGCGAGCACAACGACTTTCCATTAACTGTGCGAGCCGTTTAGCGAACTCAATATGTCACGCCTCCAACAAATGAGTAAGCGAGTTGTGTTGCGCGTTATGTGAAGAGGAGGAACGGAGAGGGAGACAAAACTAAGCTCGTTGCTTGGAGAGCTTCTTCTTCCGAGTCGAGTACTTTGCCCGCTTATCACTCACCGCTGGTTTCGATTGGATTTCTTGGGCAGGATAGATGAACTCGAGAGTGGCTGACGAAAACATATCAGAGTTCTCTTTGCGGAGACGTTCTTCAGCCATCTTGCAGTATTCGGGATCGATGTCGATGCCAATGCTATTGCGTCCTGCCTTCATTGCCGCCACCATTGTTGTGCCCGATCCGCAAAATGGGTCAATCACCGTGTCGCCGGAAAATGAAAACATCCTGACAAGTCTGTATGCAAGCTCTAAGGGAAAAGGAGCTGGATGCTCTCGTGTGGATGCGCCAGTAATATTCCAGAATTGCTGGAACCATTTGCCGTACTCCTCCTTTGAGATCATACTGAGCTTGCGTTGACGCTCCGTAGGTTGACGGTAGCCACCTGATTTTCTTTGCATCAAAATGAACTCAATGTCATTCTTGATGATGGCATTCGGTTCATACGGTTTCCCTAGGAACTTTGAACCGTTGTTAATCTCATAGCTGGCGTTAGAAATCTTGTGCCAGATGATTGGGTTTAGATTGTCGAAACCTATTCTACGGCAAAGAACCGCAATGTCGGAATGCAGTGGAAAGACTACGTGTCGACCGAAGTTCCGTCGAGAAACGCAAACATCACCAACAACGCAAACCAAGCGACCACCGGGGACGAGTATGCGATGCATCTCCTTCCAGACTTGCCCCAACTCGCTCAGGAATGTCTCGTAGTCTGTGACATGCCCGAGTTGATTTGGGTTCTCGTTGTATCGTTTGAGTGTCCAATACGGTGGAGAAGTCACAGCAAGATGGACGGACTCATCCTTGATGAAAGGGAGGTGTCGTGCATCTCCCTGAACGAGCCGATGCGTTGTGATGTCGTGTTGTCCGTTCTCTTTTGGTGTCATTTTTTCTTGGATACTCCGAATGCGGTTACTTGAGCAACTAAGGACTTGGCAAAAATCTCGAACGTGAGATCGTCTGCTGGCTCGGTATATCGACCCTTAAGACCACCCGTTTTGTTCGACATAAGAAAAGCCGCCACGTTGTAGTGACTTTCTCGAACAAGCTTTCGACAGAACAACTCGTAGCGCTTACCATAGGAGGCATTGACAAATTCGGGGAACACTTTGAAGTGAGGTTCCTGCACTCTGACAGGCTTTTGAGATTCGGGGCAGTCTTCAAGCAAGAAAACGTAGCCGAGCCAAGGTTTGATTGTTTTGTTGTATGCACCTTCACGATAGGCCGTCCAAAGATCAAGTGCACTGCCCATTGCTTCCTCAGTCCTATTGTTAAAATTGTTTCCAAACGATGGGCCTACTTGAGACTTGGCTTCGAGAGACAAAACAAGTTGCCCATCCTTGACAAGAAGGAGATCCCATTCCTTCGTTGGTCTGAAGAATCCGGGTAGCTCAAGATGTTTGTTGTGAAAGATGTTTGATTCATCGGCCCCCGCTTCGACTATCAGATCAGTGATGAGACTGATGAATCCATCCATCTGGGCACCACCAGTAACGGCACTCCGTGCACCTTGATCGGAACGCCCAGAAGTCGATTGTTTCTGCGACTGCTTCTGACGCGTCAGCCAGTAGTGAGCGATTGCTTGCGAAGTGAGTTTGTTTAGGTTGTCGATGTTCTTCATAAGACTCCATTTGTACACCTTCAAAATAGCGAAACGTCTATGGATATTCCAATTCCAGGTGCCGCCATTTCACATAACATTTCATATTCGCTTTGCATTTTTACCACTACCGGAGGTGGCAAAAACGCAATAACCTTCCCCCTGTAAATCGGGAATGCGTTCTCGTTTTCTTTGGCTTTTCAAGAATGCGCTGACCTCTCTAATCCAGGGAAAGAAACTTATAACCGATAACCAATCACAAATAACATTCTTCTTACAGCACGTACCGGCTCAAATCTTTGTTGCGGACGATGCTGTTGAGCTTGTCCTCCACCATTTTCTTCGTTATCATGATCGTCTTGCCGACGAATTGATCAGGCGTCTCAAACAGAATTTCCTCCAGCAGCGTGGTCATGATGGTATGCAATCGCCGCGCGCCGATGTTCTCCACTTCCTCGTTCACCTGCGTCGCGACCTTCGCAATTTCCCGTATCGCTTCGGCGTCGAACTCCAGGTTCACGCCTTCTGTCTCGAGCAATGCGGTATACTGCTTGATGAGCGCGTTCTGTGGCTTTGTAAGAATTTTTACGAAATCTTCTTCCGATAAGCTGCCGAGCTCTACGCGGATAGGGAAACGACCTTGCAGTTCCGGGATGAGATCGGATGGCTTCGATACGTGAAATGCGCCCGAGGCAATGAACAACACGTGATCCGTTTTCACGATCCCGTACTTCGTCATCACGCTTGTCCCTTCGACGATCGGAAGAAGATCGCGCTGGACACCTTCACGCGATACGTCGGGACCGGCGGATTGCGATCTCGCACCGGCGATCTTATCGATCTCGTCGATGAAGATGATGCCGGAATTCTCCAGGCGCTCGAGCGCTTCCTTGATCATTGCGTCGGTGTCGATGAGCTTCTGCGATTCTTCCTGCGTAAGAAATTGCCGCGCTTCGTTAACCGTTACCTTCCGCTTCTTGGTCTTTTTCGGCATGATGTTGCCGAACATCTCCTGGATATTCACGCCCATCTCTTCCATGCTGATGGGACCGAAGATTTGCATTGCGGGCATTTGCGCTGCGGTAACATCAAGCTCGACCATTCGATCTTCCAAATCGCCGGCACGAAGTTTTTCGCGAAACTTTTCCCGCGTCGCGCGGTTATCGTCGCTCTCCATCAATTCCTCGGAAGGCATCCCCGCTTCAACCGTATGTCGCCGTTTCACCGGCGGAACGAGGATGTCGAGAATGCGCTCTTCGGCAAGGTGTTGTGCCTTGTCCTGCACCTCAGCCGACTTCTCTCCTTTGAGCATGCTCACGGCATATTCGGTCAGGTCGCGCACCATCGACTCGACGTCGCGGCCGACGTAACCGACTTCGGTAAACTTGGAGGCTTCGACTTTCAGGAATGGCGCGTTCGTCAGCTTGGCGAGCCGGCGCGCGATCTCCGTCTTACCGACGCCGGTCGGGCCGATCATAATAATATTATTCGGCATGATTTCTTCGCGGATGAGATCGGGCGTCTGCATTCTCCTCCACCGGTTACGCATCGCAATGGCCACAGCCTTCTTTGCCGCGTTCTGACCGATGATGTAGCGATCCAATTCCTGCACGATCTGCCGCGGCGTCAGCTCGCGCCGTCCATCCTTCCTCACACTCTTGTTCATCGTACTCTTCACGTCAATCACCTTTCTCGTCTACAATTCTTCGATGGTTAGATGTTTATTCGTATAGATGCAAATATCGCTTGCCGCTTCGAGCGACTGCCGAACAATCTCCCGCGCCGGGAGATCGGTATGACTTCGTAACATGCGAGCCGCAACGAGCGCGTAGTTTCCACCCGATCCGATCGCCACGATGCCGTCATCCGGCTCGATCACATCTCCATTGCCGGAGATGACGAGCGCCTGTTCCTTGTTGAGAACTGCGAGAAGCGCTTCAAGATTCCGGAGATACTTGTCGGTGCGCCACTGCTTGGCAAGCTCGACCGCTGCGCGAAGGAGATTACCGCGATATTCCTGCACCCTCTCTTCGAACCGCTCGAAGAGCGTGAACGCATCGGCCGCAGTGCCGGCAAATCCTGCCAGCACAGTATCATTGTACAGCTTGCGAACCTTTCGGGCGCCGTGCTTCATGATGGCGTTCTGAACGGTCACTTGACCGTCGCTGCCAATCGCCGTTTGCCCGTTGACGGTGAGTCCAATAACGGTGGTGGAGTGAATGAGCGAGGACATGTGTTGTGATATGATGAAATTAAATTTTGCGCCGCAATCGTGCGACCGGGATTCTCATCGCCTCACGGTACTTTGCCACCGTGCGACGGGCGATGTTCAAACCTTGCTTGTTCAGAATTTCTGCGATCCGATCATCGCTGAGCGACTGATGAGGATCTTCGCTATCGATGATCTCCTTGATCTGTTTCTTCACTTCCTTGTTCGACACTTCTTCACCCGTCGTCGTGGTGAGCTTGTCGCTGAAGAAGTGCCGCAGCTCGAAGACGCCGTATTCCGTTTGGACATACTTGCCATTGACGACGCGGCTGATGGTGGAGATATCCATTCCGATAACCTCGGCTATGTCCTTGTAGATCATCGGCCTCAAGCCTTCACCGGTCTCGAAAAACACTCGCTGCTTCTCGATGATGGTGCGCATTACCCGCAACATCGTGTCGCGCCGCTGGTTGATGGAATTGATAAACCACTTCGCGGCTTCAAACCGCTTGCGAATGAAGTCTTTCACACCGTTAGCCGCTGCACTTTTCTTCTTGCGCGACATGAGTTCCTTGTAGGCTTTGTTAATGCGCAACGGCGGGACATTGCGATCGTTCAGCGTGACGATGAAATCATCGCCATCGCGATCCACAATGAAATCCGGAACAATGTAATTCTGCTGCGCGGTGAACTCACCTTCGCCCGGCTTGGGATTGAGCTTCTGGATCAACTCAATGATCGGTTTCAGTCGATCCAAATCGAGCCCGAGCTTCTTCGCCAGCTCCTCGTAGTGCTTCATCGTGAAGTCGTCGAAATAATCACGCAGAAGCTTCAGTGCCTTCTCTTTCACGTTCGGTGGAAAGTCGCTGACTTCAAGCTGCACGATAAGACATTCCTGGAGGGTTCGGGCCGCAATTCCCGGCGGATCAAGCCGCTGAATCAGCAGCAACACTTCATCGGCGCGCTCGTTCGTGATGGCAAGGTTTTGTGAAAGGTTCAAATCCTGTACGATGAGCGGCAAATCTCTCCGCAAGTATCCATCCTCATCGATATTGCCGATGATCTCTTCGGCAAGGATTATTTCTTCCGGCGCAAGGTCAAGAAGGAGAATTTGATCATGGAGGCGCTGGGTGAGCGATACTTCGGCAGGCTGGGGCATCTCATCCCGATCTTCGCCATCATACGGAGCCGCGGTTGCTTTGTGGCCGTCGAGCTCGTCGTTCATGAAGTCTTCAAACGTGTAGCTATCCTCTTCGTGATTCTTCTCTGCTTCGGCAACTTGTTCGCCATCCGACGCCTCGGATTGTTCATCCGCTTTGACGTCGTCCTGTTCCTGCGTCATTTCCATTTCATCGACTTCTTCGAGCAACGGGTTCATCTCAAGCTCCGCCTTGATGCGCTGTTCAAGCGAAAGCAATGGAAGCTGAAGCAGTTGGAGATACTGCACCTGCTGAGGGGTCAGCTTCTGCTGAAGAGTTTGTCGTTGAGTTATGTTAAGCATGATTCGACATCCGATCGAACGTCATCTCATCATTGTCATTCATGTTCCAGCGCTTCATCGTGCTGCCGGCACTCTTCCCGAAAGCGTTCATACCATTGTTCGCCGAACTTCCGGACGAGGGGTTCTTTCAGGTATTCATACAGCGGGACGTTATGCTTCTGCCCGGCCTTCCGCCCTGCGGCACACTCGGAGATTTTCTCGTACCGTACGCGTTCAACGCTTCCCGACGAGATGCGGATCGGGAAGAGATGGCACGACAGCGGTTTCCGCCATGCTGTCTCGCCATTCAGATACGCTTTCTCGAGCGAACACCTGGCAACGTCTTGTTCGTAGTAGACGAACATGCAGTCGCGATCGTCGATACAGGTTGTTGCATAGCTCCCGGGAACTCCTTCGAACAGGCCGTGCTGTTCAGCCGCCTGAAGATGTTTCTGTGAGAGATACTTCCTGACGACCGGGTAGGCCTGTTCAATTTCTGCAAGCTCCGAGTCGTCGAGTGGCGCGCCGCGTCCACCGGGTAATGTACAACACGCACCGTGACATTGTTGGAGATCGCATGCGAAGCGCGCGCGGGCTATCTCCTCTTCTACTACTGCTTCGCCTATGATAAACATATCTGCCGGGTATAAAATACAAAAGATTCCTGAAAGAGAAAAGCCAAAGTGACAATGGAAGAAAAGATATTCGGCAAGCGTGTGCCATAACACTAACGCCGGACAAAAAGCTTACCGGGCAGCTGTTTCACAAGTCCTTTGAATTCAAGGCTCAACAAGTAGACGAGCGCATCCGCAGTTGTTCCACCCGATCGCTCGGCAATAGCATCGATGTGAAGAGGCTCATCGCTAAGAGTGTCATAAATGCCTTTTTCGAAAAGAGAAATATCCACGGGTTGCGGCTCTTCCTTGAGCGAATGTTTGAGAAGAGGACGAAGTTTGGAAGAGAGCTCATCGAGTATATCGTCGATACTCTCAACCAGCTTCGCTCGTCCGTCTTTGATCAATGCATGAGAGCCGCGGCTGCGTTTGCTTGTGACTGCCCCGGGGAGCGCGAAGACTTCCCGGTTCTGGTCGAGCGCCGTGTTTGCCGTGATCATTGCGCCGCCATTGATATCCGTCTCGATAATGAGTGTCCCGAGCGATACACCACTGATGATTCTATTCCGTCGCGGAAAGTTCACCGCATCAGGCTTCGCGCCCATTCCGTACTCACTGATGATCGCTCCCTGGCCGGCAATGCAATCGTAGAGAGATTTGTTCTCGGGAGGATAGATGACATCGAGACCGGAGCCGATCACGGCAACTGTTCTTCCGCCATGTCTCACAGCGATCGAATGCGCAACGGTGTCAATGCCGCGTGCGAGTCCGCTGACCACCGTAATCCCCAGCCGGACAAACTCCTGTCCGAATCGTTCCGCCATCGAGATGCCGTACTCGGATGGTGAGCGCGTTCCAACAATGGCAATCGAGTATTTATCATCTTCGCAATATTCACCGCGAACGAAGAGAAACGGCGGCGGATCGTAGATCTTCTTCAGTGGTTCGGGATACTGCTTGTCCCAAAAAGTGAGCATTCGTCCTTCAATTGTATTCAGCCGCGAAAGCTGCTTCTCTGCGTATCGCCTGGCTTCATCAAACTGAGAGCGTTCTTTGAAGTGCACAACATGTGAGGCAAGTTTCTTGCTGAAACCATCGACAGCAATAATCTCCTTCACGGATGCGTGAAATACATCCGATGAACTCCCGAAGTGCGTGACCAGCGCACGAAGACGGTTCGAACCGATGCCGGGAACCTGAGAAAGGACGAGCAGATCGAACGCGGAAATCACACAACCTCCCTGTGAATTTCGAATCTCGAATTTGAATTGCGAATTGAAAACCGACTTACTCTACGACTTCGAAGCCATCGACCACGGCGACTATGACCGAATGAACAGGCACTTTTTTGTTGCCGAGCACTTGTGCAGCGCCCTGGCCTTCCTGGATGACCAACACGGTGTCGCCGACACCGGCATCAGCCGAATCGATTGCGAGCACGTCGCGTCCGATGTGCTTGCCGTCGAGATCGACCGGCTGAACGATAAGGATCTTCCGATCCTTCAAGTGCTCGTTCTTCTGCGTCGCGACGAGTGTTCCGATAACTCTGCCAAGCGTCATACGTGTTTATGCCGCAAGAATATATTTTGTGAATTGCTGAACAAGCGCATGCGCTTGTTCCGTCGTCGGCGCCTCGGAGATGATGCGAACGATCTGCTCCTTGTTCGACTTCCGAAGATGAATCCACGAATCTGTGAAGTCGATCTTCAAGCCGTCGTCAGTGTTCGTGTTGCCGTTCGATGCGTAGCGTGACCGAATGCCTTCGAATAATTGATCGGGCTTCTGGTGTGTCAGTTCCACTTTCGATTTCACGATGTTGTATTCTGGCAGAGTAGCCTTGAACTCCGACAGTGTTCCGCCAAATTCGGCAAGCTGCTGCACGATCAACCCGATGCCGACGATCGCATCTCTTCCATAATGAACGGCAGGCAAGATCACACCCCCGCTTCCTTCTCCACCGATGAGTGCACGCGTCTCCTTCATCTTCGTCGCCACGTTGATTTCACCAACAGGTGTTCGTACCACCGTCGCGCCGTACGAATGGGCAACGTCGTCAACTGCACGGGTCGTGGAGAGGTTCACGACAACGGTTGACTGCTTCTGTTGTGAATTCATCTGCTTGGCCAGGACAAATTTTACCGCCGACGTAACAGTATATTCCTCTCCGTATGGCTCCCCCTTTTCCGTCATGAAAACAAGTCGATCCACATCCGGATCGACGGCGACGCCAAAATCCGCATGTTCATCGCGAACACGCTGTGCCAGAGCAGAAAGATTCTCCGGCACCGGCTCAGGCGTGTGTCTGAAGACGCCGCTCACCTCGCAATTCATTTCGATCACGTCGCATCCCAGCTCGCGAAGCAGAAAAGGGACGATCACTCCTCCCGCTGCGTTGACACAATCGACTACCACTTTGAATTTTCGCCCGCGGATGACGTCGACTTTCACATACGGAAGGTTCATCACCATGTCGATGTGCTGCCGAAGGAAGGAATCGTCTGCGAGGTGTTTGCCGATTTTCTTCCATGATGCATATACCTTGCCGGGCTGATCGGCAATCGCCCACATGCGCCGGTTCTCATCGGCATTCAAGAGCATACCGGTATTGCCGATGAATTTCAATCCATTCCATTCCATCGGGTCGTGGCTTGCCGTAATGGAGATTCCGCCGGCGGCGTGCAATTGTTCGACTGCAATACCGATCGTCGGTGTCGGTGCGACACCTAAAGCGATCACGTCGCATCCCTTTGCAAGCAACGTCGATGCGACAATGTTGCCGATGATCTTTCCCGTGATTCGACCATCGCGTCCGATAACGATTTTTCCTCCCTTACAATATTCTGCAAATGCAGATGCATACTTGACGACGACTTCAGGGGTTAAGCTTACACCTACTATTCCCCGTATCCCCGAAATACTCACCATTAAGGACATTCAAACACCATATGTTTGCAAAATTGCATGAAGAATGTAGCAAAGCGGCGCTTGAGAAGCAAGGAAAACCGCTCGGACACAGGAGTCGCGAGCTGAAATTCGTGATGTGTCTTGCAGATCGTCGTCGTGGGAGGGAAGAGTGGGCGGTGAAGTTCAATCTGCAATTGAAATATTCACTCCACGACTCCCTTGAATCTCAGGCAGAATTTCCGTAAGTTTTTTCAGGATTTCTCACGAACAAATAGTGAGAGCCATGCTTTCTGAAACTGATAGAGAGTTGTTGCTCCGTGCCGCCCGCAGCTCGGTTGAATCTGCGATACGGAGTGGCAGCCCGTCATTACTCACGACGGACCAACCGTCGCTGCTCATGCCATGCGGCGCCTTTGTGACGCTTCGTGAGGGGGACGAACTCCGCGGTTGTATTGGATACATCGAAGCAACAAAGCCACTCATCCAGACAGTGCAGGAAGTTGCTTCGAAAGCAGCGCTCGAGGATATTCGATTCTATCGCGTTGAAGAAGAGGAATTGCCGAAGATTCGAATTCAGATATCAGTTCTCTCGTCGATGGTCCGCATTCGACATACCGACGAGATCGAGGTCGGCAAGCACGGTATCGTGATCGAATATGGCAGGTGCCGGGGACTTCTTCTTCCGCAGGTTGCGACGGAGAACGGATGGGACCGCGAAATGTTTCTCGTGCAAGTTGCCAGAAAAGCGGGACTACCGCCGATGGCATGGCAGGATCCCGACGTAAAAATTTTTTCCTTCACCGCAGAGATTTTCGGTGAAAACTAAGTCATCAGTATCCGATACGCTGTACGCTAACACTGCGCAGGCATGATGAAAAGAATTCGGGAACCGGCAGTTGCCGGACTTTTTTATCCCGCCGAGCCGGATGTACTCGGTGCAGAGATCGAGAACCTCCTTGGGAAAGCAACAACCAAACAAGTGAACGGTGACATCATCGCCCTCGTCCTTCCTCATGCAGGATATCCCTACTCAGGTTTCACGGCATCCACCGGCTACAAACTCCTCTCCGAAAAAAAATTCGATACGATCATCATCGTCTCGCCGAGTCATCGCGAGTACTTCGATGGTATCTCCGTCTATGCCGGTGAGGCGTACAAGACGCCGCTCGGCGTTCTTCCGGTTAATGAAGCATTAGCCGATACTCTTCCGGACGATGAGGGAATCTTTCGTTCGGAAATCGGTCACCGGAAGGAACATGCGATCGAAGTGCATCTTCCCTTCTTGCAGAAACTCTTCGGCAGCGTGAAGATTCTTCCCATCGTCATGGGGGATCAACGACGCTCGCTCTGCTTCCACCTGGGCGACCGGCTCGCTGAAGTGTTGAAAGGCAAGAATATTGTATTGATCGCAAGCACCGATCTCTCTCACTATCATTCATACGACAAGGCACAGCTTCTGGACGAAATCGCCATCAACGATATCGCGAACTTCGACTGCGAGCAAATGATGACCGATCTGGAAATCGAACGTACAGAGATGTGCGGCGGCGGTCCGACTGTTGCCGTTCTCCACACCGCGAGACAATTGGGCGCAACACACACCGAAGTCCTCTATCACTGCAACTCAGGCGATGTGACAGGCGATCACGCAAGTGTCGTTGGTTATCTCTCCGCAGCAGTTTTCAAGACACACTGAACGGCATGGCACGTCGACCAAAGGTTTCCATCATCGGTGCAGGGACAGTCGGTTCGGTCATTGTGCTCGCTCTTCACGACAAAGGCTACCCCATCGTTTCCATCATTAATCGATCAGGTCAATCTGCAATCGCACTTGCGAAGGCGGTAAAATGCGAACGAGTGTCAACCAACCTGAACGATCTTGCCGCGAGCACGCAAATCCTCATCATTGCGGTAAGTGATGCTGCAATTGCAGAGATCGCAGTATCTCTCGCGCAAGTAAAGCGTGTGAAGTTTAAAGGAATGTTTGTCTTTCATCTCTCGGGCGCTCACACAAGCGACCTTTTGGAACCCGTCCGGAAGAAAGGCGCGGTCACTGCATCAATCCATCCGATTCAAACATTTCCTCGGGGACAGCGTCTTACGCAGCTGCGAGCCAGGCTCAGAGGAATCTCCTACGGCATTGAAGGTAATCAGGAAGGAATCAAGCTCGCCCGCCAGATCGTCAATGATCTGGAAGGAAGGGCTGTCGTCATTCCCAAAGAGTTGAAGCCGCTCTATCATATCGCATGTGTGTTCGCATCGAACTATATGATGGTCTTCATCAACACGATCAGTGAGCTCTCGAAACGGTTGGGATTCGGCGCAGCATGGACTGAAATACTCGGCCCCCTCATGACAACTTCGATGGAAAATGTCGTCACGCAGCCGATTAGCTCGGTACTCACAGGTCCCATCGTACGAAAGGATTTTGAAACGCTTGAACGACACTTGGATGCACTTGCGGAATCGGCTCCGAACCTGCTTCCTCTCTATACTGTTTGCGGCATCGAGCTGGTGCGTCTCGCCAAATCGAGCGGCCGACTTACGGAAAACGACTTCACCGAGATTCTTTCCATTTTCAGAAAATCATTAAAACAATCTCCACCATCGAAAACCAAAAAGGTGAACCAGTGAAAGCGCTCATTGCCAGCGGCGGCCGCGGTACGCGCCTCCGTCCTCTCACGCACACGCAGAACAAACATCTTATTCCGATTGCCAACAAACCGATCCTTCACTATGCCATTGAAGCCGCAGTCGATGCCGGCATCAAACAGATCGGTATCGTTTGCAATTCAGACAGCAGCGAAGTACAAAAAGCGATCGGTAACGGCAAGCATTGGGGTGTGAAGATCACATACATTCCACAAAAGGCACCGCTCGGACTTGCGCACGTCGTAAAGATCGCACAGAAGTTTATCGGCAAAGACGACTTCATTTTCTACCTCGGCGACAACATGGTCGTCGGCGGTGTGAAGCGGTTCATCGATGAGTTCGAAAAGAGCGACTGCAATTGTTTCCTTACACTTTCGAAGGTAAAGGATCCGGAGCGTTTCGGCGTACCGGTCATCAAGAACAACAAGATCGTTCGTGTGGAAGAAAAACCGAAACATCCGAAGAGCGAGTTTGCCGTTGCAGGAATTTATATCTACGATCATCATATTTTTGAAGCTGTGAAAAACATCAAGCCGAGCGCGCGCGGCGAGCTGGAAATTTCCGATGCACACACGTACCTTATTCAACGCGGCTACAAAGTTGGCTATAGCGAGATCACGGGATGGTGGAAAGATACCGGAAAACCTACCGATCTGCTCGAAGCGAATCGGCTTATCCTGGATAATATTCAGCCGAAAATGTCCGGACACGTTGACAAAGCGTCGACTGTGGCAGGGAAAGTAATTCTTGAATTGGGTACGAAGATCATCAACAGCGTTGTCCGCGGCCCCGCGATCATCGGGAAGAATGCCGTTATCGAGAATAGTTATATCGGTCCGTTCACTTCCATCGGCAACGATACGGTGATCAAGAACTCTGAAGTCGAGTACAGCATCGTTCTCCGCGATTGCAAGATACACGACGTGAAGATCCGCATTGAAGGCAGCATCCTCGGCAACGACGTCGAGATCGTTGACGCGAGCGGTAAGCCGCACGTGCACAGGTTTATGATCGGGGATCAGTCGAGGGTGGAGGTAGCGTGAGCAGAGGTTTGAGGTTTGAGACGTGGGATGTTGTGACAGGTATTTGCAACTTTACAAAGGAGAGAATCAATATGATATTTAATGACGCATTTGACCATTTCCAGCATGTTACCAACGTGATCCGCACGAACGGCACACATGAAATTACTCCCCAAAATATCACCGACTGGAACATGAGAGAGGTTCACACTGGAACACTCATTGGTGTGGTACCCTATCCTAATGGTACTGTTTCCCATCTTTCTATTGGACTCTACGATCTCGGTACTCATAACTGGGAGGGAGTTCAACTCCCGACCTGAATACCCGAATAGTTGCAATTATGTCGCACTGGAAAATCACTAAAGAAACCGAGTTCTACTTTCTCACTGCAACAATTGTCGAGTGGACTCCTATTTTTCTTTCACATAAGTATTTTGAGATTATCATAGAAAGTCTCAAGCACTGTCAGAATAAGAAAGAATTGCGCATTGCAGGCTACGTTATCATGCCGAACCATCTTCACATGATAGCGGCAGGAAGCGCATCGCATCCTCTATCAGAAACACTAAGAGACTTCAAACACTATACGGCGGTTCAGATTACCAAAACTCTCCAAGAAGCAAATCAAACGAGAACGCTGAGCATTTTGCAACAAGCGGCAGTAACGGATGAGCGCGGCAATATTCACAAAGTATGGATTGATGGCAATCATCACGGTATTGAAGATAGAATGTTTAGTTTAATAATAGGTCAGGAGTTGAATTACTTCTCAGCAGACTTGAGGTCGGGAGTAGAACTCCCTCCCAGCAGGAGGTATGAACTGCTTTTCACTCACATCGCATATCGCACATCCTATTATGACATACACTACCCTTCGTGTTTCTATAACTGCTCGCATCGCCACGGTTACCGTCAACCGTCCCGACAAGCTGAACGCACTCAACACGCAGTGCAAGTCGGAGTTGAAAGAGTTGTTCATAAATCTCCGGACGAATCCTGATGTCGACGTCGTCATCCTCACGGGGGCAGGCGAGAAAGCGTTCGTCGCGGGAACCGACATAGCCGAGTTGACAACTCTGAATGCTGAATCGGGAAAAGAGTTTGCAGAAGGCGGGCAATCCGTCTTCGATCTCATCCAACATCTCGGCAAGCCGGTCATTGCGGCAATCAACGGCTTTGCGCTTGGCGGTGGATTGGAACTTGCACTTGCATGCCACATCCGCATCGCTTCGGAGAACGCGAAGTTCGGACAGCCCGAAGTAAACCTCGGCATCATCCCCGGCTATGGCGGGACGCAGCGCCTCCCCCGAATTGTCGGCATCGGTAAAGCCACAGAGATGACGCTGACAGGGAATCCGATCACGGCTCAAGAAGCATTGCGCATCGGACTCGTGTGTGCAGTCGTACCGCAAGGAAATCTTCTCTCAACCGCCGAATCGATCGCAAAGACGATCCTGAGCAAAGGTCAATTGGCAATTCGCATGTCGCTCAAGGCAATCAACATCAGCATGGAGATGCCGCTGAGCGAAGGACTCAAAGTCGAGGCGGCGCTGTTCGGCGAGTGCTGCAGCACGGAAGATTTCAAGGAAGGAACAACTGCTTTCCTGCAGAAACGGAAGCCGGAGTTTAAGGGAAGATAAAATTGGATACGCGATACGAGATGTGGGATATAAGATCGACACAATGACCAAATTTTTTACTTTTTATTTTTGAATTTTTACTTCTGAATTATCCATGCACCGTTTCGATAAAAGCATACTCATTCGCATCATACTCTCCATCATTCTTGCGGCGGTGGCGCTTGGTTTATTCCTTCTCAACCAGCGGAGCGTGAATTCCAACACCGCGACGATCGATGATTCGAAAAAACGTCAGGAGGAACTGTCCGCTACGCTCACAAGCATAGACCGTGACGTCGATTCGGTTCTCACTTGCTTCGGCATCGAGAAAGAGTGGATACGTAAGAAGCAGATTCCTTTAAACAAAGTAAACCTGATAAGAACCGAGCGGCGTGTTGCAATTCCCGAGAACGTACTCCCCGTAACGATGAACCTTGCACTCAATGCCATGGCGAAACGCTACAATGGTCGCGCGATCGCGTCTGAGAATTTGAAAGAGAATACCGTGACAATTCATGTCGAAGTTGCAGGGTACATTATCCAAACGATCATCGTGAAGCCAACTCCATATCTCAAGCGAGGTGAAAGAAAACAGCGGCAAGTGCGAGCGTGATCCCTGGTATCTTTGATTCGCGGGCGACGTCGTATTCTCATCTGAAGGCGATATCGCGCGACATCGCCTTCAAGTTGAAACTCTATCCACCTCTCCAGAATTGGGAATGTGTGAGAAAAATATTATTTTGAAGGCGCGTTGGTTCCGTCACGAAGACACCATAGATTCACAAAGAGAGTCATTGTATATCTTAGAGTCTTCGTGACAAAATCTAACAAGGTGTTGAAAAACTGTTTTTGCCCAAATTGCCACGACCTTTAGGTCGTGGTAAAAAAGCAATAAAAAAATACTTGGGCTTTAGCCCCATGGATCTGCGCATTTTTCTTAGTGGGTTGAAACCCAACTTTGTCTTATAGATCTTTTCCACGAGCTAAAGCTCGTGGCAATCGACTTTTTCAACGGCCTGCTAAAGGCGAGGAGGATACAATGAAGAACAAAGCACAGTGGTCTATCACGATTATCGTTCTTTTGTTATCAGGGTTGAGTTGCATAAAGGACAGCGAGATTATTTTGCCGCCGCCAAAGTACGAGCCGCCACAAGACATCAGACAAATTATTCCGATGAGGGTTGGTACAAGCTGGACGTATAGAGACAGTTATTTCACCTGTGGTGGATTGCCTCCTTGCTATTCAGGAACTGGAACCATAACAAAGAGAGTTGTGAGCCATTACGAGTCATTGTCGATGGAGTATTACATCGTAACAGGCGGTTTCTTCTCTTTCTACGACGGGATAGATAGCTCGCGCGAAATCGTTACGGAAAATGAATATAGCCGGAATTTCATTGCACCGGGGATTACAGGCCCAGAGGAAATCATACTCCGGGCGCCGATCCGGTCAGGCACAAGATGGGAGAGCCCTTGGGGGGATGTACAAATTGTGAACGTCGATACAACCGTCGCAGTGCCGATGGGGACTTTCGAACATGCCATCTACGTGCGGGGCGGGCCAGGTGGTTATCTCCTAGAATTCTTCCTCGTGCCAGGCGTGGGAATCGTTAAGGAAAAATATAACGGCGGCTTTTTCTCTATCGACGCCGAATTTGAACTGTTGCGATTCGATCTCGAACCCAATTAGACAGGTATGAAGCAGAACACGGCAACTCCAGGTGTGAATGCAGTCATCATGGACAAGCTCGTCTCACTCTGTAAGCGGAGAGGGTTTGTTTTTCAATCTTCCGAAATTTATGGCGGACTGAATGGCGCGTGGGATTACGGTCCGCTTGGCGTCGAGCTTTTGAAGAACATCAAAGACGCGTGGTGGAACGAGATGACTCGCCGCTCCAATGTGGAAGGAATCGATGCGTCGATTCTCATGCACCCGCGTGTGTGGGAAGCATCGGGGCACGTCGAAAACTTCACCGACCCGATGGTGGACTGCAAGCAGTGCAAGTCGCGCTACCGCCTTGATGTCCTCTTCGATGAAATCTCACTCAAGAAGAAGAAGGAAGCGTTGCGCGAACTTCATCCAGGTAAGTTCGAGGGACAGCAGAAGGATGAAGTTATAGTTGAAGAATTCAACAAGCTCGGCGAATCGTCTCCAAGCTCTCTGCTCTCAGCTCTTAGCTGCCCCAACTGCGGTAACAAAGGCACGTTCACCGAAGCCCGCAAGTTCAACCTCATGTTCAAGACGTTCGTAGGTCCGGTGGAAGATTCCAGTGCCGTTGTGTACCTCCGGCCGGAAACAGCGCAGGGCATCTTCGTCAATTTCCTCAACGTCCAATCTTCATCACGCCAAAAGATTCCATTCGGCGTCGCGCAGATCGGCAAGGCGTTCCGCAACGAGATCAACACGAAGAACTTTCTCTTTCGCACGCGGGAGTTCGAGCAGATGGAAATGCAATTCTTCGTGAAGCCCGGTACTGATGACACATGGTTCGAGTACTGGCGCGAGCAACGGCTACACTGGTTCATCTCACTCGGCATGCCGAAAGAGAAACTCCAATGGCACCGGCACGAGCCGGGCAAGTTAGCCCACTATGCGAAGGACGCGTACGACATCGAGTTCAAGTTCCCGTTCGGCTGGGGCGAGATCGAAGGGATCCACAACCGCACCGATTTCGATCTCTCGCGGCACGAACAGTTTTCCGGCAAGAGCTTGAAGTACTTCGACGATGAGACGAAGGAAAAATACACGCCGTTCATCGTCGAGACCTCCGCAGGCGCGAGCCGGTCGTTCATGGCATTCCTCGTGAATGCGTACGCTGAGGAAGATGCGCCGACGGCGGAAGGCCAGATGGAGACGCGCGTCGTGATGAAATTCCATCCGAAACTTGCGCCGATGAAGGCGGCAATTTTTCCGCTTGTCAATCGCGACGGGATGCCGGAGCTGGCACGGAAAATCGAAGAAGACTTGCGTCCACACATGAAAGTCTTTTACGATGACAGCGGAGCCGTCGGACGACGGTATCGCCGGCAGGATGAAATCGGAACTCCATTCTGCATCACCATCGACTCGCAGACGTTGCAGGATCAAACCGTCACGATCCGCGATCGCGACTCGATGCAGCAGGAAAGGATTGCGAGTGCGAAGATAGTTGAGTATATTCAAGATAAGCTGACGAAACTCTAAGCACGAATTTCTAATTTTCAAACAAATCCTAATATTCAAAATTCTAATTCGTGAAACTGGCAGGAACGGTTTTAGAATTTATTGCTTCGATATTGTTTAGGATTTAGTGCTTAGGATTTGGAATTTTCAAACGTGACGTCTCACTAACCATACGGAGATCATATCATGCGAAACAAAACATTTCTCATCACCGTCGTACTGATTCTTTCGGGAGCGATTTTGCTCATGGGTTGCTCGATGAGCAGAACCGCAAAGGGCGGCGCAATCGGTGCCGGAGCGGGAGCTATTATCGGCGGCTTGATAGGAAAGGCAGCCGGCAACACTGCCGCGGGCGCTATTATCGGTGCAGCGATCGGCGGCGCAGCGGGCTTGATGATCGGTCATTATATGGACAAGCAAGCAGAAGAGATGAAGCGCGACCTGAAGAATGCTAAGATCGAGCGCGTCGGCGAGGGCATCAAGATTACGTTCGACTCGGGGATTCTCTTCGACATCAATAAATCCGATCTTCGACCCGAAGCACAGACGAACATCCGGAGCCTCGCGAAGATTCTCAACAAGTACGAAGACACGAACATCCTGATCGAAGGCCACACCGATTCGACGGGCACTATCGAACACAATCAAGTGTTGTCTGAGCAGCGTGCCGCTTCAGTGGCAAACTATGCAAAGGGATTAGGAGTCCAAGGCTCACGCTTCTCCACAGTTGGCTACGGGGAGAGTCAGCCCATCGCATCCAACACATCGTCGGAAGGCCGTCAGCAGAATCGGCGTGTTGAGGTTGCGATCTTTGCCAACGACAAACTCAAGGATGCCGCGCAGAACGGCGAGCTTGACACGAAGCAGTGAGAAGCGCCCGTACCGGGAAGGCATCTTCCTTCCATCGTCATTCCGGGGAATGAAGCGACGAGGAATCTCATTCATGAATAGAACGGTAAACGTTATTAAGCGGTTCGGATTTTTTCTGCTCGTTGGAATTTTCTTTGTCGTACATTCCTCATTCTCGCAATGGGTTGGCGATCCTGAAAGCGAAGCCCACACACGCAAGGGCATCGACGATGTGTATGATCTGAAGTTCGACGGCGCTCGCGCTGAATTCAAACAGATCGTCAACAAACAGCCCGATCATCCTGCCGGATATTTTTTCCTCGCAATGGTCGATTGGTGGCGGATCATTACCGACTTCGACAATACGTCGTACGACGAACGATTCCTCAGCGAACTCGATCATGTCATCGACCTGTGCGATCAGCGGCTTGATAAAAACGAGAACGACGTTGCCGCGCTCTTCTTTAAGGGCGGCGCGCTCGGTTTCCGAGGGCGGCTCCACGGCAACCGGGAAGACTGGGTGAAAGCCGCGAACGACGGCCGCTCAGCAATGCCTATCGTCCAGAAGGCATACAAGCTCGCGCCGGAGAACAAAGATATTCTCCTCGGGATCGGCATCTACAACTACTATGCAGAAATCATCCCGGACAAGTATTCGTGGGTCAAGCCGTTCATGATCTTTTTCCCGAAAGGCGATAAGGCGAAAGGTATCAAGCAGCTCCACGAAGCATCAGAGCATGCAGCGTACGCAAATGTTGAAGCGACATACTTTCTGCTGCAGCTCTTGCAGAACTATGAGGAAAGATACAGCGAGGCCCTTCCCATTGCGCAAAAATTGTACGCACGGTATCCGAACAACGTCATCTTCCATAAATACGTAGGCCGATGCCTGTCTGCCGTCGGACGCTGGAACGACATGCACGACACCTATGGCGACATCCAGCACATGGTCGAGCAAAAGAAAACAGGCTACGATGCGTATACCGAGCGCGAAGCTCACTACTATCTCGGTTTGTATGAGATGAATGGTACCCATTACGACGCTGCGCTCAGCCACTTCTATCGCGCAGACGAGCTCTCGCGCACGCTCGATCACAAGGAACAATCGGGCTTCATGGTCATGACAAATCTGAAGATCGGGATGATCTACGATATGCAGCAGAGGCGCGACCTCGCATCGATGCAGTACAACAAAGTGCTGAAGATGAACGACTACCAGGGCGCTCATAACGAGGCGGAGCGCTACCTGAAAACTCCCTTCGCAAAGAACTAACGCGACTTCATGATCCGTATCATCCTCTTCGGTTTGATTGCCGCGGCGGCTGAGATTCTCGGCGGGGCGCTCATTGCGCTCAGGAAGGAATGGCCGCGAAAGATACAGGAGTACCTCATTGCACTCAGCGCAGGGTTCCTTCTCGCGCTGGTGTTCTTCGATCTCATTCCTGAAAGTCTCCGTGTTCTCGGCAGTGTCGCACCGCTCTATATTATACTTGGATTCGGCCTCCTTCACCTCTTTGAACATACGCTCGTCGGCCACTTCCACTTCGGCGAAGAAACGCACACGGAAGTAATGGTCTCGCGCGTCGCCAGCATCTCCGCCTTCTCAGGTCTCTTCGTGCACGCCTTCTTCGACGGATTATCGATCTCAGCCGGCTTGCAGTTCGACTACGTCATCGGCATGCTCGTCTTCTTCGCTATTCTTCTTCACAAATTGCCGGAAGGACTCACCATCGCAACGATCATGATCGCTGCGAACCAGCCGCGGAAGAATGCGTTCTACGCATCGCTCGCCATCGGCGTTGCGACAATGCTCGGCATCTTCGTCGTCTTTCTGCTGCGTGAGATGAGCGCGAGCGCAGTGGGAATTGCGTTTGCGTTTTCAGCGGGAGCGGCGACGTATGTGGGTGCAAGCGATCTGATTCCGGAAATCAACCGTTCAGGAAATCGGATTACGCCGTTGATCGTGTTCGGTGGGATGCTGTTGTTTTATTTCAGTCAGGAAATTTTCCAAAGTGTGCTCCAATCTCGGTAGCGCCATCCCGTTATCTGGGGAACACATACCTATGAGCGAACATTAACATCACTCTTGCAATTCCGTCACCCTTCAAGACGGAATCCACAGTCTGGGCTCTTTCATGGATTCCCGCTAAAGGCATGCGGGAATGACAACCATTCCTACTTGTCATCCCGTCATGCTCTAAGACGGGATCCAGAACTCGACTCGGCGTCTGGAACCATTCCGTGACAGCAAGTCCAACTGATGCACTGATTAAAACGTCACACTAATTCTGTGCACAGAGCCAACCTGCCCGAGCGATGTGAACGCGTAATCGACGCTATACGCGTCGGTGTTGATTCCTCCACCAATCGAAAAGCCTGCGAGACCGGAACCTGAGACGATCTTCAATTCCTGCCGGCGCTCGTTGTTGTAGCCGAGACGTAAATGCACATTCGGTCCCGGCGTGAACTCGATGCCAACCGAAAATGCCTTCATTCGTTGACTGAAGGATTCGTAGCTGTCGGTGAGTTTGTGAAGGTTGAGGAGAATTGCGGCGGGAAGATGCTCGGGATAAAGCGCCATGCCAATGGTCAAATCGGTCGGAAGATTCTCGCGTGTCGTTTCGTACGGATTGAGCTGCGTGCCGAGATTCAGCAGACTGGCGCCAAGCGTCATCCGGTTGGTGATGGCAACGTATTGGACGCCAAAATCGAGTGCGGCAGCAGATGACTGGACTTCATCAATTTTCGAATAAATGAATTTTACATTCGCGCCGTAGTAGAGTCCGGGTTGGAGCGTTCCGGCATATCCGCCGGTGAGTGCGAACTCACCTGCACCGAATGTGCCGAGATCCTGTCCCTCCGCCCCCGTCCTCTTGAACTCACCATAATTAATATAGACAACGCCCGCGCCCACGAAGCCGAAGTTCGGAATCTCCGTTCCGAAGCTTGCATACCCCGAATTGATATCGAGAAGATGTTTGAAAAAACCGAACGAGACGCGACGTTGTGTAAGCGTCGCAAGCCCGGCGGGATTATAGAAGATGAGATTGGGATCGTCGGTCAACATCATGAAGCCGCCGCCGAGCGCGCCGGCGCGAGCGCCTACATCGTTGCGAAGGAAATCGTATGTTGTCGTACTCTGAGCAAACATGGAAGTTGCCGCCATCATGATCGCCAGAAGGAAGCCTGTCACCTTCAACTCAAGCCGCATACATATTCAGGATAGATTCGTCTGATAGTGTGTTCGAGGCAAGGTACGAAATTGAGGAGTGAGATTCAACAAACAAGAGAAAATCTGTTCATTTATATGGATTCCCTCATCATGGATAGGGAAACTCCCCATTGACACTCTCAGAAACAGTTGGTACATTATCGTGTGTTCTTTCCTCTGTTTTGGATGGTCTCTCGACCAAGCTCTCCACGCTGATAGTAGAAGGAGAAAAGAAATGCGCACCTTGATACTTTGTGCTTTCATCATTCCGTTTTCGTACTCACTGGCGGGGCAGCCCCGGCGCTACCTCGTCTCCTCCTCCGGCGACGTAGTTCCACTTGCAAAAGGAACAGACGCTTCTCAAGTTATTCACTCGTTCGATTGTTCACAAGAGCGGATCGTTGGATACGATCGGTTTTGTCGGAACAAAAAAACTCGTCCTCATTCGCTGATTCTCTCATACCATTTCGAAAGGAAATGACCGTGCGATTCCTCTCTCTGTGTGTACTTGCGTTCAGTCTGAGTTTGAGTATCAATGCGCAACAGCGAACATTCCAGCCGAAACACTTGGGGCCTCTCGATCGCATACAAGAAACTCGGCTCCCGCAGACGAAGAGGCGACTCATTCCACGTTCGTTCTTTTCGCTGACGGATTTTTCAAGCATCAAAGTGAATCAGTTGGCAACAATCGAGCCGCAGAACGAGCCCTCGATCGCTGTGAATCCCAAGAACAAAAACAACATGGTCGCAGCCTACCGCGACTTTTATCTCGGTTCGAATCCTGCCATCCGCAACGTCGGCATTGCGACAACAACGGATGGCGGCAACACGTGGGTCGAGACGCATGCTCAGTACGGAGATCATGATCGATTCAGCGATCCCGGCGTCGCGGTCGACACGGCGGGCAACTTCTACGTCGTCACGCTTGATTACAATTATGACAGCCTCTACGTTGCGAACAAAGGGAACTACTTGACCCTGCGGACTTCAACCGATGGCGGGTTCACTTGGATCCCTCAGGTGGTAGCTCACTCTCCGGAGCCTGGGTTCTACGACAAAGAGATGATCTGGGTAGACAAGAGCCCCACTAGTCCTCTCGCTGGTGCAATATATGTCGCGTGGTCAGGCCCCTACGGTGCGTCGAACTTCGCAGTCTCACCGGGACCCTTCATGCCTTTCACGGTCAAAAACGCTGGCGAATTTGCATATCCTACGCCAACGACCGGACCAAATGGTGAGCTGTATATTTTTGGGACAGTAAATGCAATTGTCATGTACAAATCAACCGACGGAGGTTTCACATTGACTGATAGCGCAGTAGTTTCCGATGGAAATTATCCCCAAGTAGGCATTGTCAGCGAAGTGGTAAGCGTAGTACCAGTCGTTGCAGCCACTGCCGATAACAGCATTTCTCCCTACCGCGGAACCGTTTACGCAACGTGGGTGAGCCCGGTGAATGGGGATTTAGACGTGTACCTCAGCCGGTCCACCGACAGCGGACATACCTGGCAGCCTTCCGTGCGCGTCAACAACGATCCCATTGGAAATGGCCACAACCAATTCTTCCCCGGCATCACCGTGGATGACAGCGGCTACGTCAGTGTCGTCTTCCTCGATAGCCGCAACGATACGGCTAATATTCTTGTCGACGCGTACCTGGCACAATCCCGGGATGGTGGACAGACGTTCAAGAACTTTCGCCTCACCAGCCAAAACTTCGACCCGCGCATCAACTATAACGGCGACGTGCGATTCGGCGACTATATGGGAATCGCATCTTCGCAGGGACGCGTCGTACCAATCTGGACCGACTCCCATCTCGGGAATCAGGATGTGTATATCACACTCATTGATTCGCTCGCGTATGGAAGTTCTGTTATCGCCGGAACGGTCTTCAACGACTGCGATGGGAACGGAATACAGGGTCCGGACGAGCCGCTCATCCCGGGTTGGAGCGTTACACTTGAGGGAGAGACCAATGGAGCAGTATCAACAGATTCTCTCGGCCACTTTGAATTTAAGTTTCTCATTGCGGGTAGTTACAAGGTGCTCGTTGATACGAACGGTGAATGGGCGCCGACCTCACCCCCAACCGGATGGTATCTGCCGACAATCGGAAGTCGAGATACGGTGACTGTGAAATTTGGTATTCATCATCTTCCACCGGCTGGATACATCGAGGACTGGAATCTCGTCTCTGTTCCAAGAGCCGCCCCCGATCCGAGACCTTCAGTTCTCTTCCCCAATGCTCGCTCTTCCGCCTGGGCCTTCACGGAGGCGTATACAAAAGCCGATTCATTGCGCAACGGTTTCGGGTATTGGATCAAACTCGGTTGCATCCCCGAAGTGTCGTTCACAGGCGACAGTGTCACAAGCCTGGACGTTCCGGTCAACGGAGGGTGGAACATGATCGGATCGCTCGCTGTTCCGATACCATCCGTGAATGTCTCCTCTACGCCGCCCGGCATCATCACGAGTGCGTTCTTGGGATTCAATGGAGGATATTCGCCTGCAAGCACACTCGCGCCAGAAAAGGGCTATTGGGTCAGAGTGTCCCAGGCCGGTACTCTTCATTTATCAAATTCAAATGCTTTCTCACGTCAAACGACGGTGATGCCGGAGCTTTCAAGTTTCAATTCGCTGGATTCAATGAGCAAGTGCAACACGTCGGTTAAAGACTTCGCGTGGTGTTTGATAATGTAATATTTTTCTTGGTCTGTTGTTCATGCGTCGTTCTAAACGTTTCACATCAGCATTGGAGACAGCGTCGAAGTTTGTT
>JACOSY010000039.1 GCA_016178595.1 Ignavibacteria bacterium
AAGGACATCCTTTACTCCTGCTCTGGTGAATGGAATGCTTCCCCGTGCAGGATATAGGGAATCTTCCAGCAATTTTCGTTTAGATTTTTCCATGAGGCAATACCTCCGTTTTATTTAGATTTTTAATGAGTCAATGCGATGGCTTGATTACGTTAGCTGTTCTTGTTACATTCGTACTCAAATTATCGCCAACAATCTAGTGATGTGAAAAGAATGGCATTCAAACGCACACCCAAAGAGCTTATGGTGCATGCTACCTTGTACTGGCCCAGTGAATTGGTAGCAAGAGAACAAGCTGCAAGCATCATTCCGAAGCTCATATCAACACAGGATAAGTTCATTAGCGTTTTACATGTCTCGGATTCGAGTCCTATGGCTTGGAAGATTTCGCTCAACGCCACCAAAGACTTTTCTGCAAATCTTTTTTTGAAACACTTGATGGTCCTTGCTGATGTTGGCGGTGAACCCTTGCAACGAATTGGCACGGGTTTCAAAACAATATTCCCGAAGGGAATCATGACCTACATATGGAAAGAGAAGAAGTTCGGCTATCCATTCGTTTCAACTTCGAACGGCTTGAGAGAATAAAGACATGGATGAGCGCCATGCAAATAGCGTTGAAAAAGTTGGCACTGGCCTGGTATGCTCTGTTGAGACGTTTCGTGGCTGCACGATCCAGCTAGTGAAGAAAGAATCAGGATTTAATGGCTTATCCACGAATAAGAACGGACATGTGCGGAAAATCGAAGTAAAGTCGATGGAAAAATCTTTTAACTGGATCGCCATCAACAGCCTTACGGCGATCGATAAGTTATTTTACGAAAGAGATTATTGGTTGTACTTTGTTTTACTTCCAATGAACTATGTAGTCATGACAAAGGGGTTACCATTTATAAAAAGGCAGCTATCATTTACACCGAATGACGAATTCCTTGAGAATATCCAAGGATGGATGAAATCTACTCGAAAGCTGACGCGGCAGTCCGGCCTCAAATTCTTACCAAGGCTGCAACTCAAGTTTCCGATGCCGTTGGATAAACTCGTTGACCATCTCCTTCACGATTCTAGCGATATGAGCTGGAACGATTCAGTAGTGGAAATCTGGCAGAACGATGGCCACT
The DNA here is from genome assembly GCA_016178595.1 of Ignavibacteria bacterium. Classification (GTDB taxonomy): domain Bacteria; phylum Bacteroidota; class Ignavibacteria; order UBA10030; family SZUA-254; genus JACOSY01. The sequence continues at coordinate 1,122 of JACOSY010000039.1, forward strand.
GGCAACAACTATATGTAGCACCAGACAAGGATTGACTCAAATGCCAAAGGAGGAAGATATGAGGCAAATGTCTAGTAAGAAACTGAGATTTCAAATCGAACTTGAATTCTCAAACAGACTGCGTGACGTTCGGACCATCCAGACAAACTTGGTCAAGGCTATTACGGACCAGGCTTACACTGCTGGAATTGTCCCGGAGGCGGAGAGCGGATATACGAAGTCTATTCGGGTCGAGTGCGTCACAGTTAAAATCCCGATTGAAAAAAAATCTCTTTATTGACATCTTCTGCACGCACTACCGGAATGTCAGAGCTTCCTCCAGATAGACAAGTACCGATTCAGTCTGATCTCTTTTAGCATTGAATGGCTGCAAGGGAACATGCGTCTTCCGTTCACCCGCGTTGACGACAATCTCCTCCAGCAACAAACCCCTCCTTCGTTCCGTACTACCGCATACACAACCAGAAAGATCAATGCTCGAAATTCACAACGTTACCAAACGATTTTCCAACGGTGTTGTCGCCGTTGCGGATTTTTCGCTGAAGCTGGAGAAAGGCGTGCTCGGACTTCTCGGGCCCAATGGCGCAGGCAAAACCACGCTCATGCAGATGATCGCAACGATTACTGTCCCCACATCCGGCACCATTCTCTACCGCGAACAAGATATCGTTCGAAGTCCCGATGGAATTCGCCGGCAACTCGGGTACCTGCCGCAGGATTTCGGCGTGTACGATAATCTCACGGCGGCAGAGTTTCTTTCCTATATCGGGGCATTGAAAGGAGTTCATGACAGGAAGAAAGTGATGGAACTTCTTGAGCTTGTTAATCTGCATACCGAGGCGAACCGCTTGGCAGGAACATTTTCGGGCGGGATGCGCCAGCGGCTCGGCATCGCGCAGGCGCTCATCAACGATCCGGATATCGTCATCGTCGATGAGCCGACTGCCGGACTGGATCCCGAAGAGAGGGTTCGTTTTCGTAATATCCTTTCCGACATTGGCGTCGGGAAGCTGGTGATCCTTTCAACGCACATCGTGTCGGATGTCGAGGCAGTGGCAACGCATATTGCCGTGATGAACCAGGGCAGGCTCGTCGCGTCGGCGTCACCCGAGCAGCTGCTGCGCTCCGCACAGGGAAATGTGTGGGAAGCGATCGTTCCTTCCGACCGGTTCGACGATATGCGTATGAAGTACAAGACGTCACGCGCGGTACGCCGTCCGGACGGTGTTCACGTTCGGATTGTCCATCGCGAGAGGCCTGTTGCAGATGCATCGCCGGTCGAGCCGGATCTCGAAGAAGCCTTCATCTTTGCTGTGAACTCACATGGTAAGAGTTGACACGGCAAATCACCGAAAATCCATTTATGACTGAATTGTTTCGTCGCATTGCAGCGATCATCCGAACCGATATCCTCTTCCGTTTCCGGCGAACGGCAGCAGTTGTCACGCTCCTCCTTGTGGCTGCGGCAGTATATTTCATCGTGCCCGATGTCAGCACGGGAAGAACGCTGATACAGATCGACGGGCGGCGAGTGTTGTACAACTCGGCAGCAGTCGCTCTCAGTACGGCAATGTTCTGCGCGCTCTTTCTGAGCCTGATAGGGTATTACCTTGTGAGCAACTCTTTCCGGCGCGATATCGTGTCGCGAATGGGCTTCATCATTGCCGCTGCACCGATCTCGAATACGGAATATGTCGTCGGCAAGTTCTTTGGGAATATGCTCTACCTTCTCGCAGTGATGCTGGCCTGCATGCTGAGTGCGATGGTGATGTTCCTGATCCGCGGCGAAGGTTCGTTGCAGCCGCTCGTCTTCCTCGGTATCTACTCCACGCTGGTGATACCGTCGATTCTCTTCAGCTCGGCGACTGCCCTCGCGTTCGAGGCGCTGCCCGTCCTTTCGGGAAGAGTCGGCGATGTGCTCTATTTCTTCGTATGGGCGGCGATGCTCGGGCTTCCCGCTTCGCTGGTCGAAACTGCCTCCGGGCCGGAATGGCTCAGGGCTCTGGACATCATAGGGTTTATTCCCACGATCGAACTCCTTCAAAAGCAGTTTCACACCACGACAATGTCCATCGGAGCCTCGAGCTTCAACGCCGTGCGCCCGCCGATCCTCTTTCCGGGGGTCGATTGGAGCTGGAGCCTGATCGGCCAGCGCGCTTCAACGCTTGTCCTTCCGGCGATAGGACTGATCGGCGCCCGGACATGGTTTCACCGGTTCAATCCGACACGAATCAAATCGTCGTTCCACCATGCAAAACGGAATCTCCTTTCGCGAATCAATGTGGCGCTCAAACCGGTGGCTCGCTTTAGCCAACGGTTTGAGTTCATAGGAAGGAAGAGGACTTCATTGGCAAATGCGGTTTGGGCGGATGCCGTTGCGACACTCGCACTCTCGCCGGCGACGACAATTGCAATCGTGGTCTTTGCCATTCTTTCACTCTTCATCGATGCCTCGGCGCTCCTGGGCGGAGTCATTCCGGCGATCGTCGTCGCGCTCGTGATTGCGCTGGCAGATATCGCAACGCGGGATCAATCGGCAAGCATGTTGAATCTGCTCTTCACTGCTCCGAAACTCAAAGCACAGTACGTGATATGGAAATTTATGTCGGCACTTGTGGTGACATTATGCTTTACGCTGATTCCCATCGTACGATTAGTGTTCGACAATCCTTCTGTCGCCCTTTCCCTCTTGGTTGGCTCATGCTTTGTGGCTGGCGGTGCGATTGGACTCGGCGTGCTTGCGAGAAGTCAAAAGCTCTTCATCGCACTCTATCTCATGCTGCTCTACATTGCACTTAATGCCCCTAACGTTTCCTCCTTCGACTTCGCGGGCTTCTCTGCACGTGCCACTACCGGAGTCCATGCCGGTTATACCCTTCTCACTATACTGCTTGTGCTCGGTGCTCACATCAGATATAGTGTTTTGGTGAGAAGGTCATAGAATTATTGGAGTATAAACGAGTGGATGCCGTGAAAGGATCAGGTTTCTTTTTGCCTCCACCTGAATCTTCCGTTTGTTACAAATCAGACGTCCGCACTCTCATCGTCTGATCCGAATCTCTATGGTTCGCTTACCGCTTCTTCCACCCCGTCCGCTGACGGATAACACCGCGAATCTTATATCTCTTCTCAATCAGTGCTTGCTGTTGATGCGCTTCCTCCAGTGAAGAGTACGACCCGATCCAGACGAGATGCACGAGATTTTTTCCTTCGAGAACGTTATCGAACAGATCGACGCTCCACCCATCAGCACGAAACTTCTTTGCTAGCCGCCGGGCATTTCCCTCCTTGGTAAAGGCGCCGACCTGAACCGTGAACTCACCGGTCGGAAGTGCAATATCCGGATCATCTTTCGAGGAATCCTGAATACTTGTCTCGCTTCTTTTCTCGTCGTGTTGGGCGCGCACGGAGACAGCGAAAGCGATACTCATGAGGAAAGTAAAGAGAATTGCACGATACAATCGATGGAGCATTTGCACCACATCCTCCATAGATGGATTATCCGTCATTTTGTGAATGAACTTACCATTTCTGTCCATAAATGTCAAATGACTATTTCAGACAAGACTCTTCTGAATGAGGTAATAAATTGCTCATCCAAAGAAAAAAAGAGCCATCGGTTCTGCTCTAAGAGATTAGGCTATCAAGCTGGCACGGAAAACTTGATTCCTATTGCGATTCTTATATATTCTATGTCCAAGTCAACCTGCCCACAGGTAGGCGCCTGATCGGCAAATGCAAATCGTACCAGTGATGGAGTAACATGTCAAAGAGTACGAGGCAGTCATAGTGCCGACTTCTACTGCAGAGCCTGGATTGGAGCAGAAGAAACAGGTATTCCGCGAGTATCTTCGCGAAGCGGATCGATTCATCCTCGAACATCAATTCCAGAAAGCTCGGCAGATTCTTGCAAAAGCGCGCGAGCTCTTCCCTGAAAACACTTACCTTGCAGCATTTGAGGAACGCATCCTCGTATTTGAAGCGAAAGAGACAGCGCCCTCACCTCAGTCGCTAACACAGGAAAAAATCGTTTCTACTCAAGATGCCTCAATCACTCCAGGCGCTTCTATAGAAAGCGTCTCACAACATCTTGAGGATACGATACGGCACAACATCGAAGAGGAGTACCAGAAACGATACACGGAAGAACTTCGCAAGGTGGAATCACGGACACGTGAACTTTTCGAGCAAGACCGATCGAAGCTGGAACGTGAAAGAGCTGAGATCGAGTGCACCGTTGCTCAGTGTGTAGCTGAGTCTCGGCATCAACTGGAACAAGAATATCAGCAAAAGCTTCGAAGCGCTGTTATAGAAGCCGAACAGCAACTTGACCAGCAATTCGCCAAACGACTGCATGCCTTGGAAGAGGAAACGACGGCGCGCATGACTGCCCGCTATGATGAAGGGAAGAAGAAACTTGAAGAAAGATTCCAAGCCGAGATCCAAACCTTGCTCGAACGCGAGCGCCAGGCGTCGGAGGTTCGTGAGGGTCAACTAAAAGAAGATGATGCCCGTGCGCTGCGACACGCACTGGAGCAGCAAGAGCACCTCAAGACACAAAGTGAACATCAGCAAAAGGAGCGCTCTGCGCGACTGAAGGAACAACTTGAAAAGGAACACCAGGCCGCACTCGGCCGTGAGCGCACGGCAATGGAACAACACTATAATCAGATGAGTGCGGAACTTGCAGAGCGATTCCAGGTCCAGCAAGACCGGCTCAGGAAAGAATTCGACAGTCAACTCCGTGAGGAGGTGGAGACGATGCGACGCAAGGAAACGGCCCTGTTTGAAGAACAACGAGCAACAGCTCAACGTGAACTTGAATTGCAAATGCAACAGAAATATGAAAAGCAACTCGAGACCGAACGGATCAGGATCGAGCAAGACTCACAGGGAGCTTTGAACGAGGAAAAGAAGAGATTGCAGGCGGAGTTTACGGAAATGGTAGAGATGCAGAACGAAAACGTTCGACAGATCCGGATAGAAGTGCAGCAGCAGATGGAGCAAGAGTTCGTCGAACGCTTGAACCGTCTTGCGCACGAGTCTGAGCAGAAACTAGAGCTTCTGGGTGCACACATTCCGGAATCGCATGCCGACCGACTGGCATTTTATCGGAACGCTCTCCGCCCCTTCTACCAATCTGGCATGCCGAACGTAGAGCAGGTTACAAGAATAATGCAATTGAAGGAACTTCTTGAGCTGACATTCGACGAACATCTGCAGGTCGAATCTGAGGTCCGGCTCGATCTCTATGTTGAAGCAGTTCAACAGAGCCTGCATGCCGGTACCGAGCAAGTGCCCGATTCTCAGAAGCTCGATGAGCTCAAACAGCGATTCGGAATCGCACCGGAAGAGAGTGCTCAATTGGAACCACGCATGCTTGCTCTCCTTCAACGGTATAGTTCCAAACGCAGGATTCTTGTCGCGGATGATGAAAAATTACTTCTCTCATCTGTTGCCGACCTTCTTCAGGGACACGGCTTTCATGTCATTACCGCGGGTACAGTCGAGGATGCTCTCGAAAAAGTAATGAAATTCCCCGTCGATCTTATTCTGAGTGACATCAAGTTTGGGGCAGACGACCTTGATGGGTTCAAGTTTTTTGATGCGGTTCAGCGCGTACCAGCGCTGTGCAGCATTCCCTTCATTTTCATGAGTTCGTTGAGGGAAGGCGTTATTGTGCGCTCCGGCATGCTCATGGGCATCGATGACTATCTCACGAAACCGCTCGACCCGGAATTACTCCTTGCTGTCATCGAAGGTAAACTGCGTCGAGCGCGCTCCACGGCCATGAGGCAGAAGACCTAATTGCACTCGTGCAGATCTCACGGTCCATACATGTATTGTAGAATTCACACCGGGGGTTATAACAATTCTGGAGGAGATGTATGACGTTTACTATCGTAGCAGTTGTGTACATGCTCATCACGGTGGTACTTTCCGTTTTCGTGATTATCAAAACGCCTAAGAGAACATTGAGCTTGTTCTATGGCTTCTGTGTCGGATGCCTCCTGTTCTTACTCCTTGCGGCGATAGTTCTTCGCACGCCAATCCATCCAATGTTGCATTACGTCGTTCGAGGTGGAGCAATCTTCCTCTACGCGGTGCTTCCCTTCTTCTTCATACACTTTGTTGTTCTCTTCGCACGCAAGTACGAAGTCTTAAGACATAAGCTCGTTGTACCGGCGATTTACCTCGTCGCATTGCTCATTTATTCACTCCTTCTCTTTGGATACATTGCAAGTCCCTTGACGACGAGCGGGGAGGTGACGGATACAGGGTCTGTGTTCTTCATGACCTGGCTGACGCTCTTCTTTGCGATCGGAATGGCAATGATCTACGAGATCGCTCGCGGTCTGTATGATAAGGCAATGAAAGGAAGTGTTATTTACGTAGGATTCATGCTCCTTATTCTTGTCCTACCCGGTCCGTTCACCCAATCGATGTTCTTAACCCTCCTGAACCTGAAGATCGAGTGGTACTATTTCTCCTCCGCGCTCGGATTAATTGGCGCTGTGTATCTTCTCTTCCGCCAGAGAATCATCGGGGCCACATTTTCCGAGGCAGTGAAATCATCACTCGGCAGTCTTAGCGACATATTCCTTGTCCTGGATCCTTTTCTGCAGATTGAGATGTCCGCGGGATGGTAGTTTCTTCTACTCTGGGCTACAAGGAAAGTGAGTTAGTTGGTCGACCGTTTGCGGATCTCTTTCTTGAACGGGATGCTCTTGATAGACATCAATTGCTTTCAATGCTAAGTGAAAACAACCGGGCTAACTTTGATATCGACGTCAAGAGCCGTGATGACCGGCTCGTTCCGATGAACTTCTCTCTCTCTCCGTACTCTGTCGACGACAAGCTGGCGGGCTTTGTGAGCATCGGTCGCGACATGAGCGATCGAAGAAAGCTGGAAGCAGAACTGCGGCAAGCACAGAAGCTGGAAAGTATCGGTACACTGGCTGGAGGGATTGCCCATGACTTCAATAACATCTTGCAAATCTTTCAGTTCAATACAGCGGGTCTGCGAGAGAAGGCGAGCAATCCTGCCAAGCTGGAAAAATGTATCGAAACCAATGAACAGGCGGTGGAACGAGGAGCTCAGCTTGTGCATCAAATCCTCGCGTTCGCCCGAAAAACAGACGTCAAGATGGAACAGGTCGATCTCAACAAATTCATCCCAGACCTCATCTCTCTGACATCTCAAACTTTTCCGAGGACGATAACATTCGATTTCTTGCCTGGCGTAAGCATCCCCCCGATTCAGGGCGATAAGAATCAGATCAGCCAGGTGTTAGTAAACTTGTTGGTGAACGCCCGCGATGCCATGCCTACCGGAGGTCAGATCAAAATCAGAACCGAGGTTGTTGAGGCACGTCGCGTTGCCGAGCGCTTTCCGAGTCCGTTGAACGTTCCCTATGTCCTCCTCAAAGTGCAAGATAACGGCCATGGTATGGACGACGTAACCAAACAAAGGATCTTCGAGCCGTTTTTTACGATGAAAGCGTTAGAGAAAGGGACCGGATTAGGATTGGCAGTCGTCTATGGTATTCTAAAGACACACAAGGGTTTTGTCGATGTAGAAAGCGCGGTTGGGGTAGGGTCAACGTTTTGCCTCTACTTTCCTATTCTCAAGTCGTCGTCGCCAACTCTCGAAGAGAATAAACACCAGGTTCGCGGAGACTTGAGAGGCTCCGAGCCTATTTTGATCGTCGAAGACGAAGAAGATCTCCTCACAGAAATGGAAACCGCTTTTAGCGGTCACGGTTACGAAGTATTTGTTGCAAGAGATGGGCTGGAAGCAGTGGAAGTTTTTCGAAAACATTTTCGCAAAATCAGATTGCTTCTTACTGATATAGGGCTCCCGGTCATGAGCGGGTGGGAGGCGTACATGAGGATGAAGGAAGTGAACCCGTTGCTCGATGTGGTCGTCATAAGCGGGTATCTGGATCCGGAGATGCTAACCGAAAAGCGTCAGGAGGGGATGGAAATCGTCATCACGAAGCCATTCGACATCTACCATCTTCTGCACTTGGTCAGGCAAGTTCTCGATGAGGTGACGACGGCAAAGGAATTCGTACGCTCTTAACGTTCAAGCTGCCCTGGCTTTTCCGCGGACGGCAAATAGTGCAAGATGTGTTTTGGAAGCGGGTCGCCAAGCCGTCGTGTTGAGAATGAGCGACGCGCGGGGAAGTTTGCAGGTACTCCTGTAATTCATACTTGCACGGAGTTCATGAATTGCGTCGCCACGAATTTCCATCCTTTGTAATTCCCTACCCTCTTCGTATATTTATCCGACGGAACTCAACCGACTGACCAGCAAAGCGTGACAACCGGCATGGCGACACTTGTCCGAGACGGAATAATTATTACCGGAAATACATCCGGAGAGATCCATCGCTGCGGTTCAATCCTGATTGAACAAAGCCGGATCGCAGAAATCATGCCTGAACCAACTAATTCCTCCATTGACGATGTGAACGAAGTGATCGATGCAACAGGCTTCGTCGTTGTCCCCGGTTTCATCCAAACACACATCCACCTTTGCCAAACTCTTTTCCGCGGTCTCGCCGACGATCTCGATCTTCTCGATTGGCTCCGGGAGAAAATCTTTCCTTTCGAAGCCGCACACGACGAGCATTCGATGTATTCCTCGGCCATGCTCGGGATTGCAGAACTCATTCGCTCAGGCACGACGACAATCCTCGATATGGGAAGTATCAACCACGAAGAGGAAGTGATTCGCGCGATCGGAGAATCGGGCTTGCGCGCATTTGTCGGAAAGGCGATGATGGACACGAACGATCTCTTTCCAAAATTGAAAGAATCGACAGGAGAATCATTGAGATCAACAAGAGATCTTGCAGAGCGCTGGCATAACTCGTATGATGGTCGCGTGAAGTATGCGGTCGCCCCTCGCTTCGTTCTCTCGTGCACGGAGCGGCTCCTGAAGGACGCGGGCGAAATGGTGCAGGACTTTCCGGGAATGCTCTTTCACACGCATGCATCGGAAAACCACAGCGAAGTACAACAAGTTCGTGAACGATGCGGAATGGAAAACATCGAGTATCTCGATCATATTGGGGTTCTTTCCAACAAGGCTTGCCTCGCTCACTGCATTCACATGAACGACCGTGAAGTCGACATTCTCCGCTCCCGGGCGACCAGCATCGCCCACTGTCCGTCATCCAACTTGAAACTCGGCTCCGGAATTGCTACCATTCCTTACTACCGCGAGAAAGGCATCACCGTTTCGCTCGGTGCCGATGGCGCGCCGTGCAACAACACGCTCGATGTGTTCCAGGAAATGCGGCTTGCGTCGCTGATACAGAAACCGATTCACGGGCCGACGGCTCTTCCTGCAAAAGTCGTCTTTGAAATGGCAACGCGAGATGGCGCGAAGGCGTTAGGACTCGAACAGGAGATCGGCAGTATTGAAGTCGGCAAGAAAGCCGATCTCGTCTTGTTGGATTTGCGGCATGTCTGGAATCCGGTTGATATGGCCGGCAATCCCTATTCGGCGATTGTGTACTCGGCAAAGCCGGAGAATGTTGACTCTGTCATGATCGATGGACGATGGGCGTATCGGAAAAAAGCGTTCACGAGCATCGACGAACATCGCGTTCTTACAGAAGCACGAAGAGAACTGAAGAAACTTCACGACCGGCTGTAGGATCGTTCCACAGGCAGATCGCACCGACTATAAAAACGGTCTTTCTATATTGAACATGCAATCAACAATCTCATTCATACTTGACGGCAGAATAGTCCGGATTGATTTCAATGCCGGCCCGGCATGGAAACCCACGACAACGGTCCTCAATTTCCTTCGGTCTCTTCCGATGCACAAGGGAACGAAGGAAGGCTGCGCAGAAGGCGACTGTGGAGCCTGCACCGTCGTTCTTGCCGAGCGCTCCGGCAGCGGAACACTCCGGTACAAGTCTGTCGATTCTTGTCTCGTCTTCCTGCCGATGCTTCAGGGAAAGCAATTGATCACGGTCGAAAATGTGCAGCGAACAGAGAATGAATTGCATCCGGTTCAACAAGCAATGGTTGAGACCGGTGGAAGCCAGTGCGGCTATTGCACGCCGGGATTCATCATGTCGCTCTTTGCACTCTATAAGAATTCCGACACGCCATCTCGTGAGGAAATTGATGATGCGCTTACGGGAAACCTTTGTCGGTGTACCGGCTACCGGCCGATTGTTGAGGCTGCGGCTCGCTCATGTATCCACGAAGGTCATGACCACTTTACGCAGCGCGAAACCGGTATTGCGGGACTTCTGGACACTATCCCGAACGAATCGCTTTCCATCCAAACATCGACGCAACGGTACTACCAGCCCGTGACACTCGGCGAGGCGATAACACTCACGCATCAGCACCCCGATGCAATTATTATTTCCGGATCGACCGACATCGCGCTGCGAGTAACGAAGCGGCACGAGTTTCTCAAAGAGATTATCGACCTGTCGGCGATTGAAGAACTGAAGTCGATGACGGAAACGGAGTTCTCAATCACATTTGGCGCGGGTGCGCCGCTCAGCGACATCATGCCGCGCGTGAAGAGCAGCTTTCCCGCATTGTATCAGATGCTCGCCGTGTTCGGCTCGCAGCAGATCCGGAATCTTGCGACGCTCGGCGGCAACCTCGCTACGGCGTCGCCGATCGGCGATACGTTGCCGGTGCTCATTGCCTACGGTGCGCGCGTTGTTCTCGAAAGCATCAATGGTCGGAGAGAAATCCCGCTTGATCGGTTCATTGTTGGATATAGAAAAACCGTTCGCAAGCCGGATGAGCTGATTGTCTCTGTTATCGTACCGAAACTGACAAATGGCGTGATCGTCAATTCCTACAAAATTTCTAAGCGGAAAGACCTGGATATTTCAACGGTGAGCGGCGGGTTTCGGTTGGAGTTAAATAGTGAAACCACCGTGCAGTCGATTGTGCTTGCCTACGGCGGAATGGCGGAACGCGTGAAGCGGGCAGCAAGCGTCGAGAAATTTCTGATCGGTAAACAATGGACGCGCGAGACGGTCGAAGAGGCTATGCCGCTGATCGACAGCGACTTCACGCCGATCTCCGACGCGCGCGCAGGCGCCGAGATGCGCCGCGTGGCCGCGAAGAATTTGTTGTTGAAGTTTTGGGTGGAGACTATCGGGAATGGAGTTTTGGAATAATGCATTATGCTTGTGACCAAGACCAATCTAGTCGAAAGAAAAAGATAAACCACGAGGACACCAAGTCACAAGGTAGAACCGCTTTCTGCTTTCGTGTCTTTGTGGTTGATAGAGATGTCTGCAACGAACAAATATTGAGATGAAAGAAAATTCCATCCCCCACGAATCTGCTATCAAGCACGTCACCGGCGAGGCGGTATATGTCGATGATATAGAGGTAAGCGATCAGCTTCTCGTTGGGCGTGTGGTGTACAGTCCGCATGCACACGCGAAGATTAAAGCGTTCGATCTTTTCGAAGCGAAGAAAATTCCGGGCGTTCATGCCGTTCTTTCGCACAAAGATATTCCGGGACACAACCAGATGGGTCCGGTCGTGAAGGATGAGCCGTGTCTGGCCGAGAACGAAGTTGTGTGTGTTGGGCAGGCAATGTTCCTGATTGCCGCGGAGACGGAAGAGCAAGCGCTCGAAGCGGAAAAACTTATTAAAGTCGAGTTTGAGGAACTTGAATCGATCCTGACGCTCGAACAAGCAATCGAACAGAAGAGTCTGCTTGGTCCGCCGGCGAAGATCGAGCGCGGAAATGTCGATGACACCTTGCGAAACACGCCGCATGTCATTCGCGGCGAGCTGAGAACGGGTGCTCAGGAACATTGGTACCTCGAGTCTCAGGTTGCGCTCTGCATTCCGGGCGAGGGGCGTGAGATGATCGTCTACAGCTCCACGCAGCATCCCTCAGAGACACAGGCACTCATTGCAGAACTGCTCGGCGTCGGGAAGAACGAAGTCGTTGTGGAAGTCCGGCGCATGGGCGGTGCGTTCGGCGGGAAGGAGACGCAGGCAAATCATACGGCATGCTGGACGGCGCTGCTCGCATGGGCAACGAAGCAACCGGTGAAGATCCGACTCTTCCGCGACGACGACATGAAGATCACGGGCAAGCGCCATCGCTTCCTCTCGACGTATGACGTCGGTTTCGACGACGAAGGAAATATCCTTGCGGCGAACGTCGAGCTCAATAGCGATGGCGGCTGTACAACCGATCTCTCCTTCGCCATCCTGCAACGAGCAATGCTCCACGCCGATAACGCCTATTACATTCCGAACATGCGCGTCGTCGGCAAAGTGTACAAGACCAACCTTCCGTCGAATACGGCGTTCCGAGGATTCGGTGGACCACAAGGCATGGCTGTCATCGAGCAAGTATTGGATCGGGTCGCACGGTATCTGAAGAAGGACGCCAGTGAAATCCGCTTGAAAAATTTCTATGGGCTGAACGATCGCAACGTTACCCATTACGGCCAAGCCATCGAACATAACCGCCTGTTGATGATCCACGAGCAGTTGATGCAGTCATCGCAATATTCACGACGGAGAAAACGAATCAATGAATTCAACACGGCAAACGAGTTCTCCAAGAAGGGACTTGCCATCACGCCGGTGAAGTTCGGCATTTCCTTCACGACATCGTTCCTGAATCAAGCCGCAGCGCTTGTTCTCATCTATAAAGACGGAACGATCCTCGTGAACCACGGCGGAACGGAAATGGGACAGGGACTCCACACGAAAATGCAGCAAGTAACGGCTGCAGAGTTTGGCGTAAGCATCGATCGTGTGAAAGTGAATGCAACGAACACCTCCAAAATTCCCAACACATCTGCAACCGCAGCATCTGCCGGATCCGATCTCAACGGCATGGCGGTGAAGAATGCCGTCGATATTCTTAAAGGAAGGATCGCTGAAGTCATCGCACAAATATTCACCGAGCGTCATGCTTCTAGCGAACATCCCACATCTCACATCCCACATCCATCAACACCGCGATCGATTATTTTTGAAAACGATTTCATCGTCGACTCCGATCATCCTGAACGAAGGATCTCGTTCGCAGAGGCAATGCCGCTCTTGCATCTCCGGCAAGTCCCATTGAGCGCGACGGGTTTCTACAAAACTCCCGGCATCGGTTGGGATAAGGAGAAAGGTTTTGGAAAGCCATTTTACTATTTTGCATTCGGGATGGCGGTCACGGAAGTGTTGCTGGATATACTCACCGGTCGCCACACGATCCTGCGAACCGATATTCTGCACGACGTCGGCGATTCATTGAATCCCGGAATCGATATCGGACAAGTCGAAGGCGGCTACATTCAGGGCATCGGGTGGTGCACGACGGAAGAAATAAAGTGGGACGAGAAAGGAAATTTGATGACGCACTCACCCGACACCTACAAGATACCGTCGGTGCAGGACATCCCGAAAGATTTCCGCGTCGCGCTCTTGCAAGGCGTTCCCAACCCGGACACCATCCGCAGGAGCAAGGCCGTTGCGGAGCCGCCGCTGATGCTTTCACTTTCGTGCTGGCTTGCGATCAAAGATGCAATCTCTGCCGTCGCAAACCATGAGATCGAGCCGGAGTTTTCATTGCCTGCGACGAACGAAACGATCTTACTTTCAATTGCAAGACTCAGAGAATGTTTAGCCAGGAGAAGCGTTCCAGTCGCGACCATCAATGAGAAGTAGGCAACAAAGCCATAATCAACATTCCATTCCCGCACATACAATAGGAGGCGCGTTATGAAACAGCCACATCCACTCACTGTGTGCAATGCCGCTGCACGGTTTCTTGTTCTCGTAAGTCTGGTTGCCGTGACATCGAGGATGCTGAATTGCCAGACGAAGCTCGACACCGATTCTCTCCCAATCATCGATGCGCACACGCACACGGAGTTTACCGGTGAAATCGAAGAGTCGAGCGGCATCCCGATGACACGCGAAGAATATTTCCGCGAGTGGCGCGAGGCAGGAGTTGTCGGTGCCGTTGCTCATGCACACGAAGACGAATCGGATTACGTCAAGTTCACGAAAGAAAACGTCGTTTGCTGTGCCGGCGTTGAGAATCACCTGAATGCGGCGAAGCTCGAGGCAAACCTAAAAGCCAAGAAATATCGCTGCATCAAAATCTATCTCGGGTACGTTCATAGGTACGCATACGACAAGTACTACGAGCCGGTGTACAAGCTCGCCAAGAAATTTGACGTGCCGGTCGTCTTCCACACCGGTGATACATACTCGACGACGGCAATGCTCAAGTATGCAGATCCTCTTACGATCGACGAGGTGGCGGTAAAGCACCCGGACGTGACGTTTGTAATCGCACACTGTGGAAACCCCTGGATCGAGTCGGCTGCCGAAGTAGCTTACAAGAATCCCAACGTGTATCTCGATGGTTCGGCATTTCTCATCGGTAACTCCGACATTGATTCAATGAAAGCAGAGAAGTACATCGTTCATCCGCTCGCATGGATTCATGGCTACGTCGAAGATTCAACAAAGCTCATGTTTGGAACCGATTGGCCGCTCGCTAATATGAAGTCAACAATTGCGGCATTCAAACGAGCCATACCGAGGAAAGACTGGCGGGCCGTCTTCTACGATAATGCAGCTCGAGTGTTCAAGTTTGCTAAGTAAGATTGCATTGAACTCAAACCCCACACAATTTGCACTCACAAGTCGACGGGTCATCACCTCGTCCGGTGAATGTCATGTTGCGATTCTCGTTAGGGGCAATTCGATCCTTGATGTTGTCGCACCAACTGAAATTCCCTCTGCTTATACTGTTGACGATGTCGGTGATCTCGTCGTCATGCCGGGGCTCGTTGATTCGCACGTTCACATCAACGAGCCAGGCCGCACGGAATGGGAGGGATTTGAAACTGCAACACGCGCAGCAGCAGCAGGCGGCATCACAACACTTGTCGACATGCCGCTGAACAGCTCGCCGGTGACGACGACACGCAATGCACTCGAACAAAAGATTGCAGCCGCTCACGGAAAACTCACTGTCGATTGCGGTTTCTATGCCGGACTCATCCCCGGTAATACCAATGACATCGAGCCGCTTATCGAAGCCGGTGTACTCGGCGTAAAGGCATTTCTCGTTCATTCCGGCATTGACGACTTCCCGAATGTCACGGAGAAAGATCTTCGTTGTGCAATGCCGATCATCGCAACGCATGATGTGCCGTTGCTTGTTCATTGTGAGTTGACCCTCTCCCCCGGCCTCTCTCCCAAATTGGGAGAGGGGTGGATTCCGACGGAGTCGGAAGACGGGGAGAGGGTTAACCCACGAAGCTATGCTCATTACCTCGCCTCTCGCCCCCGTGCTTGGGAACATGCGGCCATCGAGCTGATGATCCGGCTTGCACGCGAGTACAGTTGCAAAGTACACATCGTTCACGTATCTTCTGCTGATGCGATTCCGAGGATTCGCGATGCTAAATCAGGACCTTCAATGACGGCAGAAACCTGTCCACACTATTTGTTTTTCTCATCCGAAGAAATACCTGATGGCGACACGCGCTTCAAATGCGCGCCACCGGTCCGTGAGAAAGAAAATCGTGAACGATTGTGGAAGGCGCTGGACGATGGAGTTCTCGATATGATCGTCTCCGATCACTCGCCGAGCGTTCCGGCACTGAAATGTCCGGAATCCGGCGACTTTCAGAAAGCGTGGGGAGGAATTGCATCGCTGCAGTTCGGGCTCTCTATTATCTGGACGGAAGCGAGCAAGCGAGGGCATTCGTTCGAAGATATCGCACGATGGATGTCGGAGCGTCCCGCACATCTTGTCAGTCTCAAGCAGAAAGGAAAAATCGCTCCTGGATTCGATGCAGACTTTGTTGTCTGGAACCCCGAAGGATCCTTTACGATCGAGCCATCGATGATCTATCATAAACATAAACTGACGCCGTATGAAGGGCAGATGCTCAGGGGTGTTGTTGAGAAAACGATTCTTCGTGGGCAAACGATCTACGAGCGAGGCCATGCCTTTCGTGAGCCGCGTGGAAAGACTCTGGTACGTTCTCAGCAAGCTGCCGCATGAATCCCGTCGACGAAATGCTTGATGCTGTCCGGGAAGGAAAGATCGAGAAGGTCAAAGGGCTTTTGCAATCTGACAATGCGCTTGCGAGTGCGTGCGACGATCGTGGAGATACCGCGTTGCTGCTCTCGATCTATTACCGTCGAGAAGACATCACGGCGCTTCTTCTTTCCCGACATCCGGAGATGAACATTTATGAAGCGTCGGCGCTCGGCGATGTGGAATTCGTGAAAGATGCTGTCCAAAAACAATCGGAGCTTGCCGTCTCCTACTCGCACGATGGATTTACGGCACTGCACCTTGCGGTCTTCTTCGGTCACGAAGACGTTGCACAGTACCTTATCACCCGCGGCGCGGATGTGAACGCCATATCGGCCAACCGAACATTTGCGCGCAACGTGACGCCGCTCCATAGCGCCGCAGCGAGCAACCGTGCGTCGATCGTGAAGCTCCTCCTTGCGCACGGTGCGAATGTCAATGCCGTGCAAGACGGCGGCTACACGCCGCTTCATTCTGCAGCATTCAACGGCAACGGAGAAATTGTTGAGCTTCTTCTCTCCAATAGTGCCGATGTACTGCGAACAACCGATGATGGAAAGACGCCGTTTGCCCTGGCTACAGAGAAAGGACATGCGCACCTCATTGAGCAGCTTCTGGCAAAAAAGTAATTCACACTGCCGCGAACGTATGTCGTCCGGATTGATTACGATACTTGTTGTTGCTATTACCGTTCTTCTTTTCCTCGGGTGGATACAGGAGCGGCAAGATTCGACATCGCAAGACATGCAGGGAATTGATACAAGCCTCGTCGACGGTTGGTTGATTCCTGCAAACGCCACCATGTCACGCGCGTGGGAAGTTCCACATAATCCCCTCATCGATACGACTGCATTGCCGCAGGACAAACGCCTCGCAGAACAAATTCAACAAGGTTTCAAGATTTTCATGCGCACAGCGGAGGAAGCTCCACGCATTTCCGGAAGTGCCATGTCGTGCAACAATTGTCACCCCAATGGCGGGCAGCGAGAAAAGGCGATGCCGCTTGTCGGGCTGTCCGTTATTTATCCGGAATATAACAAGCGGGCTGGACGATTATTCAGCCTGGAGGATCGAATTGTCGGATGCTTTCTCAGGAGTTGTAACGCACCCGGCGTCCGCGGAAGTAAAAAGTTCGCAGCCCACGAAAACGATCCGGGCGATGGCGCACTTTCAACACATGCACCCGAAGTGCTCGCGCTCTCATCGTACATTGCATGGCTTTCCAAGGGATTCAGCGTTGGCGACAAGCAGATATGGCGCGGGCACAACGTCATTGCATCCGACAAACTCGTCCCGATCGACAAGCTCGATCCAAAACTTGGTGAGAAGCTCTTCATCGAAAAGTGCAGCACGTGCCATGGTGAGAATGGACAGGGAGTCGATGTCGGCGATAAACGACCCGGTCCTCTCTGGGGATCGAGATCATGGAACGACGGCGCCGGCGCAGCACGAACCTATACGCTTGCAGGCATCATCCGCTACATGATGCCGTACCTCGATCCGGGAAACCTCACCGACGAAGAAGCGCAACAGATTGCCGCATACATCACATCGAAATCACGGCCTGCATTTCCCTCGAAGACGAAAGATTACCTGAAGGAAAAAATTCCGGTTGACGCAGTTTACTACCGGCAACAGTATGCAACTCATCCACTTCGAAAAGGAAAATAATGGCAGGTCAGAATTCCGATGTCCCATCGTTTCCCGGTTTGATCGACCTCGCTGCAGAGCGAGTCGGTGGGAAGGTGCTCGTTGCCAACGATGATTTTTTTGCAGAGAAAGAAAACTTGCTCAAGCCCGGCCGCGGCGTCTTCATTCCCGACAAGTACACCGACCGCGGGAAATGGATGGATGGATGGGAAACGCGTCGCCGTCGCACACCCGGCAACGATTGGTGCGTGATCAAGCTTGGTCTTCGCGGCATTATCAAGAGCGTCGATGTCGACACGAATCACTTCCTCGGCAATCATCCGCCCTTTGCTTCCATTGACACCGCAATTCTTGACGGAGAATTCCCTCGCGATGAACATTCCATTGAGAACGTTTCCTGGAAAAACATCCTTCCACAATCGCCGCTCAATCCGGGGTCGCAAAATTTCTTCGACATTGCCGACGGCAATCGATGGACACACGTTCGATTGAATATTTTTCCCGATGGGGGAGTAGCCCGCTTCCGCGTTTACGGGATCGTCGTTCCCGATTGGTCAAAGGCGAAGCCCGATGATATGATCGATCTCGCTGCGGTGGAGAACGGTGGCGTGCCGCTCGTGTGCAGCGACATGTTCTTCAGCTCGATGCATAACCTCATCATGCCGGGCCGGGCCGCGAACATGGGCGATGGCTGGGAAACGAAACGCCGCCGCGGACCGGGCTACGATTGGATCATTTTGAAACTCGGTGCTGCGGGAACACCATACAAGATCGAGGTCGATACGAACCACTTCAAAGGCAATTACCCGGACACCTGCTCGATCGACGTCTGTTATGCGCCGGATGCGGCAGCCGACGCACTGACGAGTGGCGCTATTCGATGGACGGAGATTCTTGCGAAGACAAAGCTTCAAGCAGACACAAGGCACTTCTTCGAGAAGGAACTGAAGCAATGCGACTCGTGCACGCATCTCCGACTCAACATTTATCCCGACGGCGGAGTGAGCAGGTTGAGGGTATGGGGAAGAGGAACGTAGAGATTTGAGCCATGAGCAATGAGTACAAAGAGCAAATGACTAATGACCGTAGTTCTCTGTTACACGTTATCGGTTCCTCGTTCATGATTGTTCGGTACAAATAACTGTCAACTGATAACCGATAACATCCCACCGTCTTCTTCATGACCCTTGATGAGTTTAATGCACTGTCGCTGAATGATGCACACGAAGAACTCCTTCGTTGCTGCGGTTCGTTCCGCTGGGCATTGCAGATGACGGAACGGCGGCCATTCAAGAACGTTGAGAATCTCTTCGCAGCAGCCGACACGATTTGGAATACTCTTTCCGAGCGCGACTGGAAGGAAGCGTTCTCGCATCATCCAAAGATCGGCGACATCAAGAGCCTGCGGAAGAAATTCGCCACGACGGCACAGTGGGCAGAAGGCGAGCAGGCCGGCGTCGTGCAGACATCGGAAAAAACGCTGAAAGCGCTTGCCGAAGGGAATAACTTGTATGAAGCCAAATTTGGTTATATATTCATCGTCTGCGCGACCGGCAAAAGCGCCGAAGAAATGCTCGCACTCTTGAACGCGCGGCTTCATCATTACCCGGCAGAAGAGATCAGGATTGCGGCGGAAGAGCAACGAAAGATTACGAGGATTAGGTTGGAGAAATTGATATTACAAATACCAGGCATCCATCAATGACTACATCGTTCACACCGGAAAGAACTCAATCCATCCTTACCCAGATCCAACAAGTGAATGCCTCCATCGCGCGGTACTATCCCGGCGATTCGCCGGCGCGGCAGCCTATTCATACTGTCTATGGCGGTGCACAGATATTCAAAGCCGATACGGCGACGAAACTTGGTCTCGTTGCGCTGAGGTCGCTCGGCGAATATGCCGCCACTCCGGCGGCGCTTGCCAAAGCGTTGAAGCTCGAAGGAAGCTCATCCTTCCATAAACTCCTTTACCAGCGCGTCGTTGAAAAGTTGAATCGCGAGCCGGTGGAGGATTTCCGCATCGACTTCGAGGACGGCTACGGCAATCGTTCCGATGCGGAAGAAGATGGACATGCGCAATCGACGGCAGAGGAAGTTGTGCGCGGCATGAAAGAAGGAACACTTCCACCATTCATCGGTATTCGCATCAAGCCATTTTCTGAAGATCTTAAAGCGCGCAGCATTTGCACGCTCGATATTTTTATCTCGACGCTTGTCGCAAAGTCGAACGGAGCGCTGCCTGATAATTTCGTCGTTACGCTGCCGAAAGTTATCGCCCCGGAACAAGTAACGGCGCTCGTTCGGTTGCTGGAGAATCTCGAGTTGCGTTGTTCGCTTCCGGCGGGATCGTTGAAGCTGGAAATCATGGTCGAGACCCCGCAGTCGATCATCAACTCTCGCGGTGAGTGTGCGCTGCCGATGCTTGTCCTTGCCGGCGCCGGACGCTGCATCGCCGCACACTTCGGCGTGTACGACTATACGGCATCGATGAATATTACGGCAGCATACCAAACAATGGATCACCCCGCGTGCGATTTCGCGCGCCACATGATGAAGGTTTCGCTAGCAGGCACCGGCGTCTGGATTTCTGACGGCGCAACGAACGTTCTTCCGGTCGGTTCGCACCGTGCCGTACACGGGAAGAAACTCACTCCGAAACAGCTCCGTGAAAACCGTGAAAGTGTTCATCGCGCGTGGCGGCTTGGCTATGCTCACATCGTGCACTCACTTCGACATGGTTACTACCAGGGATGGGACTTACATCCCGCACAGCTTCCGATCCGCTACGCGGCAGTGTACAAATTCTTCACGGAAGGACTCGATGCCGCATCCGTTCGCCTCAAGACGTTTGTCGAGAAAGCTGCGCAAGCGTCGCTCATCGGCGGCGTGTTTGACGATGCAGCGACGGGACAAGGTCTGCTCAATTATTTCCTTCGCGGCATGAACTGCGGTGCGATCACGGAAGAAGAAACAAAGGCAACCGGATTGACGCTTGAAGAAATTCGCTCGCGCTCATTCTTTAGAATTCTAGAAGGACGAAGAAAACGATGACAGTAGAGAAAAGAAAAGTGTGGGGGCTCATTTTTATTTTTCTTGCCGCGATCTTTGGCGGCATCAGTATGGTCGAGCGAGGATCCGTTAGGCCGGGCCGGCTGATGATCATCGCCGGCGGAATCGGTTTTTGTATTTTTCTCTGGGGGTTGATCCGGAAACAGCCCCCTACTCAAAAGGAAGGAGCTTCATGAAAAATCCAATCACAACACACGTTCTCGACACCACACGCGGCAAGCCGGCGGTCGGAGTCAAAGTTATTCTCGAAGTCAATACTCCTGCCAAAGAGTGGAAAGAGCTCGCCCGCGGCGAGACGAACACCGACGGACGCATCACCGATCTTCTCCACGAGAATACAAAGCTGGCAATGGGAACCTATCGCCTGACCTTCCTCACAGATGGATACTTCCGATCCGTTGGACAGGAAGGATTTTTTCCGTACGTTTACGTAGTATTCGAACTGAAGGAACCGATCACGGACTATCACGTGCCGCTGCTCTTAAGCCCGTTTGGTTATTCCACGTACAAGGGAAGTTAACGAATGGAAGAATCCTACTTCAATCTCAGTGAATGGCTGAACATTGCGGCGCGATGGATTCATGTCTTCGCCGGGATCATGTGGGTTGGCGCAACGTACTTCTTCACGTGGCTCGATGGCCGGTTCTCAGAACTAAGCGCGCCTTCGGCGAATGAGAAAAATCCGGACCACCACGTCTGGATGGTGCACAGCGGAGGATTCTATCTCGTCGATAAGCAGAAGAAACCGACGCTCATGCCGAGTAAACTGCACTGGTTCAAGTGGGAAGCCATGATCACCTGGCTGAGTGGAGTGGCGCTCCTCATCATCGTCTATTATATGGGAGGATTGATGGTGGATGAGAACATGAACGAGACGACACCGATGGTGGCCGGCGTCGCCACACTGCTTCTTGCATGGCCGGTGTATGACTTCTTATGGAAATCCAGGCTTGCTCAGAATCAAACGATAGGCGTTGTTATTTCCTACCTCGTGTTGGTTGGAGTAATCTACATGCTGACGCATCTCATGGATGGACGCGCCGCCTATATGCACGTCGGTGCGATGATGGGCACTCTGATGTTGTTGAACGTCTGGATGCGGATACTGCCCGCACAACGCAAGATGGTCGCGGCATTGAACGAGGGAAAAGAGCCGGACCTCATGCTGGGTGAACGAGCAAAGATGCGATCAAAGCATAACACGTTCATGGCAGTTCCGGTTGTCTTTATCATGATCAGCAACCACTATCCTGTCACGTCATACGGCGACGAGTGGAACTGGGTGATCCTTTCAGTCCTCATTCTCGTCGGATGGGGAGCGGCGAAAATTATTCGACGGGCATAACAGGGAAACCGATGGACAGGTTTATGCTTGAAGCTATCGCAGAAGCGAAGAAAGGGCTTGCTGAAGGCGGAATTCCCATCGGATCGGTGCTCGTGCGAAAGGGAGAGATCGTCGGTCGAGGGCATAACCGGCGCGTCCAGGAGAAAAACCCGATGAAGCATGCCGAGATCGATTGTTTGATCAATGCCGGCCGGACCGGAAGCTATCGTGATACCGTTCTCTATTCAACACTCATGCCGTGCTACCTCTGTGCGGGCGCTGTCGTACAGTTTAAGATTCCGAAGGTGATCGTTGGAGAAGCGCGCACCTTCGGTGGCGCGGAATCGTTCATGCGTCAGAATGGCGTCGAAGTAACAAATCTCGATCTCCGCGAGTGCGTGGAAATGATGAAGCAGTTCATCAAAGAAAATCCCAAATTATGGGATGAAGATATTGGGGAACAGGATTCACAGCAGATTAATGGATTAAGAAGATAATTTGCCAATCCTTTCATCCAATAATCTGCTGTGAATGATTCTCATGGATATCTACGACGAAATACTTGCCGCACTTCAGATTGAAGACCACGTCATGCTTGCGACGATCATCGCGACGACGGGATCGACGCCGGCCGCCGCACTTTCCAAGATGCTTGTGAAGCAAGGAGGAATTGTGTCGGTCGGGACTGTTGGCGGCGGCTGCATGGAAGGCGACGTGTTGCTGCACGCACAGCGTCTCACCGGAACAGGACGGGCGGAAATTTTCACCTTTCACTTGAACGAGGACGACATCGAACACGGGCTCATTTGCGGCGGCAGCCTTGATGTTCTCATCGAACCGATTCCAAGAAATTATGTCCCAATTTTTCAGAGAGCGAAAAGCATTCGGGATACGGGAGAGGATTGTATTCTGGCAACAGATCTTCGGAACGACGGTTCCATTGCCGGAAAGTACGTTCTTGCAGGGACGGATCCGGGAGAAGAACTCGCATCCCGCATCCCGCATCTTACTATAATAGAAGATACTCTCTCGAAAGTTCTTCGTCGCCATGAAACATCGCGTCTTTCCCTTCCGGACGGCGAGCTTGTTCTCGAGCCCATCCCCGGCTGCCCGAGTCTCATCATCTTCGGCGGCGGGCATGTTTCGAAGTATGTTTCGAGAATCGCGGCACTCACAGGATTTCGCGTGACAATCGTCGATGACCGCGAAAAATTTGCCAGCAAAGAACGATTTCCCGAAGCTGCCGCAACTCTTGCAAGCGATTTTGTCGAATCATTTTCCTCTCTCGCAATCACGCCGTCGACCTACATCGTTATCGTTACACGAGGGCACAAGCACGACGAAGAAATCCTCGAACGAGCACTCGGCACCGCGGCAACATACATCGGGATGATCGGCAGCAAGAGAAAGGTACTGACGACCTTCGATCACCTCCGCGAGAAAGGCGTTACGGAAGAGACGCTTCAACGTGTTCATGCACCGGTCGGTGTAGAGATCGGAGCGGTGACTGCCGAAGAAATTGCTGTCAGTATTGTCGCAGAGCTCATCGCAATACGGCGTGGCTCCCATTCTTCAATCCGACATAAATCTGATGACTTGAAGAAGGTTTACTTACAAGAGAAACGTAACTCGTAACTATTCCATCATCATCGCATTCACATGACAAAACTCCTCTTTGCACTTATACCGGTTCTTATCGTTCTCTCGCAGGCCTGTGCGCAACATCCGCTGGTTCTCCTTGGCGGGACGCTCATCGATGGAACCGGTACGGAACCAAAATTCAACCCCGCGATCATTATCGAAGGAAGTCGTATCACGCTGGTTGGCACACTCGAGTTGACCTCACGGGACGGAAAGATCGTTTCCAGAATTCGCACAACGAAAGGCGTCATTGATGTTCCGGAAGACGCCGACGTCTATGATGTGAATGGGAAGGTCATGATGCCGGGGCTGATCGACGCACACATCCATTATGATGGCGTCGAGCGGGATCTTCTGCAAATGTTTGCGTGGGGAGTAACCTCCGCCAACTGCATGGTCGAAGCGACAGATCGCGCTCTGGCGCTTGAGCGAGAAACTGCTCCCGACAGCATTGCGTCACCGCAGCTGTACGCAACGACGCCAATCTTTACTGCAAAGGGCGGCTGGTGGTGGGGAAAAGATTTTCGCGATGACTCCACACTCAACCGCTTTCCCGCAACTGCGAAGGAAGCACGTGCGCAGGTACGTCGTGTAAAGGCGAAGGGGATCAAGCGCATCAAGCTCATGTACGACGACATGCGCTGGTGCCGCGATACCCTCCCGCCGCTTGCGAGGATGAAGAAGAATGTCATGGCTGCATTGCTCGATGAGGCAGGCCGGCAAGGCCTCATCGCCGAGGTGCACGTTCCACAAATGAAAGATGCGAAGGAAGTTCTCGCAGCCGGCTTTACTCCGAAAGGCAAAGCTCTTCGCAAAGATACACTTAGGCAATCGGGGCAAATCGGCTCATTCGGGTTTGCACATGGGATTCTTGACGAAAGCATTTCCGACTCTATCGAGCACATCATGATCGACAAAGGCACGTTCTACATCCCCACCTTCTGCGTCTTCGAATTCCTGGCGAACACACGGGGGTTTCTCCAGCATGCAATGGGAGATGGCCGATTTCAATCATCGCTTCCGCAAGATGTCGTCCAACACTACCTCTCGAGCGAATACTATGAACGCTATCGCACACGCTATCCGAACAGTGCGTTTGTAAGCGCCCACATGCTGGTTCTTTTCCGGAATACAAAGTCGCTCGTGGATCGCCACGTGCCGGTCGTCATGGGCACGGACATGTGGGCACTTCCCGGAATCGGAGCGCATCTGGAGCTTGAATATATGGTGCAGGCAGGACTCTCCCCGATGGAAGCGATCGTCTCGGCAACGAAGATGGGCGCTCGCTTTCTCGGTCGTGAGGCGAGCCTTGGAACGATTGAACCCGGCAAACAAGCGGATATTCTTCTCCTTGATGCCAATCCCACATTCAGCATATTCAACACCCGGAGTATTTCGAAAATCATCAAACAGGGTATGATTTACGATCACCAGGAATTGATTGAACGATCGAAGAAGCAATGACTATGCGGTCTGATGATCCGCTCCTGGTGTGGAGGAAAGAGTTTCCCATTCTCGAGAAAACAACCTATCTGATCTCGAACTCCCTCGGTGCAATGCCGCGCGGGGTATATGATCGGATGCATGAATATGCCGAGACATGGGCGACGCGAGGCGTGCGAGCGTGGGCAGACTCGTGGTGGGATATGTCGGTGACCGTTGGTGATACGATCGCACCACTTCTTGGGGCGAAGCCCGGCGCCGTAACAATGCACCCGAATATTTCATTGTTACAAGCGATCCTCATTTCGTGTTTCGACTTCACCGGTCGACGGAACCGCATCGTCTACTCGGACATGGAATTTCCATCGGTGATGTACGTGTACGAGAAGTTTGCACGCTCCCGGGGCGCAACGCTGAACGTAGTTCATTCCGAGGATGGGATTTCTCTTCCAACAGGAAAAATCCTCGATGCGATCGATGAGCGAACACGGATTGTTCCCATCTCGCACGTTTTGTTCAAGAGCGCGTACATCCAGGATGTGCGTGCGATCGTCCGGAAGGCGCACGAGTGTGGAGCCGTCGTAATTCTGGATGCGTATCATTCTGTCGGAATCATCCCGGTTGATGTACAGAAGCTCGGAGTGGATATTCTCGTGGGCGGAGTCTTGAAATGGCTTTGTGGGGGACCGGGAGGTGCGTTTCTCTGGATTCGGCCATCGTTGAGAAAACAGCTCAAGCCGACGATCACCGGCTGGTGTGCTCACGAGCGCCCATTTGCGTTCGAGACGGAGATGCAATACAGCACCGACGTGACAAAATTCTTGAACGGCACGCCGGCGATCCCCGCACTGTACGCAGCACTGGAAGGACCGGGCATCATTGCGCAGGTCGGGGTCCGGAATATTCGTGCGAAATCAATTCACCAGACATCCCTCATTATCGAAGAGGCGCAGCGCCACGGGTTCACGGTCAACTCACCGCTCGTGTCGGGTCGGCGCGGCGGCACAGTCAGTGTCATGCTGCCGCATGCGTATGAAGTATCGCGTGAACTTCTTGCCCGTGACATCCTCGTCGATTTCCGTGAGGGTGCCGGTATTCGTTTAGCGCCGCACTTCTATACAACCGACGACGAGGTTGTTTCGACAATTGGCGAGATGAGAAACATTCTCGAATCGGGAGCCTATCGAAAGCACTCGCGGAAACATAGCCGCGTGACCTGACAATTTGATGCAGGCTCAGTTTGGAGAAAAACAGTCGTGAGATCACAGGGGTGGCTCAATTTGAAAAGTCTGTGGAAGTGATCGAACTACTTAACAATCACAGCATGATGTGTTACATTTCTTCCGCACAAGTTCTCGGTGAATGGCATACAAGAATAGACGGACAGACCACAAAGTCGGATTCTGGGAGATGTGGAGAGATGTATTCAGGTATTCCCTCAACAAGGGTCAATTCATTCCCGCATTGGTGGCATTTATCATTGCGATTTCTATCCTCAAAATGCCCAGTGAAGATGTTTCCAAGCTAATTTTTGAAATTTTGGCTAAATTGGAGAGTGGATATCTGATTGGTTATGCCGTGGGAATCTTTTCTTTAATTGGTTGGTATACTCATAGTAGGTGGCAAAGAAGATTGATCGCAAGAGAAATGCAACGAATAGGTCTTGAAAAGAGTCAACTGCAGAACGAGAAACTGAACGGTAAAATTAAGTCGAGTCAATAATTATGGTAATGTTGTTTTTGATATTGTTATTTTTGGCAGGATTTCATTTACTTTATGATGGAATCCTTGCGCCTTCAATTCGCTACGAACTTCGCTTTCAACTATTCGCTCTTAGAGACAAGATAAGAAGCCTAAAGATCAAACATGGAAAAGAACTGGATGATGAAGTCTATCTCTACTTAGAAAACTCAATCAATGGTACGATCAAGTATCTTCATCTAATCAATCTCAGCGTGATGTACGAAGCATACCGTTCCATTCTAAGAGATAAGGGATTGAAGGAAAAAATTGAAAGACAAAAGAGTCTCTTGAGAAAATGCTCGGTCGTTGAAGTCAATGACGTGATTGACGAACATTCTACGATATTGCAGAATGCAGTTCTCGCAAATGTATTTGGATGGTTCATCTATATCGTGCCACTCTTTGCTCTGCTCTCCCTTTTCAAGCAATGTGCTGATCTTATTAAGACACTAACTTTCTTACCGGAACAAGACATTGAAGGGTTTTTGCCTCCTGGCAGCCTAACCGCTTAGGCTGCTTCTCGTTCTTCCATTCCCCATCCCAAGTACTCTTCCCATGGACAACTTCCGAAGGTTGCACTTCCATCCGGTTCGCGCTATATTACTTAGTAGCAACAAACTTTTGTTGTACCAGGAGCAATAACCGATGATTTCCGGAATCGTCTTGGCGGAGCAATTCATTCCTGAGCAGGATGATTGTGAGCGCATGGTCAGAGCACTCAATGCCGCTCGCATACTTGACATCGTTATCGTCCTCGGTCGTCAATCGGAAGAAGCACGGCATTCTCTCACGAATTGGTTTACAGGAAAGCTTGTCGTCAATGATCAGTGGGAAGCAAGTCCATTGCAGTCTATTGTCAAAGGATTTGACACGCTCGATCAGACGGACCTGCATGGTGCAATCATCTGTCCGATCACGCAGCCGCATATCTCGCAGGCGTTTCTCGTGGATCTTCTTCAGGCATTCTGGAAATCCCACAAGAGAATTGTTGTTCCTGTTCTCGACGGCATTCGAAGTTTGCCGGTCATTTTCGATGCGATGCTGATTGAAGAAATGAAAACAGGTGCGGTACCGGCAAGTATTGAAGACATCATTTCCCGGCATCCGGACGACGTCATCGAAGTTCCGGCCTTAATAGAACTGACGAAAGAAAGCAGACAAACTCGACAATGCTGAACGCCGAAGAAGCTCTCTCGATCATCCGCGAATCGGTGAAGCCGCTGGGAACAATCACCGTTGCACTTCAACGTTCACTCGGTTACGTGCTCGCCGGCGACATTCTCGCGCGCGGGAATGTTCCATCGTTCGATAACTCTGCCATGGATGGTTTCGCTCTCAAGGCTGAAGATGTCCAACTGGTTCCGGCAACCCTGACGCTCATTGGTGAAGTAGCCGCAGGAGCAATTGCAGATCGGCCGGTGCGAGCCGGAGAAACAATGAGGATTATGACGGGCGCGAAGATCCCCGACGAGTGCACGGCGGTTGTGCAGCAAGAATGGACGGAGATGGTTGACGAGTTGCGCGTCAGAGTGACGCAGACAGTGAAGCAGGGGCACAATATTCGGAAGGCAGGCGCAGATATTCAATCGGGAATGCGCGTCCTTGAATGTGGCCGGGTGATCCGTCCACAGGAAATCGGTGTGCTTGCCTCGCTCGGCATTCGCTTCGTCAATGTGTATCGAAAGCCAAGCGCCGCCATTCTTGCCACGGGAAATGAAGTCGTCGATATCCGGAATCGCCTTACCGAGGGAAAGGTTCGCAATAGTAATATTCACACGCTCGCTGCACTCGTCGAGCAACATGATTGTGAAGCGGTCATGCTTGGCATTGCACACGATAATCCCGAAGAGCTTAGGGAAAAATTTCTCGCCGGACTCGCGTCAGACATCCTCATCACAACAGGCGGCGTATCGGTCGGCAAGTACGATCTCGTGATCGACGCGTTGAAGGATATCGGCGTTGAGATCAAATTTTGGAAAGTGAACATCAAGCCGGGAATGCCGCTCGTCTTCGGTATGTATCGGGAAAAACCCATCTTCGGGCTTCCCGGAAATCCAGTGTCGTCGATGGTGACGTTTCTTGAGTTCGTGCTGCCGGCACTCACGATCATGAAAGGCGAACGGGCAATCTCATCGCGCGTCACACTGACTGCCGCACTTGTCGAAGAGATCACCAAAACCGATGGGAAGAGACACTTCATCCGCGGTGTGCTGGAAAATCGCAACGGCTCGCTTGTCGTCCGGACGACGGGTTCGCAGATCTCCAATATCCTGACGTCACTCATCAAGGCAAACTGCCTCATCATTCTTCCTGAAGCCCAAAAACATTTTGCTGCTGGCGAACAGGTCGAGGTGGAGCTTCTCTAAATGAGACTGACAGTCAAATTTTTCGCCGCCGCTCGTGACATTACGAAAATGGAAAATTGCGTGCTCATCGTGCCGGACCATGCGACACCATCGATGGTTCTTGACGCACTGTTCAATGATTATCCGCGATTG
Source organism: Ignavibacteria bacterium (assembly GCA_016178595.1). Lineage (GTDB taxonomy): Bacteria > Bacteroidota > Ignavibacteria > UBA10030 > SZUA-254 > JACOSY01. Next base: position 30,586 of record JACOSY010000039.1, read on the forward strand.
TCGCAATTGAAAGACTACCTGCGTGTAGCGGTGAACTGGGAGTATGTGCCGCCCGATCATCCACTGGCGGAGAACGATGAGCTTGCGATTATCCCACCGGTGAGTGGTGGATGAAGCGATTTTTTGAATTGCGAATTGCGAATTGTGAATGTCGAATGCAGATGTATCGTCTGTAGCGTTGCCGATGGCCCTTCGTACAATCATGCCGGTGGTGCAAACGCAGCGCCAGCTTCGCATTGCGTGCGCGTTGACATGTTGAATTGTGTATTCCACTGCCATGATTGAGATTGTCGAATCAAAGATCGATCTGGCAAAGGTCATTGAAAGTGTGCAGGATACTTCGGTTGGTGGAGTCGACGTCTTCATAGGAACGACGCGCAACCACTCGCGGGGCAAAGCTGTCATTGCGCTCGAGTACGAAGCCTACATGCCAATGGCACTCAAGTTCATGCTGCGCATTGCCGATGAGGCTCGTGCACGGTGGGACATTACCAAGATTTCCATCGTGCATCGCCTCGGGCGTGTGGATGTGGGTGAGGCAAGTATCGTCATTGCTGTGTCTGCTTCCCACCGTCACGCTGCATTCGAAGCTTGTCGCTATGCAATTGACACGCTCAAGAGATCAGTTCCCATCTGGAAGAAAGAGTTCTTTGAGGACGGCGAACTATGGGTGGGGCTTGAGGGACAGGAACAAATTCTCACATAAAAGAAATAGAATTCCGGCACTTTTCTTTCCACCATCCCTTAACAAAAATTAATTTCACGATTCGCCTGTTGCCTCACGTAAGAATCTCGATGAAATAGTGGAGTCATTCGGTTGCCTTTTAGGGTGGAGGATGCGGCTTCAGACTGGCTGATGGTGGAGTATCGTGAATTTCTGTGATGGAGTCAATGATCGTTGCACGAGCCGAAG
>JACOSY010000031.1 GCA_016178595.1 Ignavibacteria bacterium
AGAGTGTCGCCACAGATGCAGCAGGAAATAAGGACAGTTGTTCGTTCACCGTAACAATCAACGACACCGAGCCGCCGAAGATCACGTGCCCGGCGAACGTCGTGCAGTCGACCGATCCCGGTCAGTGCTCGGCAGTGGTGAGCTTCACGGTCACTGCGACAGACAATTGTCCGGGTGTTACCGTGGTCTCGACACCTGCCTCAGGCTCGACATTCCCCAAAGGAACGACGACAGTGAAGAGTATCGCCACAGATGCAGCAGGAAATAAGGACAGTTGTTCGTTCACCGTAACAATCAACGACACCGAGCCGCCGAAGATAGCTTGTCCGGGAGATATCGTGAAACTCACAGATCCTGCCAAGTGCACTGCAGTGGTGAATTTTGTCCCGACCGCAAGTGATAATTGCCCTGGAGTGACTATCACGTGCTTGCCTGCTTCGGGGACCGCATTCCCCATCGGCACAACAACTGTTAATTGTACGGCAAAAGATGCTGCCGACAACACGGCAAGCTGTAGCTTCAAAGTTACAGTGAGTAATCCGCCGCCAGTTGCAGCGATCACCGGGCCGGCCAGTGGATCAATCTTTGCAGTTGGCACGCCTGTAGCGTTCACGGGCACATTCACTGATAACGCAGGAGATGTCCATACCGCCACCTGGATGTTAGATACGATAACAGTGAATGGCGTGGTGAACGAAGGAACCGGCGCCGTTAGTGCCGCGTACACTTTCGCGAGTGCGGGCGTTTACAATGTCAAACTAATCGTAAGCGACCTATGTGGTAATTCAAGCACTGCGAGTACCGTCGGCGGCTTCACCGCGATGGTTGTTGTCTATGACCCGAATGCAGGCTTTGTCACTGGCGGTGGATGGATTACATCGCCTACCGGTGCGTACACTGCCAATCCATCGCTCACCGGGAAAGCGAACTTCGGTTTCGTCTCGAAGTACAAGAAAGGTCAATCAATCCCGACCGGTGAAACAGAGTTCCAATTCCAGCTTGCGAGCTTTAACTTTCATAGCACAAGCTACGACTGGCTTGTGATTGCCGGAGCCAAAGCACAGTACAAAGGATCCGGAACCATCAACAACGCAGGTGATTATGGTTTCCTGCTTACAGCTATCGATGGACAAGTCAGCGGCGGCGGGGATATCGATAAGTTCCGCATCAAGGTCTACAACAAAGCGACGAGCGCGATCGTGTACGATAACCAACTCGGTGCTGCCGATAGCTCCGCACCAACGACTGCCCTCGGTGGTGGTTCCATCGTCATTCATCCGAATGGCAGCGGAGCCGTGATGGCGCGCGCCGTTGGAGAGAACGCCGAGAACTCCGACATTCCGTCGACATATACATTGGAGCAAAACTACCCCAACCCCTTCAACCCGACGACACGGATTGAGTATGCTTTGCCGGTGAATTCCACAGTGAGCTTGAGGGTTTACAATATGCTCGGACAACTTGTAGCAACACTGTTCGACGCCGAACCTCAATCAGCAGGCTACAAGGAGGTGGAGTTTGATGCCTCATCGCTGCCGAGCGGTCTGTACTTTTACCAACTCTCTGCGAAAAGCGTTGACGGAATCGAGACGCAGGATTTGGGCTTCAACCAGGTGAGGAAGATGCTGTTGGTGAAGTAAGAAACAATACATCGATTCCCTTCGCAGGAATCCCGGCACGCAGGAGGCGTCCTGTATGAGTTGCCGTTTTTCGATTTTCCTTTTCGTCATCATCTTTTCAACTTCATTAACTCAATTCAGTTCTTCGATAGTGTGACCGGAATTGCTGCCGCGGCAACCGCCTATGAGAGATCGAGCATCTTGAATACGACAGACGGGGGGAGATGCTGGATATCGTTGACGGATGCTTTTGCTGCGCGCAAGCTGACCATCACGAGCACGCAGTTCCTGAATCCCTTTCTCGGGTGGGTTTTATAAGAAAACAGGTCTTGACAACTCCACTTCTTTTCACTACTATGTCTGCGTGGATAGCTCCCGATTCCTATCTTTTTACGCATCTCTATAGAAATCGGGTACATACTCCGGTAGCACGAACGAATGGGTTGTCAGGGCGAGAGTCGTCGGAGTGAGAACTTATACAATTCTTTTCCCGGACCTGACATCGTCCATCTATTAAAGATTCCGAAAGAGGTTGTATGCCAACTCGACAAATGATCCTGTTCATTGTCTTTGGGCTGCTGAGCGTCTTTGTCGTTCCAGCACAGTACGCCCGTTCGCAGATGAATATCTCCCGGGATGCCCGCGCGAGCAAGAGGGAAAGTCTAAGGGCTGTAGAGATTGAGGAAACCTCGGTCGAAGTGCAGCACGCTGAATTCTCACTCCCCAAACGATCCACCCTGTCGGCAACGCCATTGAGTGGGAATCATAAAGTGGGCGCGGGAAAAGAGTACACGACCCTCGCGAACGCGGTTGCAGCAGTGAAGTCGAATGGAGTCTCCGGCCCCGTTCGATTGCTTCTGACGGATGCAACATACACCGAGTCGGCAATCCTTCTCACCGGCGTTGCGGGTTCCGGTGGAGCGAACACAATCACCTTCCAGCCGGACACCGGGAACTCGAGTTGCGTTGTTGGTTTGAATGTGAACAATACCGAGAATGGCTGCTTCGTCATCAAACAGATGAACGCCGTGATCATCAATGGTAACACTGCAGATGGAATCACACAGCAAGCGCTTACAATACGGTACGACGAATCGCAGTCTGTTCCGACAAACCAATATGCAGGAGCAATTCGTATCATCTCAAGCTCAAACGTCACGATCAAAAATTGCAAAGTGCTTGCAAGATTCAATACAGCTCAGACGGTAGGATACGATGCGATCTCATCTTTAGGAGATGCTGTTGGTGGAATTTGTCGGGACAATCGAATCGAGAACTGCGTTATCACTTCCGGTCGGTATGGGATCAATCAGCAAGGCGTATCCGCGTCAAATCCGGATAAGAAATGGACGATAAATCAGAACAAGATCGGCGGGGCGTTTGCCACTCTCGCCTTTTTGTCACCATCAGGAGATATTCGCGATTCACTGACGTCGGGCGGAATCATTTCTGCGCATACCGATTCGTCCGAGTTCACAGCGAATGAGATTGATGGTATCCGAATGCCTCAATCGATCATATACACATCGGATATACGAACATACGGATTACAGGCAACAACTGCGACACATTGTGCAATGGGAGGAAACCGAATCAATGATATTGCCTGGGATCGGATCGATGGTCCGCTTGGAACGGGAGGGTCAGGGTCGGGTATTCGAATCTTCGGAAATCTTTCCTATGCAAATCCCGGTTTGAACATTGTCTACAACAATAGTGTATCGCAGATCAACAGTCGACGAGACTTTACACTTGATGGTTGGCCATGTGGCTCGACTGTTACCGTACTTGGGATGGTGGCGTTTCAAGATCGTGGGATCAAGATATACCACAATTCGATTTGGCTGTCGCAATCGACGAATAACTGCGGTCGAAATATATGTTTATCGCTCGCCGGGGCGGCTGCACCGCCGTTTCTTGAGGCGGATATCCAGGATAATATTTTTGTAAATACCTCTTCGAATGGCGGATCAGTTGAAGCTCTTTACTTGGGCAACGGCTGCGGGAGTATTGCGACAGAAGATCATGATGTCTTCTATGTACCAACGGGGGAAATTGTCAGAGGTGTTTTTGCACTCGATCAGTATAATGCCGGGTGTGGTTTTGGGGCTCAGAGCGTTACTGGTGATCCGCAGTTTGTCAGTTCTTCCGATCTTCATTTGAAGACAAATGTTCCATCAGCGGCGAACGGAGTAGGGGTTACGCTTTCCGGGCAAACTTTTGATCGAGATGGTATTGCGTGGGATGCTGTGCATCCCGATGCAGGCTGCTACGAGAGCACATCCCAGTTATTCCTGAAAGATGTTCAGCCGACTCGATGCAGCGTCGGTTACCTCTTCGGAAACCCGGAGGGCTATCCCGATTCGGTGAAGATCTTCGGGAAGAATAACGGCAACGCGTCAGAAACATTCGATGTGAATGTGCAAATCAAAGATAGCTCGAATGCTGTCCTCTATAATTCTACCGTAAGCATAACGGTGAGCCCATTCAGCTTCTTCAACCGGACATTCTCTACGACATGGACTTCGCCTGTTACAGGTTCACTGACCTCTTACACGACGGTGATTCAGACGTTGCTTTCCGGCGACGATGTTCCTTCCAACGATGTCCTGACAGGTGCAGCCGCGTCGTTTCCGGTTGTGAGTGCTCTTCCCTATTCAACAAGTTTCGAAACTGTGGGAGAGCGTGATGGCTGGCTCGGAACTGGTGATTGGGAAGAAGGAACTCCACAAAAGTTCGGCGGTGCAAATACCGGGTCGCAGGCATGGGCAACACGTTTGGCAGATCGTTACCATGATGGGATCAATTCATTCTTGTTCTCACCCTATTTCGATCTGAGCGGACAAACTTTCCTGCGGCTTGGATTCTGGCAAAGTCTTCGCACTGAACCGTCGTGGGATGGTGGAGTGTTCCAATACACAACTGATCGTGGCTCCACGTGGCATGTTCTTGGTGAGTTGAACGACACGCTTGGAACGAATTGGTATAATACCGATGTGTATGCCAATGCCGCGGGATCTTCCTCATGCCTTGCTGCGACTGCTGCGCCAGATGGATCCGTATTCCCTGTGGGACCGAAGTGGACGAGCAATGGCGATTGCCAAGGGGGAGATTATTCCACAGGTCCCTTCGGCTATTACCACGCTCAACGAAGCGTCCCTGAATTGGATGGTAAACCGCTGGTACAGTTTCGGTACTGGACTTTCCAAGATGCAGCCACGAATGACAGCGGCTGGGTGTTTGACGATTTTTCGATCAGTGCAACCCCGACGGGTTCCATCAGTGGAACGAAGTTTCGGGACGCAAATCAAAGCGGTACGTTCGATCCGGGAGAAGCGGGCGTTGCCAACTGGCCAGTTCTCCTCGCCGGCGACACAACCCGGCACTCTCTCAGTTTCGATGGCGTCGACGACTATGTCGGCATTCCTCATTCCTCGAAAATCAGCTTCAGCCCGACGAGTCCAATGACCATCGAGGCATGGGTCTATCGACAAGGGAATGGATCGATGCACATAGCAAGCAAAAAAGCTGGTTGTGGGCCGCCCAGCGGTGATCTGACGACAAACTATCAATTGCTCATCAGTACCACCGAAATTCAGTTCCAAACCGATAATAGCATTGCAAGGGCCTCTTCCGTTCCTCCCCTCAACACTTGGACACACGTTGCCGGAACGTTCGATGGATCGACGCTTCGGCTCTATGTGAATGGGACGCTTGTCGGGAGCAGTGCCGGAACCCTCGGCTCGCCCAATACCGGTGAGCTTAAAATAGGTGCGGGAGGAATCTGCGGCGCTTTCTGGAACGGAAAGATCGATGAGGTGCGCGTATGGAATATCGCAAGGAGTGGGAAACAAATTCAGGATGCGATGAATTATCTGCTGACCGGTTCCGAACCTGGACTTGTCGGTTATTGGAGATTCGACGAAGGTGCCGGTGGATTTGCAGAAGACGCCACCGACAATCGTAATACCGGCAAACTCGTTAATGGAACCTCGTGGGTCCTCGATGGCCCTCACAGCGGTGTGGCGATGGTGCTGACGGATCAAAACGGTTTGTACGGTTTTCCAAACCTCTTGGCTGCGACATATACCGTGAGCGAGCTCCAACGATTGGGGTGGTCCCAGACGATGCCCGGAGGAGCGGGCACGTACACGGTGAATCTCGGTACGAACCAGACAATCGTCGGCAAGGATTTTGGAAACTATCATTTTGCCGCATCGGTTTCGGGAGTGAAATTCGAGGATGTGAATCGTAACGGATCTCGCGAACCTGAAGAACGGGGGCTTTCCGATTGGAAAATTCGACTGGCTGGAGATACGAACCTGGTTGGAATTCAGTTCGATGGAGTGGATGACTACGTCAGCATTCCCGATGCAGCGAGCCTTGATATTCCGTCCTCGGGTCCACTTACTGTCGAAGCATGGGTCTATCGAACTGGTAGTGGCGGGATCGCGCACATTCTCGGCAAACGTGATCCGGCTTGTGCGGGCATCAACTATCAATTGGCGTATGACGGCGGAGGAATCGTCTTCGGCACAAATAATTCAAATGTACATTCGGGCACATATCCTCCACTTGGCTCATGGATGCACATTGCGGGCACGTTCGATGGTTCGACGTACAAGCTCTATACCGATGGTGAACTTGCGGGTACCGCGTTCGGGACGCTTGGAGTACCGAACTCCTCAAATCTTCTTATCGGCGCCTCCAGCTCATGTTCTTTTCTTTGGCAAGGAATTATCGACGAAGTACGAATATGGAATGTTGTGCGAACTCAGGCAGAGATCCAAGCGTCTATGAAGCACAGGTTGAGCGGATCGGAATCCGGGCTCGTTGGCTATTGGAGATTTAATGAAGGAACCGGCCTGTCGACAATGGATGCAACAGCGAATGGCAACACGGGCACGCTCACAAACGGTCCCCAGTGGGTTGCCTCGTCAGCACTTGTTATCGATTCAACGTTGACTGATCAAGATGGAGTCTATTCATTTGATAATCTCTCTTCAGGATTGTACGCGGTCAGCGAGGCTAATCAAAATCGTTGGGTTCAAACAACGCCGAGCGGATTGGGGAAGTATCTGGTCGATTTAGCAGTCGGTGAAGATCGATCGGGAATCGATTTCGGGAATTTTAGATTACACTCTATTTGCGGTAAGAAGTATAACGATCTTAATGGAAATGGAATACAAGATCCAGGAGAACCGGAGCTGCCTGATTGGCGAATTTCAATCGTGGGACCACAGACAAAAACTGTCACGACCGATTTAAACGGGTTTTATTGTTTTGACACTCTCGATTATGGAACCTATACAGTAAGTGAAGAGATTCCTCAGGGATGGGAACAAACTGCTCCGCCACCGCCCGGGATATATACTTTGACTATCGGCAGGTTACCCGGCCAGTCCGATTCCTTTGATGGTGGAATTGATTTCGGCAATCACGTTGTCCCACGGGTGAAATTCTCGGTGAAGGTTGATGATGGAACGACCAACCGTACAATTACGTGCGGCGTCAGAATTGGTGCAGCATACGGGATCTGGGGGGTGGATCCGAATGCTACATCGGCAGATTCGGCCGAAGGCGAGCGCGAATTGCCACCGGTTGGTGGTGGTGTTGTCGATGCACGATTTGCGGATCCTCGTGGCGGGCTGCTCTTTGGTAATGGATCGTGGACGGATGTTCGTAACTTTGCGAGCGATGCACAAGTCGATTCGTTCAAAGTAAACGTGATACCGGGCTCGGCAGGGTATCCCATTGCAGTGTCCTGGTCGTCGAGTCTGCTGCAGTCGTCGTATGATGGCTCTGTCTTGGTCTACTATGGTGTGGGGAATGTTATTGACATGAAGTCAGTTAACGGTTTTTCCATTCCTAGTTCTGCCGTTCCTTATTTCATTATTGTCGCCTCACGTCCGCATCTTCCTTATATCTATCCACGCGGATGGAGTATGATTTCATTGCGTGTTCTTCCGCCTTCTGACCAAAAGAGCATTCTGTTTCCAACTGCGTCCTCAACTGCATTTTATTATGCGCCAGGAACCGGTTACGTTCCAACGGAAACAATGGTGCCGGGTATCGGCTATTGGCTGAGGTTCCCGGATGCAGTACAGTCACTCGTGTTCTCCGGGACTCCACGCACCTCTGAAACGATCGATATTACATCTGATTGGAATTTGATTGGCACCGTGAGCTATCCCGTCCCGGTCTCCTCCATACAGACAATTCCTGATGATATTCGGTCGGGCAACTTCTTCGGTTTTAAGACTGCGTATGTTATTGCCGATACACTCGAGCCCGGAAAAGCATACTGGGTAAAAGCAACGCAAGCCGGTCAGATGACGTTGAATTCCTCACCGCCCAGCAGCGAATGGGAAAACGGCAATGTGCAAACATCCGATCAGCTTGAAAAGAAATTCGGCACACTCTCGTTTGTTGATGCAAACGGTTGCAGCCAAGTTCTCTACTTCACAGTTGCGAATATCCCGGCGCACGAGCTTCAGCGTTATGATATGCCGCCGCTTCCGCCCGAGGGGCTATTCGATGTTCGTTTTGGCTCGAATAGACTGTTAGAAAGTTTTAGTCCACAGACGCGAACGAGCGTTCCAATAACCATCTCGTCAGCACAATATCCACTGATCCTTTGCTGGAATCGGAAGTCTCAGGACAGTCAATTTTCACTCCTCGTCGATTCCCGGCGGATACCCTTGGATCAGGCTGGCAGTGCGGCACTCGCGCAAGCACCAAGTCATATCGGACTCGAACGAACGGGACACTCCGAGACGCCGAAACACTTCAGCCTCGAACAATGTTATCCGAATCCATTCAACCCATCGACAACGATCGCTTATACATTGCCGGTAGATGCCAAAGTGTCGCTACAGATCATTGATGTCCTCGGACGGGTCGTAACGCAATTGGTTGACGAAGTCCAGGTTGCAGGGTACCGTTACGTAATTTGGAATTCAGAAGGGATGCCGACGGGTGTGTACTATTACGAGCTTGAGGCATCATCGACAACCAATCCATTGCAGCAATTCCACGAGGTCCGGAAAATGCTTCTGATCAAGTGAGTTCGTTTCGACGAGTAGATGAGGCCGATATGTGCACTGGTACACTCTCTCGGGTGGGCTTCAACGTATGGGAATTTCTGCTGGAGTGGTGTCTGCGGCAGTGTTGGTATCGTCTTCCGGACGACCGATGGTGGATTTACCTGGCAACAACTCTCCTCTGACACCAGCTACTTCAGACTGTTCAAGCTGCACTTTTCCGACGAGTGGAATGGAATATGCGTGGGTGACGGAGAAATACTCCGTACCAGAAATGGCGGCGATACCTGGCAACAGCAATTATTCGGATTCGGTGGATTCCCTTCTCTCTACGCCGCTTATTTGGTCGATAGCCTTCACGGCTGGGCCGGTGGCATTGATCGCTTTCTTGAGACAGATGATGCAGGTGCAAGCTGACGTGAACACGATACACTCGCGGGCATGATCTACTACATCGTTTGGGATCTCGTTTTTCAAAACCAATTGCAAGGGTGGGTGTGTGGTATGGGTATTGAAGGGGATGGTCGGAGCGGCTTTGTGGTTCGAACCACCGACGGTGGATCTACGTGGGACAAGGTGCCGAGCGGCCCCATTGAAACGTACTACTCGCTCCATTTCCTCCCTGACTACCGGAGTGGATGGGCCGTTGGCGATGGCGGTGTGATTGCAACGACGAGTGATGGCGGCACGACATGGACGACGGAACAAATTCCGGAAACTCACCGGACGCTTCTCGACGTATTCTTCCTCGACAACAGTCTGGGCTGGGTCGGAGGCGAGTACGGAACAATTCTGAAATATTCGGCAAGCATTACGCCAGTGCTGCTAAACCATGATGAGGCACCACGGCAGTATCACCTCTTTCAAAACTACCCCAACCCCTTCAACCCGACGACACGGATTGAGTATGCTTTGCCGGTGAATTCCACTGTGAGCTTGAGGGTTTACAATATGCTCGGACAACTTGTGGCAACACTGTTCGACGCCGAACCTCAATCAGCAGGCTACAAGGAGGTGGAGTTTGATGCCTCATCGCTGCCGAGCGGTCTGTACTTTTACCAACTCTCTGCGAAAAGCGTTAACGGAATCGAGACGCAGGATTTGGGCTTCAACCATGTGAGGAAGATGCTGTTGGTGAAGTAAGAAACAATACATCGATTCCCTTCGCAGGAATCCCGGCACAGAGTTTTACGTGTCGGGATTCTTGTTTTGACCGCCTCTGCAAATCATGTCTCGCTTCTTCAGAGCATTCGAATGAGTTGATTCTGCCCGAGTGGAGTAGAAAGTTCTCTTGTATCTTCCAGACTATTTCTGTATATTTGTTGGCGTCAAACGTCTAACACTTACCGGGGATGCACAAGAGAGTTAGTCGCGGAAAAGTTAGCGAAACAAAAAAAATCACACGGGGTCGTGGTTCAGTCCCGCCTATGGCGGAAAGGTCGCGGGTTTGGAGACAAAAACAGATTGGGGTCGTAGTTCAGTTTGGTTAGAACGCCTGCCTGTCACGCAGGAGGTCGCGGGTTCGAGTCCCGTCGGCCCCGCTACAATACCGATAAGTCAACGGTAGAATTCAGCAAGGAAAAATTGGTCCGAGCGTTCTCTACTCTTTGGTAAGCGTATGAAGCGAAGACTTTTTCCCCAACGAGAATTCCGCGAGAACGTCTAATGCCTTTACGCCTTCCTACCGATATGTGATTCTCCCTTTTTTCAATCTAAGAAGAAAGTCTTTCTCGGACGATGAAATACTCCTGTTTCCTCTTGCTCATGTTCTATTTTTTTCAAGTTACCGTTACAGCTCAACCCCGGCTTGAAGTTGTCGGTGGAACGGATCTCCGGATGGGCAGAATGTATACCGGACAAGTTTCCGTCAAGAGAATTACCTTGAAGAACAGAGGAAACGACACACTGCTGATTGGCAAAATTGAAACGTCCTGCGGATGCACTGTCCCGCACATTTTGGCTCACCGAATCGCTCCGAATGATTCGACGACGATGACTGTACAGTTCAACAGCCAGTTCTATGAGGGCCCAGTTAAGAAGGAGCTCTATATTAGCTCGAACGCTCAGCCTACCTCCAGGCTGGAGTTAGATGTGCGTGCCGACGTGAGCGAACTGATCAACGTTTCAAGCCAACTTCTCAAATTTGGGAGGGTGAAACTCGGATCCGTCGTAGCGGAAACTGTCGTGGTTGCTAACATGATTTCGGACACGGTTCGTCTTCTCCCGGTAAAAAGCTCCGATCCACAAATCACCGTCAAGCTCCTGAACCGAACCTTAGTTCCCGATGCGGCGACCAGGCTTGTGGCGACGTTACGACCAAAACAAGAGGGCCATTTCTTTGTAGAGTTGGAATTGAAAACCGAGGCGAAGTGGCAGGTCACTTACAAAATGGGGTGTTACGCACACGTCATCAAGTAAGCCGCTGACTTATTATGTCGACAAGTTTATGCTCCAGGGAATGAACAATTGGCGACGAATGACGCATACTTCCGCTGCAAGCAGATCGGGTTCCACGCTGACGGGATGGAAGATACGCTGCCAGCCGTTGTGAAATCATTCCATAACGTAAACGTGAGATTACAAGATGCTGGATTCAATGAGCAAGTGCAACACGTCGGTTAAAGACTTCGCGTGGTGTTTGATAATGTAATATTTTTCTTGGTCTGTTGTTCATGCGTCGTTCTAAACGTTTCACATCAGCATTGGAGACAGCGTCGAAGTTTG
>JACOSY010000032.1 GCA_016178595.1 Ignavibacteria bacterium
AAGGACATCCTTTACTCCTGCTCTGGTGAATGGAATGCTTCCCCGTGCAGGATATAGGGAATCTTCCAGCAATTTTCGTTTAGATTTTTCCATGAGGCAATACCTCCGTTTTATTTAGATTTTTAATGAGTCAATGCGATTCGTTGACTTTCAGGCGCACGTTCTCTACATTTGTGCAAACAATTCACTTCACAAGTACTACTCACTGACTGATTTAGGAAGGGAAACACTATGAAGAAATTACTCGTAATACTCGCAGTCGTTGTAGCGTTTGTCGCTGCCCAAAGCCGTCTTGCGGCGCAGGATAAGCCTGCAGAGAAGATGAAGAAGAAAGGCGAGATGATGCAGAAGAAAGGAGAGATGAAGGAAAAGAAGGGCGAGATGAAAGAAGCCGCCGGAGAGAAAATGGAGAAGAAGGGTGAAATGATGGAGAAGAAGGGTGGGGACATGGGCAAGGAAGGAATGGAAAAGGCCGGCGAAAAGATGGAGCATAAGGGCAAGGTCATGAAGCACAAGGGTGGCAAGATGTCGAAGAAGGGTGAGATGATGATGAAGAAGAAAGGCGAGAAGATGGAAAAGAAGGGCGAGGAGATAAAGAAAGACGGCGGCAACTAAGCCGCGACGAAAATTTTCCATTACAGAAGAAAGCGATGTTGACAGCATCGCTTTCTTTGTTTATATTGGCTCATTAGGAAAAAGAATGCTATGGGTCTCTCCACGCCGAATTCCAGGTTCTTATCGAAACGCAGAAAAATTCTTCAGCTTGCACCGCTTGCACTCCTTGCTGGATGTGATTACTCTGCAGGCGGCCGCACGACATCATTTCTTCGGACCTTCCAGCAATTCAATGATTGGGTTCAGTCGAAAGTCTTTGATCCAAATAAACTTGCACCCGAGTACTCCGACAACGACCTGACGCCGGAGGATGGCTTCCGCATCAACGGGTACGACACTGACCGGCCAGATATCGACATCGAGAAGTGGACGCTCACAGTTCAGGGACACGTGCAAAAACCCGGCGAGTACACGCTTCAACAAATCACGTCTCTGCCCAAGCGTGTGATGAACACGCGACATTGCTGCGTGGAAGGGTGGAGTATGATTCCAAAGTGGGGTGGAACGTCTCTTCGAAACCTTCTTGAGCTTGCCGGCGCTGATATCACCGCGAAGTATGTTGCCGTCGAGTGCGGCGACGATTACAACACGTCGTTCGATATGACGAGTGTTCTTCACCCGCAGTCGATCCTTTGTTATGAAGCATATAATAAACCCCTCGTGCTTGAACACGGCGCACCTGTTCGCATCGTTATGCCGACGAAGCTCGGCTACAAGAGCGCAAAATGGATTCATACCCTCACGGTGACAAATGAAAAACCCGGAGGATACTGGGAAGATCAAGGATATGATTGGTTCGCTGGATTGTGAGCGATGAGAGTTGCCTGTGCTATACTGATCATTAGTTTCATGATTGCAAGCCTTGCTGGCTGTGCACGCCGCGGAGATTGCGTGCTTGTTGTTGAGAAAACGAAAAGCTACCACACCGACAATTGTGCGCGGATTCACATGGCGCACGCCGCGTGGATGACGCGAGATGAGGCACGGGCACGAGATTGCAAGCCTTGTCCGGGCTGCAAACCGGATAGGGGATTATAACATGACGACGAATCGAGAATATCATCATCCGCTTATCGTTCGGCTCACGCACTGGTTGAACTTCATAGCACTCGGCATTATGGTACTGAGCGGCCTGCGCATTTACAACGCTGCACCAATCTGGGATTTCAGGATTCCATCAGCCTTCACTTTTGGCGGCTGGCTTGCGGGTGCACGCCAGTGGCACTTCTTCGCCATGTGGCTCTTCGCTCTGAATGGTGCTCTATGGGTAGTGTACAATCTTGTCAGCAAGCACGGAAGGATGACGACGCTCTTCTCACGAAAAGATTCATCCGGCATTCTCCCGATGCTTCAATACTATCTTCGCATCCGGAAAGAACATCCGCCGGTGAAGAAGTACAACTCCCTCCAGAAGCTCGCCTACACCACGATACCGCTTGCGGCTGTCGGCGCGATACTGAGCGGCATGGCAATTTACTGGCCGGTGCAGTTCGGGTGGATCACGAAACTCTTCGGCAACTATGATACCGCACGCATCTGGCATTTCGTTTTCATGGCGTTGCTCGTGCTCTTCTTCGTCGGCCACATCGGCATGGTCGTTCTTGCGGGCTGGGGCAATTTTTTTTCGATGATTACGGGATGGAAAAGAGTGAAAACAGATTCATGATACACGATTCGGGAAGCACGATGGTTCCGTATTCATGATTCTTGAATCCATACCCTTGCATCTCATCCCATTCCTTTTTACGTTAATCATGTGAACGGTTCTCCTCCTCATATTCTCCGCGATTCCTTCGGCAGGATTGTCAATAACCTTCGCATCTCGGTTACGGACAGGTGCAACTTCCGCTGTCGCTATTGCATGCCGGAAGAGGGGATGGTCTGGATGAACAAGCGCGAGCTGCTCACGTTTGAAGAAATTGCCCGCCTTGTTTCCCTCTTCGCAACACTTGGTGTGACAAAGATTCGCCTGACGGGCGGCGAGCCGTTGATGCGCAAAGAGCTTTACATTCTTATCGAGCAGCTGCACTGTATCTCCGGTATCCGCGATATTGCGCTCACGACGAACGGCTACTTCCTTGCCGAACAGGCAAAGGTGCTTGTGCGAGCAGGTCTCAATCGCATCAACGTGAGCATGGACTCGCTCAACCCGCAGACATTTTCCACGATGGTTAGAAGGGACTATCTCCACAAAGTCTGGGAAGGGCTGGATGCTGTGGAGAAACTTCCCATTCGTCCGATCAAGGTAAACGTTGTCCTCATTCGCGGCATCAACGATCATGAGATCGAAGAATTTGCGCGGCTTGTACGCACGAAACCATTTGTGGTTCGGTTCATCGAATTCATGCCCATCGGTTCCGACGATGGATGGTCGATGGAGAAAGTCGTTCCGACTCGTGAAATTATAGAGCGCATCAATGCGATGGGCGATTCGAAGCTTGTTCCGGTTGAGTATCATGGCGATCAACCCGCCGACCGATATACGTTTGACGATGGAGCAGGAGAAATTGGCTTCATCAGTTCCGTGAGCGAGCCATTCTGTTCGTCGTGCAACCGTGTGCGCATCACCTCCGATGGCAAACTGCGCACGTGCCTTTTCTCTCTCCATGAAACCGACCTCAAGTCGATGCTGCGCGGCGGCGTGAATGACGATGAAATCAAGCAGACAATCATCGATGCTGTTTGGAAAAAAGAGGAAGGACACCTCATCAACCGCCCCGGCTTCGTGCGACCGGAGAGGACAATGAGCCAGATAGGAGGATAAGGATGCCAATTGCACCCAGGTGTTTTACGCTACGATTAACAACTCTTAATCGTACAAGGTTAAACTTTCGGCGTATCTCCATTGTCTACTGTTCAGAATAAATAACGACATCCAACAACAGCGGAGAAACGATAATGAAAACAGCAGCAATCCTCGCAATCATTCTGATGCTCACCTTCGCCGGAAGCGTCTTTGCGCAAACGCAGACGCCGCAGGTCGATGCGCGCGAAAAGAACCAGCAGGAACGCATCAAAGAAGGCGTCAAGAGTGGTGAGCTTACCGGCGGGGAAACCCGCAGACTCGAGGCCGAGCAGGGGAAGATCAAAGCCGACGAGATGAACGCGAAGGCCGACGGCAAAGTGACACCCGCAGAACGCCGTCACATCAAGCGTGAACAGAATCGCGCCAGCCGTCATATCTATAAGAAGAAGCACAACGCACGCGAACGCGGCAACTGACAAAACTGTTCACCAACGCATCGTGATCAATGAACCGCACACTTCGTGCGGTTTGTTGTTTTATAGAGGATGCTTCGCGCAAGTTGATTTTTGCATCCCGCCGTCGTACTTTACAGCATCATGAATTCCTACGCAACGCGAGACGTCTCGACCAAGTCCAACACGCTCCGCACTGCCAAAGCCATTGCCGTTCTGAGGGTTTTGCCAGTGACACTCGAAGCAATCCGGACCGGCAATGTCCCTAAAGCCGATCCTATCGGCGTTGCAAAAGTTGCCGGCATTCAATCGGCAAAGAACACGAGCCTGCTGATCCCGTATTGCCACCAGGTGCCGCTCGATTTCATCGGTGTTGATATCGAGCTTGGCGCTGATGCGATAACCGTTACGACTACCGTGAAAGCAATCTGGAAGACCGGCGTCGAGATGGAAGCGCTTGTTGCGGCATCCACAAGCGCACTGGCGCTCTATGATATGCTGAAGATTATCGATAGCGGTATGGAGATCGTTTCCGTTCGATTGGTGGAGAAAAAAGGAGGCAAGTCTTCCATCAAAGAATCCGGAGAAGGGCTTACTGCCGCAGTGTTGGTGTTGAGTGATTCGGTCAGCGGCGGACGAACGGAAGACCAATCCGGAAAAGTGTTGGTAGAAAAATTGAAGGCGTTGAGGATTCATGTTTCACGATTCAAGATTCTCCCGGACGATTGTGGAACGATCGAGAAAGAGTTGAAAAACCTGGCTGACAACGAGAAAGTCGATCTTATCGTGACGACCGGTGGGACAGGTATCAGCCCACGCGATGTAACGCCGGAAGCGACGCTCACAGTCATTGAACGGCGGCTTGAAGGAGTCGAAGAGACGCTGAGAAATTTTGGACAGAACCGGCTTCCGACGGCAATGCTTTCTCGCGTCGTCGTCGGCATCCGCGGCAAGTCGCTCATCGTGAATCTCCCCGGCTCAAAAGGCGGAGTGGAGGATGGCATGAACGCGATCTTTCCCTCCATTCTCCATACGTTTAGGATGATGAAGGGGGAAGGGCATGACTGAGGTTTTAGGTAAAAGGTTATAGGTGTTAGGTGGGAAACGAAATCAAGAGCTTCGAAGACTTGGAAGTGTACAAGAAGCTCGTTCACCTACATTTAGAAGTGAACGACTTGACCCTCAAGTTTCCGAAACATGAGATGTATGAGCTTGGCTCACAGCTGC
The DNA here is from genome assembly GCA_016178595.1 of Ignavibacteria bacterium. Lineage (GTDB taxonomy): Bacteria > Bacteroidota > Ignavibacteria > UBA10030 > SZUA-254 > JACOSY01. Next base: position 5,041 of record JACOSY010000032.1, read on the forward strand.
GTCGGTCTTCAAATTCAATTCCCGCAAATATCGCCGCAGGCCGGAACAATAAGCACGTTGCTATATATCTTGAAGGAATTAACAGAGCGTTTGGCGAATTGCAAGAGACGAGACATCATCTTTTTGTTGCATTCAAGAAAGGTTATCTCGAGAAGCAGGTATACGAAGACTGCAAAGATCGATACGAGGAATGTGGTAGAATGCTCAGGGGTTTACAGCAATCGCTTCAAAAGTTTAAAGCCTAACACCCATCACCTTTCACCTATGACCTTACTCGATAAGAAACGCTTCGTCCCCGGCATCAACTCTTTCGGAAAAGAAAAAACCCCTCCCGGCCAGGTTGCGACAGTCAAGTTTCCCGTCCTCACCTACGGCGCGACGCCGGAGATTGACACAAAAGATTGGAGCTTCAAAGTCTGGGGAGAAGTTGAAGAGGAAAAACAGTGGACGTGGGACGACTTCATGAAGCTCCCGCAAACAACAATCCGTGCCGACTTCCATTGCGTTACACATTGGAGCCGCTTCGATGACTATTGGACCGGCGTTCTCTTCAAAGACCTTGTCAAGTTTATCAGGATAAAGCCCACGGCAAAATTCGTCATGCAACATGCGTATGGCGGATACACGACGAACAACGCCATCGACGTCATGCTCAATGAAGACGTCATCCTTGTGCATACCTTCAATGGCGCACCGCTTCCACGTGCGCATGGCGGGCCGATGCGCGTCTTCACGCCGCGCCGCTACGCGTGGAAAGGTGCGAAGTGGGTGAACGGCTTGGAATTCATGACGAAGGATCGTGCGGGTTTTTGGGAAATGAACGGATACGATACGCCTGCCGATCCGTGGAAGGAAGAGCGGTACGGGTAGCCGTAGTAGATGTACGATGAAAACAAACTGACAAGAATTTTTCATAACCAAAAGGTGTTCTATGATCTCGCCATGTGCGACCAGCGGCAGAGAACAAATCACGGCACCAGTGTTGCAACGCCCACTGATGCGAAACACAGAACTCGTTAGAGTGATGCTCTGTGTTGTCATCGTTCTTTGTGTTTTCAAGTCGGTTGTCGTGGCAGGGGAGCACGACTTGGCACTCATCCTTCTTTCCAAGTCCGATCGCGCCATTCTATTCGATGTTCAACATGAGATCGAGAAAATGGGTGGTCGTGCATTGCACGTGTTTCCTCCCGATGCATTGGTTGCCACGGTATCCGAGCGGGCCATATCCGCGCTTCGAAATGATCCACGGATCGCACGCGTATCGCGTGAGCCGATTGCGAGTTTTCGAGGGACAAAGATCCAAAGCATCGCAGTGCAAGCATGGGAAAAGGTTCTCCAGAACCGCCTGGCGATCGCACAAGGGTTGTATAAGACATCACGATCGGCAACTCAAGCGCAGTCGATGCAACAGGAACAGTGGAGAACCGCACCGCCGGATGTGCTTGTTCCACCGCGCGAAGCGTTCACCGTGCCTCGTTCTGTCAGGCAATCGACGTCCTCATCCGTTCCGTATGGTGCGGACTTCTACGATACCAGCGAGTTCTTCTTCGGGAGTGTCAGCATCGGAGTTCTTATTGTCGAAAGTGCTGGCAATGCCTACAATTGGTCTAACAGCCATATTACCGAAACCCTGAATGGTATCGTTGCCGGGATGGATTGGTGGGTGGCGCGCGAACCGCGGGCGAACCTGACGTTTGTTTACGACATTCATGAGCGCGTTCCGATCTCCGCCGAGCCGATCCAAGGATCGATCGGCGATGATGTTACCTGGGGAGCCGAAGCACTTGCAGCGCTTGGATACTCCGATGATGGCGGAGTCTTCTACAATGCTCGCAAGTACTTGAACGATATCCGTAGTGCGAACCAAACGAACTGGGCCACAATGATGTTTGTCGTTGAGAGCGACCCGGCAGTGAACCTCGGCCGTTTCGCCATCGGCGGTGGATATGCTCATTCGTACTACGGTGGTCCGTGGCTGACGATGGCACGCTACAGCACATGGGCATACAACTTCGAGAATTATTTTACATGCGTGCCCGCTCACGAGACGGGGCACAATTTTTACACCACAGATGAGTATAATTCCGTCAAAGAGCATGGTGGTTACTTCAACGGTCCGGATCAGGATGGCGCAGAGTGTATCATGAACCAGAATTCGCTTGACGGGGTCTGCGATTCGAGCCGACTGCAACTGGGATGGCGATTCACAGGCAATGAGTTCGACATCCTGAATGTTCGACCGACAATTTCACTCGAGTCGCATATACCAAATCCAACAATCGATCATACACCAAGTTACAACGGTACTGCAGTTGTTGGCCTTCTTCCGAACAACAACCCCTATGGGCAACGGCACGCAATTTCTCTCAATACAATCACGGGTGTCGAGTATAGTCTCGATCTCAGTCAATGGCTTTCGACAACGGCATCCAACCCCGGATGGGATACGGGTTCAGAGAGTTTTTCTTTCATTTCATCGGTGTTGCCGGCGGGAACGTATACTTTCTCTGTTCGTGCAACCGATAATCGGGGCAGCTCATCCGACAACGCAAGTGACTTGCTTGCAATTACGAACAGCACGGTGACGGTTGGAGAAGATTGGAACCTTATCTCAAGTCCATTCCGTGTGCAGGACGCTCGGGCAACTATTCTTTTCCCCGGTGCCACCTCATCACCGTTTGCCTTCGATGGACGCTATATCACGCAGGATACGATCAACCATGGCTTGGGGTATTGGCTGAAGTTCAGCGCGGCCGATTCGATTGCCATTGACGGCTCGGAACTCCTCGATGACACAGTGCATGTTCACGGCGGATGGAACATCATTGGTTCCCTGGCGGAGCCATTCCCGGTGAATGAGCTTGTGGCCGTTCCGCCGCTTGTCGTTCTCTCGTCGGTCTACGGATATTCCAGCGGTTTCGGGTACCTTCCAGTCGGCCTCATCGAGCCGGGCAAAGGTTATTGGATTCGAGTCAATGGTGCCGGAAACATTACGATGCACGTTCCGCCTTCGGGTGCCGCCAGCGCCGCGCAAACCTTAGTGATGCCTGGGCAGTCAAGCGACTTCTCCCGGCTCACTTTCGCCGACAGTACAGGGAAAGTGAGGACATTGCTCTTTACCACTTGCGCAACTCTCGTTCATCCTGAATACTATGAACTTCCTCCGCCTATTCCGTCAAGCGTCTTTGATGTCCGCTTTACTTCACAACGCGGGATTGAAATCCTCTCTTCGAGTTCCACTGGGTTACTGATTGAAACGCAGGCCGTTCATGGTCCGCTGTACGTGTCATGGAAGATTGCCTGGACTGATCGCGGGACAATTCTCGATGCCGGTGGTCAAAGTGTCTCCCCATTGCAGCTTTACGGTACGGGCACGGCAATACTCAACGAGCCGGCAGCGGATCGAATGACGCTGCGTCTCGAGGACCAAGTCACACACGGAGTTGCACGACAATTCGCTCTGTATCAATCGTATCCGAATCCCTTCAATCCCACAACAGAAATTGTGTACGAGCTCGCTGAAGAAGCAAGGGTCACACTGACGATCTCGGACCTGATTGGCCGGCAGGTTGTGACCCTTGTCGACAATGTCGAGAGTGAGGGAATGCACAGGGTGGTCTGGAACGCCGAGACAAATCAGTTAACTGCCGCCGCGAGCGGCATGTACTTCTACACGATAGTTGCAACACCGACGCTCAATGGCGCTCGACGGATGTCCACCGATACCCGGAAGATGTTGCTTGTCCGATAGCGGAACCCTCAGGAACAAATACAATTTTAAAAACATTGTACAACTGAACGAAGTTCGTGATACTCCTACGAAAGGTTCCGTGAGAAGACCCGCACGCATAACAGGTATTCTCATCTTCATTGTTCTAAGTTTTCAGGCAGTGATCGCCTTGGAGAAACGCAAGGGAACTGTCCGTCTGAACCAATCGATTCAGTGTACGAACCAATGTGATACCTACTATTTGGAACCGGATGCGACGTACGATGTCATCTACCTTAAACCGGACGGAATGACACAGATTAGCCTTCGCCAGTATCAAGACATGCACGTGGAAGTTACGGGGTATCAGGCACGATGTAATCTCTGCACCGATTTATTCGTAACGGAGATACGTCTTCTCCCAACGACGACGGATGTTACCCTTATCGATGGACATGCTCCGGCGGCAACAATGCTCGAGCAAAATTACCCTAATCCTTTTAATCCGTCGACCACAATTCATTACAATCTCCACGAGCGGGCGGACGTGATGCTTGCTGTTTTCAATGTTCTTGGGACTGAGATGACAAGACTGGTCTCCGCCGCGCAATTACCCGGGCGGTACAGTATCACCTGGGATGCATACGGCCAGCCCGATGGCTTGTATTTTTGTCGATTGACCACTTCGATCGATGGGGGCGCAAGGTGGTCGACCGTTAGGAAAATGTTGTATGTGAAATAAGAAGGCGCAGTCGCGGACAACGCGTGCACAAGGTCGCTGAAGACAACACTTGTGCTTTTAGGGAATTTTTATTAGTATAACTCAATGATGAAATACGTATTACCCTGCCGAAGATGATGACCAACGCTGACCGATCTAAGGATTTATGACAGATATTGCGCTCGTTGCACTCATTGTAATCTCCTCTATCGTACTCTTCTTGTTTGCCCGCCGGCAGGGACTGAAATCTTCCGTACGTGACGCACAATCCGTCCTCATGATGCAGCAATACGTGGAATCCCTTCGCAATGACCTTCGCGATAGCCTGCACAAAATTACCGAGAATGTGAACCTGCAACTTGCTCACGTCACGCAACAGATCCAATCGCAGACGCACAACGTCGGAGACCGGCTGGATACGGCGGCGCGCGTCATTGGCGACGTGCAGAAAAATCTCGGTGAACTCGGTAAAGCCACACAAGAAATCAAAGAACTCGGTCAGAGCGTTTCGAAACTCGATGAACTTCTGCGTGCACCAAAACTGCGCGGCGGACTTGGAGAGTTTCTTCTCGAAGACCTCCTGCGTCAGGTGTTGCCGGCAGACCACATTACCATGCAGCATCGCTTTCGTAACGGCTTCGTTGTTGATGCGATCATCCGTACCTCGGATCGCATTGTTCCGATCGACTCGAAGTTTCCTCTTGAGAATTTTCGGAAGATGATTGCCGGCAATGATGACGCCGACCGCAGGAGCTATCAGAAGGCATTCACGAACGACGTCAAGAAACACATTGATGCCATTGCAGAGAAGTACATCCTGCCCGATGAAGGGACATTCCCGTTTGCACTTATGTACATTCCTGCGGAGAACATTTATTACGAAGTGATCATCAAAGATGAATACGCCGACGGCGACAGCATGTATAGTTACGCACTTCAGCGTAAAGTTGTCCCCGTTTCTCCGAATAGCTTCTACGCCTATCTTCAGGTCATTGCACTCGGACTTCGCGGCCTGCGTATCGAAGATAGCGCTCGCGACATTCAAAACACGCTGGCGCGACTTCAAGGTGATGTCGTTCATTTGCGCGAAGTGTTTGACACGATGGGTATTCACCTCGACAACGCACGGAAGAAATATGACGATGCGGACAAGCGCCTTTCAAACTTCGAAGGGAAACTTGAGCGCATCGCCGATGACCGGCTTGCCAGCGACCAACCCTCAGCCGCAGCGCTGGAAGAAGCAAAACTCTTTGTGTGAAAAATCTTTTTCACTATGTTCATTCATCATCAATTGGAGGAAGATTGCCATGAACCTTAGGGTACATCCTACGCATCCACAAGGCAGACACATTCGTCGTGCCGTCGAAGTCCTCACGGCAGGCGGCGTCATCATCTATCCGACAGATACCGTCTATGGTATTGGCTGCAGCATCTTCAATACCAAAGCCGTCGAACGTATTTATCAAATCAAGCAACAAGATCGCACCAAACCTTTCAGTTTCGTTTGTTCCGATTTGAGCAACATCAGTGAATATGCAAAGGTTTCAAACAGCGCATATCGATTCATGAAGCAGCTCATCCCCGGACCGTATACGTTTATTTTGCCGGCAAGCCGCCTGAAACAACTTCCTAAGAGCATGATCTCGAAACGAAAAACCGTTGGCATCCGCGTACCGAACAACCCCATCTGCCAGGCAATCGTGAAAGAGCTCGGCCATCCGATCTTGAACGCAAGCTTAGTCGATGAACGCCGTGAGATCATTATCGACCCGGAGATCGTTCGGGAACAATTTGAACGCCGCGTAGACCTTATCCTGGAAGGTGGAAACAGCCTCCAGGAATTTTCGACAGTTCTCGATCTCACCGATGAGCAGCCCATCGTCGTGCGAGAGGGTGCCGGGGATGTTAGCACGTTAATTGCAGCGTAGAAGGGAACTCGTACGAACGAATGTACCTGAAGCGTCACTCTCTCACGCTCACCGACAAGCAGTCGCTGATTCACGGCGAGAAGGTCGATGTCATTGCCGTCTATGCCGATCTCCGCGACTTTGCACAATGGTCGCTCAGGTCGACGGCATCGGAAGTGACTCGCATTATTGAAATTGTGTACGACCGCGTCATCCAGCTTGCCTTCTTCTACAAGCACACGTTTCATAAATTCCTTGGCGATGGGTTTGTTTTGATCTGGGAAGTGAACGACCACGGCTCACGCGCCGAGGCACTGCACTGGGCGTTAGCTGCATCATTCGAGATTCACAAGCGGTACTGGTACCTTGCGTCAAGGTTGCATTTCCCTTCACCAACCGGTTTTGGGATCGGCATTGCGTGTGGCGAGGTTGTGAGGATCGATCCCGAGACATTTATCCCGGAGTTGAATGAACCCGATTTTGTCGGCTACCCGATGAATTGCGGCGCGCGCCTTCAAAAACTTGCCGGGCCCTACGGTACTGTGCTTGACAGTAAAGGCGTCGACATCGCGCTCAAATGTCCCGATCGCGTGCTCAGGGAGAAAAATAATATTCTTCGACTGGAACTCGTCAAACCGAACAATAAGTCAATCGCCCTCGCAGATAAATTCACCGGTTTGCATGAAGATGATGTCTTCGGTTTCCGCTTTGTCACGTGGCCATACGTGAAAGACGCACTCTGGCATGTCGATGGACGACCATAGGATCAGCTCGTTTATTTCCTTCGATACTCCGGTGAGTCCTGTAACCGGAATGCTCCGCATCAGTGTGTGGAGCGTGGCCATTGCTTGTCTCCTCAGTGTAGGATACGCCGGATACGAAGGCTGGCACAGAGAATGTATTCCGGGATTTCTCGTTGTCGACGCGATGTTTTCATTCTTTCTGTGGGGAGCGCACAGGCAATGGACAATCACCATGACGCCGATGATCAAGCGGGTTCCCCGGTGGATCGCACGTATGACGAAGTTTCCGTTTTGGTACATAGCAGGAGGAATCGGCTATGTATGTGGCATGCTTGTTGCCAAAGAACTCGACCTGCTGATTGTGTATGATCGGCCGGTAAAGTTGCTTTTCTTTTTCGGCGGCAAGTTTGCAATTGCCGTACAACTAACGGTGTCTTTGGTATTCTACAGAAAAAACATGCTCAAGACCATCGATGCATGATTGGTCGAGAGCGAGGAAGGAGCACACATCATGACGCGAACGGAACAACACAAGATTGTTGAAGCACTCGTGGACTACCTCCATAAGATGGATGGCAGCGAGCTCGATGAGTTCGAGATGATGCGCAAACGCGACCGCGACGACGAAGATCTCGACGCACTGTCCCGCCATACTCTGACCGAGCTGTATGTGAAGTACGTTCCCGAACGTTTTCGCAGGTAAGCGATCGAACGGGAGGATTCAGCAAAAGGTACCGTCACCTTTCAACAGCCATATGCCTGTCATCCTCAAGAAATACTACCACTCTTCCCTCGCCGACGTTGATGCGGAAATTTTCGCACGACTTCGGGACGGTCGTGTGCGGTCATTCATTCACGTCGTGCCGACGAAGCGAAAACTGAGAGACGCTCACCGCGCCTACATCCATGCCGTACCGCAGGGGATCGTGCCGATGCCGTGGCTTTTCACCCTCGAGATGCTTGCAGGAGAACTCTACAACCTTCTCGGTACACCGAAGCAGCTTGTAGAAGGTCCCACGCAGGCTGTGCTTGTGAACGAAGCAATTCAGAGCGTGAGCGCGTCATTCACATATTTCCGACTGCGGCGGGGTTCCCGTCTTCACAAGGGAACATTTCAAAAAATTGTGAATGTCGTTAACAAACTGAAAGAGCAAGGCGTTTATTCGTCATTACTCCACGCCGAACTCGATGCTGCTGATACCGACGAACAGGCTAAATTGCGCGACATCCAACTGATCTACGATGAATACGAGCGAAAACTCGGTATGCAATTTATCGATCCAGCGGGACGAAGCAAACAGGTCAACGATGAATGGGATGATTCATCATCGGCACTGAGCGTGAAAAAGCGCTTCGATGGAGTCGATACCGTTTTTGTCTCGGGATTCGATGAATTCTCCAACCCTGAACTCACGATGCTGGATCACCTTTCGAATGTTCCCGGGATTGCCATGGTTGTCTCGTTCGATTATCATGCCGGGAACGATCAAATTTTCGGTCACCTGCGCGAAAACTTTGAAAAGCTCCTCGACATAGGATTTATACAAGAACGCGTCGCGCGTTCAACGACACAAGCATTTGCAGAGCACATCGCGGCCAACCTCTTCCGTTATGATTCTACGGCTGAGCGATTGAGCTGCACAATGTCGGTTACACTTCTCGATGCCGAAGAGAGGGAGAAAGAAATTGAACTGATCGCAAAGCTCATCAAACATCTTGCTCTTGAACGGCCGGATCGGGACTTGAGCAAAGTGTGTGTTGCAATATTTCAGCCACAACGGTACACAAACCTCATCCGTGAAGTGTTCGCGCGGTATGGGATTCCCGCCAACGTCACCGACCGGTATGCTCTTGACCAGTCTCCTTTTGTTGTCTCGCTGCTTTCACTTCTCGCGGTCCAGCAGAACGACTTCCGTCTCACCGATCTCATGCGTGCCTTGTCGAGTCCATTTTTCAGGTTCGGAGACGGTGGAAAGCAGGATGTCGATGCCGGGAACCTGTACGAAGTTGCAACCCGGCTCAAAATCGTTATTGGCAGATCGACGTGGGAGAGTCGTATCGATCAGCGTCTCCGGAATCTTGCAACGGAACTCGCTGAGGTTGACGACGAAACAGAAGAAATTCGTTTGCAGCGGGAGGAAGCAATGCTTCGAAAAGCGAAGCAGGATCTCTCTCGCGTTACAAACGTCCTTGCACCCTTTGCCGGGATGATAACGCCGCTGGAGTTCAAACACAATGTCGATGAGTTGCTCAAAAAGTTGCACACGGTGGAATGTCTTGTCGGAGTATCGCGCACGCTTGTTGGCAACGAGCAGCTCGAGAAAGATGTTCGGGCATATCAGAAATTCCTGAATTTTCTCAATGATTTTCTCGGCATCCTCGTGCTTGGGCAAAACGGGAACGCCAAGGAGCCGCTTTCCTTCTATACAGAACGATTGCGGGCAGCCATCCCGCAGGTTCGCTATAACGTGCGTCAACAATATGGCAACGGCGTGCAAGTGACATCCTTTGATGAGACACGAGGACTGTCGTTCGATGTTATGATCATTGCCGGCCTCGTCGACGGCGAATTTCCTCCCGTCTACCAGCCCGAGATTTTTTTCAGCAATACACGCCGGGAAAAGAAGGAACGCTATCACCTCACCGAACACCGTTATCTCTTCTATCAAGCGTTGACCAACTTCAGCGAACATCTCTATATAACTATTCCCCGGTGCGACGATGAAACGCCGCTTGTCCCATCGTCCTTCATCGATTCCCTGTTGAATACTGTCGTGCTCGATGACAGGCGGGCTGCGCTTCCGCCGGAACTCACCGGGCCGATCTACTCTGAAGATGAATTGCTGCAACACATTGGCGCGATCGCCGGGCGCGAGAATACGGAGGTTGTGGAACGTGAGCTGGCGAAGTACCCGGATATTCTTGAAGTCCTTGAACATATTCGTCGCGCAATTATGGTCGAGAAAAGTAGAATCGAGGGACCTGAGACGATGCCGGAGTATAATGGTCGGATCGGTCGGCATGTGAGCGCAGAGGCACGAACAGTATTGGATCGTTTTCGTCACCGGATCTATTCGGTGACGCAGCTTGAGTCGTACGGCTGTTGCCCGTTCCAGTTCTTTGCGGATAAAGTCTTGCGGCTGCATGTCGTTCCCGAAGCACGCGATGGCGTTTCACCGCTGGAACGCGGCGGCGTGCTGCACGAAGTGCTCTTCGAGTTTTACTCGGCGCGCCGCGAGCGGGGAAATACCTCGCTTGCCAATTGTTCCGATGACGAATTCCTGGAAGCCGTTCATGATCTTACTACTCGTGCGCGAACAAAGCTCGATGCCCTTGCGGCTTTCGACATCTTCTGGGATGTGGAAAAAGAACTCATCCTCGGCGCCAGAAACCGGAAAGGGATTCTTGAAGAATTTCTGCAGAAGGAAAGAGACAGCACGCTGAAGGTAGAGCCGGCATATTTCGAGGCTGCCTTCGGATCCAAAGTCGGCTCGAAACGAAAGACGGATCCTCACCTCAGTTCCGAAGATCCTATTGCTGCCGGCAATGTCCAATTGCGGGGAAAGATCGATCGTGTCGACATTGGAGACGGTCTCTTCACGATTATCGACTACAAAACCGGCGCGAAGCTCGCCGGCCGAAAAGAAATCGATCTCGGTATGAGCTTGCAGCTTCCCATTTATCTCTTTGCCGTAGAACAGATGCTTTCCACACACCATAACCGGACGGTGAAAGCCGCGGCCGGAGTGTACTACAAACTCAAAAGCCCTGTCAAGCCGCAGCTTGGTATCGGGAGCGCGGAACACCGCGGTACGGCATTCGAGTCAAGCACGCGCAACACGAACCTCCTTCCTTCCGATGATGAGCTGAAACAGATCGTCGATCAAGCGATCACGTATGTCAATACGTATGTCGATAGTATTACGCGAGGAGAGTTTCCTGTTGAGCCGAAAGTTCCCGCCGAAGTATGCCGGTATTGCGACTTCCAAACGATTTGCCGGATCAAAAGCCGGGTGGTCGATCAACCGGACGAAGGTAATAGTGCGGTCGATGGAGATGAATGATTATGAGGCCTGTGAAGATCACGCGGCCGGCAGCCGCAACTCTCGCAATCGAATGGGATGATGGACACAAAGGACGGCACACGCTTGCCATCCTGCGGAAGTATTGTCCGTGTGCCGGCTGCAAGACTGAGATGGAGTCGAACAAAGGATCGTCTCTGCTGCCAATCATCAAACAGGGACAGAACGAGCTTCAGGCGATCGAGCCAGTCGGAAATTACGCGCTCCAGTTTGTCTGGAAGGATGGACACCGCACGGGCATCTATACGTTCGAACATTTGCGGGAACTGTGCGAGTGTGAAGAGTGCCGGCGGGTGATGAGGAAGTAGAAGGATTCCCTTGGCACGAGACTGTGCGGTTTGACACTCTCTTCGAAAGTTCGTACAATGCACGGAGAAGGAGAGGCGCAGAACGCACGACTTACTGAAATATAGCTTGTTTGGCCTTCCGATTCCTTTCCGAGGTAGTTGCAATTTCACACCCAAACGCACCGGTTTAACTTTTCGCAATACAGTATTGTTGCCTGCGACGAGAATCGCTCTGATCGTTGTGCTTTTGGGATTCTCCTTGAGAGTTCATGCCCAGCAGTACGGCTGGAAGGTGATTGCACGGCCAACCTCGGTACGAGGATTAGCCGCAGTGGATTTTGTAGACTCGCTGCACGGTTGGTGTGGCGGCATGGATTCCATTTATCGCACAACGGACGGCGGGAAGACGTGGCAACAAACAAATCAGCCGTACAGTGCCGGACACATTAAGAAAATCTCCTTTTCCGATATGCTTCATGGATGGGTAGTTGGAGACCTAGGTTTCACTTTAGGTATTATCTGGAGAACAACAGATGGGGGGCTCACGTGGGAGGAGCAAGTACAGCAGTATCCTCACGAATACTATGGCACGGCAACGCAGAGTATTTTCCGAAATAGTACAGTCGGTGCGATTTACTCTGGTGTTGACACCGCTCTTGTCAAGAGAACAACGAACGCAGGGATAAGCTGGCAAGATCAAGCATTCGATGCAAAGTCAACATTCCGCAAAATTATTTTCATTGACTCATTGCATGGGTGGATAACCGCAACATTGGATCAAGGTAATAACGGCGCAGTATATCATACTACGAACGGTGGTGTATCCTGGCAGCAAACACGTGTTCCCTATCCATTGGAGGCAATAAGTTTTGTTGACACACTTCATGGTTGGGCATGTGTAGTAGGGTCAGCATATTTCTATCATACTATCAATGGCGGTGCGACGTGGGATTCTCTATCCGTTGTGAGCGTATCACCAAGTGTGGGATTTGACGCTCTTTCTTTTGTAGACACTCTGAACGGCTGGGCTTTCGGCAATACATTCTATCAGGGGATTATCAGCGAAGTAATATACAAGACAACTGATGGAGGACAAAGCTGGTCTCAAGAATCGATAGGTTTAACAGACGACTTAGGTGATCTTTTCGATGCGAAGATGCTTGATCGTACACACGGTTGGGCAGTTGCAGGTGATGGACGAGTGCTCAGCTATGGCATTAAAACCGGAGTTATTGAAAAGCTCCCTGGACTCCCAGACAGATTTTCCTTGCATCAGAACTTTCCCAATCCTTTCAATTCTACAACAACGATTGATTACGAATTACTTAGCCAAGAGAGCGTCGAGCTGAAGGTCTATGATGATCTAGGAAAAGAGGTTAGAACCTTAGTTAGTGAAAGACAAGAGCCTGGTGTGTATCGGGTGCGGTTCGATGCTTCAAGTCTTGCCAGCGGCACGTATTGGTACATGCTGAAGACATTGGAGGGTCGGGAAGTTAGACAAATGATTCTTCTCAAGTAAATTGAGAACAGTAAAGTTATGAAAGTACTATTGATCATTTTCGCACTCACGTTGCCATTTTCCAACGTTTATGCACGGCAGTACGGTAGCAAGCAGGACACTCTTGTGGATGTCTTTCCTTTAAGTGTTAATCGAAAGTGGATCTATCACACAGAGAATTTTTTCATCAATAATGAGGCTAATGGATATTACATTAGCGATAGCGGTAGCGCTGCAATCAAAATCACCACAGAGACAGAGATGACGGATTCCACTGTATGGTTCTTCGAAGAGCATCAAAACTTCCTTCACAGGGAGGGCTTTTTGGGTGGAAGAGTGGATACCACCTATAAGGTACTGAACGTGGTAATCTTCCAACTCATTGAACTGCACGATAGTTTGCATCAAGTACTTATTCGTGGCAACTCAAGTGCGTTTCGATGGACAAGCGATTATTTCATTCCTGAGACTTCGAGAGTCTATCGATACAGGGAAGTTGACACTTTAGGAGAGGTAAGGACTTATCAAAATAATTTTCCCTACGCGGAGTATGCTAATTTATATGTTTTCAAGAAGTTGGTGGGTCTTGCTATCGGGCATCAAGCAGGCGGTTCAATTTTTGCATCGCATTCGAATGATCAACGTCTGCTTGATACGACCTTTATCGAAACAGAGGTCAAGCCAGAAAGCCAGAATCTACCAAAGTCATTTATGGTTCATCAAAACTTTCCAAATCCTTTCAATTCAATGACAACCATAGACTATGAACTACCAGACCGAGAGAATATCTCGCTGCGAGTGTATGATATTCTTGGTAGGGAAGTTAGAACCTTAGTCAGTGAACTCCGAGAACCTGGTGTATACCGAGCGTACTTCGATGCTGGCGATCTATCAAGCGGAGTATATATCTACACGTTACAAACACAGAACTACCAAATAAAGCGTCAGATGATTCTTCTCAAATAACTATTGGAGCTATTATGAAACACTGCTCTCCATCTGTCACGATTCTTTTCGCTGTTATCCTGCTTTACCTCTCAGGAGAGACATTACAGGGACAAATAAAAAAAGAATATACGCCTTTCAACGCCCCGGTCGGACCAGACCCAGGTATTGCCTGGCGGCGCGGCTACTTCGAAGGATACACACAATCACCAAGTGTGAAACAGGGCGATACGGTGAAGTTTAGTCTAAGCACACTTGCAGCGTTCACTCCGCCGAGCACCGTCACGACGGTTTCCTGTGCGATGAAAATCTATCGCGCCATTGGAAGGTTTATGACAGGTGATACACTGATGACAACAGAGACAAGCTTTACAGGTACATTTTATCCGTTGCACGACGCGGTAGGTGGGACAATCTATCCTGGGGATACCAGTAGATTCCCGTACGAATACCGCCGAGGATGTAACTGGCCTGTGGCAGTTTCTTATGGTGTTCCTGCAACGTGGCCGAGCGGGTTTTATTACGCAAAGATTTACAAACAAGGCTTTGAGTCCGATTCCGTGGGATACGTTCCATTTGTTGTAAGAGCTTCAAGCCCCGGGACGTCCAAGAAAATTCTGTGTGTTATCCCATGGAATACCTATCATGCATATAACTACTGGGGTGGAGGAAGTCTCTATTGGTGGATGGGAACATTCGATTCGCCCGATCGGTGGTCAAACGGCGGCAAACTTGTACGCGTGGTCTCTTTCAGACGTCCATTTGCAAATTTCACTTGGGCCTATGGTGAGGTGACAAGTAATTTGGGACAGTACAATCATCGCGAGCGAGCCTTCATCGCTTGGGCAGAACGGAATGGCTATTCGCTGGAGTATTGTATTGATAGTGATCTTAATAACGCGGACGGTACCGGATTTCTTAACATTTATAAGACCGCCGTCTTCCCTGGTCACTCCGAATATTGGACTCGACCCGAAAGGCGCAATATTGAAAATCAACAAACCGGTTTCAAAAGCAAGAATGGTAATTTTAGTTTCTTTGCAGCAAACAACTGCTTTTGGATGGTAGATTATTCCCCATCTTTGCCAAGTACTAACAATCCTGATTCCATGTACTGCGACAAAGAGAACGACAATTATTTCTGGCGGAAGCAAGCGGAAGGTGGAGAGGCAAAGTTTGTTGGAATACAGTTTCAGGGGAATAATGACCCCGGACCACCAAGTCGAGCAAACATCGTTCAAAAGGCAGTCCACTGGATATTTAAATCTACAGGTCTTGGCAATGGGGCAAGGTTTGGGTTGGGACTTTACAATGACAATCCTTCTTTGAATGTCGATTCACTTGCACTGGGTGAAGCCGACATGATGAGAACCGGTGTCTCGCCCTCAAACACCGAACTCCTTGGGAGGGTATTTATTCGAACGAAGGCGAATGGAGATCCGGATTATAATACAGTCGATAGTATTTACTCAGATGTTGCTTACTATGAAGATACAACTACCAACAGTCGCGTGTTTGCCCCCGGCGGGATGGGATGGGATCGTTGCTTATTCGGCCAAGATTCGTCCGTCATGAGAACAATGAGTTCAAATATCCTCGACCACTTCTCATTGAGAAAGTACATTGGAAAGATATACACGATAGTGCAATGGGATGGCAATATCGAGCTTGATGGAAATGTTTACCTACTTGCAGGAAAAACATTGACGCTCAACAACACCATGACGCTCACGATTGATGCCAACGATACGCTCTTTATCGATGGCACGCTGCAGATCAACAGCAACATCACCATCAAAGGAAGTGGAGTACTCAAAGTCAATCCCACAGGAAAAATCAATACAAACCCCAACACGATACTCACTGTTGGCAGTGGCGTCACTCTCCTCGCCCAACCAGGAAGTGTTTTTAAGTTTGGGAATGTCTCTTCTCTTGCTGATTCCGGCAAGCTCATTGCAGTAGGCACCTCAAGTCAACGTATTATCTTTACATCGACGAATACTTCGCCGGCGCCCGGAAATTGGTCGGGCATTCGGCTCTTTGGCGGTCCCAATACACTTTCCTATTGCACCATCAAGTACGCCGTGGATGGCATTACAATCAATAGCAATGCCGGTACTACTTTGCAGAGCGATTCCATCAAACAATGTGACAACGCTGGAGTCAACGAGGTCAATTCACCTGGGTATGGAGCCTTGAGCGTGCAGAGTTCTTACCTTCAGAATAATTTCTACGGTCTCGTGAACCATAATAGCTGGGCGGAAGTCAAAAGCTCTACAGTCATATCGAACAATAGCTGGGATGGCATCGACATGTATGGTGGTGCGTACATGTACATCGATCATACCAATATCCAGAACAACTCCTGCTTTGGTATCTTCGCCACTGGCCTAGCAACAGCAGGGTACCTCGCAGCCGATGGAACCGGTGGCGGCTATAACACAGTCACCGGGAATGGGTGCACTCAGATTTATTTGGATTCATCCGCCGCGATCTTCATCGGGGACAAGTACCAGACGTGCGATTGTATCGAAGCGCCGATTGGGATTGATATTGGCAAAAAGAAGTACGATCCGTCCGTTCGGGCAGTCAGTTCACTTGGTTGCGATCCACCATGCACACTGAACTGGCACCAGCAAGGAGGGTACAATACGATTAATGGAATCTATTATTGGGTCGAGAATCGCACCACATCGGGAGTCTATGCTGACCTGACCTGCTGGGGAATAACTCCGCCTCCTGCGTCTGCCTTCTACGGTACAGTGTACCGGGATTATCCTCTCACAACCGGATGCAGTGGCGGAATGGCGATCCCATCTATTGTCCGTGCAAGTAACGGCGGCACGGAAATGACAGGGGACACTGACGGCATCCCCTTGAACCCAACAGGCGTGGCAACACTTCAGGAAGCCAGTCAGGAAGTTAAGGTGGCAGTCCGCCACGCTCTTTCACTGATTCAGGATAATCCCGACAGCGCTGAGTACGCCGTCCCTATGCTGATGGGCTTTGTGGGTCCAATCGGTAAATATGCCAACTTGCTTGCAAGTCCGTGGGACAGTCTGCTTCAGGATGTTGAACGCAACTCATCCTCGAACCTGCTTCGATTGCAAGCGACGGTTTACAGAATACAAACGTATCAAGTGCACGGGGAGTACGCTCGTGCGATCGCCTTGGCACGAGCAGTTCTATCGAGGATACCGAATGACGAGTTGTGGCTTTACTGTCAAGAACAAATCATCTTCGCTAATGTATCGCAAAGTGATTTGAATACTGCTGCTAACATTTTTTCCTCCATGCAAGCGCGGGGTATGCGGATTAGTCCGAGAGCAGTGACCCATTTGGGGAAGTTTCTTTTGATGAAAGGGGCGAATGTCTCGCTGACTGGGGCTGCCGGGCTTGTGAAGTCTGGACTCCAAAGTTCCAGTGTAGCACCAAAGTATCAACTCTTGCAGAACTACCCCAACCCGTTTAATCCAGTGACCGTTATTCGCTATAGTCTCTTAAACGACGCACCTGTAGTATTGCGAGTATTTAATCCACTCGGACAGGAAGTGAAGACGCTTGTTCGGGAATTCCAAGTTGCCGGTTCGCATGAGGTGACTTTCGATGCGCATGATTTGTCAAGCGGAGTGTACTATTACCACTTACAGGCGGGAAGTTTTTCGGAGGTGCGCAAGCTTCTTCTTGTAAAGTAGGAAACTGTTCGGTCGAGAATCCATAAGCCGAATTTCGTATATTATTCCTACCGAAAACGGCACATAAGTCCACATCGGACGTACGTGTTGTTGAAAATTACTCTTACAACTCATGCCAACTCCTCTCAAACGTATCGGCATTCTCACAGGCGGTGGTGACTGCCCTGGACTGAACGCCGTCATCCGGAGCGTGGCAAAGCCGGCGATGGCATACTTCAATGCGAGCGTGATCGGCATCCTCGATGGCTTCGAGGGTTTGGTCGAAGGCAAGATGCGCGAGCTTTCCCACCTCGATGTTTCCGGTATCGTCAACCTCGGAGGAACCATACTCGGCACGTCCAACAAAGGAGATCCCTTCCATTACCCGGTTGAGTCTGCCGGCGGTATCGCCATCACCGATTGCTCGCGGAAGGCGCTCGACAATTATATAACATGGGGACTTGATGCTCTCGTTGCAATCGGCGGCGATGGGACGATGAACATCGCCTACAAGTTCTCCCAGATGGGAATGAAGATTATCGGCGTGCCGAAGACGATCGACAATGACCTCGAAGCAACCGATATCACCTTCGGGTACGACTCGGCGCTTGCCGTTGCAACGGAGGCGATCGACCGGCTGCAAACGACGGCGTCGGCGCACCACCGCGTCATTGTCATCGAAGTGATGGGCCGCTACGCAGGGTGGATTGCGCTCGGCGCGGGCCTCGCCGGAGGCGCCGACGTCATTTTGATTCCGGAGATTCCCTTCAAATGGCACTCCATATTTGATTGCGTCGTGCGGCGAAGCCGGGGTGCACGCTTCAGTATTATCTGCGTCTCCGAAGGCGCGTTGCCGGAAGGCGGAAGCATTGTCGTTGCCGAGAAAGATGCCAGGCGAACCGATCCCATCCGACTGGGTGGAATTGGAAACGTCGTGGCGACACGTATCAGCGAAGCTACGGGACTTGAGACGCGCGTGACGGTTCTCGGTCACCTGCAGCGTGGCGGCAGCCCGACAGCGTTCGACCGGATTCTCGCAACGAAGTTCGGTGCGATGGCGCTCCAGGCGGCTTCGCGCGGTGAGTTCGGAACAATGGTCAGCCTGCATGGCGCAAATGTCATTACTGTGAAGTTGGAAGACGCGATTGCACGCCAACGACTCGTTCCACTGGATTCGCAGCTCCTCATGGCAGCGCGTGCCGTCGGTGTCGCGCTCGGAGATTGATGCACGGAAGGTGTGTTGCAGTGAACCCTCGCAGTCGAAAAAAATCCTCCACTATCATCGAGCCCAATCTTCTCCTGGCAGCGTATGCCTCCGGATATTTTCCGATGGCAGAATCGAGCGAAGGTGAAATCCACTGGCTCTCGCCGGATCCACGGGCAATTATTCCGCTTGACACGTTCACGATTCCCCGTAGTCTTCGTCAAATCCTGAAGAAACGGCTCTTTGAGATTCGTCTGAACACGTCGTTCGAGGAAGTCATGCGTACCTGTGCAGATCGGACGGACACATGGATTTCGGAAGACATCATTCAGAGTTACCTGCGGCTTCACAAGCTCAGATTCGCGCATAGCATCGAGACGTGGAAGGAGGGATCGCTCGCCGGCGGATTGTACGGCGTTGCGCTCGGTGCGGCGTTCTTCGGTGAGTCGATGTTCAGCCGCGTGCGCGATGCGTCGAAAGTCGCTCTCGTCCATTTGGTGGAACGCCTTCGCGTGCGGAAGTTCGAGCTTCTCGATACGCAATTCATCACACCGCACCTCGCTCATTTCGGAACGGTTGAAATTCCGCGCGACGAGTACCTTGCGCTTCTTGCAACGGCAATTCGAAAAGAACGGCGGTTTCTCGATTGACTACGGCAGGATTTGTGGCTATATTCAAAACCGATACAATTGATTTATTGGTTCAGTGAATCATCGTTTCATTTTTAAAGGAGGCACAATCATGTACAAGACCGAGCAACTCAAACAGCGAACGAAGCAGTTTGCCCTCAGAGTCATTAAACTCTACCGTTCATTGCCGCGTACGGAAGATGCGCGCGTGCTTGGACGGCAAGTTCTTCGTTCGGCAACGTCTGTGGGTGCTAACTATCGTGCTGTCTGTCGTGCCAGAACAAAAGCGGAATTCGTTTCAAAAATTGGAGTAGTAGTGGAGGAAGCCGACGAGTCCCTCTTCTGGCTCGAGATGCTCGTTGATTCCCAGATAGTTTCGGCGAAACGAATGGAGAGTCTTCTTATCGAAGCGAACGAATTGCTTGCAATCTTTGCCGCCTCACAGAGAACGGTGAAAGCACACATCCAATGAATCAATGACCCAATGAAACAATGAGACATTTTTTGGAGATCACTATGAAAAAACTCTTGACGCTTCTTTTCCTCTCTCACATTGTCGTTGCTCCCGCTCTTGCTCAGGAAAAGCTCCTTGCCATCAAATGTGGCAGACTCATTGATGGAAAAAGCGACAGGGTGCAACAGAATGTCACGATTCTGATTGAAGGGAAAACGATCCGGAGTGTCGGATCGTCGTTGACAATTCCAAGCGAAGCTGAGGTAGTTGATCTGAGCGGAATGACCGTTCTGCCGGGAATGATCGACTGTCATACGCATGTTCTCTTGCAGGGTGACATCACCAGCGCCGACTACGACGAGCAGCTCCTGAAAGAATCGATTCCCTACCGCACGATCCGCGGCGTTGTGGCGGCACAGGCCGCGCTCCGGCACGGCTTCACAACCATTCGCGATGTTGAAACGGAAGGTGCGATGTATGCCGACGTCGACATCAAGAAAGCCATCAACAACGGCGTTGTCGATGGACCGCGGATGTTCGTCTCCACGCGCGCACTCGATGTCACCGGCGCATATCCGCTTCTCGGCTACACGTGGGAATTGGAGATGCCCCACGGTGTGCAAGTCTGTGATGGAACCGACGAATGCCGGAAGGCGGTGCGCGAACAAGTCATGCACGGCGCAGACTGGATCAAGGTGTACGCCGACCGGAGTTACTACTTCACCGACGATGGAGCGCTTCACAGCATTCTCACGTTCACCTACGATGAGTTGAAGGCGATCTGCGATGAAGCACATAAGCTGCACAAGAAAGTTGCTGCGCACGCGATTGGCAGAGATGGCATTGAAAACTCGATTCGTGCAGGTGTCACGACGATCGAGCATGGCGACGGCTTCGATGACGAGATGCTTGCGCTTGCAAAGAAGAGCGGCGTCTATTGGTGCCCGACACTTTTTGTGACTGAGTATGTTGCCGAGGGGCGCGCGAAGGAAGGGCGTCCCATCTACAAGCAGATGATCAATCACCAGAGGCAGGCGTTTGCCAAAGGCGTAAAGGCAGGAGTGAAGATCGCATTCGGTACGGACGCAGGCGGGTTCGCGTGGGATGTGAATGAGGCTGTGGAGCTCAAACGGATGGTCGATGCAGGGATGAGCCCGATGCAGGCGATCGTGTCGGCGACGTCGATGGCTGCAGAGCTTCTCGATATGAACGGAAAGCTTGGAGAAATCTCACCCGGCGCACTTGCCGACATCATCGGCCTGCAAGCCGATCCGCTGAATGATATCGGTGCCCTTGAAAGCGTGAGCTTTGTCATGAAGGATGGGAAGGTGTATAGGAATGAATTGACTCATTGATTCATTTTCCCATTGAATCAATGAACAAATGAGTAAATGAATCAATAGCTAAGCCATGCGATATTCCATAACCCTTCTTCTTACGTTCATCTGCGTCGGAAATCTCCTCTCGCAGCCGGAGAAATCCATCCAGGCCGTGCTCGACAGCCAGGCTGCCGCATGGAATCGCGGCGACATCGAAGGATACATGCAAGGCTACTGGAAATCGGACAGTCTTCTCTTCACGAGCGGCGGAAAGATTCAGCGCGGATACAGCGCGACGCTGAAAAAGTACAGGAAGAGTTACGACACGAAGGCGAAGATGGGGACGCTGAAGTTCTCCGACGTAGAAGTCACTCTTCTCTTGCCCGATGCCGCCTGGGCCTTCGGTCATTGGGAATTGAAACGAAAAGGCGATCATCCCGAGGGCGTCTTCACGCTTATTCTTAGAAAATTTGCAGATGGATGGAAAATCGTCCACGATCACACATCGGTTGAAGCAAGTAAAAAGTAAAAAGTCAAAAGGAAAAATGGTCGAGCCCGTATCGCGCATCCCGTATCGCCAATCGAACACAGCAGTATATGAGACCGACTTTCCCACGCTCCACTTTCTCAGGCGCGGCAAGGTGCGCGACGTCTACGATCTCGGCGAGCATTTGTTGATCGTTGCAACCGACCGGCTCTCGGCATTCGACGTTGTCATGCCCCAGCCGATTCCCGGCAAGGGGAAAGTGCTGACGCAGATCTCCAACTACTGGTTCGCGATCATGAAAGACATCATCCCGAACCACATCGTTGCCACGCGAGTGGAAGATTTCCCGAAGGAATGTGAATCGTACGCCGAACAGCTACGGGGAAGAAGTGTAGTCGTGAAGAAGGCACAGCCGCTGCCAATCGAATGTGTTGTGCGAGGGTATCTCTCCGGTTCCGGCTGGAATGAATACAAAGAATCGGGAAACATTTGCGGCATCGGATTGCCGGAAGGATTGGTGGAGTCCTCGAAGCTTCCGGAACCGATCTTCACGCCTGCGACGAAAGCCGACGTGGGGCACGACGAGAATATTTCTTTCGAGCGTGCTGCGGCAATGGTCGGGAAGGACGCCGCAGAGAACGTCCGCGACTATTCCATCGCTATCTACAAACGAGCAGTCGAGATCGCCGATGCCAAGGGCATCATCATCGCAGATACGAAGATGGAGTTCGGATTGTACGATGGGCAGCTCATTCTTATTGACGAACTCCTCACGCCTGATTCGTCGCGCTTCTGGCCCAAAGACAACTATCAGCCCGGTCGTTCCCAGGAAAGTTTCGATAAGCAATACGTGCGCGATTATCTTCTTTCCATTCACTTCAACAAGAAACCGCCGGGACCGCAGCTACCGGAGGAAGTTATCCGGAAAACATCCGAGTTATATCGCGAAGCGCTGAAGAAGCTGACCGGGACCGGGCTCGAATAGCGCACGGCGATCTGAGGATAGCGCCATGGCTCGCCCGGCGCAGGCCGGATTGAGCGCGCTACGAGAAAACACCTTGCATGCAGGAGGCAAAAAGAGTATCTTGCGAACAATCGTTTCTCAAAACCACTCTATCCACTTTACAGGAGATCTTATCATGTCACTGCGAATCAACGATCAAGCCCCCGATTTTACTGCCGCAACCACCGATGGAACGATCCGGTTCCACGAGTGGATCGGCAGCAACTGGGCGATACTGTTTTCCCATCCCAAGGATTACACACCGGTCTGCACCACCGAACTCGGTTACATGGCGCGCATCGCACCGGAATTCGCAAAACGTAATTGCAAGGTCATCGGCCTCAGTGTCGATCCCGTGGAAAGTCACAAGGGATGGGCAAAGGATATTCAAGAGACACAGGGGCACGCGGTCAACTACCCGATGATTGCCGATACGAACCTCGCCGTCTCGAAGCTTTATAATATGCTGCCTGCGGAAGAGGGCGACTCGTACGAGGGCAGGACTGCGGCAACGAATCAGACCGTCCGCTCCGTTTTTATCATCGGCCCCGACAAGAAGATCAAGCTGATGCTGACCTATCCGATGACGACGGGCCGCAACTTCGACGAGGTTCTGCGTGTTCTCGATTCCATGCAGCTCACCGCAAAGCACAAGGTGGCGACACCTGCCAATTGGAAAAATGGCGACGATGTGATCATTGCAGGGTCCGTGTCCGATGATGACGCGAAGAAGATGTTCCCTGCGGGCTGGAAAGCTCCGAAGCCGTACTTGCGCGTCGTGAAGCAGCCGGGATAGGTGTCATTCCAACGTTCTCTATGGTAGTCGCCAAGAAAAAGGACAAGGTAGGACGGGTCTCCTGACCCGTCCATTCTTTACTGTATTGAGAACTGTTCGGACAGGACCGGAGTCTCCCGAAAGGATGCCTTCGGCACTTCGTCGGCGGGTTTTGTGGTTACTGGGATGGATGGAATTTGAAAACAGAGAAAAGTAAGAATGAAATCGTGCTGATGGACGAGACGAAGTATCGCGTCATTACATCTGCCAACCGGAGGCGAACCGCAATGCGTATACCTAGTGTTATGTGAGATGGCGGTACGGGGTTGTAACTCCTTAGAAATGTCAGGTCTTTTAACTCGATAGAACTGTCAGGGTGGTGCAGGGTTAGAAGATACGGATTTTTTCTTTTGTGTTGTGGTTGATTTCATCGTTCGTTTCTCTACGAGGTAGCGTCCTCCAGGTCCGATGGGGTTCTTATGTCGCCATGGATGAGTCGATGCCTGACCGGGATTCTGGCTGGGTTGAACTGCTACGGCTGGTCTGGCAGCAAGAGGAGTAAGGGCGAGTTCCTGTTCATTCCAGAAAAGATGGAGT
Source organism: Ignavibacteria bacterium (assembly GCA_016178595.1). Taxonomy (GTDB): domain Bacteria; phylum Bacteroidota; class Ignavibacteria; order UBA10030; family SZUA-254; genus JACOSY01. The sequence goes on from JACOSY010000032.1 coordinate 29,075, forward strand.
GAGCCGTCGAGCCAGGTGCGGAGGGTGACGGATCGTCCTGGAGGAGGAAGAGGAGCTTCGGACTTCTCCAGTTGGATGAACTGATTGTCGAGCGTGATGGTATAATCGTTGTAGAGGCGCCGAGTGGTTTCGAAGCAGAAGATGTTATCGAGGTCTAGTCCGTCGGATGGTCGATGAATGTCTCTCAAGCCGTCAGGATGAGCAAAGCGGGTGTTGTGTTCTTTGAGATAGGTGTGTTCAAGGAAGCGGTTGGCGGCATCGATGGTGCTGATCCGGTTCTGGCGCAGGGCTTTGACCAAACGGTCTTGATGGGTGCGGTTACTGCGTTCGACACGTCCTTTGGCTTGAGGTGAATGAGCAAGAATCATCGTGACCCCGAGACGAGCAAGAGCACGACCGACATCGGTGAGCCGTTCACCCTTGCTTGGAGGATGATAGATCTTGGCCTTATCGGTGTAGATTTCACGAGGAATACCGTAGTGTTCGACGTAGGCCTTCAGAGTGGCCAGAACATCGTGAGCATTCTCCGAAGGTGCGAAATGCATGAAGACACGCCCCGAAGCATCATCGATCGCAACCAAGAGACAGCACGCAGGGCCACGACCTTCGAACCAATCATGATGGCTTCCGTCGAACTGGATGAGTGAACCGATCTTCTGTCGCCGTTCCCGTTTGCGACGATGGGCTTTGCGTGTGCGGGCAGCCGACCACAAGCCGGCCTTGAGAAGCCAGCGGCGGAGTGTCTCATGATCAACCAGTGGCAGCGTGTCAGTGTGGTCCTTGACGATCATCTCGGCAAAGAGTGTCGGTCCATAATCTCCAGTAGCGCTCGCGGTAGAGTTCCAGAATCCGGGTGCGAATGTTCCGGGGATAGCCGCGATTGGACAGACACCCTCGCAAGCGGTGAATCAGTCCTTCATCACCCTCCGTGCGGCAGCGGGCACGGAGGCGGTACAAGTGACGCTCGGTGATGCCGAGGCTTTCAGCAGCATCACGGCAGGTCAGCTCGTCTTTGTCCAAGCGGTGCAAGACCTTCAGCCGTTCTCGTTCGTTGTAGCTCATGGTCAGTGTTCGGTGGTTGTTCTGCTTCATCTCGAATACCCTTTCTTCTAAGGGTCTCAAGATGCCTATACCTGACATTTCTATCGAGTCCGAACCCTGACATTCTTAAAAAGTTATTACAGAGATCGGAGTTCTTTCGCTCGCCACTCGCATCTCTCCCCTCTTTTTCGTATCTTATCCGGCAACTCAATCACAGTTTGTTCGTACAATTCTTCTGCATGGTAATCCTGCCGATCCATGCAGCGAGTTCACTAATCCGGTATTTCTTGACATCCTATGGAGGAAAGTATGATTCGTTCCTTGAGGATTCTCTTGCTCACGCTGCTGCCGTTGGCGTATGTTGCGGCGCAGGCAAAAGGCGATGCAGCAGAATCCAAAATATTTCCATTCCCCATCAACCAGGTAACACTCGATAACGGGCTGAAGATCGTTTCCATCCCGTTCGATAGTCCGGGCATTGTCGCGTATTACACCGTCGTCCGGACAGGCTCGCGCAACGAGATCGAGCCGGGCAAGTCGGGCTTCGCGCACTTCTTCGAGCACATGATGTTCCGCGGCACGGAGAAGTATTCGAAAGACAAGTTCAACGATGTGCTGAAGTCGATCGGCGCGGACAACAACGCGTACACGTCCGACGATGAGACGGTCTACCACACGATGGCAAGCGCCGATGCTCTCGAGACAATAATGGATCTTGAGTCGGATCGGTTCATGAATCTGAAGTACACCGAAGAAGATTTCAAGACCGAAGCCGGCGCGATTCTCGGCGAGTACAACAAAAGCTCATCGAGTCCGTTCAACACCATCGATGAAAAACTTCGCGATGCCGCGTTCGGGAAACACACCTACCAGCACACGACGATCGGCTTCCTGAAGGATATCCAGGACATGCCGAACCAGTACCAGTACAGTCTCGAGTTCTTCAAGCGATGGTACCGACCGGAAAACTGCGTCGTGGTTATTGTCGGCGACTTCGATCAGCAGAAACTCATCGACCTGGCGAAAAAGTATTACAGCAATTGGAAGCCCGGCGTTGCGCAGATCGAAATCCCGCAAGAACCGGCACAGAAGGGAGAAGTCTTCATCCAGGTTCCGTGGAAGGCGAAGACGCTGCCGATCCTCACCGTCGCGTATCATGGGCCTGCGTTCAGCGACAAGGATATCGACATGCCGGCGATGGATCTCTTCTCACAAGTCGTCTTCGGACAAACCTCCGACCTTTACAAGGAACTTGTCGTCGAGAAACAGCTTGTGGAATTCATTGAGGGATCGAACGAAGACCACCGCGATCCGTACCTCTTTACTATTTTTACCCGCATTAAAGATCCGAAGAACATCGATCTTGTCCGGGATAGAATTTATGCCGCGCTCGACGAAGCGAGAACAAAACCTGTCTCCGCAGAACGCCTTGCCGACATCAAGTCGCACATGAAATACCAGTACGCGATGGGCCTTGATAATCCGAACTCGGTTGCCAATGGCATCAGTCATTACATCTATCTGACAGGCGATCCGGAGTCGGTGAATCGCATCTATGCACTCTATGATAAAGTCACGCCCGATGATATTATGGCGGTCGCAAAGAAATACTTCGCGAAAGAAAATCGCACTGTCGTTCTCTTGACGCAAGCAGATCAGTCCAAGTCCGGCCAGGAGGTGAAGCAATGAAACCGATCCGAATTCTCACAGCATGTCTCCCGGTAGTACTCTTAACGGTCTTCGCGACTGCAAAAGACCAACCGGGATTGAAGTTCACGGAACTCCCCAGCACAAATTCTCCGCTCGTTACCTTCCGCATTATTCTGCGTGCAGGGTCGGTCAACGATCCGCCCGGGAAGGAAGGACTCAACGCGCTCACAGCATCTCTCATTGCGAATGGAGGAACAAAGAATCTCACGTATGCTCAGGTAGTGGAGAAACTCTATCCGTGGGCAGCATCGATTGATGTGCAGCCTAATCAGGAGATCACGACGTTCATGGGAGAAGTGCACCGCGATCATCTCGAAAAATTCTACAAGCTCTTTTCGGATCTCTTGCTGCAGCCGCGGTTCGATGAGTCGGATTTCAGTCGCTTGAAAGATGAAGCGATCAATTATATACAGAACGGTCTTCGCTCTCAAAACGATGAAGAGCTTGGCAAGCAATCACTCAACGCATTCTTATTCGACAATCATCCCTACGGAAAACTTGACGTCGGCACAGTGCAGGGGCTCACATCGATTACGCTTGACGATGTAAAGAGTTACTATAAGAACATGTATACGCAGGCGAACCTTTGGGTCGGTATAGCCGGCGGGTACTCGGCGACGCTTGTCGAGACGATCAAGAAGGATTTCGCTGCGCTTCCGGCTGGAACCTTCCGGGAAGTATCAGTCCCGGCGCCGGAACCGATCAAGGATATGGAAGTGATGGTCGTCGAGAAGCCCACGCGCGCGTACGGCGTCTCGATGGGATACGCATTGCCGATTACGCGGAAAGACAAAGACTACTACGCGCTGATGGTGGCAAACTCTTACTTTGGCGAGCATCGCACGTTCAACGGCGTGCTGATGAATCGTCTCCGGGGCGACCGCGGCTTGAACTACGGCGACTACTCCTACATCGAGAAGTTCGAAGGCGGATTGGGAAGTAACGGCGTCTTTCCCACTCTGAACACTCCGCTCCGGCAGCAGTTCTTCAGCATTTGGCTCCGTCCGGTTCAACCGGAGAACACGCACTTCGCGATCCGGAACGCGCTTTTCGAGCTGAAGAATTTGGTGGAGAGAGAACTTTCAAAAGATGATTTCGAGCAGACACGGAAGTTCGTCATCAGTTACTCAAAGCTTTCGGCGGCAACGATGAGCCGCCGGCTCGGCTACATGATGGATTCAGAGTTCTACGGCAGCGACTATTACATCGACAGAATCGATCGTGAATTGAAGATGCTCACGGTGGACGATGTGAACGCCGCGATCAAGAAATATCTTCATCCAAGCGACATCAAGATTGCCGTCGCAGTGGATGAAGGAAAAGGGAAGGACTTCCTCGATGCGATGACGTTCAACAAGCCGTCGCCGATCAAGTACCAGTCGCCCGTCTCGCAAAACATTCTCGATCAGGACAAGCTGATTGAAGTATTTCCGCTGACGGTGAACGCGGCGAAATCGAAAGTTGTGAACGCGAAGGAGTTGTTTGAGCGATAACAACTGTTTGGGAACTCATCCCTCTCCCTTCGCCCTCCCCTTCTCTTTCGCAAAGAGAAGGGGGAGGGTTGGGGTGGGGGTTGAGTTCCGAAGAGTTGGAGCACAAAAGCCGCACCTGGGAAACCGGTTGCGGCTTTTTCTTTTCCTCCTTGATTATCATCGCTCTTCCTTCTACATTATCACACTATTATAGAATGAAACGACGCGCCATCCTATATTACGTTTTCTCATTCGCTCTTGTTTTATCCACTCTTCTCCCTGTCAAAGCGCAAAACGAGGAGTACGATGAGACATGGCGTTGGGTGCAGTTCACGACCGAATCGGGTTTGCCGTCCAACCGGGTGACGGAGGTGCACGAGACTTCGGACGGAACCGTGTGGGCGATTGCCGCAGGCCGGCTTGCGTGGTACGACGGTTTTCAATGGCAGCCGATGGATCTTCCTCATGACATGCTAGACAATTACTCTGTCTCGATCCTCGGTGAAGATGGAGACAGTCTGCTCATCATGGCCCGGCATACGCTCGCGATCGGTACCAAGGCCGGCTTCCGCTCTTTTCTCTCCAATTCGGTCGATCATGCAGTTTCCTTCGGACACGGAGCATTCCTCATCGTCTCCCACTCTTCGCTCTATATTTATGAGAAGGGCTCATTGAAAACCTTCGAGCCCTCACGCAAGCTCACCGAAGGAAAAACACTTGATATTTGGAAGACGGAAAGCGGGAACTATTGGGTGAATCTCCTTACCGGCCTGTACCGGTGGGAGGGCGGATCGTGGGTACAGAAGATCGCGGCGGGATCGGTAGCGCTGTCTCCGCACTTGCTGGCCGAGAATACGATGGGATCGGGTATTCTGTCGATAGATATTCCGTTCGAGGAGCGGGGCCTCTGGGAGTGGGAGACCGGAAGTTTGCCCCGGCGTAATATGATCGAGCGTGAATTGCTCGTCCGCGCCCTCGGTATCGGACCGCACGGAGAAGTCATTGCAGCGTACGTGTCGGGTGAAATCCGGATCAGGCAACAGGGGAAATGGCAGCCGCTGCACGTGAGTAACCCTCAGGTACAGGATATTCTCACGATCCAATATCGGAAAAACGGCGATGTGTGGATCGGCACCGAACAAGGACTTTTTCTCTGGAGACGTTCCCCGACACTCTGGACCAATCTTCGACACCCGTCTCCGGATCCTCGCAATTCCATCAATGAGATTCTCTTCACACACGATGGCGCTCTGTGGCTGGCAACCAATGATGGCGTCGAGATCCGGCGCACGAATGGCACAATCGAACACATCGACCATATCGGAAACACGGAGCTCTATACTGTCACTGGGCTTGGGGAAGACGATCATGGAGCCGTATGGATATCAAGCGGCGCTTCCTTCGAAGGTGCGTTTCGCTGGGATGGTTCGCTGTGGACCCATTTTCCCATTCTCGCCCCCGAGTCGGAGAGCACGGCAGTAAAGATTCACAAGATCAAGAAGGATCGCCGCGGGCGACTATGGTTCCTCGGCCTCGGCAAGTATTTTCAAATTCCCGGGGTCAAACAACCGGGCGCTTTCGTCATGGAAAACGGTCGCTTCACACGGTGGGGCGTTGAAGAAGGACTCATCAACGGCCGGGTGTACGCATTCGCCGAGGGCCTGGATAGCGCGTACTGGTTCGGTACGTTTGGCGGCATTAGTCGGTGGAAGGATGGCAGGTGGAGGCACTTCACAACGACTGACGGACTGCCGAACAACCGCGTCTTCGTCCTGGCAATCGATCACGAAAACCGGATGTGGTTTGGTGCGAACGGCCAAACGTACGGCTTAGGATACATCGAGCCGAATGGAACAGTTCATAAGTTCTCGACGGCCGATGGTCTGGTCGATAACGACGTCTGGGATATTCAAGTCGATTCGGTCGGGCGCGTCTGGGCCGCATGCAGGGGTGGACTGAATTGCTACGATCGGGGCGTCTGGCTCACTTTCGATCAGCGGTCGGGACTCGGTCACGCGCCGCTCTGGCCCGTCCTTCCCCATTGCGGAGAAGTGTACGTCGGAACGATGGGGCGAGGTCTCGCGATCCTCCATTGGGACGGCCAATTGATGCCTCCTCCGAGAGTTACAATCGATCGCCCCACGATGGAAGGGAAAAATATTCTCCTTCGCTGGCGGACTTTTGCCTATTGGGGCGAGGTTGAGCCGGCCGATCTTTTGTGTCGATACCGAATCAATGATAGACCGTGGTCACCGTGGGATCGGCGAAAAGAGGTTGTTGAGTCGCAACTTCCATGGGGACAGTACACACTAGAAGTGCAGGCAAAAAATTTGTTAGGTAGTTATGACCAACAAGGAACCCGCACGGCCCTGCTCATTCCACCGCCATTGTACTTGCAACCGCTCTTCATCTTACCGACCGGCCTGTTGATCATCGCCGTTATTGCGCTTGGCATTATTCTCCTCGTTCGTAAAAAGCGACATGACGTCGAAATTCGCAGGAGCGAAGCAAAGTTTCGCGCTGTTGCTGAGATGACTGCCTCGGCGATCTTCATCTATCACGATGCATGCTTTCTCTTTGTAAATCCGGGCGCCGAACTTCTCACCTGTTACACCGAAGCCGAACTTTTGCGGATGCAGTTGCAGAATTTGATCCATCCAGAATACCGAGAGCGCGTGCGAGAACAAGAAAAAACTCGTTCAGGTACGACGGCGGTTCCGCATAGAATGGAATTTAAGATTGTCACGAAGCGCGGCGAGGAGCGCTGGATTGATTATACATGGGGATGGATACGATTCCAGGGTGCACCGGCCACACTTGGAACCGCGTTTGATATTACGGAACGAAAACTTGCCGAGGAAAAACTCCGTGCGCTCACCTCCGAGCTCTCTCTGACGGAAGAGCGAGAACGGAGGCGCATGGCGACCCATCTCCACGATGTTATCGGGCAAACGCTTGCGCTCTGTAAGATCAAAGTTCGCAGCATCCAAAAATCGGATGCCTTGCACGCCGCAGAGCACCATCTTCAGGAATTGAGGGAGTTGATCGAGCAATCGATCCTCCAGACGCAGGAGCTTACCTTCGAGCTTTGTCCGCCCATCCTCTACGAGCTAAGCTTTGAATCAGCAGTCGAATGGCTCACCGAGCGGCTCGGGCGACAGCATGGCATCGCCTTTTCATTCGAAAATGATAAGGGGACAAAACCGCTCGCGATCGATCTCAAGATTGTTCTGTTCCAGGCAGTTCGCGAAATCCTCATCAACGCCATTAAACATGCTGAGGCGCAGCACGTTGCTGTATCAACAGTACGCGAAGGAACGAACATCCGGATCGACATCGCCGATGATGGCGTGGGATTCGATGCAACTGCAGATCCGCGACGAACGCACTCGGGAGGTGGATTCGGATTGTTCAATATCCGGGAGCGTCTCTCTCATCTCGACGGAACACTTGCGATTAGTTCAGCACAGGGCCGGGGAACGCGCGTTACCATCACAGCGCCGTTGCACGATAACGTCCCGGATGCTGCCGGGTCTTTGTCGGTTGCAAGTCTGGAGAAGAGTGCGAACATCCAGCCAAAGGATTCCGGATGAGTACTCGTATTATTCTTGCAGACGATCATGCGATTGTCCGCGAAGGATTGAAAAGCATTCTGGAAAACGAGCTTGGGATGACTGTCGTCGCACAAGCCGAGAGCGGACGAACAGCAGTTGATCTGGCGTTGAAATTGAAGCCGGATATCGTCATCATGGATATTTCAATGCCCGATCTCAATGGCATCGAAGCGACCCGCAGGATTCTATCTGAATCGGCCGGTGTCAAGGTCATCGCGCTGTCGATGCATTCCGATAAACGCTATGTTGCGGAGATGCTCAAAGCGGGCGCGTCCGGGTATTTGTTGAAGCACAGTGCGCTCGATGAATTAGAGCGTGCCATTAAGACCGTTCTTTCCGACAAAACATATGTGAGTCCTGCTATTGCCGGCGTGGTAGTGAAGGACTACATCCAGCGCCTTGCGTCAGAATCGGAAGGATCCGTAACGCTGCTTACTCCCAAAGAGCGTGAGGTTCTGCAACTCATTGCCGAGGGTAGGTCGACGAAAGAAATCGCAGGGAAGCTCAACGTCAGTGTTCCCACAGTGGAATCCCACCGGCAGCACATCATGGAGAAACTCGATCTTCATAGTGTTGCCGAACTGACGAAATTCGCCATTCGTGAAGGACTCACCTCTCTCGAGTAGTTTTTTCCCGCCCTACGACCATCGTGCACGATCGGCGTTTCTCATGTATTTCCATGACTGAAATCATGGAATCCCTGATTGCGCGACAGCCAATCCTCCCCTATCTTACTCCATCGGAGAAAGTCCCATATCCATGGTCTATGAACTTACATCGCGCTTAAGCTACCCGGATCCATTCAAACCGTCAGGTGTCGAATTCGAGCTGCCCACGCATGCTGAAGTGACGCTGACACTGTTCGATCAATCCGGTCGTGAAGTTACAACACTTCTGAAAGATAAACCCCTCGCTGCCGGCACACACACAATTGATTTTTCCGATATCAAACTCAACGGAGAAATGTATTTCTATCGGCTTTCTATTCAGATGGATGGACAAAACTTCGTCGACACGAAAAAGATCGTATTGACCAAGTAGCATGCACCGCTTCAGAATATGATTTCATGAGTTCTACAAGGAAGTGCAACACTCCAGGAGAGAATTTGTTATTCTTGGAGTATGGCACCTATACCACAGTATCATCAACTGTCTCTTGATGAAAGAGATCATATTGCCGTCTATCGGGCTCAGGGGTTGTC
>JACOSY010000033.1 GCA_016178595.1 Ignavibacteria bacterium
CACGATACTCCACCATCAGCCAGTCTGAAGCCGCATCCTCCACCCTAAAAGGCAACCGAATGACTCCACTATTTCATCGAGATTCTTACGTGAGGCAACGAATCAGTTTCGTTTAGATTCTTACGTGAGGCAACAGGGTGCCTCTTATCCGAATTGCCCATTAAAGTATTATTTCCATTCCTATAAGTTCTTATGCCACAACGAGTAAAGTTTTTTTGCGAAATATGCCTAAGAATTATTGCCTCTTCGCATTTTGCCTATCGAGCATCAAGACAATCAAGCACAAAAACATGAACGAAGAAGCACGCAATATCTGGTTGCGCAAATCGACATTGGCTGACATTTACGGAGGAAAGTGATTATGAGTTTCCTCTCATTTAATTTCCTCCATCCTTTGCTTTATCATTACCAGGCTCATGATTCCTATCTCTGTTGCAGTTGCAGCGATTGCGTCTCAAGCATAATTTTCGTATTTTTTGAAAAGACAAACGACAGAATATCCTTATGCAATCGCTACTCCGTATTTTTATGGTTTCTTTTCGATGGGCTGGATTCTCAATCTGTGCTCTCAGCATGTTTGTGTGCAACGTGCAGGGACAATCGGTGAATCTCAGTATGTCGACCGTTCACGACGAGAATATTTTCGATACCTACGCTCCGACATCCGACCAAATCAGTCAACTACGAGCTGATGCATCGAAAGATTGGGACTTCGACCAAGCATGGCTTGGCATATCCTACAACGGTGGCCTTCTCCTTTATCAGAACACATCAGCGAGAAACTACCACGTTCATATCCTTTCGCTCGGATCTATTTATCATCTCGAGAGTCATGATGATAACGATGATAATAGCGCAGGAAGTATCGAGTCGGATTCGACAGTAGAGGACTCTGCTGCCATGAAGCCTCAACTCCTTCAGAAGCAGCCAGCAGCCGTCCATTCCGATAGTCTGGATCACTACTTCTATGGAAACGTTAGCGGAGGATCGCAATTCAATAAAACTGATTTTCAAGAGTACGATCATTCTGTTATTGGGGGAACGATCGTATTCCGGCAGCCGCTGGGAGCAAACGTGAGCATTCGCCCTTTTTACTCGGTTGGATACCATTCATACCCAAACCTATCGAGCTTAACGAATGTACAAAACACGGTTGGTTTGCTTGTCGGTACATCTCCCATCTCCGGCAGCTGGATTGGGATCAGCGGTATGTATGGCCATAAGATTTATCCGACCTCCACCGACTTTACGTACACTTTTCGCGATACGACGGGTGGTGCAAACGGATATGGTCATGGGGTCGGTCACGGCAAAGGAAACAGTGGAAGCGGGAACAACGGCAGCGGTAAAACAAAAACAATCACATACAATTTCACAACGCCGTCTGTTTCCCAATTCTCTCTGAATGTTTTCTGGCAACAAAAAGTATTCTCAAATACGCACTTCTCTATTCAGGTGTCGTACTTCGGTCATCCATCATCTCAAGCTCGGATTATTCCTGAACGGATTCAGAGCGCAATCGAAAGTCGCGGCGGTTCTCTCGAAAATCTCACCTCCCAGGATATTTTTGACGATCGCTTCGCATACTCCGGAGACGAAATCACCCTTCACCTCGATCACTTGCTTCCCTACCAGATTTCATTTTCGGTCGAAGGACATATCCAGGGGAAGACATTTACTTCCCCAGCCACGAGTTTGGCCGGCGATACACTCGATACACACCGTATCGACAAGCGCTACGAAATCGTGCTCAACCTCTCGAAGTCATTTACGGTCCTCGGTGGAAAGACCATCTCACCACAACTCGAATTCCACTACCTTCGCAACAACTCGAACGAGCCCTTCTACGACTTTGATAAGAGTGTTATCCTGGCGGGCATGGAATTCGAGTTCTGAAAACATATTCTCATATCCGGATGAGAGCCTCGCCTCCAATTCGTGATAAACCGGCTCCGTCAACGGCGCAACAGCTCCTCATTGCGTTCGTGTTCATTGTGGTAGCAGGCATACTGAGATTCTATAGACTCGAGGAGCAAAGCCTTTGGAACGACGAGATGTTTTCTCTCGACGTTGCATCATCTGCCCTCAATGACATCCAACCAAAACTCATCGCGTACTACCATCATCCACCGTTGTTCTTTTACATTGCACACTTCGCGCTGCAGCTCTTCGGGTATTCGGCGTGGGCACTCCGATCCAGCTCGGCGTTTTCCGGATCTCTCACTGTTGGATTGACTTTCTTCGTGACTGCCCGGCTATTCAATCAGCGCGCTGGATTCGCTGCGGGAATTTTTTGCCTGCTTGCACCCTTTCATCTTGCCTACTCGCAGGAAGGCCGGCCCTATGCGCTTGCCGGCTTTCTCTGTCTCTCGAGCACCTATCTCATGTATTCATTCATCGAGCGAAAAACCATTCTCAAGAGCATAAGCTATGTGCTCTCGACTGTCGCACTTCTGTACACTCATCATTGGGGAATTTTCGTCATCGTTGCCCAGGTTGTCGTAACGTTAGCCGTGCTGCGGCCTAAACGGCAAACGCTCGTTCATTGTGTCATTCTCTGGGCTGTTATCACCATCCTGTATGTACCGGAAACTCTTGCATTACGACAACAGGTAACGTCGCATGATCCCAACGGATGGTTCTGGGTGCAGCGGCCCAGCATACAAACACTCGAAGATCTCTCGATGGCATTCGGCGGGACGTTTTTTAAGATGGCTTCCTCGATCTTCGATTCTCCTGAGTGGATGAAGATCGCCGCGCTGCTTATACTCGCAACATTGCTCATGATAGCCTCATTCATTGCGTTCACCTTGAAGGATCGCAACATGCACTTCATACTTGCAATCCTTTTTCTCGTCACCTTCGTTCCATGTATGATAGCTTTTATTAAGCCGGAAGTTTTTTTGTGGTATCGGTACACTGTTATCGTATTCCCTCTTTTTTGTGTGGCTGTCGGTGGAATTGTTAGAAGCGATCGGAGGAACGTTTTCGTGTCATTGGGAATTGCGCTCTTGCTGGTAATTGCTGCCGTTAACTCTGCAAACTATTTCTCCTGGCAGAAATCGAGTGTGAAGGAAGTTGCGGCGTACGTTCAGGAAGCGACCAGGGATAGCGTACGGATGATCATCAGGCCGCACAGGTTCGCTCCGCTTCTCAATTATTATTATCGGGGAGACGCGATCCAATTCGATGAATCATACCTCGACCAACCGCTGGGAGAGATTGTGGATACTTCACGCTCATTTGTTTATATCTCGCTCGACATTCCGAACACAATCCGCGATTACATGGATTACCATTTCGATAAGATCGACGAACGGAAATTTCCCGGCGAGGCGCACATGGGAATGGTGGTGGGAGTGTATCGGCAGAAGCCGGAGGAGACGCAAGAAGCACAATAGTTACAGTTTGCGATCCGGGTCTTGATTCGCTTTATCAAATCCCAGCTTCGTTTTGACTACGAAGGGCGGGCGGTTTTTTACTTCCTCAAATATCCGACCGATGTACTCACCGAATATCCCGAGAATGAAGAATTGAAGAGCGCTAATGAACAGGATGACCACAATAGTTGACGCCCAGCCCTGTGGTGCAAAACCTCTGGTAATCTTAAGAAATACAATAACGGCTGCGAAGAAAAGCGCGAGAAATGAAAGAAGGAAGCCAAGTTTGGTCGAGAGTTTGAGCGGATAGTAAGAAAATGTGATTAGCCCGTCATACGCAAGCTTGAAGAGCTTCGTCATCGTGTACTTTGGTGCACCGGCGAAACGCTTGGCGCGCTCATAGGTAATACCGACTTGACGAAAGCCTGTCCACGTCCTGAGTCCGCGGACAAACCGGTTTCGTTCCGGCATCAGCTTCAGGATATCCACAACCGTGCGATCCATGATGCAGAAATCCCCTGAGTCGATTGGAATATCAAGATACGAGATCCTGTTAAGCAGGCGATAAAAGAGAACATACGCCGCGCGCTTCGCAACGCTTTCTTTGCGCCGCGTTCGGATCGCATAGACGACCTGAAATCCTTCGCGCCATTTTTCCAAGAATTGAGGAATAACTTCCGGTGGATCCTGCAGATCGCCGTCCATGACAACCACGCAATCGCCACTCGCGTATTGAATGCCCGCGGAGATAGCCGTCTGGTGACCGAAATTCCGCGAGAAACTGATGACACGAACGCACGTCGGGCGTTCAGTGTGAAACGATGTCAGGAGAAGCAGCGAGTGGTCAGAGCTTCCATCATCAACATAAATGATCTCAAAGGACATCCCCTGGGCGGTGACTGTTTCGATCAGCCGGCGATGAAGCTCGGGGAGCGACTCCTCCTCATTAAAAATCGGAACAACGACAGACAACGATTGCTTTTCAGGATTCTTCATGGTCAGTTGTCGATTGGTTGACGCGTAGTCAGTTCCTTTCTTCCCTCTTCGACGGTCGTTCGAGCTTGTAGAGGGTGACGTTTTCTACCGACAAAGTGTCGGTCACAGAAAATTGATCGAAGAACTGCCTCCGATCTGCACATGTAAGATTATGCATTGCAAATACATCTTCATAAATATCGTCACTATCCCGTAACTCGGCAAATAGAAATACATCTGATCTCTCATTCCATGCTTCGTTCATTTTTTTCTTGAGTTCTGCGAATGAAGCCGCACGATCATTCAAATGATCGATGAACACTGAATGCAATGAGACAGTTTTCCGTCCAATAAAATAAGGAATGTATACTTCATATTCATCATTGCCCGGAATGACAATAAGGTCGTCAGGGGAAGTCACGCTTTTGAGCGACAGAGTCGCAGTATAGTAATCGTTGTTGGCCGTATCATGCGCAGGTACAAATGCAGCAATGCTATTTGCGGTGAGAATGGCAAGCACGATCATGCTGAAGAGAACGACAAACACTGGACGATGTCTGAGTGGATTATCCAAGCATGCATGGATAAATAATCCGGCGAGTAGTACACCTGCAACGAGCGGCACAGCCCAGAGCTGGTAATACGTTGGCCACCACCAGAACAAAAGAAGTGCATAGATCCCAAACCAAGCCGCCAGTAGTTGCATCGCTAGACGAATACGAGGTGACAGAGGCCGATCTTGGAGTCTGCCACGACGGAGAAGAAATAGTGCAATACAACTTGAGGCCAGGGCCACTGCCGAAAGCATCGGTACACTGAGCAGTCGGAACGGTTCTGTCTCGAATATGCGGTTCATCCAATAGAAACCTCCGACAACCGAAGCACCGATACCTGAGATGAATATGAGAATCTTATCAAGCGAAAACGTCCCGTAATGCCCGGAGACACTCATAACACCAGGCATCGCATAGTAAAAACACCAGAAGACAAAATCGTAGATCGTCGTGTTGCCAAGAACAAATACCCCAACCAATACGTAGGGTATCCCAAGAATCAGCGCGGCACTTATGATGTATACTGAGAGAATCGAGATGTGCCTCCTTGCAGAGTGTTTCTCGCTCCAGAGTGCGACAAGCAGCAACACACCAAGAATGACGTTCGCCTGATGCATGAGTGCTGCCACGCCATTCAAGAATCCAAGGAATGCAATCCGCCACAGCGAAGCTGTACTGAAATTCGTTTTCCAAACCGCCCAGAACAATACGAGTGCCATCAAGCAGCTTGTCATATGGTCAGAAATCATCGCCGTGTTACTCCAGAACGAATAGGTAGCTCCAAGGAGCGCGCTTGCGATCACGGCAAGAAGAGAATCAGACGTCAGTGCTTGAAGAATACTGAATAGAATGGCAAGCACGACTGAGCCTTCAGCAATATTCAAGACTTGCGCTGGAAGAAGTGCCGTGCCATGGTATCCAATAAACATCAACAAGTGATACACAATATACACAGAGAGACTGAAGAGCAAGTGCTGCGAATGAAAGAAATTATAGGCAATAATTTGTGGCTGGAGGGGAATTGTCAACCGGGTTACCTCAACATCTTTCAGGTAACTGATGGCATCGAAGGTGTACTGGTGCGAGAGCGTAAGCCAACAGAAGAGCGCGTAGCCGAGTGCGATCCCTGTCGCTGGGATAAGAGAGTGTCGCAGTGCGGTCGATGACGATATCATGCAGGTAGCGTCGACATTTCTATTTCTCAAGAAGAAGGCGTGCTTTTTGAATTTGCATCATTAGAAACGGACGCGGGTTTCACATCGAACCGCACCGTTTTTACCCACGTTCGCTTTTCCTTCTTGATCACGTCGAGGTAGATCGCGCGACCGACGATGTAAATCCAGAACTGGCAGTACGTGAAGTACATGAGGAGCGCGAGCAAGACGTTGCTGAATTTGTCCTCGCGATCATACGACAATGCCAGAAGCATTTCAAGCAAAAACAATCCTATACCGGTGACCCAGACCGTGGTGTAGGGACCCGGCAGACTGATCGTGACGACATCAAAAGCTCCGAGCAGGAAGAGAATATCCGAGCTGACGATCGCTATGAGAAACGTGTAGTACAATGAAAGCAGATACATCAACTCGATCGCGAGGACCTTGTTCTTGAACGCCGGAATCTCTCTTAGAAATTTTTTTCCGACGTAATTATTCCCTTGCACCCACCGCGTTCGCTGTTTGATCCACACCTTCCATGACTCCGGTTCCTGCTCGTATGTGATCGAGTAAGGAATGAACTTCACGCGATAGCCTTCCATGTAAATCCGTATACTTAATTCGGAATCTTCCGTAATCGCATCTTCATCCCAGCCCTTGAGTTTATCGAGGATGTGCCGGCGAAGAACGAGATTCGTGCCCGGCAGAGTCGAGACTTTGAACAATCGCCACCGTCCCGCTTGCAGCATGTTCTGAAAGCTCAATGTCTCGATATTGATGAAGCGCGTCAAAAGGTTCCGATTTTTATTGACCGTTCGAAACTTCCCGAGAACGCCACCGAGCGACGGGTCGAGCAGAAGCTGTGCCATCAGATACTTCATGGCGCTTGGCAGAGGCGTATTATCCGCATCGTAGACGGCAATGAACTCAGCATCGGTTTGCTGCAGTCCCAGGTTGAGCGCACGCGATTTTCCCTTCCCTCCTTCACCTTGAGGAACATTGTACAGGCGCACGCGCGAATCCCGATTGGCAAATTCTTGAACGATGGATGCGGTTGCATCCGACGACCCGTCGTTGATGATAAGGATGTCGAGCTTGTCATAAGGATAGTCGAGCTTTGTCATTGCATCGACTGTGTAGCCGATGACCTTCTCTTCGTTGTGTGCAGGGATAAGAACCGTCACTTTCGGATAATCCAGCAGCAGCGTATCGATATGCTTCTTCTCTTTCGCGGCGTTGCGATAATGGAAGAAGCCGGCAAGCGTCAGGACAAGCTGGTACGCTATCATGAACCAGATCAGAATGACGGAGAGGAGAAAAACGATGCTCAGGTCAAGCTCAAGCAGCGGGTGTGCGGACATTTAAACTTCTGTATCCTTCCGTCGTGTGACTCGAACGACGGTATAGAACGTGAGTAGCGCTGCACCTGACATCATGCCGAATCCGACGATCAACCACGACGACCAAAAGCTTGTGATATCGACGCCATACGAGACGGTTGTCTCAAGGATTGCGATGACCGTGTGTTCACCCGGGGGCAGCACAACGCTGAAGCGGTGGAATCCTTCCATCACTTGCGGGTTCGTTTCCTTTCCATCGACGAACAGAGTAAACGGACGATGGGTGAATGACGCGATGCAGCGAGTCGCGCTGTTGTACGAGAACGAAGCACTTCGGTTGGACGTAGACAAATCGCCAAGTTCTCCCGTGATCGAAAGAAGTTTGCCTCCTGTCGGTCGTGACGAAAATGGATCGGTGGAAGCGTACGATTCGGCATGAAGAACATGATCGCCTTGCGGGATGAGAAAGGCTCCGCGATCAGATGTAATTCGCTGGCCATCGTCAGTCGTCAGCGCAGCGAACTCTTTCGGCAGCTCAAGTACAACGGGAAATGGAGTCGTGATGTGCCAGCCGCCCGGAACGCGCTTCATGATGGCGCGCGCAGAAGCGGCGTACCCCATCATCCGCAAGTCTTGTGGGCGAGTGCTGGACTCTGAATAAATCGAGAACCGCGGCGCACCAAGTGCGGCAGCGTGTGCGAGCAGGTAACTCTCGATTCCCGTTTGAACGAGCGTGGGAAAGGGCGTCGCTTTTTTCTCGTCTCTGAATTGCAGGATATTCAAATCAAGCATGAATTTCTTGCCGGACCCCAGGAGAGTCTGGTAGCGCTGGCCCATCGTTGAATAGCGGCGCGGATCTTTCGACCACTCTGATTGCGGATCCTCCACCTGCAGCGTAAAGTTGTAGCGCTTCATGAGATCGATGATACGCTCGATGTCGACGCCGTGGTTTGGGCGCAGTTCCGGGCTTCCAAGATTGTCCATCGCGGTGAGGATGATGTCGAGGTGCGGCCTCGCTGCCTTGATCCCCGTGAGGAGTTGGAGGAATTCTTCATGAAGGTCTGTCAATATGCCGACGCGGAAGTCTTCGTATTGCTTCCACGCAAGAGGATTTGTCTTCCAGTAGTATTGCGAGATCGGATCGAGAATCTGCGCCGGATCAAAACCGTATCGCTTGCAAAACAGATCGCGTGCCGATGAATGCATCGGCGTGAGGAGTTTGGGATCCTTCGGTCCATTGCCGGCATCGAAATACAACTCCGCGAGATTGACTCCATCCCAGTCATATTTCTGTAGGAATTCTGTATAGACGGACTTGACTGCTCTTAAACATTCAGCACTCGTGAGCGCCACAGGATACCTCCACGAAGGACGAACGGCTTCACTCTTGTAGTTCAATTCCTGCCACTCGGGATGTCCCGTCCAAAATTTTTCCGATACTTGCGGCGGGTCGAGCCATGCATAGACAAGCATGCCATTTGCATGACACAGATCGATCAACCGCTTATAGTCGTAGGTCCATGTGGGATACTGATGCCATCCTACAACATGGACAACACGAACTCCCGCCATCCCCCATCGCTTGACAAGATCTTCAATGCTAACATTGTGCCGGTATCCATCATCAAAATATACTTCAAGGTTCTCCCGTTTCAGTATAGGCTGAAGCATAAAGTATTTGCGCACGTACTCGAGAAGATACGGGAACCGACTGTAGCCCCCGTTGCTGACGGGATCGAACCTCATGCCGAGGAAAATGAATCGTCCTTCTCCATACTTCCTTCCGATGGCAACTGCCGCCTCGGTCCGTTCGTCAGAGCAGAAGATTTCGTCATCCGGTCCCGAATCGAATCGGTTCACATTTTCCGGCACGTTCAGAACGAGGGGATCTTCCGGGTACAGGTGATCGCGCATGCGCTCGACTTTAATTGTTGACGAGGCGAACTTGACGCCGAATTCTTCGGCAAGATCGTTTTTCCCGTCGGTGATGACATTCCCGCCATTCTCAAGAAACTCAACGATGCGGTCGTAATCCTTGTTGGAAAGGTGCTCGACGGCGTTATACGGAACAACAAGCAAGTTATACTCACTAAGATCACCAATTGTATCTCCAACCAAGGAATCGACGGGAATGTTGAGTGAGCGAAATGCCGCCGCGAAGCTCGCCTGATCGTTCGTCGCAGTTCCCTTTGCATGAGTATCCCACGCGAGTGCCACACGCGCTTCTTCGAAGGTTTGGTCGGGCTGGAAATACATCTCCCACAATTTCTTCGCTTCCAGCTTTACCTCGTCGACAAACGAAAGTTCAGCCTGATAATACTCCGATGGCTCGGCAATATAAATCTCACCCGGTGGGACCTCGATGAATTTGCGCACGATTCCGCTGAGACGCTCTTTCGAAATTTCCCAGCGATCGACTTTTCCATCCGACCGCAACCACGTCTCGCGAAGATACTGCCCATCAAGCGCAATCTGCACTGAATCCTCTCCGGTCATCACGACACGACCGGGAAGCTGAACGATGTTCCTTTCGTTCTTCACATCAACGAAGGTATATCCCAATGCGATTGCGCCGTCGACGTATTCCTCCATGTATTTCAGATCGATGAAGGGATGTATGAAGCAGGACGAGAACCCATCACGCACTGTGAGTTGTGCCTTTGCGCCTCGCAGCAAATCTTGCACGGCTTTTTCTTCAACATCGGGATCGGGGCTGAGAGGAATATATCCGAGATTTTCCGGAATGATCCTTTGTCCGAACAGGTCATGCTCGATGATATATGGAAAGTACTGGCTATAATCGGAGTTATCGATGACAAGGCGCTGCTCCATCGCTGTACTGAAGAATTCCGCGAAGACCGGATAATCGATTTGTGATGCCGTGTAATGAGGCGTTTCCCAGACAAGCGGGTAAATGTTGTTCTTCCAGCATTCCTCGAGTCCCGTTTTCATTTTCTTTTCAACGTACTCTTTGGAATCGTTCCTGATCTTCCGGTCCATGCTGCCATCCCAGAATTCATAGTCACTTGCAGTGACTCCCTGGTACTGGTGAGTAATGCCATGGAGAACGATCGTCGCACCGTGAGCAACCATGTAGTGAATCGCGTCCACAAACTCGGGCTTGTCGGAAAGACGCAATCGAATCCCTGCGTCAGGATCGACGTAAAAGGGAATGATGCCGACAAGGAATGGGACGTGCTTCGAAGACATCAAGTCGGCGATGTCACGCAGCCGTGTAGGATTCTCAAAAAGGTCGACATCTTCGATACGAAGCAGTGCGCGGTGACTTTCTTCGTGATCTTCTCCAAGAATATCATGCAGCATATCGGCGAAGAGGATGTATCGATCTGTCTCCGTCGCCGACGCAAACGGCGAATCGGCAACATACAAGAAGTGACCACACCGCACGATGTAGGGATACTCCCGCCGCGTCACCGTTGAGTATGCCGTGGCAAGCAGCTCAACACGACGAACGTCGGATATCGAAATGAGATTGAGGTTCGGCTCGCCCTTCGTGAACGTCTCCCCGTTTGCTCGAACGACATCGAAGTGCATTGCCGTATCGAAGGCCAAGAATGTGAAGCCGAATTTCTCGTTGAGATTGAACTGATGGGAGAATCGTTCAAGGCCTGTGTTCATCCATACAACCGACTTCTCGGTATGATCATAAACATCGTTGAGGAAACGATCGGGAGGATCGTAGTGTTTGCTGAATCCTACGAAGAATGTAAGATCGTACTGATTTATTTCACCGGCCGAGTAGGAATCAACTCCCTTGATTGTAGCAGAAACTTTGAAGTGACCGAGCAACATCGCAAGCTCTCTCGCATCTCCGCGGGCTAGGTTTGCCTGTTGATCACTTCCTTCAAAAAGAATGAGAACATTCTTTTCTGATTTGGCCTGGCTAATGACGGACCCGGCGGTAACGAGTCCAAGTATGACGGCAAAGATTAGAAGGGTTCTGTGTGAAAGAACGATAGGGGATAGCAATGATGTCATAAGTCATCTCATAATACAGCCTTTTCGTCAAATAATCAACCATCAATGTAACGTTAGCACGATCTATCCAATTTCCTGTGCTCTGACCTTGATAAAAACTATGTAATTCTTTATATTATTGCAATACTTCTTCACTGCCCGCTTTTCCCGATCAATGTAGTTTTCTATTTCTATGTCGAACCACAGATCTGTTATTTCATGTCTTGCGGTTCCATTGTTGCTGTTTCTTTTTCCCTGGTCGGTTTTCAGCGAATGGAATTGGAAGTCACCTATTCCGCAAGGCAACACTCTGTTCAAAGTACAGTTCATCGATAGTCTTCATGGTTGGGCCGTCGGTGATTACGGAACTATCTTACGCACGACGACAGGTGGAACGAGTTGGTATGAACAGGAGTTCGCCAGAACAGACAACATTCTTGACATCACGATGCTCTCTCCAACCGAAGGCTGGGCCGTCGGTGATAACGGAACAATTTTACATACCACTGATAGCGGCGACGACTGGCTGGAACAGACGAGCGGTATTACAACCGGATTAAACGCTGTCGAGTTCCTTGACTCCCTCAACGGTTGGACTGTTGGCGACAATGAAATCGTCCTCCACACTTCAAACGGCGGAGTTACATGGGAAAAACAACATGAGCTTCTTGCCCCCAGCAGTATCAATGACGTCCACTTTCTCACCCCAAGTGATGGCTGGGCGGTTGGCAGCAGCAACAATATCTTCCGAACAACCGACGGCGGTTTGACATGGATATCGCGCGTCGTCGGAGGAGGCAACACAACACTCACGTCAGTCACCTTTACGACGCCCTCAGCGGGGTTCGTCGTCGGTGCTCATGGCGAAGTTTACCGCACCGCTAACGGCGGCATTCTCTGGTCGCCAATAAGCATCGGTGATTCGATAAATTTGAACCAGATCATCATGACCAATGCATCGGAAGGATGGATTGTCGGAGATGTGGGCAAATCGTACCATACAACCGATGGCGGGATTACGTGGTCTCCAACTGTTTTCGGAGATGGCAGCAACATCAATAGCATCGCTCAGATTGGAAATCACATCTGGATCGTGGGCGAGTACGGACACATATACCATTCAACAAACGACGGAAGTACCTGGTCTCCGCTCGATCATGGATCACGACTAAGCGTGAACTGGGTAACGTTTCCATCAGCGACCGTTGGATATGCAGTCGGACAAACAGGCTTAATCATGCGAACAACAGACGCTGGTGAAAGCTGGGTGGAACAGACAAGCCCCGATCCTACGGTTTCATGCTACGGTATCGATTGCATCGACGAAACGCACGCATGGGCAGTCGGCGATGATGGGACTATCTTCAGAAGCGTCGACGGAAATATTTGGTCCACACAACCAAGCGGCATTACCCATTCGCTCTTTGGTATTCACTTCGCAAATTCATCTGCAGGCTGGATCGTGGGAGGAGAATTCACGAACTATACCGGCATTGTGCTTCATACAAACGATGCAGGAACTTCTTGGGTGACGCAATACAACGCCGTCCCTGAAATTCTCTTCGGCGTCTCATTCCCGACACCGTCGCGAGGCTGGGCTGTAGGTGCGAATGGCTACATCACTCGCACTACTGATGGAGGAAATACGTGGACGCAACAGACGAGCGGGACAGGTGCAAATTTTTTCTGGTGCTCGTTCATCGACTCAAGCGAAGGTTGGGCCGTTGGCGATTCGGGAAAAATTCTTCACACTAATGATGCCGGTATGTCATGGACAGTCCAGCCAACTGGAGTGACCGTTTCTCTCTACTCGATCACGATTGTATCATCCTTCGAAGTGTTTGTGGCCGGAGACTTTGGAACAATTCTCCACACGACGAATGGTGGATCGACGTGGGAGGTTCAGTACAGCCGGACTCTTTACGCGCTCTTCGGCATCGCACATCCGCCGGGATCGAGCGTTCTTGCAAGCGGCGACTATGGCACCGTGTTGAAGAATACCATCTCACCCGCCGGATCTGCGACAATCACGTCGTACGTAAATGCCGGATGGAATGTTATTTCTCTTCCGCTTGCTGTTGCTGATCGTTCGAAGTCGACTCTCTACCCAACATCGCTGGGAAGTGCATTTGGTTACGCCAATCCCGTATATTACGTCGCAGATACTTTGGTCCAGGGACGCGGCTACTGGATTCAATTTCCCTCAGCGCAAACCGTGTCGATAAACGGAACACCGATCGCTGCCGATACCATAGACCTCGCCGCAGATTGGAATTTGATCGGCATCCTGAGTGATTCGACTCCAGCCAGTTCCATCGCCACGCTGCCATCGGGGATAATCACCTCTAACTTCTTTGGATTCACGGGATCGTATTCAACAGTACAAACGCTCATGCCGGGAGTTGGATATTGGGTGAAAGCGTCGCAGGCTGGCAAACTCGTCTTGCATTCTCCTCCTGTAACGATGCGAACACAGTCAAGCAGCGACGTGGAAGAACTCTCGCCCCCACTCAACACAATCACGATCTGTGAGCAGCACGGTAATGGCAAGTCGCTGTATTTCGGAAGGAATATCAACGCACAGTTAGTGAATGCCTATCTACTTCCTCCCCTTCCACCGAGCGGATGTTTCGATGTACGTTTTGGAAGTGGAAGTGAGATTGCATCCTGTGGCGCAGATTCCTCCCAAACAGCTTCGGCAGTCATCACGATTCAAGCACAAGATTATCCGCTCAAGGTCAGCTGGCACCTCTCACAGAGCGATCATGTTGAGTACCGCCTGCTGGACGGAACAACGCGATTGCCCATCACCGGTTCACTGTCAGAAGATGGAAACATTATCATCAAGAACAGACAGGTGCACTTACTTATTTTAGCAGCCACATCGGTTGCTATTTCATCCGTTCCCGGTGAATTCTCTTTGTTTCAGAATTACCCGAATCCCTTTAATCCTTCGACATCAATTCCCTTCATACTTCCCACGGAGAGCCACGTGCGGCTCGTCATTATAACAACACTTGGCCAGTACGTCACAACTCTCCTTGATCGCGTTATGGATGAAGGTTTCCACGAAGTTACCTGGTCACCGACAATGGCAAGCGGAATCTACTTCTATCGATTGGAGGCATTCTCGATCCTCGGCAATCAGAAATATTTTACGTCTACGAAGAAAATGGTCGTGCTGAGATAGGCCGCTCGAGTCTACGAGTTGTCTTTGGTCCGGGGAGATCCTCTGCATGAATAGGAGAAATTATTCAAGCAGGTTGGCTGTCGGGACTGGAAGGTAATTCGAGGATTTTAATTTCAGGAAGAGATGAGCCGATGATTCCCTCCAAATCACCATGCAGTCCAGCAACGTTCTTCAAAACCCGATCTATCTGCTTCTCTCGCTTCGTCCAGATTTTCTGCATGGCAGTGCGTTCTGCATCGAGATCACTTTTCATCGCCGTATATGCTTCAGCAATGGCTTCGACGCGCTGTCTGAACTCAGGGCTGAAGAGATAGTTATAGATCATCTCCTTCTTGTCGTTACGGCTTAGTTGGGTATTGGTCGCAGACGACACTTGGATAAGGTTCATCCTGAGAGCCGTCGCAAGTCCGATTGCCGATGCAAAATCCGACGCCCAAATTCCATCCACGTATCCAAATCTGTTAATCTCCTTCGGCAGAACTCTCGAGACAAGTACCGCAACCTCCGCCTTGACAGCTCGTTGATCATCCTTGAGTTTCTGAATCCACGCATCGCTCCATTCTTTCGTGCGTTTCGATTCCCATACAATTTTGCCGCAATAACGGCCAATGTCATCATGAACATTCTGGATGATGTCCGCGCCACGGATTCCTTTCGGGACGGGCTCAATCTTGTCGAAGCGGAACTGCGAGACCAGCACATGTTCCAACTCCACTTCTTGCACTTCACCCTGTGCTTGCTGCGAGGTCAGTTCCGACTTCCGCTTGAGTTCTTCGATCTGTTTCCGCATATCATCAAGCTGCTTATCCTTCTCCAGCATTTTCATCCGCTGCTCATCCGCGGTCTTGGTGAGCGCTTGATTCCAGATGGACTTTCGTTCTTCATCAAGCTTTCGTTCCATCTCAAGTTGGGAAGATCGCTCACGTTCTTCAAGCTCTCGCTGGCGGCGGCGAAGGTCTAATTCCTGTTGTCGTGCAGCTTCAAGCTGTTTCGTCTTCTCTTGATTTTGTTCCATCAAATCCTTCAACTGAACTGCCACCGATTCCTGTGCCTTCTGGCGTGCCAGATCTTCAGCCTTCTGCTTTTCACGGTTGAAAACTTCGAGGGACTCTTTCTTCTGCGCTTCAAGAGCCTGCTTGTGCTCGATGTCTTTCTTTTGAGTGTCACGCTCAAATTGCTTGCGAAGTTTGTCTTCGATTTCGCGAGTAAACGCTTCGGAGAGCGGGATTTTTTGGCCGCAGTTTGGACAACTGATGTACTGGTCGGGCATGATAAAACTCCTTCGTGCTTTAGAACTTTACAATAGTGTTGCAACATTCATACTGCAAGATAACAATCGAGTAAGAGTCCGTATGGTATGTATCGCCTGTCGAGACTTTCGAAAGATAGTTCGAAATCGTGAGAATGTCAATGGAGTATCGCTCGCGTGAGCAGCGATCCACAGTCGTAGACTAACACAATCTTCACGAAGCCTTCATCAATTGAAAAGAAGCGGTAAGAATTAGCGTGCGTTAGAAAAACAAAAGCCCGATGCTATCCATACACCGGGCTTTCACTAATCCACCGTAGATTGAGGAGGTAACAATCTACAACGTTAATATACGAAACTTTATTCAAAAAAACTTCGGTTGGCTGAAAGAGGTTGTTTTTCATCACATGCAAAATTAATTTCCGGCTTTCTTTCGATCCGGGACTATTTTTCAATAATCCCCCATTACCGGGGAATCATACATTACCATGATCGGCAGCTACAGTTCCACTGTTACGGAAAGATGATCGCCACTACGTCGATAAGGGTGATGCTGCGAGCATCTTTGACTCTGATTATTTACATTTTAGGTAGGATAGAATTTGAAAGAAGAAAATGGCTGATCCAAGACAACTCCGGCATCTTTTGCAATTACTGGATGATGATTCACCGGTCGTGCGTGAGATGGTTCTCCGTGAACTTGCTTCCTTTGGTTCGACTCTCGACCGTGAGTTGAAACAGCAGGGTGTCCGTTCGAGTGATGCACTGCGTCAACAGATTCATATTCTCCTGGGTGATCGTCGCCGGAACCACCTCACTACCGCATGGCCGGAATGGTTCGGCGTCAGCGACGACAAGGAAAAGCTTGAGGCGGCACTCGGCCTCCTTGCGGATTTCCTCAGCGAGCGTGACGACACACCATCGGTCAAGAGTCTCCTTGATAAGCTTGCGCAGGAATATGAATCATCGAACGATACAAAGAATACGAAAAGTCTTGCGCATTTTCTTTTCAACGTCAAGCATTTGCGTGGAGCCAACGAAGCGGATTACTATAACCCTCAGAACACCAACCTCGCGTACGTCATTCGGGAGAGATCCGGCATACCAATCAGTCTCGCCAGCATTTACATCCTTGTCGGTCACAGGCTCGGTCTATCGATTGAAGGCTGCAATTTTCCAGGACACTTTCTCGCTTTTGCCAGTGAAGAAGGTCAGACATTTATCGTCGATTGCTTCAAGGGCGGTCGCTTCTTAAAACTCGATGATTTCACGCGACTTGATAGAGCCGCCCGGGTTTCCGCCCGAGACATTCTGCAGCTCCAGTGCAATGCAGAGACGATCGTTGCCCGTGTTCTCCGCAACTTGGTGAATGCCTACCAGCGCTGCGGCGACGAGGGGAACAGGAAATTGATGAGCCGCCTCCTCGAATCATTCGAATCCATCGACGACGAAGAAGAATAACCGACCGTACATTTCATCCCTTTTGAATGTTCCTCCAATTCCGTACATTGAAAATACTCTATCACACTTACTTTCCAATTCGCCAAACGATGAGAAACAACCGACTTCGAGCCATAGCCCTTACCGGTGCCCTCGTGCTGTTTTTGTTTTCTTTTTTCGTGAACGCCCGCGCAATACCGACTGATTCACTTGTGCTTATGGACCTCTCCGCACATCCAGACGACGAAGACGGCGCAACGCTCGCATACTATGCCAAACTATTTGGCGTTAAGACCTACAGCATCTTTTACACACGCGGCGAAGGCGGCCAGAATGAAATCGGATCGGAACTTTATGACGACTTAGGCAGGATTCGTACGAAGGAAACATTGGAGGCCGCGACAATTCTCGGCACGGAAGTATACTTTCTGGGCTTCCCCGACTTCGGTTTCTCGAAGACAGCCGGTGAGACGTTCATACGATGGGGCGGCAAAGACATTGTGCTGGAGCGGTTGGTCTACTTCATTCGTGCGCTCAAGCCGGATGTGATCATCACGAATCATGATACCATCACGACGCTCCCCGATCGACAGCATGGGAACCATCAGGCGGTCGGCGTCTCCGCATACGAAGCATTCGATAAGGCGGCTGATTCGACCTTCCATCCGGAACAGTTCCAAGATCCAACCATACGGCCATGGCAGGTGAAAAAACTTTTCTTCCGATTCTTTGGGAAGGGTAACCCGGCGCAAGTCGTACAAATTAACATCACGAAGAAAGATGCATCGGGAAAAGATATTCAGGAAATTTCACTTGATGCGCTTGCGAAACATCGCTCGCAGGGAATGGACAAGACGAGTATCGAGCGCATTCCCGAATGGTTCAGAAAGCATACCTATGCACTCATACGAGCCGATCAGCACTATCCGCCCGATGCGTATGATCTTTTCTCCGGCATCCAACCATCGATGCGGGTAATAGCTCGGCTCCGTGCAGAGACAGTTGATTTTCCTTCTCTTCTTTCGCTCAATGTCTCGCCAAATTTTTCTGTCCTTGAACGCCAGGATGAAAAAGACAAGTTCCAGCTCCGTCGGAATTTCACCGTTACGCTTGTGAACAACTCGGATGAAGAGGTGCCGGTAGATCTCTCTGTAACCTCCGATTCAAGAAAGATCTTCTACAAGTCATATCAAATCCCACATGGGGCGTTCGCTGATAAGGTTACGCTGACTGTCACGAAGTCGATAGCCGCCCAAAGGCAACTTCTTCGATTCGATGCTCTGCCTGGACAAAGTACGCCCATAGAGATGAAGCCGGTCAGTAAAACTGTCACACTGAAACCCGTCCATGCTGAGTTCGAGAAAAAAATCGCTATTGGATTGGTGAAGACATACGATAACACGACCGAGGAAGTCCTTCAATCGTTTAACATTTCATATCGACTCATCGATTCCGCGATGTTAGCGAAAGGGGATCTCCACAAATTCACAACCATTATCCTCGACCTCCGGACCTATCAGTACCGCGCAGATGCTGTGCTCTACAATGACAAACTCCTTGAGTATGTCCGGAAGGGAGGAAATATTGTTTGTTTCTACCATAAGGTAGGAGATTGGAACGGAAAGCAGTTTGCACCGTACCCTATTACGTTGACGAATGAACGAGTCACGCAGGAAGATGCGCCCGTTTCCATTCTTCTACCCAATCATCCGTTCTTGAATTCCCCTAACATCATACGACCGGAAGATTGGATCGGTTGGGTACAAGAGCGCAGCATCTATCTTCCCGCCGATGACACTACCAAGACATCGTCGTATTATACCCGTCTTCTCGCGATGAGCGACAGTGAAGAACGCCAACCGCCGACTTCCATTCTGTGGTCTCAGTATGGAAAAGGAAGCTACGCCTACGTTTCCCTCGCGCTCTACCGGCAGCTACGGATTCTTAACGAAGGAGCAGTGAAGCTTTTTTTCAACTTGATCTCGCAGTCACGACAGCCATCGAAGCGGGGACGGCGTGCAAGAGATTGACAATGCATCTCCCCACTTGATTCGCGGCGTTGGACTTGCCAGCGCAACCTCGCTGAACATGATCGACATGATTGGCGTAGGACCGTTTATCACGATCCCGCTGATCATCGCAGCCATGGGCGGACCGCAGGCAATTCTCGGCTGGATCTTTGGGGCAGCGCTTGTGATATGTGATGGTCTGGTGTGGGCGGAACTAGGTGCGGCGATGCCGGGTTCGGGTGGATCATATCGCTATTTGAAAGCGATCTACGATCCGGCCAAGCTCGGCAAGTTCATGTCGTTCTTGTTTATCTGGCAGCTTACATTCAGCGCGCCTCTCTCAATCGCGTCAGGTTGCGTGGGACTCTCTCAGTATGTTGCCTACCTCTTCCCACACCTTGGCTCCGTTTTCCTTCAGAAGGATCTTCATGTTCCGTTACCGATCCTCGGTTCGTTGGATGCAAGCATCGTCATCACCGCAGGAACATTCGTCGCCATGAGTACATGTCTCGTTGCGGTCCTCCTGCTCTACAGAAAAATTACAGTCATCGCGAAGCTATCCGAGTATCTGTGGGTCGGTGTTATACTGACGGTCGTATGGATCATCGTTTCCGGTGTGTCACATTTTGATAGCCAGCGTGCATTCAGCTTTCCCGCAGGAGCCTTTTCGTTGAATGCCAACTTCTTCACCGGCCTCGGCGCAGGAATGCTCGTCGCGGTGTACGACTATTGGGGTTATTACAATGTTTGTTTTTTTGGCGGAGAAGTAAAGGAGCCGGGACGAACCATCCCGCGAGCGATCCTCTATTCCATTCTTCTTGTTGCGCTGATGTATCTGGTGATGAACATCAGCATTCTCGGTGTCATCCCCTGGCAGGAGTTAAGCGATTCCGCCTCATCCGATGCACGAAAGTATGTCATCTCTGTCTTCATGGAACGTCTCTACGGACCCTGGGCGGGATCAGTTGCTACAGGACTCATCGCGTGGACGGCGTTCGCGTCCGTTTTCTCATTGCTCTTAGGGTACTCACGCGTACCGTTTACTGCAGCGGTAGAAGGCGATTACTTTAAAGTCTTCTCGCGCATCCATCCCGAACATCGCTTTCCGAACGTTTCGCTATTGATGCTCGGATTCGTCGCGATGCTTTTTTGCCTCTTACGGCTGGCGGATATCATCGCTGCTTTGGTCGTCATTCGGATTCTTGTACAATTCCTCGCACAAATCGCCGGTGTCATCGTTCTTCGCATCCGCAAGCCCGACCTCCCGCGTCCCTTCAAGATGTGGCTGTATCCATTACCGGCCGTGGTCGCATTTCTCGGTTTTCTCTACGTTCTCGTGATGAGGAAAAATTTCGTAAAAGAAATCAAGTACGCAGTAGTTCTCATCGTTGCAGGAACCATCATCTATGTCATAAGGGCGTGGAGGAGGAGATCGTGGCCATTTGACATTTGAATAGAGGGGCGGCACAGGCAAATGATACAAGCGATAGGATAACAATAGCAATTGCGCGGTGGCATTCCTACATTCGATTTCATGCCAAAATCTTTCATTACTTCAGCAAGACGAGTTTGCGCGACCGGATGAATGTACCGGCCTGCAGGCGGGCGAAGTAGACTCCCGTTGGTGCGTTCGATGCATCCCACGCGGTCGAGTACGTGCCGGGCTGGAGTTCTTCCGATAGAAGTTTGGCGACCTCGTTCCCAAGCAGATTGTAAATTTTCAGCGTCACGAAGCTACGATGCGAAATCTGAAATTGAATATTCGTCAAGGGGTTGAAGGGATTCGGATAATTTTGTGCAAGAGAAAATTGCTCCGGTATTCGATCGGAGATCTCGTGCACGGACAACACGGTAGACTCCATGGTTTTAAAGACGCCGTTGCCATTGGTTCCTGCATACAAATATCCCTTCTGGTCAATGACCATTGCATTGATGTTTGTATTGGTCAGTCCATCGCTGAATGGCATCCAGCTTGCTCCTCCGTTCTCGGAATGAAAGACGCCGCTATCCGAAGTTGCAGCGAACAGAATACCGTCAGAGTTCAGGGCGATTGCACTGACGTTCATGCTCGTTAGTCCGGCGGTGGAATTCGTCCAGGAGGTGCCGCTGTTGTTTGAGAAATACACGCCGCCGCCGGTTGTACCGGCAAATACTCTTCCGTCGTCAATTGCCAGCAGCGAGAGGCACGTTGCGTGTGATGCGTTGTTGGTCTGAGTCCAGAAATTCCCGCTGTTGGTTGAGCGGTAGAGGCCATCTTCCGTCCCGGCAATGATATTTCCATTCGCCGCAACGGCGAGCGATAATATCGCTCCCGCCGGCAGGCCAGAGCCGATGCGATCCCAGGAAGCTCCTTCATCCGATGAGGCGAGTATGCCTTGCAAAGCCCCACCAGCATAGGCATTACCGCTCATGTCGAAAGCGAACGCATGGATGTCACCAATTGTTCCACTGAAGGCATCGCGCCGATGCCATGTAAGACCATCATCGGTCGAACGATGGATCCCGTGGTAGCTGCCCCTGAAAAGTCCTGCAAAGATATGTCCGTTAGAACTGATTGCCAGCGAATATACATTGTCTGCCGTGTCGCTCAAAGCCCATGTCGCTCCTTGATCGGTTGAGCGAAGAATACCGATAGTGGGCACCCCGGCAATGAGGACACTATCGGCTCGCATAGCGAGTGATTGCACGACACTCGAATCAAGCCCGACATGTTTCCAGGCTTGTGCTGTGCCGCCGTGAGTACCAAGAAGAACAAAAATGATGAGAGGAATCATATACTGAACGGATGGATGCTTCATTGTAATCTCCCTTATGGCAATTCATATTGATTGAAATGACCGGGATTCAGTAGGGATGTACGAAGAGCGGAAGTACGAGTTTCACTGAAAGCCTTCACGCGAAAGACTATTCCTCAATCTCTCAGTGAATACCGCAATGGGGCACCGTGATAGCCGGTTCGCTACAATAGCACAAATACGCGAAACGAAAATCAAGTCACGTTCCAGAAACAGAAACGCCACGCCGGGCTGCCCCGACGTGGCGCTGTCTGGAATAATGCCGTCTTACTTGACGAACAACATCTTCTTCACACTTGTGAACCTGTCGCCCGGTGCCGTCGCGTCAGGATCCTCAACTACTTGTTCTGCGATGAGACGATAGAAGTACACTCCGGATGCAAGCTGGCTCGCATCGAAATCGACGCTCTGCCTGCCGTCATCCATCTGCTCATGATCGAGCAATGTTCCAACTTCCTGACCGAGCATGTTATAGATCGTAACGGTAACGAACGATGCATACGGCAATGAGAACTCGATCGTCGTCGTCGGGTTGAAAGGATTGGGATAGTTCTGGTACAGCGTGTATACATCCGGCTCCGGATCGAAGTCTAAGAACACCGGCGTAATGCGTGCAGGCATGGCTACTGGGTTTGGATGAAGGAATGATACATCGCCAAGCTGGCGGGTTCCCTTAAGTCGTAGTGTGTCTGCGAACTTAAACGTATCCAGAACACCTTCGAAGGAGCTGTTGATACGTTGCACCGTCTCATCAATCTGGCGGAAGAACGAAGTGTCGGCAAAGTGATGCACACCGCCCTGATAATATCCCATCATGACTGAGTCTGCAATTGCGGCGATCTCTCTGACCATATAATCGTTCAGCGGATTTCCCGTGCCATCGTTGTAGCGAAGCTCGCCAAATCCGACCGGTGTGATACCAAGCGCACTTGCAGCGATATTCAGTCGTAGCGCAACCATGTCCGCCAGCAGCTTGTTATTATGCTTCGCCGGCGGCAACGATTTTTGTCCCTTCACCAGCGGCTTGAAGTTCGATGTGAATTTGTCGAAGCCGCGCGCATAGCCTGAATGCAATCCCGTCTTATCGCGCAAGGTCTTCAGCGCATCGCCATATTTGGGTGAAAGCAGCCAGCCATAGAACTTCGAGCTATCGGTACCGATGCTCCGATTCTTCCCTACCAGAAGACCCTGTGTTGATGCAAACCCGCTATACCGATATGTCGTATCAATCGGCAGTCCAAATTCCATATGCAGACCGTCGATGTTATCGTTGTCGATCTGGATTGTTGCCATGAAGTACGTCTTATCCGGCTTGCGGGCCACGAGCTTACCGAGCTTTCCTTTATTGTCTTTCGAGAGCGCAATGCTATCCGGACGGAATGATCGGTAGGTAACTGCGGCTCCAACAATTTGGGTAATAGCGTTGGAAGTACTAGAGTCAAAATTGCTGGTACCGCCGTAGAAGGCGGTAATCGCGTGCGAGCCTACCATGAGCGTCGAAAGAGCAAAAGTGGCGACACCATTCACATCTATGGTGACAGGGCTGCCCATGTTTGCGCCGTTGTCTATAAACTGCACTGTTCCGCCATCAGGAACCGAACCAGAGACGCTATCTTCAAACGTTACTGATTCGCCCTCGATTGACGGGTTCACTGAGGAACTCAGCAAACTCGTTGTCGGCTCCTTTCGTTTGATGGTTACATCATCAGAAGATGGAGGACACGAAGCATTCGTGATCGTCCAGCGGAATATGTTTGGTCCCACACCTAATCCTGTAACTCCACTGCCGGGACTTGCCGGCACAGTAATCGTTCCTGTACCGCTTACCAGACTCCATAATCCCGTCCCGACTGTAGGAATATTACCTGACAAGGTCGCTGTCGTGCCACTAACCGTTTGATCCGTTCCTGCATTCGCCGTCGTCGGTGCGGCATCTCGTGTGATCGTGACCGTGTCTTTGGATGGCGGACATGAGGCATTGCTGATTGTCCAGACGAATGTATTTGCTCCAACCGATAACCCTGTTACCCCTGATGTCGGATTACCAGGCGTCGTGACCGTTGCACTTCCTGCTATTACTGTCCATGCACCTGTCCCGACTGTCGGCGTATTGCCTGCTAACGTCGCCGTCGTCGAACAAACCGTCTGATCCGGTCCTGCATTCGCCGTCGTCGGTGCGGCATCTCGTGTGATCGTGACCGTGTCTTTGGA
>JACOSY010000034.1 GCA_016178595.1 Ignavibacteria bacterium
ACAAACTTCGACGCTGTCTCCAATGCTGATGTGAAACGTTTAGAACGACGCATGAACAACAGACCAAGAAAAATATTACATTATCAAACACCACGCGAAGTCTTTAACCGACGTGTTGCACTTGCTCATTGAATCCAGCTGTCTAATTCTTCCCGATAAGTTCCGGAATGACGCACGAGATGAATGAGATTGAATAGAGCGCAAAGCCGTTCGAACGAGTCATAAGCTTCAGCTTGTGCTCGCCAAAGTCCCGGTTCTTCACGACGCTGTACAGTTTTGGCTCGCTCACGAGGAAGTAGCTGCGCCCCTCTTCATCAATGTTGATGTCATCACCTTTATTCTCTTTCCTCAGATAACTTTCATCCTGTTGGACGAACACCTGGAAGTTCTTCTCGCCTTCCGGCTTGATCACCATATTAATTTCCTTCGCTTCGTAGCTGACGATAAGATGTCCTTCCTCCCCTTCGGGATCGTTCAGCTTGAGAAAGCTGCGATCATTCAGCCAGCTGCCATGGAGGTAAATTCGCCCGGTCACATACATGCCCGGGTCATCGTAGTGGATCGTCGATTCCGGGGCAAAACCTTCGACGTTGCCGATCGTTCCCCGTTGCCAGCCGGTGAGAATTTCTGGCGTCACCCGGTAGCAAATGGCGCCCGGGTTATCACTCTCCCGAACAGGCTCCATCACAAGTGGAAGCTCGTTGTGATATCCCGCATCCGTAAGAAGTGATTGAATTGCGTGCTCGTAGTTCTGATACGATCCTTCGCCCTGATGGATGTAGCGAATGAAACCATGTTTGTCGATGAGATACTTCGTCGGCCAGACCATGGCACGAAAGGCATTCCAGATGCTGTAGTTGTTATCCATGACAACCGGATATTTAACGTCCAGTTTCTCGATTGCCTTCAAGACGTTGATGGGATCGTTCTCGAACGGGAATTGCGGCGTGTGAACACCAATCGTCACCAGTCCGTTGTCGGCATAGCGCTTGTTCCATTCCTGCATGTACGGCAATGTCTGCAGACACCGCTGACACGCATAATCCCAGAAGTCAATCAGCAAAACGTACCCGCGCATTGCATTCAAGGGGATGGGTTCTGAATTGAACCAGAAGTCCCCGTATATTTCAGGAACACGAAATTGTTGTGGAAATATTTCCATCGCTCAACCTGCGTTAGACGACATCTACATTCAGCTTTCAAAGAAAATATAGGCAAAAGGGAAGGTATATGCAAGAACGCGGTGATTGAGCATGATAGAAAAAGAAAAGCCGACCCGGTGCAGGGTCGGCCATCTTACGGAACCCTATTTTGTTATTTCACGAGCATCATTTTCTTCGTGTCGGTGAATTTTCCGACATGCAGTTGGTAGAAGTACATGCCGCTGGCTAAGCTACTCGCATCGAAGCCGACCGACTTGTATCCCGCCATCTCAAATCGATTGACAACCGTTGCCACTTCTTCTCCAAGCATGTTGTAGATTCTGAGACTGACCTCGCCAGCCGCCGGGAGCGCGTAATTGAAGCTCGTCGTGGGATTAAACGGGTTGGGATAGTTCTGTTCCAAGCTAAGCTGCTGTGGGATATGCGATAGGGGATGTGCGTTGTTCGCTGCGTCGGGCGGCGCAGGCGGAGTATCGGCCAAAAGAGCTTGGATGACAGCACTCGTTTTGGCTAAACCTCCGGAGCCGCCAAGGATCAGTTCACCCTCTTGCGTCACCTCGATCCAGTATCCACTGCCAGGTGTGAGCGTGTCAACAGACTTGTATGCGCCGCTGTAGCCAAAGAGATGCGATGTGATCATCCCCGGTGGTATGCTCGTGATGCTGCCAGCAGGAACGGGGGTGGAAATCG
Source organism: Ignavibacteria bacterium (assembly GCA_016178595.1). Lineage (GTDB taxonomy): Bacteria > Bacteroidota > Ignavibacteria > UBA10030 > SZUA-254 > JACOSY01. Next base: position 1,854 of record JACOSY010000034.1, read on the forward strand.
AACCGATTAGATTCCATCCAGTACTCACCGTTATAGTCTCTGCAGTAATCTCTGAACCCGGAATGTAAATGACTTGCGCTGTACCGAACTTCACCCAATAGCCTATTCCTAAAGACATGTTTGATCCCGCAGCGACCGGCTTATATGTGTTGCCGTCAAAGTAAAACACAGCACCACTGTGACCTGGATAGAGAATATCCGGCGACAAGAGAGAGACATCGGCGGGAACGCTCGACATATTCCAACCCAAAGCAACTTGTGACTGCCCAGAGAAAACTCCGTGGAGATCAAACGCGGCCTTGATCTTGTCGTCATATTGCTGATCGTAGTAAAGAGTATTTGCGTCATAAATGTCTGCCAGGAAGTACGGAAATGTGAAAGGATGAATTGGAAGCGTTTGGAGAGCTTTCAAAACGAGCACATCTGCTCTTCGAAAGCCTACATCATTCGCGTTATTAAGCACAGCCCCCAAGTTGGCGCGCAAATTCCAACATGCCCCTCCAATAATTTGCCCATCATGGTGGGCTAAATCTTGATAATCGGTCGGATACTTAAGAAGATTTGACATCGTGCGTGCTTGCGCACCTGTCAACAAGTCCGTCGCTTGCCCAGGCTCACCGCTGAAGGTACAGGAAAAATAATCGGCGAGTCCCTCATCCATCGCACAGGACTGGTCAGTGGCACATGCATCAATATGTGGAGTGCTTTTCCTCTGGCCAATAAATTGTCCACCAAATATTTCATAAACCACATTGTGAGTGGATTCGTGCGTGATGACATCTTCAGAACGCGCCCAAGCCTTGTTGGCGTTGCTTCCGAAATAGAGAATCGAACCATCTGCCGCGCCGTTTACACAAGTACCTTCATTGACATAGACCGCATAGGGTGTTTCCCATCCTTGATATCCGATAGACTGACTTTGAAAGAAATTCCGCATCCTCGTACCGTGATAGAGAATATTTGTTGCATCAGCTGCGTTTGCATCGGCCAACGTAGTCCAGTCGAAATTTAGAAGACCACTTGGAGGAGTATAGATGATGTTCTTTGAGAGGTGAAAGAAATCTATATTCGAATGCGGATCAGCCGCGACGTTATACGTGCTGCAATCTCCTGGAACGTACGGACTAAAGTTCTTCTCGACGAACATAGCTTCGGTGGACGTGTATACAGCGACGGTAAAAGTGTCAGCGGGAAGAGGGTTGGGAGGATTATCTCCATCCATGGTGATTTCATAATCGCCAAAGAGATCCGAACTGACCGGATCAGGATCGCTGATTGTATCAGGGGTAGTCGCCTCGATGGCGTCCGAAGGAATGCCGATCACTAAACCATTCACACTTGGATCGTTGTAGTGTCGTGGCCAATAAGTCCCGACAATCTGTCCATAGATTCCCGCTTGAAGAACGCCTGTCGGGACAATATCCCCTTTTCTCGCGAAGCGGGATCCAGGAGGTCTCGCACGTACTAGCTTCTTCTTACTCTGGCCATGTAGGAATCCTTCCTCAAGCCGGTGGTTAATCGCTTCAAGAATTCGTCCATCGGTGGCGCTCACGTAATAGAGCATAGTCGTCGTGCCATTCAAAAGAATCTTCCAGGCGAGGTGATACCTAAAGTTCGCGCCTTGCGGCTCAGGAAAAATGACCAGATCGGTGCTGAGTGGATGACTCCCCCGCCCAAGAAGATCCCTCTTCGCGATCTCAATCGCCTGCTCGGAAGATATTGCTGGGGTTGTGGGAGCCTTCACATTGGCGTACCGAAGTGCACCGAGACTAACAAAATCACCGTTTCGCCTTAGGATCATGAATCCCACGCTGGAACCCTCAACCGGTATTCCCTCATAGACCTGGGAGTACCACGCATACCAAGTATCTCTGTCGGCATAAATTCGCTTGGCAGCCAGATCCTTCGAAGAGATCCCGAACATCCGGCTATACGTATCAAAAAGCTTTCTTCCCACAATGTCTACCTTTTCTTTCGTAAGTTCTTTCCCGTCGAATCCGTAATCCCTGACGTTTTCTGAGAACCCGTGGACTTGTCTCACGCCACCGGTTTTCTTGTCGATCTCAAGGTACAAGCGCTTACCGTGTTTATCGCGGAACACGGTAGTATCCTGTGAATAAGTGACGTTACCCAATATAACGAGTGCGAAAAACACGAATGTCACAGGTCGATTGAATGATAGCAGTTTCATGATTTGCTCCCTTCCCAAAAAGTTACGGGTTGATTGAGGTGAATTATGTACGGCTTTGGTTCAATCACAGATAAGGTCTTTTCGTCTCAGCCTCTCGGCCTCACCTCCTTCGCCAGCCTGCTGCTTCTGAATAGACGCTGTCTCCTTTGAATGGAGTTATATCACTGACTTCCCCCGAATGAAGATCAAGTATCAATATAGTACCGTATAACCCGCCCCAGCCGTACGCGGGTCCGGAAGCATTATAGAGCAGCTTCGTATCGTCGGGAGAAAATGAAACAGGCTCGTTATCCGTATGTGGTTGCCGGGAAACAAGCGTATCACCCGATCCATCCACGTTCATAACATAAACTCCCTGGTAGATGCCGTTCGCTCCTCCCGGCTTACTCGAAATGAACGCAATTTTTCTACCTGAGGTAGAATAAATCGGTTCGTAGATTGTCTCCCTGATCTCTCCCCACTTCCGGAAAGGATGACCTTGAAGATCAAACCACACAATCTTATCATACGGATAAGCAAGCTGCGTCGAATCAATTACTGCCGATCCGAACTCCCAGCCAAGCAGCGACGATCCATCCCGTGACCAGTCGGTGACGAACGCTGATGAATCAGGGGTATGAGTAAGACAACGCTCGTTGGAACCATCGACATCAATGGTGAATATTGCCCATGCTCCAAAGAACTCGGGCAGGAACATGCGCGTGTAGGCGAGATGCTTCGAGTCTGGCGACCATACCGCACCGTACGCTTCAGTAAAAGAAAAATCAGCGTTTTGAAAACCAGGTTTTGCACATAAGTATTTTCCTGTCCCATCTGCATTCGTAATGTAGACGCCTGCGGAACTTGAAAGTGCAATTTTGTTGCCGTCTGGAGACCACTGTGCAACATAGACTGGAAAAGTCGAGTCGCCTGCGAGTTGTCTCACGTTTGAGCCATCTTCGTTCATGGTGTAAAGCCGCCGTGTACCCCATCGTCCATTACCGATCCTCTGAGAGGTGAAAAGTATCGGACCGATTAATTTCCGAGGGGGGCGCGGGGAAAGAGGAGGCTCATAAAAATTACTAGTATACGGGTTCTCGCACGATGCGAGGGGCAAGAGGAGGAAAACACAAATGAAAAGTAGTTTCTTCACTAGATGCCAACCCTTTGTCTACTTGAGATTATTACTTCCCGATCAATTCCAAGTTGAAAGGTACATGATACCTCGCGGAAAGTCAAGTTGTTTGGTTGACTGTGGAGTATTCTTTGTAAGAAAACCTCAGCGTCTCGTGCCTGTACCTTCCACAATAACCACGAACTCACCCTTCAGGCCTTTCTTTTCAAAATACCGGAAAAGTTCCGCCGCCGTACCGCGGAAGATTTGCTCGTCGCGCATGGTAAGATTAAACGCAATGCAAACCCGCCGTTCATTTCCGAATACTTCGGCAAGATCCCGCAGCAGCGGAACCAGTCTATACGGTGCATCCATGAAGATGATGGTTCGCCGCTCGTTACGTAACTGGCGAAGCTCGGCAATCCGGCGATTTGCCTTTGGCGAGGGAAAACCGTAGTAGAGAAACTGCTCGATCGAGAAACCGCTGACGGTGAGCGCAGGCATAAGCGAAGAGGCGCCGGGGATCGGAACGACCTTGACGTTACTTTCAACGGCCTTCCGCACAAGGACTTGGCCGGGGTCGGAGAAGACAGGAGTCCCCGCGTCCGAAATGAGGGCGACGCTCTTTCCCTGCTTTAAGTGCTCGATGATGTGAAAGCTCGCGGCAGCTTCATTGTGCTCGTTCAAACTTTCGACGAGCTTCTCCGGTATCCCGTAATGCGAAAGGAGTCTTTGACCTTCCTTCCTTTCTTCATACACGACAACATCGACAGACTTTAAGACGTTGAGCGCACGAAATGTAATATCATCATAGTTTCCAATAGGCGTTGCAACGAGGTAGAGTGTGCCGCTCATGTGGCATTCACCTTCCCGTATGTCCGAAGCCGCCTGCTCCACGAGAAGTTTCTTCGACAATGTTCACCTCTTCCCACTCTGCACGCACAACGGGGCAAATGACAAGCTGCGCAATGCGGTCGCCGCGGCGGATCGTGAACTCCTCTTTGCCGAAATTCTTCAGTATGATTTTTACTTCACCACGATAATCGGAATCGATGGTGCCGGGAGAATTCAATACGCCGACGCCGTGCTTCAGTGCAAGACCACTTCGCGGCCGAATCTGTGCCTCGTAGCCCGAAGGAATTTCCATTTGGAAACCCGTGGGAATAAGAACCGTTTCTCCCGGTTTCACAACGCGATCTTCCTGGACGGAGGCATAGATATCCATCCCGGAGGAGCCGGTTGTGGAATACGATGGGAGTGGGATATCGATCTCATGATGGTGGATGCGAGCGATGCGAATTTTTATTTGACGTTGAGATGGCATACGAACCAAATGTTGAGTAGGTCTGTGAGGGATGGCATAATATAAAGATTTCCATCAAGAAAGCAACGCTTGGCAGACTCCGATAAATTTATCGCTCCGCCAACACTTTTGAAAATTGGAACTTGACATGGTTAGAATAATTTGGTAAATTTCACGCGACTTATCCGTCCATCGGGACTACGACATCACCACTACTCAATCGAGGTTCTCATGAACTCCGCACCGTTTCGAAGCGGCAACGACATCGGCCGGCGCCAGTTTTTGGCGACCGTCGGCAAAGGGGTAGGCTTAGCTACTCTTTGCACGGCGTCGTTGTCATCACTCCTCAACGATCTTCATGCGGCAACAAGGCGTGTTGAACATCTCCCGCCCGATCAGATCGCAACCGATGAAGATTTCTGGTTCGAGATTCAACAAGCCTTCACGGTTACACGAGGCATCACCAATCTCAATAATGGAGGCGTCTCCCCTTCTCCCCGGATCGTCACGGAAGCGCTCGTTCGATACATTTGGGAACAGGAAGATGCAACTGCGTATACGATGTGGCAAATCCTCGAGCCGCAATCGGAGACGATTCGAATGGGATTGGCGAACGTCTTCGGATGCAATGCAGAAGAAATTGCCATCACCCGCAACGCATCGGAGTCGCTTGAGATTCTCCTGACGGGGATGGATCTGAAATCGGGCGACGAGATTCTCACAACCACGCAAGATTATCCCCGGATGCTCACGACACTTCGGCAGCGCGAGCAACGAGAAGGTCTCGTCCTCAAGCTCATCAAAGTCCCGATAGCGCCGAAGAACCTCGATGCAATTGTTGAGTCGTTCGAGAAAGGCATGACCCCGAAGACCCGTGTTATCCTAATTTCTCACGTCATCAACATCACGGGTCAGATTACCCCGGTAAAAGCTGTCTGCGATCTTGCACTATCGAAAGGAATCGAAGTCATTGTTGATGGAGCACACTCATTCGGACACTTCGCTTTCACACAGCAGGATCTCGGCTGCGATTATTATGGAACAAGCCTGCATAAATGGCTCTACGCACCGAAGGGAACGGGACTTCTTTTCGTCAAGCGAGACAAGATCGAAAAAATCTGGCCGCTCATGGCTGCCGACAAAAAGCAGGCGACTGACATCAGGAAGTTTGAAGAGATCGGGACTCATTCGGCAGCACCGAAGCTGGCAATCGGCGAAGCGATCCTCTTCCATAACGGTATCGGGGCAAAACGGAAAGAAGCGCGCCTCCGCTACCTCTCACGATACTGGATGAACAGGCTCAAGGACTTGCCGAACGTGCAGTTTCACACGTCGTTCGATGACAACCAATCGTGCGCTATCGGTAATGTCGAGATTGTTGGAATCGATCCCGGTGCGCTTACAACATATCTTATGGACAAGCACAAGATTTTTGTCGTCCCGATCATTCATGATGAATTCAAGGGATTACGCATTACACCGAACGTGTACACGACGCTGAAAGAGCTTGACCGCTTCTGTGAAGTCATGGAGACCGTGGCAAAGAAGGGATTGCCGACAGGATAGTATTCTCGCAAACGGCATCTCCACAACATGTTCGAATGATTGGCACAGGACAAGAAAAATCCGATGGCATCACGCGTATCGCGACAGACAATCCAACGTGCCCAACGTGCCCAACGTGCAAAGCCACGAATCCCATTTCAGTTCGTGCTCGATGAGTTGGAATCCGAACAGCCGACCGTGCGGCCGATGTTTGGATGTTACGCAATTTACATCCGAGGAAAAATTACACTCATCCTCCGTAACAAAAGCAGTTCACCAAAAGACAATGGCGTCTGGATTGCAACGACGAAGGATCACCACGAAAGCTTGAAAAAAGTCTTCCCGTCCATGCGCTCGATTGCCCTGCTGGGGAAAAATGTTACAGGTTGGCAAGTGCTCCCGGCTTCTGCCGATGATTTCGAATCTTCGGCATTGAAAGCATGCAATCTCGTCAGGCGAGGCGATCCGCGAATCGGTAAGATTCCCGCTTCGAAGAAACGAACGAAGCGAACATAACGGTAAAGGTCACGTCCACCGATTTCCCCCCATTGCAAACCGCAGAAAAAGTTCTAACGTTCGGTTGAAACTGTGGAATGTTCTTTCATCAATGCGATGAACTGGCGGAAGAGGTAGTCGCTGTCGTGCGGACCTGGCGAGGCTTCCGGGTGATATTGCACGCAAAAGACCGGAAGCTCGCGATGGCGGAATCCTTCGTTCGTTCCATCATTCAAGTTGACGTGAGTGAGTTCAATCTCGGATGCCCTTAGCGAGCCGGGATCGACGGCGAAGCCATGATTTTGCGAGGTGATCTCGATTGCCTTCGTGAGCAGATTCTTCACAGGATGGTTCGCGCCTCGATGACCGAACTTCAACTTAAACGTCTTCCCTCCCAATGCAAGAGCCAATAATTGATGACCGAGACAAATACCGAAAATCGGTTTCTTGTCGATGAGTTTTCGGATGTTCTCAATCGCATAGTGCACCGCCTCCGGATCGCCGGGCCCGTTCGAAAGAAAAATTCCGTCGGGATTCATCGCCAGAACATCTTCTGCGGCAAAATCAGACGGCACCACGGTAAGTCTACAGCCGTAGCTTATCAGGCGTCGGAGAATATTTCGCTTAACGCCGTAGTCGTAAACGACAACGGTGAAACGATGACCGTTCACGAGCTTGTGATCGATGTGTGGCGGAAGAGCAAACGGCGTCGTGTCAATGTGACCCCACTCGTACGGCTTCAAGCACGTTACCTTTCGAGTAAGATCGAGTCCAGCCATTTGTGGCGAGCGACGAACTTTATCAAGCAGACTCTTATCGTCGAGATCAATCGTTGAGAGAATTGCCCGCATGGCGCCGGCATCGCGAATAATCTTCGTGAGCATTCGCGTGTCGATGTCCTGTATTGCCATGATATGATGCTTTTTAAGGTAGGAACCAAGGCTCTCTTTCGAACGAAAATTGCTTGGATACTCACTATACTCACGAACGACAAACCCCGATACTTGTGGAGAGGAGCTTTCCACATCGTCGAGATTGACGCCATAATTGCCAATGAGCGGATACGTCATCGTGACAATCTGGCCGCAATACGACGGATCGGTGAGAATTTCCTGGTAGCCGGTCATGCTGGTGTTGAACACAACTTCGCCGGTTACTTCACCATCAGCGCCGAAAGATTCACCACTGAGAATAATTCCGTTTTCGAGGGCGAGCTTCGCGATCATACGTTTGCAAAATATAAATTATTTTTGTCGGAGTTACAAGCATTTTGCTCTTGCGTTTCCCATAGACAACGAAGCCGACCAACGGTCGGCTTCGCAAGAACTCTTATGCTTTGAGTGACTTCGGGTGAGGACTCAATCGAGGTATGAATTTCACCGCCAATTCATACAGTCCAAACATCGCAGTGACATAGAGGGCATCGCCAAGCACTGTATTTCGGAAGAAGGGAATAGCAGCGACATAGCATTCAACCAGACCTGCAAAATTATGTGGATAGCTTACTTGTGAAGAAATCCACACCCCAAAGTTCGTGACAACAAAAAATAGAACTGACCCGGCGAGCGTAGCACCGACCGTCTGTACAACACCGCGATGATTCCGAAGCCACAAACCGATAAAGCCGATTGCAGTAAAGCTGGCATACACCCACATCATGCCGGTATAGAAGCCGATGAAGTAATCGCTGATGAGCATTGCAGCAATCGGCACGATGAACGTGTGCTTTCGATCCAGGTACACGCCCCCGAAAAGTGCGAGCGCAGTGATAGGGGCGAAGTTCGGTGGATGCGGAAGGAGCCGCGATAATGCCGCGAGGAGAATCAAGATAAACGTGAAGCCGTATCGAGCCATGGCATCTCCTTTTTAGTCTTGTGAGAGAATCGGTACTTCGAACGTCACCTGTCGGACAACGTTCGCGGGATAATCAATTGGGAAAAGCTCCGGGTGCACTATGGTTGCCAAAATCTCAAGACTATCGACGATTCGTGGTCCAGGTCGGCTGAAGTATGACGAACCATCAACGACGTACACATTTCCCTCTTGAACTGATCCGAGTGTATCGCGCTGTCGGAGGATTACAATCTCCTGTAAAGCTCGTTCAATGGAAAAACCGCAGCACATGACGACGAGAACCTCAGGATTATACGAAAGTATTCGCTCCCAAGCAACTTGTCGCGATGGCCGGTGCTTTTCTCCAAGCTCGTCCGATCCCCCAGCAAGCTCAACCAGTTCCGGGATCCAGTGCCCGGCACAAAATGGCGGCTCCAGCCATTCCAGACACAAGACTTTCTTCTTTTCACACCTGCTTGTCATATGTTGGATTCGTCTCACCCTTCCTCGTAAGTGCTTGATGAGATCACGCGCTTGATCCCGAACACCGGTCAATACGCCAACAGTCTCGATGGTTTGATAAATTCCTTCGAGCGATGTTGGTTCAAGGTTAATCACTTGAGGTTTGCTGCTGAGACTATGCGCGATCCGTGCGACGTTCTCGTACGATACCGCACAGACGGCACAGAGCCGTTGCGTCAGAATAATATCCGGCTTCAGCGACTCGAGTAAATCGACATCGAGATGATACAGCGTCCCGGCATCACTCAATTGCCGGCGCACCCGAAAATCTATCTCGGCGCTTGAAAGAGCTGGAGAAATACTTGAACGCGTGATGCATGGTTTATGAGAAGCCTCGACCGGGTAATCACACTCATGTGTCACTGCGACAAGACTCTCTTCCAGTCCCAGGGCATAAACGATCTCCGTTGCGCTTGGCAGCAGCGAGCAAATCTTTATGTTATTTTCCACTTTAGAACTCATGGAGTAATATATTCTACCGTCAACAAAATAATCATTCTTTGAAAGAGATTCAATTTGCCGTTATGCAGGCATCAGGTCACAAAAATGAAAGTTGTCTCGCGCAACTATTTCGCCAATATTGTAGTGGATTCTCTGTTTGAAGAGGGGTCCATCAAACACAAACGAATGAAACTCACCATTCTCGCCGCAGGGATCAACAGATGAAGGCAGGTCCCTCAAAAATTCTTCATTAATTGTTCTCCCAGTAAAGCTCGCATCAAGGGCCCGAGGATCAGTACAGACAACGATAGCTTTGAATCCATGCCGGATGAAGTCGCGAACAATATTCGTTGTGTTCCTCATCCAGATCGGAAAGATTGCTTTCATATCTATCTCCGATAGAAGCTCTTCACGATAGCGTTTGATGTCTTGCAGGAAAAGATCTCCAAACACTACCGATGAGATTCCTTTCTCCTGAAATTCCAAAAATCCTGCATGCATTTTCGCTTTATACTCATCATTCGTGGCTCCTTTCGATATCCAAATCTTCTTCAAGGGTACGTTGAGCGCTTCCGCCTGACGCTCAAGGAGTTCTTTGCGAACGCCGTGCATGCTGATTCTATCATAGCCCTCGGTCACCGTCGTGATCAAGCCTGCAGCTTCGTACTCGGTTGATCTGATGATTTCATAGAGCGCCATGGTACTGTCTTTGCCGCCGCTCCATGAAACCAGGACTCGTTCTTTCAACCGTGATTCCTCACAAAGAATATCTTGTATTCAAATAAAACCCTCTTCCCCTCGTTGTAAAACCGTTGATCTCAGCATATTTCGTATCAAAAATATTATCTATTCGCGCACCAATCGAAATATGTTCATCAACATCGAACTTCTGAGAAAAATCGACAAGTGTGTAGTCAGCAACGGGTACAGTTCCGAGTGCGCCGTATGGTCCGAGACGTGAATCATAAAAAATATCGCTCCTCGATCCCACATGTCGGAGATCAACTCTTAGAGCGAGTCGTTCAATGGGCTTGTAGGTCAAACTCAGGTTCACAGTATTCGGTCTTCGCACTAAACCGAGCGTCTCCACTTCTTTACGGATAAAGGCGCCGTTACTGTAAATCTGAACATGGTGTCCTTGCGTCTGCGCCGAATCAATATCAGACGGTTTGTAGTTTAATTTTCCACTGACCAAGCTGAAATTCCCTGAAAAATAAAACTGTTCACTTATCTTTGAACTTACACTGAATTCAATTCCCTGGCTCGTTTGGCTGCCCAAGTTGAGATAGGTATCTCCTCTGAAATCATTACGAGTGTAATCATTACCCAGCGTGTCGATTCCAATATTTTTATCCCAAAGGTAAACATACTCGATGGCATCATCTACGATGGTGCGAAAATAGTTTGCGGAGAAACTCAAATTGCTGCTCACCGTTTGCTTGATGCCGAACTCAAATGACGAAGAAGTTTCGGGCTTGAGATTCTTATTCCCACGGGTGATGTCCGAGACAAAATCTCTCTCCGGTGAGTACAGCTGAAAGAGAGAGGGTGCATTGAATCCTGTTGAGTAAGACAGGTACATTAAAGCGTTCTCGTTGATCTTCAACGAAGGATTGATCTCATACGTCAGTTTACTTCCAAAGATGCTGTGGTCATACCATCGAGCACCTACTGCGATTGAAACCCGGTCGAAAGTTTCATCGATTAGGCTACTGTTTAAATCAACATGAGCAAAAATATTCTTGGTGGAAGTATTCGGATCGAGGCTGTCAAGATCTGTTTTCAACTCATATACGCCAAAACTGCTTCGAGAATAATAGTACGTCTTGAAACCCATGGCTTCGTGGTAGAACCCTCCGCCCAGAACTCCATCAAAGCCTCTGAGTTTCAAGTTTGATTGGATCTCGTTTGTGGAAGTACTCCCTCTCCACGTACCATCCGAATATGTATGGTCAGTTTCTCCAGAGGCGCTGACAACACTTGAATCGTCGACAGCAATTCGTGTCATGTCCGAATATCCGCCAATATATTTCAGCTTCAAATTTTCAGTGACATGATACGATGCGCCGTATGTAAATAAGTTTCTTCTGAAATCGATAGTGTAGTTGTCATCATCTATATACGCAGCCTTGTCAATGTCTGTATTCTGGTTTGTTCGTTTGTAGGAAGCATACACATCAAACCTATCATCTATGAAACCTATCTTCCCGACAAAATCTGTATGGTCATATCCATCCTTGTCTCGATGCTTATAGACATTCAGATCAGTGATTGTATCGACCGTGGCATCTAAACCCTTAACGTTACTATTGTTGATTTCTCCGTTAACATACAATCCATGGTCTACAGTGTAATTGACAAACACATTCTCTGAAAATTCGGAAGTTCCTTCACCAAACGTTCCCGTTTTCAGTTCAGCATTGGCATTCCATCCGGGCTTTTCGCTCTTTTTTGTAATAAGATTTATCACTCCACCAATAGCAGACGAACCATACAACGTGCTGTGTGTTCCTCTCACAATCTCAAGTTTATCGAGATTTGTCAATGATAATTCAGACAAATCGAGTGCATTATTCACGGCTGACGGATCCGTGATGCGAACATCGTCAATCATAATCGTCGTGTGATTGTTATTGGCTCCTCTCATAAACACACTTTGCAGCATTCCAGGATTCTGTCCCGTACCTACAATGTACACGCCTTCCTGCTGCGAAAGCACTTCTGAAAGATTGTTATAAATGGAGCTCTCAAGTTGTTTACCGGTAACGAGCGTAACGCTCCTGCCGATGTCGGAAAGATTCTTCTCGCTGCGTGTTGCTGTGACTACCACCTCGCCCAAATGATATGTTTTCAGTGAATCAATCACTGCTTCTTGACTCAAGACACAGACAGAGAGTGTCAGAGTCAGACACAACAAAAAAATAAATTTCATACGCATAGTTTTACCCTCGTAAAAAGTGTGAAATAAAAAACCCCAACCTTCTCGATCGAAAGTTGGGGATGGAAGAAAAAAAACTATTCATAACGATCCCACCCTTCCCGCGAAGGTGCTCACATGGTCACGATGCTGGTCGGTCTCCTGGCTTACCCGACATACTGACGTCTTCCCGTCCCGCTTGATGCGGGACAGTGACTCGTGTTGTCAGCAGTACAATCTCAGCTGGCTCATCTGGCCGAGATCGGGTTCACAGTTGCGGGGCAGCTTCCGATTTACACGGAATTCCCTCATCCCGATTTCATCGGGACTACCACCATCGGTTATGGAAAAGAACGAAACGCGCATCTAATATACAAGATGCTGGTTCAGAAGTCAAGTATAATCGCGGAAGCGCAAGCACAAGCACAATGCCTGGATTAACAATCATCCTCGTGGCTTCATATCCGCGGGATCATTCTGAATGAAATCCTCCCCGGTGTACTCTACAGTAAACCATTCCGCGCAAGGAACTAATTAAAACGGCAGATCTTCCTTCTCTGCAGCAGCACCGGATTCTTCGGCCACTGGCGATCCACTGCCGGCATCCGTCGGAGCTCCCTTGGCGTCGAGCATGATAAGGTCATCTGCAATGACTTCGGTTGCATACCGCTTGGCGCCCGTGTTTTTATCATCCCAAGAGCGTGTCTGGATCTTGCCTTCGAGATATACCTTGCTTCCCTTTTTCAGATACTGGCCACAAATCTCAGCAAGCTTGCGCCACGCGATGATGTTGTGCCATTCGGTGCGCTCCTGAACATTGCCTTCCGCATCTTTCCATCGCTCGTTAGTTGCGATTGAAAACTTTGCGACCGCAATACCGGATGCGGTATAACTCAGTTCAGGATCTTTTCCGAGATTGCCAATCAAGAGAACTTTGTTTAGACTTTTGCCCGCCATATCATTCCTCCTTTTCTGTAGCTATTATACGGCTTTCTGTTGAATAAAGCAAGAGGTGAGCTGGATACAGAGTTTTTTACCTGGCATCTTCCGGCTTCAGCAACTGTCGGATGATCGTGTGCGGTGTCAGGAAGTAGAACGTCTGACCCGAAACCGCTATGTCGACAAGATCACATGGTTCCATCGGATGCAGAGAATGGGCCAAATCGAATTTCTGCTGGATCGAATTCTCCTTGGTGAAGGTGTACACGCGACAGCTATCGACGATGTACACAGTTTGCCGATCTACAGCAAGCGATCGCACATGGGTAAAAACGCCAAGGCCAAACCTCCTGATATAATTACCAAAAATGTCGAAAACAACAACCGTGTTTCCATCGACGACATAGACGCGGTCATCGGCTGAGACTTTGATTTTTCCGGGCGACGACAGTTTTCCAGCACCCGATCCGATATTAGCGAACGCTCTCTCCACCGTTCCTCCCGGTGTCAGCTTGAGTATTCGTTTATTCTCACCATCAACAATAAACAGTGATCCAAAACGTGAGAGCGCCAGGCTTTGTGGATACCCGAACTTGAGCGGTTGCTCCTCATCCTTCAGCGTTGAGTAGCTGGAAACAAAGTTCAGATTTCGGTCAAATCGTTGAACGCGATTATTCCCAAAATCGGCGACATAAACATCCAAGCCGTTCGGAGCGATGAGATCGGCAGGACGATCAAATGTGCCTTGTTCCCAGCCATACCCGCCGGTTGTCGCAAGCAGTTTGCCATCCGCGCCATACTTCAGCATCTCGGTCGTTCCTCCATCGATGACATACATATTACCGGACGGGTCAACGGAGAGCGCGACAGCGTTCTTGAATGAACCAACGCGTCCCGTGCTATCGATTGATTGCGAGCAGATAAAATGAATATCGCCGCCTATGACAAGCGCGGCGATGATGCTAAAACGAACAAGGAGACGTTGACGCTTTACGTCCTGCTGGCAATTGAAAATCTTAGAATCCCAGTTTTATGGATATGATATGATTACCATCGAGAAACTTCACACCACGGTAGGCATAATCGAGTGTAATATCGAGATCGCCTACGTTTTGGCGCACACCAACGCCGGCTGTTCCGCCGAATAAATACGTTGTCTTATCAACGCCACTTGTGGTGGTGAGATTGTCGTCGGTCGTACTTTCGGCGAAGTTCCAACCGCCCCGAACAAAGAACATGTTGCGGAATGAATACTCGCCGCCAATCTTATATTCATCAACTTTGAAGTTGTTATTTTCAAAGAGAGATACGAGCGTAATAGCATTGTCATCGGACAAAGATCGGGTGTACGACACGCCAATCTCGATAGTCGATGGTAACTCAAATGAGCCGGCTTGAATTTTATAGTATCCCTGCCGTGCTTCACCAACTTCACCCTGTCGGAGCAAACCTGTGCCATCAAACTGCATCTGTGGACCGATGTTTTTGACTGCAACACCAATGTTGAGACCGTTGAAGTTACCAAGGTTTGCATATTGTACACCTGCGTTGAAGGCGATACCCGTAGCATTGACGCGATCAATACGCTCGGTAATAAGATTTGTTGTGATCCCGATACCGATATTGTCAGCAAGCTGTCGAGAATACGTCACGCCGAGCGTCACGTATGTCGGCGAGATGATCTCGCCTGTTCCGTCCGGGTGATCCTCCGTCGTGACAAGAATATCTCCGATACCGAGTGACTTCAGACTGAATCCTAACGTTCCGAAGCCAGAGAATGTTGTGGATACAGCGAAGTAATTTACCGGTATATCTGCGACATAGGACATGTGTGAAAACATAGCTGATGTACTGAACTGTGCCCGGGCAAGCCCGGCCGGATTCCAGTAAATTGCGTCAATGCCCGATGTTGTAGCAATCGATGCCCCGCCCATGGCAATGTCGCGCGCACCGACGGGAATCAACAGCTCCGGTGCGGCGTTCGTTCCGGTCTTATTCGAACTGCCCGCAAATATGAACGACGTGCTCAGGAGAAAGATGACGGCAGCGATTGTGAATATCCGATTATGCAATCTCAACATGATAGTCTCCTTTCGATTCACATTGATGGATGTATCGTTCATAGAGTCACCATCAATAATAATCGAGAACTTGTTGTTCCTGGATGATAACAACCTTCAATGTCTTTGTAACACCGAGTGAAGGCATCTCAACGTAAGCAATATAAATTCCACTTGCGACGGGGAGTCCGTTTTGGTTGTTGAGATCCCACGTTGCAAACTGCGACGCCGAACTCTGCTGTGCGGAATTAGGATCGATGTACCGAACGAGTAATCCGTCGAGCGCGATGATACGAATCCGCCAGTCACCCGGTGGCAAGTGATTGAACGTCACAAATCGTGCAAAGCGGCTCGTCTCCGCCCTGTTGTAACCGTAGTACGGATTAGGATAGATATTAATTTTATTGACATCCACCTTTGCGAGAGCCTGACTTGCGGTAACTGCAGGGGCAGTGAAGGTGAAGATATCCGATGTTGAATTCACGTGGTTGGCGAGAATAAGGAATTGATCGCCGGCGTGGAAGTTCGCACCGCCTCTGCGGTTTACCGTTCCCCACCACATTACGGGAAGAGGATTGCTTACGATGTCCTTTTCCAAGTTTATATCCGGTGTTGCATCTGTATATGGCTCATCGAAGATAAAGAACCACTCGCGCGGTCCATCACTCTCGGTGTTGTTATAATCCCAACCATTGGGTGGCGGCCAGTAACGTCCATCTACTAACCCGCCCGGGCGATTGTTCTCCAAGTGGCCCACGGCAAGTCGTCGCGGAGGATCTGCTTCAACATCCCATGCTGAGAATGGAACGCTCTTCTTGTATTCCTGGTATGCGTATCCTGGACCAGGATTGATGATGTACGGTGCAAACTCCGGTTTTGCCGCCGGTTGATTTGCCCGACGGAGATAGCGGTACGCGTACGAAAAATTCGAGTCTGCAACAGTGTTACGATCCCAAGTGCCATCTGCTTCCGCAAGCTTGACGAGAACATTTTTCAAATGTTCTGCGGGGACGGCACGAGGCGTGCCGTTAAAGAAATGCGACGGATCGTCCCAGCCGATGGCACCGAAAAAGCCTTCGAAACCATTCCCATCAGCATCGGCAAAAGTCCACCTCCGTGCACCTGACGGTATTGCCCAATCTTTCATTCCCGGCGGCGGCCCTGCGACCTTCACGTGTATTCCATCAACAATCAAGTAGTTGTCATCGCCACTTTGATTCGTCTGGTGAGTGAGTATGGTGGTATGAGTCGTAGTATCTGTCAGTGCCCATACGGTCGATCCGTCCGTTGTATCAATTGAAAACGTTATGCTGTACGTATGGCCGGTTACTTTTGATGGCTCGACAACAATTGGAGTGATGATCCCGTCACTTCCGCCGGAATGTTGCACCTGCACCGTATCACCCACAGAGGAGGTGTAGCGAATACCCGGATCTGCTGAGTGCGGGATTACACGCAATATCTGTGGCTGACTTTCGAGTGAATGGACCGGTACATTCGGGTCGCTATTGTTGTTGTATGCAGTCACTGCGAAGAAATATGTCTGACCATTGACCAGGGGTTTCTCGCGAACTCGATCGGTAATAATTTTGAGGTAACGCTTGACCCCCGAATTGGTTCCAATCTGAACAGGACGTTGAAGGACTTGTCCCGATGCAGGGTCGAATGTATCGTCAAGGATCGTAGTGACTTCATTCACGAGATCATACGTCGCTATTTTAATGTACTCATCTTTCTTCGCCGATTGCGTCGGCAACTGGTACACATTATAGCCTTCAAACGCGTACCCTTTGTTGACGGTATATTCCGTCGCATCGATAGCCTCATCGTCAAACCCCCAGTTCAACACAACCGATTTATCGAGTTCGCTGACGCGAATCTTCGGTGCGGGCGGAGCTTTCGGAAGATCAAAGAGGTTATTGTAGGCAAACTGTGCGCTGAGGTCGTTGTACTTTAAGACGGAAATGCCCGACTTCACATCCGAACCGATCCCGGCTACCATTGCCACTACGATATCCTGTGTATCACCGAGCGCCATTGTGAACGGCCCGCTGCTCAACATCATGCGGCGGTCACCCGGCGCATCGATAGTACCATCGAGGTAACCGGTACCCTTCACGGGATCTCCGCTCAGCCAGAACTTGGTAACTCCACCGCCGGGATATGAGAATGGTGCGCCGTTAATCGGCGTGAGTCCGCGCAGAAGATTATACCACTGCACTGCTCCAACATAACTGAACGGTGGATCTGAAAATGTACCGCCGGCGGCAAAGTAGATCCATGATGTCATAGGAAGATTCTTAAACCCATAGCGTCGCTTCAAATCGAACACGGCAGAATCACCCGTAGATGGGACAATCGGTCCGGCAAAGAAATCATATCCAACCGAAGGTGGTGCAAGACCAAACGTGCGATAATTTGCATCGATCGTTGTCGAATTGTAGACGAAACCGAGACTAAGACTCGTATCGCATCCTTCGTAATCGTCTGAGAAATCGCCCAAATCCGGGTCTGCCCACTGACCGATTAACATGCTGTCGACCCGAGCATTTGCCGGAGTGGAAGCGGTTCCCTTGTAAATAAATTTGAATTTCTTGAAGATGACGTTGCCAAGTTGATCCGTGCGTGCATATCCCCAAAGCGTCGTCTGGACTTCCAACCCGATCGGGTCCGAGCCAAGGAATGATTGACTTTGCGCGGAATTCAAATCGTTCATCACAAACCAGACAACCTGGTCAGCATCTGCGACACCGGGCTCATCCTTCGTTGGATCATACGTAACCTTACCGGTATTGGGATTAATCGCCGGAGTATAGGTGTTGTCTCCATCACGATCATAATATGGTGCGCCTTTTTGCCATGGCCATTCTGCCCAATCCGTTTCGTACTGCGCGCGAACTTGTGCAATGTCGCCGTCAGTCACATCCTTCAAAGGCTTGTCGAGTAATTCGGCAGCGTCCTGACGTAAGTCGGCCGTTGCCCAATCTCGCCGGATGCGAAAGATGCGAACGCTCTGATCACCCGGATTTTCTGCGACTCCTTTTGAGACGATAGCTCCGCCGACCATACCAGACTGATATGTTTGGCCGTTCGTGCGAAGCACTTGCGTGCCTCCGTCGTGAACCAGTCCGCCCCAGATCAGTCCGTCCGCGAAGATGGCTGTGCCGCTCCCGCGCGGGTACGTGACACCGGCGTTACCCGTACTCGGGTTTCGAGCAGACTGGCCGTCGTAGGAAATCCACATCGATATGTTGTTGATGTTGACGAGCGTCGAGAACGGGCCGGTCCCCGTTACCTTTTGCAGGGGCTTACCCGATGACTTACGTCCTTCCGCTCCGTATGAAAGTGAAGCGTTCATCATGAGAGTAATGGCCAGGAGAAAGAAAATTTTTGTTGTTCTCATAGTTGTTTCACCTATGGTTAGTAGATGGGTCTTCACACAATCAATTCATTAATATTCCAGACGAACGCCAAAGCGAATCTGTCTTGGGACCCCGAAGAGGTCGCCGCCCTGGTTCCTCCAGTAATGCTGGCGTAACCCAAGATTGGCTGCCTGATACATTGCCACGTATGCATCGCCGCGCCCTGCTCCGTTCACAATTTGATCGCTAAGATCGGGATTCGAAAGGAAGCCATCATCTTCTGCATTGCCAGTTCGTCCGTATACGTTGATAACATTCTTCGTATCGAAGAGGTTCTGAACATAGATGTAGGCGTTGACTTCAAACAGGTCCGGAATCGTAAACGTCTTATCGATGCGTAAGTCGATATTGAAGTTCCAGGGAGTCGTCGATGCATTGATCGCTTCGAGGGGACGACGGTTCCGGGGATCACCGTCGTAGAGGATACCGCCATCTTCCGGTCCTGTCTGACCAAGGCCACCGGCTACCTTGGTGTAGTTGTGACCGCTATTGAAGGTGAACAGTATATTTGCACCAAGGCGCTCGAGAATCGGTCCTCCGTCATCTTGTGCAAAGTGATAATCGACGTTAATCGATCCGCGGTGCGTTTGGTTGAAGCTCAGGGGAGAGATAACAGTTGGAATTTGCGAAGCATTTTCCACCGATGAAATGCCGGACGTAGTATTCGATCCCGTACCTTGCGCATCAGAGAGCGTATAATTGATTTTTGCCTGAACGCGGTTTGTACGACGAAGTGTAAGCGTAAATTCCAATCCTTTGGTTGTGGCAAAATCGCCGTTCTGGAGTATGTCGTATGAACGGGCCAGAGCACCGCTCTGAGTCGTAATCTTGCTGACTTGAATCTGACCTTTGATATCCTTATAGAATCCGGTAATGTCAAACGATGAGAAGTTGGTGATCTGCTGGGTGAAGCCAACCTCGTATTGGGTCGTCCGCTCAGGGTCAAGACCAAGACCAACCGGTGTGGGGATAAAGTTTCGTCCCGACACATACAACGAGAGTTGTGGAGAACCGAGGTAGATATCGTTCAACTCCGGAGACTGAATGAACTTTCCGTATTGCATGTGGAACACCGTCCGATCTGACACCGGGAATGAAAGACCAAGACGCGGGCTCACGGCACTGAAGGCGTCCTTTTGTCTGAGTGTGCTAGGATCGAGGTTGAAAATATCACCGTTGACAAACCCGGGGTTCGTTGCATCGATGAATTCACGATCGTCCGTGTCGAAGTAGTCGTACCGAACACCTGCGTTGATAATGAGATCGTTCAACTCGACTTTGTCCTGCAAGTATAAAGCTCCGAACTTCGGGTTTTTGGGACCGTCGAAGCCCCCATCGGTCTCATTACCGAAAACATCGTATCCATAGTTATTCGGGATCGCGGCAGACCGCATTGTTCGGACCCGTGCATCGGGATCGCGAGCAGAATCGGGTTTGGTGATGAATGTTGAAAACACGTTCTCCAGTCGACCGACGGAGTAGAATCGAACAGTGTACCGATTGTACGATCCGCCCACTTTGATTTCGTGCTGATTAGCTTGAGTTGTGAAGTCCAATGATCCGCCCACGTACGATTGCTTGAGCTTGAAGTAATTGGTTCCAACACCGAGGCCCGTGATTGAAGAACCACCGACAATCAACTCGCCGGGACGAGCGAATGGAAATCCATAAAAGCGATATTCATTCGGTGAAAGCTGTCCATTCATATAATTGAAGTAGGTGTATCCGAGCTTTGCATTCTCAACACTATCGCCATAGGCCATGATATTATCCTGAAAATCCGGATCGTATCGTTTATCGCGAAAATTGAAATAGTTCAGGTTAATCTCATAGAACGTCTTTGGCGTAACAAGATGTGTAAACTTAAGATTGTACAGACCTGAGCTATTCTCCCTAATCGGTAGACGTGACTGATCGAGGATATTCTGGACCGGCAGACTGTTGTCCCCTCGACGCTGCCAAGTGAGCGCTACACCAAACCGAACGATATATGGATTATTATCCAAGATCACCGTACCGTTCGCGGTATAACGATTAATGAAGTTCGACGGGATCAGGCCATTCGGAATCTTCACTGTCCCGTATCGTGGATCGATCGACGATGCCGGGACGCCGCTTCCTGCAAAGAGCGTATCACCTTCCCGACCACCGCCCGGACCATCGATCAACGGAGATGGAAATTGAGCATTCGGAAATTCGAATCCATTCCAGAGGGAGGGTGTACGATCGCGTTGGAACTGATTCTCACCGGCAAAGAAGAATTTTAGATGATCGCCAACCACAGGTCCACTGAGCGTAAGAACGTGATTCCAATAGCCGTATGAATACGTGTTCAACGACCTGTTGCTTTCCGAGGTGAACTTGTCGCTTTCAACAGAGTACGAGGCTTTGTATTTGCTCGTGCCCGAACGGAGTTGCTGACGGATAATGCCTGCATTCGCTCCACCGTATTCGGCATTGTATCCACCCGCCTGTATCTGGAACTCTTCAACGGCTTCCGGGATTATCGTTACAGCATTCCCGCCGTTCAGGATATTACGGCTACTGGCACCCTCGACGTAGAATCCGACTTCATCAGATCGCCCGCCGCGGATGTACACATTGTTATCTTGGAGAACGACGCCGGGTTGAAGTGCGAACACACTCGTGAGACCGCGTACCGGCAAGCCTTGCAGATCCTCCCTTCCAAGCACGCGAACGGCATTCGTCGCAGACTTGTTCACCAGCGGACGCTCTGCAACAATTTGCACTGCGGGAAGCTCGACATCTTGCGGCACGAGCTCAAAGTTCAACTCAGTCGTGAGATCGGCTGTCACCTTCAGATTTATCACCGGCGGTGCATGATAACCGACAAAGCTCGCCTTCACCGTATAACTTCCGGCAGGAATGTTCAGGATGAGGTAATTCCCATCTGCGTCGGTGCTCGCACCATATGTTGTGCCGTCGACAAGTACATTTGCACCCACCGCAGGCTCATGCGTATCCTTGAGCGTTAGTTTTCCTCTGATCTTTCCCGCCGTTCCGGCGAAAAGTATCCCGGGAACAAGCAGCAAACAGAGTATATAAACTTTTAATCCTGTGTTCATAACTCCTCCAATCTTATCCGAGAGGAATAAACTGCGGTTATTGTAAATTCTCATCGTCATAGATTACTCTCTTACTCGCGGGGTGGATGTGACCGTCTGTATCTGTTTGGAAAGCCCAAATTGTCTGTCCGAGAACTGGTGAAGACCGAGAGTCTTCGCTACACCAGTAGCAATAATCGTATACATTCTTCCCTCAAGGAAGTCCGCCGCCGGCATGGACGCAATACCGTAATCTCCTTTTGCGGGATCAACGACTAACTGACCCCGGACTCGACCACCGGGATTCGTCTGATCGTGAAAGTTGACATACACATGACCGGCAACGACGCTATCAATGGCGCTGTCGGGAATCGCCCATGTGCCTGAGAAAGTGTTCGTGCTCAACGAATCAGGTATGAGCTGTGCTCGAATTGCGCCAGATCCGTGACCCGGAGTAAGGAAATTTACGTAAATTCTTCCCGTCAACAATTGTGTAACGAGAGCAGGAGTCAGTGGCTCAGAATCACTCGGCTTCCAGGTTCCAATGATCGTCGTGTCACCAAAAAACGGTGACCCAGTAGCAATTGTTCGGACAACGGGACCGATTGTTCCCGCTGAAGCGTTATGGAAGTGGGCTGCGATAA
This sequence comes from Ignavibacteria bacterium, assembly GCA_016178595.1. GTDB lineage: Bacteria > Bacteroidota > Ignavibacteria > UBA10030 > SZUA-254 > JACOSY01. The sequence goes on from JACOSY010000034.1 coordinate 24,324, forward strand.
ACCGATCATCCAATCCGGCACCCTTCGTGACAGTGATCGAATACTCCAATCCATCCTGCGTAAAAGTAAACGAACCGGTTCCAGATGCCGTTACGGTTGTGTCAGGTGGAACTTCATACTCACCGGAAATTTCCGCTTCCGGGAAAGTAATCTTCTGACTGCTTACATCAATTGGCTTGGCGACGGGGCCACCCACACCTGCTGCACCAAAGTGAAAATGAGCCGCAGTATACAAGCTATCGCGGACATCCGACTGGAGAGTGATTGAATAGCTTAACATCCCACCGGCGGCAATATCAAACGTTCCTGTTCCAGTCGTGCGCGTGTTTACTGTTGGAACTGATTGGCTGCCATTGATTGTTGCCTCATAACCGCCATCCGATGTTACGTACACCGCATGTGTACCTGCACTGACATTTGTGTATCCTTGACCTGTCGCAAATGGAACAGCACCTTTTAGCACCGTACCGGTCGCCGAGCTATCTTTGAATGATACGGCAGGTGCCGATCCCTTGGCCACATGCATGAATCGTATTTGTGCGATGCCCGCTTGGCCATTACTGTTGTTCGTGAAGCTATACCCTTCATCCATTGATAGGAACCGATCCGTGCCCGTAAGCGGATAAATCAAAATCGTATTTTGGCTATTGGAGCGCAATGGCACTGTCTTCGTAGCCGAAGCAAACCCAAACTCCCTACCGCCAGCCGGAAGATCGAGGTAGCCAGTCGCTTCACCAAAAGAAAGAGTCCCGACGGCATTACCATCAACGGTCACTTGACCACTCGCAGCATCCGTTGCAACATGGACAAAACGAGTAAGCGCACGGTAGTCGGGCGGGAGCTGACCTTGCGATGGAGTATCAACGCAACTCCAAAAGATCAACGACACTCCACCAACGGCAAGCAAACAAATTGTATGAAGTATTCGCATGAGATAGACCTCCAAGGCTTTTTGGACTTAGGTCAATAAATTAAAACAACTGATGACTTGGAAAATTTTTGTGGGATCACTTCCCACGTGAAGAGACGGAATATGGAATGTTCCGGAGGAAGGCGACAGCCAGACATTGCGTTGATCGTTCACTTTCTTTATACCAGTGAGGTCGAACAATGATTCACCGTCTCAGATTCTTATTCTTGGGAGAATATAATCAATCAAATCACACTTGTCAAGTTTTTCGGTAGTGTTACAGTTTGATATCCTCGGTTTGTCACCGAGCACATAGGTCAGACCGCGCCTCCCTACTCAATGCAGACGGCTACTCAGTTCGAGTAGCCATCCTGCTTTTCAGTGTAGAGATCACGACTACAAATCTCATCTTTATCTAACAAAAAGGACGAACAGGGCAAGCCCATCCGTCCTTAGCAAACCACGCCACACTTGAGATGTGAACTATGATTCTTACTAATATAATGTAACGGGGTGATTATATTCAAATTGAAAACAAAACAATCTTTTCCGGTTTTGAACTTTAATTATACGGACAAGGATGAAAAAATGAAATTTTTATGTAATTGATAAAACGTTGATTCTATTGTATTTATACAAAATAAAACTGGATAGTTTTCATTTTCCCGAAGTTTGCTATTGACAAAGCCGGAATTCTTTCGTACATTATATACAAGCAAACCGACATACTTTAATCTCAAAGAGGTGAACTATGAATACCACGAATACTCCAGCCGATCCGCAGGAAGCTCCTTCCAAACAAAGAAGCAAATACGGTACAAAAACACCGTATATTTCCTTTGAAGAATGCGTCAGAATTACAAAAGATGTTTGCAAGCTCGCGGGGTTTGACGGGACTATTGATGCTCTCGTGAAGATCACGGGTAATTCGCCCAGTAGTAGCTCATTCACCGACAAGAGGAGTGCTGTCAAAGGCTTTGGCTTGATGACCACTCAGGGGCAAACCTATTCTCTGACTGATATTGGTAAACGTGTTGCTCAACCAGAGTCAGCAGAAAACGAAGCAGAAGCAATCTTTGAAGCATTTTGCAAGAATGATACTCTTAAAAACGTGTGGGAGAACTACAAAGGAAAAATCCTTCCTCAAGCTGAATATATCGCAAACTATTTTGAAACGAATCTTGAAATTCCCACCGAGCGAAAGGATGATTGGGCTTCATATTTCATCGAAGCCGCCAAGTATGCTGGCTTATTGCACGAAAGGGAATCAGGTTCATATCAAGTTCTTCTCGGGCCGAGTGTTAGTAAAAAGACCGATGTAGAGCCACCGACCAATGGTAAAGGAGAAGCTAAACTACCTCTCAAGAAACCCGAATCACAAATCGAAGCCCTTACGAAAAATCCTGCACTTCCAACTATCGAAGTCACTGAAAGTGAGCACTGGGGAATCCTGAGTCAACGAAGGATTTCCGGAAACAGAAAAGCAGTCATTGCTATTCCAGACGAATTGTTGCAAGAAGACATTGATATGTTGAAGACAATCCTGAAAGGAATCGACGTGCAACTTGATGGTCTGAAAAAATACAATGCTTGAGAAAGGAGGTGATCGCAATGTGGAATAGACTCCATATAAGACAAAAACGCCTAACACGGTAATAACGAGATCGTGATAGGCGCTCTACAGTAACGTCACGAGTCGTGGCGGCTGAATCTTTAACCGGATGAAGCCGCTACACTCTTCAAATAACGGGTTTGCAAGTGCTATTAACACCTACAAACCCTGTTCAATCACACGCTGTTTAGGAGCGCATGACCGACCAGTCATAAGATACGCTTCTTGGCAGCCAAAATCAAGGAGCGTATATGAACATCCTCCCAATCGAGAAAAAATCCCTCATCCTTTCTCTTCTCACTGAGGGTCAATCAGTCCGCGCGACTTCCCGTATTGCTGACGTTTCTCCGGTTACGGTTCTCAAGCTCTTGCTTGAGGCGGGACAGAAAGCCCGCGACATCCACGACTCATTCATGGTCAATATCCGAGCGAACTACATTCAGTGCGATGAGCAGTGGCAATACGTTTTTTGCAAACAGAAGCGCATTCGATCTGAGGAAGAAGAAAAGGAACGGGGAGACTTCTACACATTCGTTGCAATGGATTCAGACAGTAAACTTGCAATCTGTTACCGTGTCGGTAAACGGAACGCGAGGCTCACAGCATCGTTTATGATGGAGCTTTCTGTCAGGGTAGCGACACGCTTTCAGCTTAGTACGGACTCATTCATTCCTTACCGAGAGGCAGTTGATCGCGTGTTCGGTAATGACATTGCATACGCGCAAATTCATAAAGAGTACCGACAAGACCCAATGAATGAGAAGCGGTACAGTCCGGGTAAAATAATACGTGTCACAAAGAATCCAATCACGGGAAATCCTAATCCGAAACGCATCTCGACAAGTCATATCGAAAGGCTCAACCTCACGGCACGGATGAACTGCCGTCGCTTCACGAGACTTAGCAATGCGTTCTCAAAGAGTTTGACGCATCACGAGGCGGCAGTAGCATTGCATTTCTTTCACTATAACTTCGTTAGGACGCATCAAACTCTACGGGTTACTCCAGCAGTCGAGGCGAAGGTTACAAACAGGCTTTGGAATTGGGAAGACTTGTTGAATTGGGGAAGAGAAGCGAAGGCGGCTTGATGATTACTATTTGTTTTCCGTCAACAAAGGTAATTGATCGAGAGGATTAAGCGGGATAATCTCTTTGACCTTAGTAATGTCATGATGAATGCCAACAACCTCTTTGTCATAACCGTATTTCACGTTGATGTTGACCATAACTCTAAGAGAGTCACCTGGACGCACATCATATTTTCTCGATTGGAAATTCTTCAACCATTCGGCATCAAGAAATTTTGCATATATCGGATGCGTACCATGCCTAAATTCCCACTGAGATTCACCAAGATAATCAGGCTTTTTTACCTTCAAAACCATTTCTGAGGGCGTCGTAATTGTTTCTTGGGTCATAAGCTCTTCGATATTCTCTGGCACAAAATGAAATCTTGCATTCATTTCTACATCTTTATCGGTGGTAATGTATGTTGCTTTGTCGTTCTCATTAAGATTCGAAAGAGCTACGGTCAATTTTTCAATGTTGCTAAGCAATCTTTGACGTTGCACCGGCGCGTATGCAGGAAAATGCGTTACGTCGGTTTCCTCGGCAGACTTCAAAAGATCACGTTCCAATCCCTCTACTTCTGTTCTATTTACAATCTCCGTTTTATCTTTCAGGAAATTCACGACAATGTATTTGGCTCTTACCAAATATTTTCCTACTGCGGGTTTCCAGTCAATATGTTTCAATGCTTCATCATCAACCGCTTTCAGCACAGTGCTTAACCATGCTTTCAATGATCCAGCCTCAATGTCTTCGATTATTGCAACAGGCTCGATCTTAGCATCAATGGATTCTATGAGAGTCTTGTCAATTTCTTGGAATGTTTCAATCAAGTCCGTCATTGCACGGAAGACCCGTGACGGAGACTCGCTTCCCCTCTGAAAATCGATTTCAATGCAGAAATCAGCTTTCATGTTCTTAGCCATAAGGGGAATATAAGAAAAAAATCAAACTGTAACACTACCAGTTTTTCAGGCAACAACTTTTCAGCAAGATCAAGACATTCCAGCTTTATTCAATGAGAAACCTTCGATGAGGCGTTGTAAACTTCTATCACTTAAGATCGTTCGGTACCGTTCGTCGAACAATGAGACATGACAAAGCCTTCGGAATTGTCTAATACTTATCCAAAATGAGGAAAAATTGCCGGATGAGGAGAGCTGCCCGAAGACAAGCAGATGGAAAGCTTACAGCGTAATCAGCTTGATGCCTGAAACACCCTGAAGCGCTGCAATTTCTTTGAGGATGGAATGTGGCACAATACTATCGGTAGAAATGATCGTCAGGGCCTTGCTGCCGACACCGTAGCGTCCCAACGAGAGTCCGGCAATATTGATATTGGCACGGGCCAAGATTCCGCTGACGTTCGCGAGCATTCCCGGTTTATCAATGTTCGAGTATAAAAGGAGATGCCCCTCAGGTTTGACTTCGAAGTGGAAGCCATCGACGTTGATAATGCGAAGATCTTTGTTTCCAAAAACTGTTCCGGCAATAACCCGACGTTCTTTCTCCATCTGGTATTCCACAGAGAGAACGTGTGTGTAGAGACCGTCATCCATCGCCTGATGAAGATGAATCGCAATACCACGCTCTCGGGCAAGGAACGGCGCATTGAGATAATTGACAGGCTCATCCATCGCTTTCTCGAAAAGCCCTTTCATGATCGCCGCACCCAATGCCGATGCCGCTTCCTGCAATGATTCACCCGTCACTGAAACGGAAACCGAGCGAATAACACCCTCCTTAACCTGTGCAATCATTCGGCCGATTCGCTCAGCCAGATCAAGGTACGGCTGGAGCTCCTTCTTCATCGCTACCTGAATGATATCGGCATTGACGGAGCCGACCATCCCGCGTCCTTTGAGTGCGTCAGACACCTGGAGTGCTATTTGCATCGCCACTTTCTCCTGCGCCTCTTCTGTCGATGCACCGAGATGCGGCGTCATAATGACTTTGGGATGCTGAATGAGTGGTGAATCTTTCGGTGGTTCTTGTTCGAATACATCGAGCGCCGCACCGGCAACATGTCCATCATTCAGGCTCCTGAGAAGGGCAGCTTCGTCAACGATGCCACCACGCGCGCAGTTGATAATCCGGACGCCCTTCTTGCAGATGCTGAGTGCTCGCTCGCCAATGAGTCCCTTCGTCTCGGGAATCAGCGGCGAGTGGACCGTGACTATATCGGATTCACGCAGGAGGCGATCCAACTCAACGAGTTCCGCACCGGCCTTCGACGCCGTTTCCGGTGATTGGACGGGATCGTACGCCAGAATCTTCATACCGAATGCAACACAACGGCGTGCCACTTCTATACCGACTTTGCCGAGTCCAACGATACCGAGGATCTTGCCCTGAAGCTCCATCCCGACGAACGACTTTCGATCCCACTTGCCCGACTTTACACTCTGATGCGCTTGCGGAATGTTTCGCGCCAACGCAAGCATCATCGAGATCGTATGCTCTGCAGTTGAAATCGTGTTCCCGCCGGGCGTATTCATGACGATGACTCCGCGGCGTGTTGCTGCATTCACGTCAATGTTATCAACCCCGGCACCTGCCCGACCGACAACCTTCAGCACTTTGCCGGCTTCGAGAATCTCCGACGTCACCTGTGTCTGACTGCGAACGATCAAAACATGAGCGTTCCCGATCAACTTTTTCACTTCATCGGGGGAAATACCCGGAGAGTAGACCACGTCGAATCCCTCCGACTTGAAAATATCCACACAGCGAGGATCGACAGGATCGGTGATGAGCACATTCATCGGCTGGTTCATCGGTCGGTGTTATTTTCCTCCGGTGAAATATTCCTGAACAGCTCTAACGCCGGCGCCGATATCGAATTTCCACCCACAGTCAAACAGCGTCCGCTCGATAGCCGCAACGGCAGTGACAATATCGAGCTCGTCGTAGTAACCAAGGTGGGAAATTCGAAAAATCTTCCCGCTATAATCATCCTGTCCGCCTGCAACAGTAATGCCGTACGTATTCTTGAGGATCTTGTTGAATTGTTTCCACTCAACGTTATCCGGCACCCAGACCGGCGTGACGGCATAGGAAGGGGAATCGGAGAAGATCTTCAAACCCATTGCGGCCGCTCCGGCACGAACTGCATGCGCCATCCGCTCGTGTCTCCGCCAGATATTTTCAATTCCTTCCGTTCGAATCATTTGAAGAGCAGCATCAACAGCAATGATAAGCGACACTGCCGGAGTCCACGGCGTGTCATTTTTCTTGTATGACTTCAGTGCTTTTCGAAGATCGAAATAGAATTTCGGAAGCTTCGATGTCTCCATCGCTGCGATTGCCCGCTGACTGAGCGCCACGAACGCAAGTCCGGGCGGAATCATCAATCCCTTCTGAGAACCCGTCACGCACACGTCGATCCCCCACTCATCGAACCGCAGTTCATGCGCACCGATTGCGGTAATGCCATCCACGCAAACAAGTGCAGTGGAATTATTTCTGATGATCTTGGCAAGAGACTTCACATCTGTGGCAGTTCCAGTCGAGGTTTCGCTGTGTGTGAGGTAGATTGCCTTCGCTGTCGGATTCTCGCGCAGCGCTTTTTCGATCTGTTCACGCGTCGGTGCTTTTCCCCACTCAACTTTGATCTCGATAACGTTCAGGCCGAGCGTACGCGGCATCTTCACCCATCGCTCTCCGAACTTTCCGCCGTTCACTGCAATGATCGTATCCTCCGGCGAGAATAAACTCACAAACGTTGACTCGACACCGCCTGTGCCTGAGCTGGTCAGTGTGAGAACCGGCTGTGCGGTCTGGAAAAGGTACTTGAGATTCTCGTTGACCCGCGTGAGAATCTCATTGAATTCCGGACTGCGATGATGGATAATAGGCTCAGCCATCTTCAGCATCACGTGTTCCGGAATAGGCGTTGGGCCTGGAGTGAAAAGTCGACGTTTATACATGTTGAGATTTCGGATTGAAAAACTATTGCGCCGGCGCTGCGCCGGCTTTCTGATATACTACTTTTCCGCCAACGATAGTCGTCACGACATCGGTAGAGAGTATGTCTGCCGAAGGAATTGTCATAATATCCTTCGAAAGAATCGTCAGGTCGGCAAGTTTACCCGGTTCGAGTGTTCCCTTTTGACCTTCTTCAAAGGCACCGTACGCAGCCCATTGTGTGAAGCATCGGGCAGCTTCGTCCCTCGACATCTTCTCTTCGCGATACCATCCGTCTTGCGGATAGCCAGTGCGGTCACTCCGTGTAATCGCCGAGTAGAAATTCCAGAGTGGATTCATGCCGTCGTTCGGAAAATCCGTTCCTCCTACGATGATCGACCCGTTCTGGAGGAGTGAGTGCCAGGCATACGCGCCCTTGATGCGCTTGGGGCCGAGCCGTGCTTCAGCCCAATACATATCGGAAGTTGCATGAATCGGCTGCATGCTTGGCAAGACACCAAGCTGACTGAAACGTGGGATATCTTCCAGAAGAAGCACTTGTGCGTGTTCGATCCGCGGGCGGTAGTTGCCTTTTGGCACCGACATCAAAATTTTTTCGTACGCGTTCAACACAATATGATTTCCACGATCGCCGATAGCATGAACACACGGCTGGTAACCGTGCTCGATCGCTTTGCGAATGTTTGGCTCCAGCGTAGTTTCATTCATCGTGAGACCCCGGTTACCGGGATCGTCACTGTATGATTCAACGAGCGCCGCACCGCGAGAGCCGAGCGCACCATCGACATACATCTTCATCGCACGGAGAGTGAACATGCCATTCCCGTATCCAATGAGCGGCTTCTGTGTGCTCCATTCGTCCCACGTCGTACTCGGCGCACCGATGGCTGCATAGATTCGAATGGGCAGTCGACCCTCATCCACCAATTTCTTATAGATGGCGATGCGGACGGAATCGATGCCCATATCGTGAACTTCCGTAATGCCGACCTTTGTACATTCCGCCGCCGCCCGGAGAATACATAGTTCGATTTCTTCTGCAGACGGCGGAGGAACAGAATTCTCCACGAGGTCACGCGCGTCGTCGATGAACACACCCGCCGGTTCGCCATCGGAAGACCGAAGAATTCTTCCACCCGCCGGATCTTTTGTCTCTTTCGTGACGCGTGCGATTTTCATCGCTTTACTGTTTACCCAGATCGCGTGTCCATCCACACGGATCAGAACAACGGGATGATTCGGAGATACTGCATCGAGCATCGCGGCAACAGGAAATTCTTTCGACGGCCATAAGTTCTGATCCCATCCACGACCGTAAATCCATTGGCCTAATGGTGTTTGATCGACACGTTCTTTCACGCGCTGTACTACTTCCTCCGGTGTCTTCACTCCTACCAGAATCACCGATTGCAGCAGCTGCCCCAGGCCGTACATGTGCGCATGCCCGTCGATGAGGCCCGGCATAACAGTTTGTCCTTGAAGATCGATAACCGTATCCGAGATAAAACGATTTTTTAAATCGTCAGATGTGCCCACTGCAACAATTCGGCTGCCGTGAATTGCCAGTGCCTGTCCGACGGTGTTGTTGCGATCGAGCGTATAGACCGTGCCATTAACGAAGAGCATGGTTGCTTCTCGCGATGATGAATTCACAAAATATAAAAACGCTACGATCGTTACGACACATAAAATAACGCCGGTGACTGATTGCTTCATGGAGTTTTCCGGTTCGATTGTGGAACGACGTGGGTATCACGATGCGTGTCAATATATGAATTTCCCTTGCGAATTCCAACGATAGTATCCCATATTTGCTTGCTTCTGACGACGAACTTCTCTATGTTTTCACATCATATTGAAAGGAGTTCCATTCGTGTCAAACTCTACGTTTAATCATTTCGTCGATATCACCAAACGACTTCGCAAGGAGTGCCCCTGGGACCGGGAGCAAACACATGCTTCCATCCGCCACAGCTTGATCGAGGAAGCGTACGAAGTCGTAGAAGCCATCGACAATAACCGTCTCGACGATCTGCGAAAAGAGTTAGGAGATATACTGCTACAAGTAGTATTTCATTCCAACATCGCGGAGGAAGAGCAAGCGTTTACGCTTGACGACGTCATCAAGTCGATCACCGACAAACTCATTTTCCGGCATCCACACATCTTTGGTGACACGAAAGTTGAAAACGCCGAGCACGTAAAACAGAATTGGGAAAAGCTGAAGATGAAGGAAGGACGAACATCATTGATGGAAGGTGTCCCGAAAGAACTTCCCGCTTTGCTTCGCGCCCATCGACTGCAAGAGAAAGCCTCGAAGGTCGGCTTCGATTGGGAGAAAAAAGAAGATACGTGGAAAAAGGTCAACGAAGAAATGCGCGAGCTTCATCAAGCCATCGACGAAGGGAATCAGGAACAGGTTGAGGGGGAATTCGGTGATCTCCTCTTTGCGCTTGTCAACTACGCACGCTTCATCGACGTGAATCCGGAAAATGCGCTTCGCCGAACGGTGGACAAGTTCATCACGCGCTTCCAGTACATCGAGCGACGGCTGAAGGAATTAGGAAAAGATATTCATTCATCGTCACTGGAGGAGATGGATGGATTGTGGGATGAGGCGAAGAAGGGAACGTAGATTCCAGTACTAAGCTCTTAGTAGATTCGTTCGAAGAAATCGAAAGTGAAGCAAATTATTTTACAAGCAACATCCTTTTCACGTCGGTCAACAACTTGTTTTCCGATTGTGCGACGATAGAATAGAAATACACGCCACTCGGAAGATCGGTTGCATCAAACACGATCTGCTGGTATCCTGCGCTCTCAGTCTCATCATCAATGAGTGTGGCAACAACCTGACCGAGCGTGTTGTACACTTTCAGCGTGACATCCGCGTCAACCGGGAGCGAGTACTCGATGGCAGTCGTTGGGTTGAATGGATTGGGATAGTTCTGTTCAAGGGTGAACGTGGTTGGAGGGGCATTATTCGCTTCGGCCAGTGCAGGCACTACTTCACTATACTGAACGGTTGAAATAAAGAAGGGATCGGAGACTTCGCTCCTGTACGTCTGCCGTACGTCGGGCGAAGAATCGAGCCGCATGTTGGAGATCGTGCCGTCGTCGTTCCGGAACTTCGAATGCCAGTAGCTCACTCCTTTGATGCGCGGATACCTGCCTGCCCTGATTGAATCCAGTCCCTCTTTGATCCATGATGCCTTGTGCCCCGGAATGCCGTCATCAATAACGCCGTACTCGAAGATGGCCAGCGGCTTAGCAGTTGAAATCTGGCTCAACTCCTGATAGGAGCGATCAAGAACATCGGTGAGGAGTTCCCATGCGTCGCCGTGCATCTGTGCACCGTATGCACTCTCGCCTATCCAATCGATGTAGTCATCGCCCGGGTAGTACGCGGCCATGTGGTTCCAGGAGGCGATTGGACTGCTGCCTGAATTCAGATGGAAAACCCATGTGATGTTATCCGCTCCTTGCCCGCGAAAGACATCGATGATATGCCTGTAGGCATCCCGGTATCTTTCCGGACCATCGGCAAGTGAAGCATCGCCGTATCCGGTCGTCTCGCCTCCGCCATTCTGAGATCCACTCCACGGGAACCAATCACCGTTCGGTTCACCGGCAAACTCGACCATGATGGGAATTCCAACACGCTTGGCATCGAGCGCCCACCGGGCGAAATCGGGATCGAATTGTCCATCGATGATCTTCTGAAGAGCGAACACGGTATCCGGAAGGTCGAATCCGCTACGCGGCATCAGCCGAACGAAAGGAACAGCACCCGTTCTGTGAATTGCCCGTACGGCAGCCGCTGAAAATTTTATTCCGCGAAACCAGTTGTTCGAAAAGTACGCCCACGCGATCGGCTTCCCCACAAGTACCTTGAAACGAGTGACCGTGGAGATTGAGACGCGATCTTCCAACGGACCGAAATAGGGGAATGCCGCGTGGTAAACGCCGGATGCCGGAGGAATAACTTTTGATCCGGCAAAGCTAAAGTTTGCCGACAGGAGAATAACGATGAGTACAGAGATTCGGCAGAACAGGTACTTGGAACAAATCCTCATTGCAACTTTCTTTGCAGGTACGATGATCAACGTGAAAAAACCTTGACAGTAAGCTAAGGAAAATTGCCCGATTATCAAACCACGAGTGCACCGTTTTTCTCACTTTTCCTGCGTACCTAAATTTCTCCGTCCGTCTGAGCGCAGTGAGTCCCGCTCGAGACGAGCGGGACGAACGGAGTCGAAGACAGTTTTATGGCCAGTGGTGCTTCCGCATGACGTGTTTCAACCTCATCCCGCCGTGAGAGAGTGGGAACGAGGGAACTTCGCTCTCCCGGATTTATTCGATCCGCTTCAACCAACTTCTAATCTTCTTCGCAACTTGTTCAGCAGAAGGAGGAGTGTAGTTCGAAAGCACGATCGTCGTAAAGCCGCTCTTTACTTCATGTTCGAATGCGGCGTTGATGCCGGGTGCGCCGCCTGCAATGCCGATGCCGCCTGATCTGTCAATCTTGCCCACAGATTCATTGGGAAGATTACCTGTCAACATCCATGTCGAGTACCGCGGTGAAAAAAGTTTTCCCTCTTGAAGCGCAACGGCAAACTTCAACAAATCCTCCGCTGTCGAATACCCGCCGCCGGCAGAACTGCCTCGTTGCGGCGCCGTATAGATATTGCTGATCCACGTGCTCTCGTTTCCTTCGACGCGCTCATATCCCGTTGCAATGTTGGGCACTACGGCATTCATCTCGTACCAATCGGTATTCTTCATGCCGGCAGGTGTAAAGATATGGTCCTTCACATACGAGTAATAATTCTCTCCGGAAGTTTTCTCCACGATCAGTCCGAGCACGATGTAGCCCGCGTTCGAGTAGCGGCGCTGAGTGCCCGGTTCAAACAGCAGCGAATCGTTCACAAAGAACTGCAGATAATCGTTGAGCGTGCGAATCTTATCTTTCGGTGTATTCTCAAATCGTTCACCGAAGAAATCGCCGAGTCCCGACGACATCTCGAGTAGCTGTTGGACGGTTATCTTCTCTGCTACAGCGCGATTCGGATAATCGGGAAGAAGTTTGATGAGCGTATCGTCAAAAGAGAGTTTCCCCTGCTCGGCAAGCTGACCGATGGCAAGCCGCGTGAAATATTTATTGATGGAACCAAGATTGAACTTTGTATCGATACGGTTCGGAACGTGGTGACGTTTCTCGGCGTAACCGTAAGCTTGTTTGAAGAAAGGCTTGCCGTTGCGAGCCGCAAGCACGACGCCGGAGAATTGGTCTGCTTTCACCTGCTCATCAAGAAATTTTTTGACAGCGCTTATGGCCGCATTTTGCGTCATCGGCGGACCCGACTCCCCGGGTTCCTGTTCACCCATCTCTATCCTGATGCCTGCCAGCTTATCCGACTGCTTAGAATCGAACTCGAAGTTGAATGTCAGCCGGTCGCCGTTCTTCGTCCGGGCAACGATTGTGACTGCTTGTTCGCTTGCGGCAATGACTTTCTGTAACTCAAGCGATCCCATCTCGCCGTGCATCTGCCGGTACCGCTGGAGCCGGCCTTCAACAGGACGTTGTTGCAATGCTTCCTTCGGGACATTCGTGAGGAAAAACTCACGCATCGCGTTTTCGTCGCCGCTATTGAAGGCGCTCATGTATGCCGCGACGATTTTTCCCTGCGGCGTTTCCGGCAGCGATTTCTCCTGCGCGTCAACAATACTAAGCGCACTGAATGTCATGAGCAGAGCCAATCGAGCGACAAGCATCATTCGTTTTACCATAAATGGGATTCCTTGCACACTGATGTGATGAATTCTATGAACATGTACGGCTTTGACGGGAAGAATGTTGCGGGCGAGTGCAGTGACGATCCTTCGAACGACGTTCTGAGCTTATCACTTTGCACAACCATCATTGGCTGCGCACTTCAACCATGCATCATTCATTCTCATCTGCTATTTGAAACTCCGGATCCTTCGGACGAATCTCATCATATAATGTTCGGAGCGCATTATGTGCCGCTCTACTTCCTCGAGCGGCTGCCTTCCTGTAATACGATAGAGCTTGAGACTCGCTTGCAGGAACACCGACTCCATTTTTATAGCAGTAGCCAAGCATCGCCTGTGCAAGCACGGAGCCGCGTGATGCGGCTCGTTGGAACGTCGTCACCATGCTATCCTTATCGACGCTGTTGCTATCGACAATGGCAAGCATCGCCAGACGCACGTTGGCTTCATCATTTCCCCTCTCCGCAGCTTCCTTGAAAAGACGCTTCGCTGCGGCACGATCCTTCTCCATCCAATGGCCATCATAGTAACACATGCCGAGTTCAACGAGCGCCGGAGGATATTTTTGCGAGGCTGCGTCCTTGAAAAATTGCAGCGCCTGTTCTTGCGTGATCTGATGATCGAAATTATATGCAGCCAATCCCGCCCACACAAATTCCGCAGCGAGATCGCCGGCAGCCACACGGGATTTCAGCCGCTCAAAATACTTTTCCTTCATTATCAATTTCTCCAACAGGAGCGGCGCCCAGGGCGATTCCTGGCGAAGCGCGCGGATGTAGTACACCGATGCCGTCATTTCATCTGCTGTTCCGAACTTTCCCTGCTCATACCATGAGCCGAGAAGTATCAACGCTTCCGGACTTCCCGCTTCCGCGGCGGCATGAAGAGATTGGAGGGAAAGCGAATCTCGTTTTTCGATCTCTTGAGACTCGCGTGACGTGTTTGTTGACGTTATTTTTAATTGATCTCGAGCATCCCGCTCCAGCAAATCGTTATCGACCACCGGAAGCGTGGTGTCTCCCGCCGCACGATGATCGACAGAAGATGTTGCCGCCTGATGCTTTGCAGAATGCCCCGCATGACCGCTCTTTCGTTGTGCTGTTGAATCGGCATGAGCGTCGACATCTTCCGGCACAAGCCTTCGTCGATGGAATTCTGCAATGACCTCCTTTGCAGGTTCATACCCGGCACTTTCCGCTTTCTCCAACCACCGATATGCTTCGCGATAGTTTCGCGGAACAACTAAGTTATCGGTGAGAAGGAGTCCGAACACGTACTCTGCCTCCTTCATATCGTTCAATGCCGCATAATGAAATTGCCGGTACGCCTCGAATGGATTCCATGCAATGCCCCAGCCGTTATTGAGCAATACCCCGTAGTTGTACGTTGCAGGGACGAGCTTCTGTAACGCAGCTTTCTGAATCCACGACGCAGCCTTGACGGTATCGATCGGGAGCTCTTTGCCCAGCAAGTAACGAAGTCCTAATTCGTGCTGGGCGACGGCGTCCCCGGCATTTGCTCTTCGGATACAATTGAACGCATCCCACAGCTGCGATGCCTCGCGATCATACCCGGGCATGACGATTTCTTCCGTGGGCGGCGGGTCTTTGAAGACAAGGCTTCGCGCTTTCGTGCTATCCGGATGTTTCGCCGGATCTTTCGTTTGAGAACTGACGGCAGCAATTGCCAATAGACTGGCACAGATAATTATTAGGGAAGGAAAACCTCTTCGAATGCTCATCACCATGTATTGTTTGTCTGTTGCGCTAATATAACATAGCAATTACTCTCCTCCTTCGCAACGGACAGGTACGGTTGGTGACGGCTCAGGAGCGATTCACAACGGATAAAGGGATTAAGCGGGCATCCCTTTCATCCATTAATCTGCTGTGAATCCTACTTCAACAGCACCATCTTCTTCATATCGGTAAATCGCTTCGAAGCATCTGACGTGCTGGTCGCTTCGATGCGGAACTTGTCCTGAACTCAGGCGAAATCTTCCTTCGCCTTTGGTTTCGTTCGTTCATTCTTGTGCGATCGGGCGGGCGCATTCTCACTGTGCGAAAGTTGAACTGTCGCACGACAGAAGGCCTATGAGAACGATAGTAACTCTTCACTAGCCTTCTTGAGATGCATACAGTCCGTCTTACCTTCAGTAAAGACTATGACAACATCACCATCAGTCGCTGAAGCTTTTCTCGTTGATCGCTTCATAGGTCACTAGCAATTTCTGTTTTCAGCATAGCAATTCTTTTCCAAAAAAAGGAAGTGCGGGCTTGTGTCCATACCGGAATCGATAGAGAGGTCTTAATCTAAGATTTGGTGAGCTTATCTTGGTGCCGACGAGCGCCAGATTAGAATCGTGCATCTTGACTTGCGTTCCAAAAACTCCCGTGCCATCATTCCTCACCCTCTTCGTATCAATAAGCGAATTAGCCTTTCACTTTACAATCGAAGGCGACGTCCCGCGACGTCGCCTTCAGGGTCACTTCCCCTCGCTCTGTTCCACCTTCCCGTTCGTCCCATTCGTATGGAACTGCTCGTACGCTGCGATGATGTCTTTCACGAGCTTGTGGCGAACGACGTCGTTCTTATCGAAGTAGACGAACTGGATTCCTTCCACCGTCTGCAGCACATCCTGAATTTGTACAAGGCCTGAGACGGTCTTCACCGGCAAGTCGATCTGTGTGATGTCGCCGGTGATGATTGCCTTGGAATTTGCTCCGAGGCGTGTGAGAAACATTTTCATCTGCATTGCCCCCGCATTCTGTGCCTCGTCGAGGATGACGTACGCGTTGTTCAGCGTTCGTCCTCGCATGTAGGCAAGCGGTACGACTTCGATCACTCGTCGTTCAACGTACGTCTTGAGTTTGTCGGGCGGGATCATGTCGTCCAGTGCATCGTAGAGCGGGCGGAGATACGGATCCACTTTCTCTTTGAGATCGCCGGGAAGGAAGCCGAGACTCTCACCCGCTTCTACTGCCGGTCGCGCGAGAATGATCTTCACGATCTCACGGTTCTTCAACGCAGCAACTGCCATCGCAACGGCGAGATACGTTTTTCCCGTCCCAGCCGGACCGATCGCAAAGACGATATCGTTTTTCCGAATCTGCCGTATGTATTCTCGCTGACCCGGAGTTTTCCCGCGGATGATGCCGTTGCGCGTGTAGAGCACAACGGTGTCGAGCTCGTCCGAGCTGATCTGGGAAGCTACGCTCTTGGGGAGAGCGCCCTCGCCGTTGACTTTGACAAGATCGACGATCGTATCGACGTCGCTGACGGAGATTTCCCCGTTCTTATTGAGGATGTAGATGAGTTCTTTGAAAATTTTTTCGAGCTGGTCGACCTGGGTTTGGTCGCCCCGGAAGGTGATGTCATTACCGCGGACGGTAATGTTTGCATCGAATTTATCTTCGAGGATTTGAAGGTTGGCGTCGTTCAGTCCGAGGAGCCTGAGCATGTCCACACCTTCCGCCTTTAACTTTCGTTCAGCCAATGAAGTTGCAATCTCCTTTCTCCGAAGGAGTTCCTTCGGGGCAATTACTAACTGCTGTTACGCGAAAGTGGGGTTGAGAATGAAATCGCTTATCCGAACTCACCCTGTGGTCCCTCTCTAAAAGTTTAGAGAGGGACGTTGCTCTCCAAAGGCTCCCCTTCTCTTGTTTAAGAGAAGGGGCTTGGGGATGAGTTCCGACAATCGCATCATAAGAGTTTTTTTTCTCTTCCATGCGTAACATCAATTGTGGATTTCTAAAATACAGAAAGCCCTCATCGCACGCGTTGCGATCGAGGGCTTCCAAAATATCGTACAAGAAATTACCAATGTCACTCAAGTACGAGCCTTCTATTCTCCTTGCGCTTGGTGTGTCATTGACCTCCGGGAGAAGACGCTTTCTTCCGGTAGTAACGGTTTGCTGCCGACTTCTCTTCCTTCGACATCTCGTTACCTTCGGGGATCTTCAATACCCACTTCGGCTTGATGCGATCAGGATCCTTGATCTTATCACGATTGCCCTGCCAGATCTTGGGCCACATCCACGCGTTCGCGTAGATGTCTTTTTTCTTGGCAATGTTCCAGAGACAATCCCGGTCTCGCGACCACGTACCCACCGTGTAACTCTTTTCTTTGGTGATGCTCTTGAGCAATGCTGTCACGCGATCTTGCAATGCTGTCACACGATTCTTATAACGAGGAATCATTGCCATCTTGTGGCCAGCTAATTCCTTCAATCGTGCGTCCATCCGCTCGATCTCGTCGCGGTGTGTTGCCAACTCCGCGTCGGACATCTTCTGCAGGTCGTCAACTCGTTTCTCCATGTCGGACAATTCTTTGTCGAACGCTTCGGCGTCTGCTCGTGTGATTCCAAGCATCGCATACAATGCATCTTCACACGCGCGGAGATCCGCATCGAGTTTCGACGATTGTGTTTGCAACGACGCCTTGTCGCTATCGAGCCGGGCAAGCTGACCTTGTAACTGCGCCACACGAGTCTTGGCGGTCGTCATCTGCGCCTGCCATTCATCCTTCGACATCTTGTCCTGAGCGGCTAAAGGATTGACGAGGAGGAGCAGGATGGTGAACAGAGCAATAAGGGTAAGTGCCGTTTTCATTTTCCACCTCCCATCGCTTGCTTCACTCCATCCTGATCGGCCTGGCATTGCTGCACTTTGCCGTTCTTCTCTGCGTTCTGTTTCTCGAGTGTAGCGTTTTCACGTGTCTTTGCTGCAACTTGATCTTCAAGTTGCCGCACCTGAGCTTGCAAATCGTTCAACTTCCGCAACTCCTCATCTGAAGGAGTGCTGGAACAACTGGTCAGTAGAACACCTCCCGTTACAGAGAGAGCAACCACTAAGAGTCTTATGAATTTATTCATAGGTGCGCCCCTAAGTTTGTCCGATATTTGCTTAATGCAAATCATAGAGCCTGTGACTGCTCAATAATAACAAAATACTCTTACTTTGTCAAGGAATTTCCGACTCATTCAGTTGCCTGCTCACGAAAGCAGGCCGCGTTCGGCAAAACTGGTGAATTTCTCCAATGCAATGATAAGATGATCGTGAATCGGGATTCCCACAACTTTGCTTGCTTCAACAAGTTGCCGTGTGATCTGAATGTCCTCCGAACTTGGATCGGGATTGCCGCTTGGATGATTGTGCAACAGGATAATGCTTGCTGCCGGCTCCAAGATAGCAGCCCGGAAAACTTCTCGCGGATGAACAAGCGAGCTGTTGAGAAGGCCGGTCGTTATCGTCACGTCGCGCAACAAATGATTGGCGCTGTCTAACAAGAGCACCTTGAAAACTTCCTGCTGCAAATCCCGGAGAAGCGGCTGGTACACCCTGACAACGTCTTCCGGTGAATTAATCTGCATCTTTTCCGATCCTCGTGCGGAGGCCGCGCGGCGCCCAAGCTCGAAGGCGGCAATGAGAGAAATAGCTTTCACTTCGCCCAGGCCTTTGTACTGGCGAAAATCCTGCACAGCGCGTGTGGCCAAATGCTCGACTGACCGGAAATCTTTCAGGAGTGTCTTGGCAAGATCGACTGCCGTAATCCGGCCGGTTCCCGCCCGGATGAGAATTGCAAGCAGCTCGGCATCGGAGAGTGCAGCCGCACCGCGATGCATCAGCTTCTCTCGCGGGCGTTCGTCGAGGGGCCAGTCCGTAATCTTGGAGTGATAGAGTGAAGGCTCGCCTACCTTCTTCGTGGGTCGTGTCATGCCTGCCTCCCGGAAATGGTTAATCGTTGCGCGTGCTTTCTCCAATCTTCCTGACTTCGCCGTTGGAGTACTTCATCATATGCATGGTCGAATTGACTCTGCCGCCGGAGAGCGTTATCGAAGAATGAAGACCTTTGAATTCCCGAATCTTCGAGAGCGCATCTGTCATAACTTCTCGGCTTGATTGTCCTCCTCCCGCTTGCGAGAGAATGAGCTTCAACACATCGTAGCCGATGAGTGTGTATTTTGTCGGCTGCTTCCCGCCTGTACTTCGAAATGATTGAACAAACGATAGGTAGTGCGGGTCATGTTCATCGATATACGTGTCGGAAGCAAAGACGACGCCATTGACATATTGCTTCTGGGCATCGAGCTGCGTGGGATCGTACCATTCGTTGTTCCCCAGAAATTGTGCTTTGATGTTGAAGTAATTGAGTTGTGAACCAATCACACCAATTTCTTCCGCGTCATCAATAGCGACGAAGATTGCATCGATGGACGTAACGGGCACGTTGAGATTTTCCGATTCCGTCGCCGGCGATGAAAGTTTGATGCGAAGAGAATCGGCAATCCGCACCCCCTGCGGGCCGAGGAGCTTCGTTGCGGGGATACTTCCACCAACTGCAACGAGCGAATCGATTCGCCGGCGATTGACGCCGGCTTTCAGAAGTTTATCGAAGTCAGTCCGTGAAAGCTTCGCGAACGAGATCGTCGGATACGCGTCAAGGGCAGAGCGGCGGATGGACATGCACTGCTCGCGAATGTCGTTTGCATTCCGGGGAAACGTTTCCATCGCGATCACTCGTGCGCCAAGCCGTTGTGCTTCCCCGGAAAAACTCTCTGCGACAGAAGCGCCTATCGGTTCCGTTGACGAAAGGATTGCGAGTGTACGATAGCCCATCTCACGAATTGCATAACGCGCCATTATTGTTCCGCGTGTTGCAAAGTCCGGGTGCATTTGAAAGACATATCTGCCGGATGCCGCAAGTCCGTTCGTTGTTGCCGTCGGAGAGATCAGCGGCACATGTTCTCGATTGACAATCGAGGCGCAAGCAGAAACCAAATTGCTGAAGAGCGGTCCGACGATACAGACAACATCCTTCGAAGCACTCAGCTCTTGAACTGCACGAACTGCCAGGACGGAATCACGTTCTGTATCTCGTACATCAAGCGTTACGCGCGCAGCAGCGTGTGCTGCCGATGCGTATTCGCCGGCTGCAAAGTTCATTCCATCCAGCATCTCTTTTGCCAGTGCTGCCACACCATTCCCGGATGACCGCGTCATCAATGGCAGCACCACACCGATCTTGAATCCAGCCGGTTCATTCTCTTTCGAGAGCAGTGCAGCCAGGAACTTTCCGTACGTACTATGATGGGGCAGTTTCAAGCGCTCGTCGATAAGAGCGCGAGCATGGGCAGTATGACCGTCCCGGAGATCTTTTTCCGCCGTTTTGAGCGTGAGCAAGTCTCCGACATCCTCGTGCGTTGCCTGAAGTCTCAGTTGATTCAAAAAGACGGCATCTAAACGCTGATCTGCAAGAAGGATGAACGATTTCTGTATGTGGCGATCAAGTATCGAATCGTTCGTCGCTTCCATCGCTTTGATGAACGATCGTGACGCATTCTGGTAACGCTGCAGCATCGTGTAATTTTCGCCGAGCGTGTAGTGGATGTCGCCGGCATAGGATGTGTACGGATAAGTCTCGAGGAGCGAGTCGAGCAACGCGACAGAACGATTATATTGTTTGAGTTGAAACAGCGACTTCGCTTCCATCAGTTGCGCCGCAGTTGTTCGTTGATGAATCGGTTTCTGATGTGAAAGAGAGTCAAAGAGTTGCACGGCTTCATTATATTTTTCCTCCTCAAACATCGACACAGCATGTGCGAATTGCTGCTCAGCCACTTCACTATAGTGGAATGCGTCTTGCGCCAATACTATTCCTCCTGCACCCAAGAGAAGTGCAAGAAAGATATGCCGAAGAGACCGCGCCATCAGTCGGAAAAGAGGTTTGTGAGAAACTTAGTGTGAGTGTTGTTTGGATTTCTGCTGGAGCTTCCACCGCAGGTCCTTAGCCCGCGCATTCTGAGAATCAAGTGTGAGCGCTTTCTTGAGGAATTCGCCGGCGCCGGTCGGATCTCCCAGAGCAACGAGTACGTGGCCGAGCGTGACACAGGTATCGGCAGAATTCGGATCCAGCTCGAGCGATTTTCTCAGGTACTGCTCTGCCTCCTGATGACGTTTCAGATGATGCAGCGCATCGCCGCACATCTGCCAGTTGATGGCCTCCGCAGGATCCATATCGACCGCAAGGATAAATTCCCTGGATGCACTCTTCCAATCATCAAGCCGGCCGTACGCAACGCCCAGCAAATGATGATTGACGGCGCTGTAGGGATCGGCGGCAATTCCTCGCTTTAAGAAATCGATTGCTTCAGTGTACGCCTCCCGCTTGATGAGAAGCTCTCCCAGCGATTCATTGATCTTCGGAAATGCCGGATCGAACTTCATGGTAAGCCGGAACTGCTCCTCGGCATTTTTGATATTATTCTTGTAGAAATACGCGACACCCATGTTGAAATGTACTTGCGGAAGCTTCTTTTCCGCCAACTGTTTAAAACGCGAGAGCGCCGCATCGTACTCCTCCATGCGCAAGTGATAACTGCCGAGGAGAAAAATCAACTCGCCGTTCCCGGGCGCATATTCAAGAGCGCGCTTGAGTAACCTGATGATCGCAGGGAACTGTCCAAGCTCGGCGTAGAGCGATGTAAGCCCGACGTATGCGGGAAGGAACGCCGGCTCTTCTCGCAGCAATCGATGATACACCTGCATGGCGTGAAGATGTTTGTCCTCCTCGACGAGCGATCGCGCGTTATCGAGGATCCGCGCAAGCTGTATTTCATTCAGCTTCATATTTCACGTAACATACAGAAAGCAATGACGATTTTCAACCCGCTAATAATCTCTCCGCAACGCACGATAGCCAAGGACGAGCGATACGGCTCCGACAATGAGCGACATCGCGGCAATTGTGATCACAGCAGACCAGAACGTTTCCATCCTGAATGAAGCACCCCGAAGCATATAGCCGAAGTAGCCATTGAGCGGGAGGTAAAAAACTCCGACTAACACAACTACGTACACGATGCAGAGCAAGAACGTGAGTGTGGCGCTCTGCGATGACGCGATGCGGATCGGATTTCTCTCTCGAAAGTTTGCGAAGAAGCTGCCGGCGCCAAGGTTGAGGCTTACCAGGGCAAATGACGAGCAGAGCATCATCACCCCGGCGGCTTCAATAACCGCACTATACTTGCCGAGTGAGCGATGCGAAAAAATCACCAGCAACTCACTGAGGAGAAGAATTGGCAGAAAGACAAGAAAGAATTTTATCCAGAACACTCTCCCCCGGCTCACCGGAGCACTCAAGATCGACCAGAAATTCGCCCCCTCGACACTGATGCATGGAAAAACGAATCGAAGTGCAATTGATGCGATCAAAAAGATGCTGAATATCAGAAGTACGAGGTATGAAATCGTTTGAAATGATGGAAGCGATTGCTTGAAGTCGATCCCCGCCACGCTCACCAAGAATGTCACGATCAGAATAGCAAGAATGCCAAGGTGAATCCACTGGCTGGGTTCGCGAAGAAACTGCCAGATTTCTTTTTTCACGAGCACGCTGGTTTGAGGATTGAGTCGCGATGGGTTTGTCAGGTCGAGAATGTGAAGACGCGAGGACTGCACCTCGCGAGCCATGAGCAAGTCAAGCGACGAAAGCCAGCTCTTGTAGAAGAGCCGCTTGCCGATGAACACCATCGAAGTAAAAGTAATTCCTGTTGTGCCAAGCAGCAACCACGTGTACGAAAGTGCGTGCGACTCATCGCCGCGCATCGTCCAATAGAGAGACTCGGCAATCCAATGGTTCGGAAGGAATTGCGCTATCGCCGGATCGAGATATCCGAAGTACTGATCGACGTGCGGGAAATGCTGAACGACCGATGATACAAGAGACATGGGGTTCGTAACGTGAAAGTAACCGAAGAGAACCCCGAGGTACAGCACAACCAAGAACATGATGATTTTTCGAATTCCTATTCGATGTGCGTAGCGCATCAGTACGAGTAGAAGCATTACCGCAATACAACCGGAGAGCAGCATGAAAGGAAAAAGCATCAGCATCAGCGTTCGGGCATAAAAGTCCCATGGCAAGTGAAAGTGTGAGCCGTAACCTATCAGTACGGACAACGCGATCAGAAAGAAAGCGGCTGAGCTGTAAAAGAAATTATCGAAGAACTTCACGAGGAAGAGACTCGTGTGAGAAATCGGCGTAGTAAGGTAGTAAGCGGTCTCCGGCGATCGATACAGCGTCGCATACGAGACAATGATATTGCCGACATTCACAGACAGGAAGAAAACAAAGAGCGCCATGGAGATGAACCGGTGAAGCAGGAACAAGCCGAGCTTTGCAGTATCCAGAAGGTAGTCGGTCGCTACCCTTGCACCAAGGTATGCCCCAAGAATGAATCCGCCAAAAACAAATACCGAAGCAGCCTGTTGGACGATGTTGTGCTTCTGCCACTCGGTCGAAAGCGTGAGAAATGTCCGAAACTTGAATCGCACTATGTGGAGAATATCGCGCATGTCTCTCAGCGCGTCAATTCCAAGAACAATGTTTCAAAACTCCCATTGTATTTATCCCGAAAGATCTCGAACGAACCCGCGGTATCTTCGAAAACCAATATACCTTCCTTGATGATGCCTACCCGATCGCACAGTTCTTCCACGACAGGTAAACTGTGTGTAGACATAAAGATCGAAACCCCCGCTTTCGATCGTTCCTTCAACACTTGCTTCACAAGGTATGCGCTCCTCGGGTCCAAGCCGACCATCGGCTCATCAACGATGAGAACCGTAGGATCGTGGAGTAATGCGGCAGTAATTGCGATGCGTTGCCGCATCCCCTGCGAGTACGATTCCGTCCGGCGGTCAATCCAAGCGCCGATCTCGAAGGCTTCCGTCAATTTTCGTATCCGTTCTGCTATGTCTGCGTGATGAACGTTGTACAATCCCGCACTGAAATACAGGAATTCTCTCCCTGTGAGTTTTTCATAAAGGAACGGCTGATCGGGAATGTAGCCGATGTTCCTCTTCGCTCTCTCTGGCTCTGCCTGGATGTCTATTCCATTAATCCGAACTTGTCCTGAAGCTGGCGTGAAGAGTCCTGTCATCATTTTGATCGTCGTGGTTTTTCCTGCGCCGTTCGGGCCAAGAAAGCCAAAGAACTCCCCCGGATTGATAGTAAGCGTCAGATCATGAACAGCCGTAAAGCTTCCAAATGTTTTCGTGAGATGGATGAGTTCAATCATCGAAGCCTTTCATTTCGTCAAGAAACTATTTTAAAAGTGACGTTTAATGTTCCAAAAAAATCGACAAGAAGCAAGTGTACCCATGTGCCATATATTGGAATAGTACGGCAGGTTTTGTATATTGGATTCCAGAAGGTGTGACTGCACACACCTATTTCATATCCCTTTTGATTTTCCCGATGGTGTGTTGACCTGCTGAAGTGGCGGAACTGGCAGACGCGCTGGACTCAAAATCCAGTCCGGCTTACCCCGGGTGTGGGTTCAACTCCCACCTTCAGCACTGATGATGCCGACATCATGTTCACCCTCACCGACTCCTCACCGATAAAACTTTTACTCATTATTCTGCTATGTCGTCGAGAGAAAGTATCCCCTAGGCTTGACATTCGTAAAGAGTGTGTATCACTAGGAAAGCAGCTGACTTCCTCCACGCTTGTGACACAATAACAAAAAGCCGAGAGATCGTTCTCCCGGCTTTTTCCCAAAACAAAGACTGTGGTCTATTTCGGCTTACGCTCCTGACTGTACCATCCGGGGATAGGATCGCGAGCCATGAAGAACGAATTCTTGGTGTTAAGCTTCTGCGGATCGTCACCGAAATCGTCGCTGTACCGGGCCAGCGACCAGAATTCAGGAATAAATCCGGCCGGCTCATTATTCGGGTAATCATCCGGCGTCGGCCTGTATCCTCCAAACCTGACGACATCAACAACCCTTGAATTAAAGTCTGAAACGTTTTGATTGACAATCCGCGCGGAAATTTTAAGAAGCCGTATCTCACTTGAGGGGAGCAGCGCCCACTTGAGTAAATTGAATTGACCGTTGACTGCGGAGAAATCGACGGCAAGAGAAAAGTTGAGTACTTCCGTTGAACCCGGCCCAAGCTTCGTATGGTCCTGGAACTTGACGCTGTCGTTAGAGACAATAACAAATTTCCCCGGACCCTGCACAACATTTTGATTAAACGCAGGCGTATAAAGAAGGAGGCCTGTATCGACCCTTGTAATGAAATCGGTGTTCAGCGTTCCAGTTTGTGGATCGAAGAAGACATAGTTCCTCTGGCCGTACATCTGGAGAACATAGAAATTCTGGACAACAATGTTGAGCGGGAGGATCGCACCACCTTTCAAGTTCTTCGTTGTGTTGCTTCGCTGCTGGTTCCACGACAATCCACCGTCTGTCGTGGCAAGGATCAAGCCCTGATCGCCGAAGATCCACCCTCGCGAGCTATCGGCAAATGTAACTCTATTTAACCTTGTCTGCGTGCCGCTGTTAACTGTGGTCCACGTGGCGCCGTTGTTTTCAGTTTTCAGAATCGTTCCACTGTCGCCGACGGCCCATCCGAACCTCTGGCGAAATTCAGTTTCATAGGGGGCAACAAAAACACCGCGGAGCGTTACCGCTACATTCGAGGTTTCGGGGATCCAAATCACACCGGCGTTGCTTGCGAGAGCGACGGCAGAAAGGATCGCTCCATTCTCACCGACTGCCCAGCCAGTATCCCCTGTGAAGACAACACCATAGAAGTTCGTTGTCCGGTACGGTTCGGGTACGATACGCTGTGTCCACCCTGTTCCTGCATTTGTTGATTCGTAGAATGCACCAGAGTCGCCGGCGAGGAAAATCCGTGGGAACTGAACATAAATTCCCTCCATATTTTTCGTTGTCCCTAAAGAAGTACGTGGTAACGTCCACGTGAAACCGCGGTCAACGGTTCGGAGCACTGTTCCCTTATCTCCAGCAATATATGCGATGCGGTTCTGCACGTCTGCCGCCACGCCAAGCGCATTAAAATTGATCGTCGGATCCGGAACAACCGCCTTTGCTTGCGGGCTTAAATCGTCGACCACACCGTTCCTGTGAATCTTGAGAACTGTTCGTTTATCACCCACGGCAAATCCGGTATCAGCATTGGGAAAGGCAACGGAGTTCAAGGTATTCGACTGCGCAGCTGACAGAGAATCGTTCCACGTTGCGCCGTCATCGAGCGTCCGGAGGATTGTACCGTCTGTTCCAACCGCGAATCCATATGCAGGTTTTGTCTCGTCGTTCCACCGAATCGTTCTGTTCGTCGGATTATAAATCTCAATCCATGAATAAGCGTAATATTTATCCGGAGAAATTGTGAAGACTTCCGTGATGACGAGGTCCCGGGCATCTGACTTGGAGCCATCTCCACTTGGAGACTGATCTTTCGTCAGATCGCAACCGGACATAAAAAGTGATAGCACCGCAACGGAGGTAAAAAAAGCTCTCAACAACAGTTTCATTACATTCTCCATGATTGTACAATCGTGAACAGATGGGTCACAACTCATCAGAACTGTAATTCCAGCGTGAATGAGTGAGTTCCCGGGAGGTATTTGAAGTTGTTAAAGCCATAGTCCAACATGCCGTTCAGTCCGACAGAATTGAGTCGAAGACCAAACCCAGCGGTAACGTCTTCCTGGTCATAGGAGAACTTCCATCCCATTCGAAGTGCTACTATCGAGCTGAATGTATACTCTCCACCAACGTTGTATTGCTCGTCAGCGTCATTGAGGCGCGTGACCTGAAAAGTGGAAACGAACTGATTCGACGGATCGCGAAGTACGTCAACCAAAACGCCGAACCGGAGTGCCGTTGGGAGCGAATATGCTTCGTTGATAAATTGGACATCTTTGCCAATGTTCGTGAGCGACACGCCGATGTGGCTCCGAAGAATCGGGATGTCGTAGAGTGTGCCGATGTCGAAGGCAAAGGTGGACGTTCCGAGTTCTTTATTGAAAAGATATGACTTAATGACTTTCCCGTTGATTCCCACCCGGAATTGCTCGGTAACCTGCCGTGCGTATGCAAGGCTGAAAGCGAAGTCGGAAGCGCGGAAGGTTCTCCCCGTTCCCTCTGGAAACGCAACCGTATTCTCCTCAATATCGTCCGTCGTCAACAAAATCACGCTCGCACCAATGCTTCCGACGCCTGGAATGGTCTTGACGACTCCTGCGTATGAGTGTTGAATACCGGCAAGCCATGCGGTGTAGGTGGCGGCAAATCCATAATTGTTAACACTCAAAATACCGGCAGGATTGTACCCCATGGATTGTACTCCGTCAGCAACGGCAACTTGTGCACCTCCCATTCCGATGGCACGTGCACTCAGACCAATCTTGAGAAACTGGCCGGAAACAGTTCCCGACCGGTTACCGGCACGTGCATCGTGCTGCAACGTGAAGAAAAGAACTGCCACGTATGTTATAACGAATAGTGTTTTTTTCATGCGTAAGGTCTCCTTCCAATCAATCAGCGTATCAATGCGAATTTGCCGATTTGCTTACCGTAGTTTGATTCGACAGTGAAGATGTAGATGCCACTGGCAAGTGCACGACCACTTTCGCTGAGAATGTTCCATTCTAATTCCCCGCGTTCAGGATCGTCATGCAAAAGTGTTGTGACGAGATCGCCTGCTAGACTGAAGATTCTGATCGTACATTTATTCGGGAGATGGATGAATTTGACAAGACGTTTCCCTTCATCCCAGCTTGCGGACTCCTTTTCCCATCCTCCATTTTCATACGTGTAATCCTGATCAACGCGGTACGGATTCGGCACAACTCGTACCTCGCCGATTTTCTCTGACACTGAGAATGGAATATCGACGCTCTTTCTATTCTCACTGAGCGGCGATTCGACGTTTCGCGCGAACAGAGTATCGAAGTGTAAATTCCCCTGTGCATCTTTTATGGGAATGACGGCAATATCTGGGATACCAAAGGAGGTCACAGAGTACCAGTACCTCTTCCCGCGCACAAGATTGGTATCATAAAAAACAGTGTCAATGCCGGTGTTGAACTCAAATCCATCACCTGCCATGTCGTACTGCCGAACAAGTGTCCAACTCTTGTCACGAGGGTTATCCTTCGGATCCTCACTACGGTACAGGCGATAGCCTTCAAAGATACGGCCTCCGGTCAGATGTGGATGTCCAGCGCTGTCGTATGAACAAAGATGTCCACCTTCGCATCCCAACACACCCTGACTGCAAGGGGGATTCGCTGTTCTCCATCCAGTGTCAGCCTGGGCTAACTTGTTTGAATCATCCCAAATCGATACTGGGTTGAATAATGGATCGAGGTGACCGCCCCACTCCAACTTGACTCCATACGGTTTCTCGAGCAGGTTCGTGACCTGCAGGGGTGGGGATGGCAAATTGATTGGTGGCCGGTAACCTCGTAGATACAGCTTGAGAGCTTTCTCTGCGTTATCATGGAGGTTATTTGGTCCGTCTTCCACACCTTCACCGCTCACGAGCGCAACGGAGATTTTCAACGTGTCACCGGGTCTGAATCCCGAGTGATTGAGTCCATCGAACGGTCCGAACGCAAAGAAGAATCGTGTATCGGTGGGCGAGTCCGGCGTCTGGCATGTCTTGATAAGTTGATTTGGGAATGCTTGGCCGCTCATCCAGGCATAGATCACTGA
Organism: Ignavibacteria bacterium; assembly: GCA_016178595.1. Classification (GTDB taxonomy): domain Bacteria; phylum Bacteroidota; class Ignavibacteria; order UBA10030; family SZUA-254; genus JACOSY01. The sequence goes on from JACOSY010000034.1 coordinate 53,176, forward strand.
ATCGTCGGTACCGGGGTTATTGAAGCCGTGCCACTGGAAAACATATTTTAGCGAGTCAAGCGGGCGCGGCGTTCCGAGCACGGTTATTCCTGCCGGTGTTGCACCGCGGTCTTGAGCATTGTGGATATACGCTGTTCGCAGATCCGCGAAGTAACATGCATAATCGTGTGTGTAATAGATGGGCACGTTCACCGGTCCAACGTCCATGTCAGCAAAGAAGCCAACATAGGCATCATGAATTACATTTCTGCCAACATTCACGAAAAAATAATCCATCGGAAGAACGCCTTCCGCAAAATCTCCTGCCCACGCATAGGACTTCTGGAAAAGTTTGACGCCCATCGGGAAGTGGCTTCCGATCGTGAAGCTTCTGAATGTGTCGGTTGCCGCCATATACAGGTCGTTGTCGGAGAGTGCCGCGTAATCTTCATCGACATGTGGTTCGCCATGATCAGGTTTACCGTTATTCTGTGTGTACTTATCTTTATCGCGCTTGCGGATATAATTGCCGTTTTGGTCAAGATGGCACTTATCGAATTGTCCCGGGTCGTAGTTATCGTACGCAGGATCGGGATTCGTGGCAGCATTGTACGTTTTCCCATCGCAACTCACTTCAAGACTGTCCGGTAATCCATCTGCACCGATATCATCGGTCAGGGGATTCCAATCGCCATCATTATCCTGACCATCGAGATCGTCCTCGTCGACTTTCCCGTCACCGTCATCGTCACAGCCTCTGCGATTCACCTGGATATTATTCCTCCAATAGTACCCACTATAACCGTCGTTGTTCGGATGAAACTCTTCTGTACCTGCATGCGTGCGCCAGATTTTATCGCGGGCTGTATCTTGTCTTTCCGGTAAGAACTCCATTCGTGCATCATCACCGTTGTAGCCTTCGCTGACATGTATTGCGCCATTGATTTTACCGCCGATAAAAGGCGCAGCACCATAAAGGTGTTCGATACACGCACCGACGGGGTATTCCATGCCGATACCCGGGCTACCACAATCACCGTCCGGAACGTTAAACGGATCCCACGCTTCGATACCCATCGCCATTTGGTTACTCAGCCAGACACGCATATTGTAACCTTGCAAAACCCTTTTCGCCCACGCAACCCCTACAGCGGTCTTTCCGAGAGAACGCCCTCCGGCCCTCGCAAAGTCGAATGCACTCTTATCAGCCGCGTTCGCCGTTAATACGACGATGATCAGCAGCAGAGGAAAAATGAAGCAGCGTCGTTTCATAGTCGATCATCCTTCTCGCATTAAACTCGTGATTAGTCCCAATTGAGTTTGAGGCCGAAAATAATCTGGCGCAGATCCCCAAAGTTAGCGGGATTCAGGCGTGAATCTGTTTGGTACCATGGATAAATCTCGCCCGTACCCGGGTCGTAATCACCGTATTTCGCCGGGTCTCCGTTGGGGAGACTTGGATTGCTTGCATCATTCACATTATTAACGTTTCTGCGATTAAACAGATTTGTCACATCCAGCGTGAACAGCATATTCAGTCGATCCATCAAAATGAATCCTTTGTAAAGCGACAGATTGACTGTCGACGTATAAGGCTTCGATTCGCCGTTGTGGAAGTACACCGTGCGCGCGGTCTCGCGGCCATGGGTTGGAGTAAATGGCAAGCCGCTGCCAAAACTCCATGTGAAAGAGATGCCGTAATTGTTCACGAACGGCAATCCGAAGAATGTTCCAGGCTCCTTCGGGCTGACACGATAGGTGACGAAGATATTCCCCGTGTGGTTCTGATCCCAATCGAGTCTGCTCTCACGTGGCAACTCGAATTGGGGTTGGAAGAGATTTGCCAGCGGATTAGACGACCGTCCTTTCGCAATTTGGTATGTGTAGCTCAGGCTCGCGGAGAAATTCCCGGCGAATGCCTGATTGAATGTCAGCTCGAATCCGCGTCCGCTACCGTAGTCGAAATTGCGATAGAAATTGTTTCCTGCACGCTTGAACACGTCTGCGTAATCGAAGATATCTTTGTAGAAAGCGTGAATGGCAAACGCCATATCATCGCTGAACTGGTCTTCGAAACCCGCTTCGTACGACACAGTCCGTTGCGGCTTGAGATCAGGATTCCCTATAGTATTATTCGTGGCACCAAGGATCGTCGGATCACGGAAGTAACGATCACGGTCGGGGAACTGAAGGAAGTGGCCGTAATTGAAATAGAATACAATACGGTCCGTCACCGGATAACCAATCGACAAACGAGGACTCATATATCCATGCAGCACGTAGTACTTAAATGTGCTGCCGCCGCTGATGTGAGACGGCCATTCAGGCTTCAGCTTCAAACTGTCAGGCGTACTTGGATCGTTGAGTGCATCAGTCCAGTTATCGATGTAATCTTGGTAGTAGGTTTGTTTTCCAATATCAAGATAATCGTACCGGAGACCGATGTGAAGGTTGAGTCCGGAAAACTCGATGTTATCCTGAATGTACGCGGCGCCGCGATTCGGATAATTATTCAGGTTCCAGCGAAATTGTCCATAGCCCGGATAGTCTCCACGATTTCGACCGAGCTCAGGCGGATACGGAGGATAGGCATCCGCACCGTTGAACGAAAGCGGAACAGTCGGTCGAACAATTTCCGTAGAATTGATCTCTTCATAGTTGAATTCCAAACCTGTCTTTATAAGGTGCAAGGGATGCACTTGACTGTTAAAGTCAAAACGGGCAGTCCACACATTGGTATTCGCCTTGTACCACTTCTGATCGGTTCCAAGCTCGTTGAAGCCATCATCATTCGGATCTCTTTTCTGATATGCGGATGAGTAATCGGATGGCTTAATACCGGCAACGTCGTTGCCATCTTGCTGCTCAACCCTTGCGAGGTGTATGCGCATGAAGGAATTCTGCGTGAAAAAGTGAGTCCACGAGAACACGTGTTGGATTGAGAGCTTTGCTGTCAGCAAGGAGGAATCCGCGCGGAATTTCCAGGCATTGTTGTAATCATGTGAAGAGGAAAGACTTGCGCGGTATCCGTAAGAGAATTGGTCGGAACCGCTCATATCGTATTTGAGCTTCGAGTTGAACGTAAAATTATTTTTCTGGTCATCGTGATAACGAAATCCAAGACCATTGAGTACTCCACCAAGGAAGCCGTTCAATTCCACCCGCCGCTCGATTGGATGGTAGAACTCGTTCTGGACGAAGTTGTACGGACCATCGGCTCGATCAGCGTCGGCATTGAAGAAAAACGTCAGCGTTCCCGGGATGTTCAATCCAAGACTCGGGAAAAGGTACTTGGTCAGTGGTTCCGGGCCGCCAAGGGAGAACGAGCTGTAATTTTCATTCTGGTTGGATGGGGAAACCCTGTCGGTACGAAACTGCGCCGATGCTGAATAGTGATCTCCGCCGGACTTAGTGACAATATTGACAACGCCGGACTGTGCATTCCCCAGATCGGCATCGAACCCACTGGTCTGAACGCTTACCGACTGGATTGCGTTCGCAGAAACCGATAATCCCGTTGCACCGCCGCCGACCGTGCCCGACTGAACACCCGCGTACACTTTTTGCAGTTCATCGTTCGCACCCGCAGTCGTCAGCGACCCCGTGTTGGGCAAAATACTGTTTGTCGGAATGCCGTCAACTAGGTACTGTACCTCGTCGGCGCGTCCACCTCGGAGGAAGAGGTTATTGCCCTGCTTGACAACACCAGCCTGGAGACGAAGGACGTCTTCGACGCTCTTGACGTTCGGGATGCTTTCAATTGCTTTTGCATTAACCGTTTGTGTCGATCCTGTCGCTAACGAATTCACGAGCTGTGCATCCGCAGAAACAGTGACTCCCGTAATCTCAACGGCACTGGCGAGCAACTGGAAATTCAACTGCGTTGTTTCGTCTGCACCGATCTTCACATCGGTAATGTCCATCTGCTGGTAACCGACCTGACTTGCACGCAAGGTATATGTGCCAATGGGAATACCAATGATCGTGTATCGGCCATCGACATCTGTTACGGCACCACGAGTTGTACCGACAACGAGGATGTTGACCGATACCAATCCTTCACCGGACTGCTTATCGGTCACTCGACCAATAACTTTTCCTGTATTGCCTGCAACCGCCAGGGAAACTGTAAGGAAAAGGAACAGGCAGAAAGCTACAAAAAATCGTAGAGTTGAATTCATAATCAATATCCTTTCCCTATAATCATCGATTTAATTCGTTGATATCGGAGAGTGCCTGTCGCAGAGCATCGGTCGAACCTTGTTGTTCCATATAATACAGGGGAAACCCGAAGTAGATTGCATCAAAGGTGACGCCAAGGTACCGTACTCCAATAGTTCTGTCTTCGAATTGATCGTCCTTCGCCGTATCATACCGATAGAGAATCTCTCCAAACCCAAACGGCCGTCCTGGAATCAAGTAATGTAAACTACCGCGCCAGTCGGGTTCGAGTTTTGTCGAGTCGACCCGAATATATGCGGGGTATCCTTTTTCACCTCGGGCCCCGATGAAAGTGGTGTGCAAGGTGTCGGTATCTATCTGTCTAGGGTTATCGACATTCTGGATATGGCAGATATTCGTCGTGAGCGCTCCTATTCCTGCATTCAAGATCCATGGAAGATTCCATGCGCTAATAATCATCTTCCCGCCGATGTAGCAATAATCAAGTAAAATCTTTTCCCGCGTGGTCCATTGGTAGTTATGATGCCAGCTATAGTCACTTAAATTTGGTCTGAGGTCAATCGCATCTCCGACCAAAATAACGGTGCTGTAGTTGCTCAGTATCCCGCGACCAGGAAAGAAATGCTCTCCCGTATTATTATTATCAATGACGTTAAGCACATCAACGTTCGAAGATTTCCCGATACTTCCGAGCAACGACAAATAATACTGATCGATCCTCGACTGCGAGGGGTGAGAAGGTGTATCGTCAAAATAACTATAAGAAATATTCAACAAAAGAATCCGCTGTTGGTATGCAGGCCGCCGGAATGGTGGATAGATCGTGATAAAATTTTTCTGCGCCTTGACCGTGTCCCTGATCGGATGGCCGAGCGAATCCAAAAGCGGGGTGTTATTACTATCGAACCTCTGGCGGAGGAAGAATCCGACCGTATCGATCGAGCCGAACTCGTTGCGTGCCCGGACGTAGATCGTATGATTCGTCGCGTACGGATCCGGGAAGTCGTTGGCAGTTATATACACTACGGTATTCTGGCTGAAGGGAGACCACGGGATACTCTCCTTAGGCCACTGATCCCTGTCGACAACCCAGGAGTAATCAATGGTACGACTGTTCGGATCGAAGCCACGGAACTCAAACTTGATCCCGGAGAATGTCTCGCTCTGTTGATCGATCACCATTACGGTATCGTCCGGGTAGCCAATGACTTCCGCACGCGGTGGGATGACACGTGGTGTTCCGAAGGATACTCTTGCGGGGTCACCCTCGGCGGCATTATTGTCGACCGAAAGTACTTCAAACGTATGGGGATTCAAGCTATCCTGCGAATCGAATATAAATGTCCCGCTCGTCGGCTTTGTATGAACCGGAAAACGATTAGCCCGAGGATTCGAGGCCCAGACGTGTGCACCGGCAATGTTGAGACTTTCACCGCGAACAAGCACCGAGGCACTGTCGTCGTTCAGTCCATTAAGCAGAATAGCAAAATAGTGGTAAACATTGGGAAGATTTCCGACATCAGCATCAGTCATGAGGGCAAAGTTGTCTTTTCCCTCCGTTCCTCCGCCGACAATGTTCCAGAGGCTTAGGACGGTTGTCCACGGCTTATACTCAAACGGACTGGCTGCGTTCAAGCGGTAACTCCATCGATAGCGGAACGCGATAACGTAGCCATCGGGATCATCACCAATCCACGAAAGTGTAAGTCGAGGATTATCGGAGACGATGAAGCTATCAGGCGGCGGTACATTCGCCAGCCGCGTAATAGGTTTGGTGTTCGGAATGGGAGGCCCACCCCCCTCGCAGCTCCATGCAATCAAAACAACAACAGTGAGCGAAATGACCGATAGGATAGAAACAATTGTTTGCTTCGACATAGACTACTCGTATTGAATCGATGAAATATAGTATAGTGGATTGAACAAGTAGGTATCGACCTGTGGAAGCAATGACTTCGAGAGATCGATCGTAAGCACAATTCGAGTCGTCCGTTGCTCGGAGACATGAAATGGCTGGCGGAATTTCAATGCGGTATCAAATCTCGGCGGCGTAGTAACTCTGATGCTTCGATAACCATCGAGCACAACAAAATCTCCGGGCTGAACGATCATCAGAATTCCCAGATAATCTCCCGGCGGCAGGAATCCTTGGCCAATTACTAACGAGGAATCCCTCGCACGATAGTCAAGAGTATTGTAGACTCCAGTCGTCCGATTGAGAGCTTTCAGGTCAGCATAAATCTTCGCATAGGCGAGGTCTGACCGAACGGCCACAACTTCTACGACCTTGAGCACAAAATTGTTCAGCGGACTGAAAGGAATTTTTGACGTATCGGTGATCGTACGAAGACGGACATCAACCAATCCAGGAATGGGAGAGCTATAATCGTACTGCGAACAGCTCAAATTCAACAGTCCAACCACGGTAACAATGAGGAGTAATGAAACTACCGGGACGATATTTCGTTTACCGTTCATAGACGTTACCAAAGATGCGATGAGAGATTAAAGGAGTTTGCTGATTGAAAATAAGGCTAAACACGAGCACGAGTATAACAAAAATTTATGTGACAGTCAAGGAGAAAATGTGCCTTGAAGGCAGTTTCGGCAAAGAAGCCTTGATTTTTTTGTGTACTGCAAGATTCCATACTTCCTCTTCTAACATTCTCTCTTGTGCTTCACAAGTGCCGGTTGTAAATCTTTATTTCTTCACAAGATGAATCTTAGACTGGCAACTATTGCTGTTCCAGAGTTCAATGGAACGGAACTTGTAGTTGCTTGCGGAGTTATTATCTTACATACTTGTCACCTAATCACTATTGCATTCTACTAACGAAAAACTGAATTGTTCCCATGGATCGCAAGAGATTGTATAGTCAAATACTAAGCACGACCCCTCTCCTTGTTGTCATTTGCATGTTAGGTCTTTCCGGCTGCAAGAATGAACCTCCTTCCCAACCACCTCCCGATGAGAAATGGCATACTTTCACGACCGCCAACAGCCCCATTTCGGATGACCACATTTACAACATTTCTGTGGGTCTTGACGGTAAAGTATGGTTTGCAACACGGAATGGCGCCCTGTACTATGACAGAACCTATTGGGGAGCTATCCACGATTCTCTTCGCACGATCAACTACACAACCTTTGGAGCCGATACAAGTTACATTGTGTATTCAATAGCCCATGCAAAAGACCGTGCAATTTGGTTTGCTCTTGCAGGTGGAGGTATCGTCCGATACGCACCCTCTTCCGACAGAAGTGTGTGGAAACGCTTCACATCCTCTAACGGGGCATTTGATTATCCACTCTCGTTGGCAGCCGATCGGTCTGCGGAGTCTCAATATGGAGAGATTTGGGTGACTGCTGCTTCAGGCGTAAACCAGTTCGTCCAATCCACCAATGAGGGAGGAGTATGGCACCAGTATCGCAAAGGTGACGATATCTCAACATTACCGACCAATCAGGTTTGGGTGGTAGCAATCAAACCGGACGACAATACTGTCTGGTTTGGCACCCAAACTGGCGGTCCCGCCATGACAGAGTATTCCGTTGGCGGCTCGCTCAATTGGAATGCTTACCCCTTTCCGACATCGCTCGATTCCAAGATCAATTCCATCGCCTTCGATCTCTCTAACACGATCTGGCTCGGCAAGGACAATGGCGCAGCCACCTACAACCGAACGGATGGCTCGTGGAAAGAGTATTCTCACCAATCAACAGATGGGAATCTCCCGGGAGGAAGAGTGAATGCGGTCTTGACGAATTACCTGAAACTCCGTTGGTTTGGGACAGACTCGGGCCTGGTTCGCTTAAGCGATACCGTTTGGACCCGCTTTACGAAAGCCGCCCCCGCAAACCTTCCAAGCGATACTGTCACTGCTCTTCAATACGATACGCGAAACAATTTATGGATCGGCACTCCGAATGGCATCACAGTCTACAATGAGGATGGCATAAGGTTTTAAGGTGTAACCCTCTCCCCTGCCCCGACAACTCGGGACATCCCCACACCTCACATCATTCTTTTCATAAGCTGTACCTGTCCCGCGTGATACACGTCGTGCATGGCGATGCCGGCGATGATGGCACGGTTATCGACTTTGCTGCCGCGAGGGATGACTTTCAAGTCGGATGCTTTCAGATCGGAGATCGCATCGACCATCGCCCGGTGCATTTCTTCCAATAGTCTAATGTCTTGTCTCCAATCATCCTCATTCGGCTTGCCATCCGGTCGTGTGAACCAGTTGCTTCCTCTCAGTGGAAACGAGCCGCGCTTCTCACCGAGCAATCTTCTTCTCGCCGCATACTTCCAGTACGCGCAGTGCACAACGATCTCCCAGATGTTGTGGCGATCCTTGCCAGGTCTCCATGCAGATTCCTTTGCGGTGAGTCCACGAATCGAGCCGCGGAGGTTGGGGCCATGCCAGGCTTTTTTCGAGTAACCTTCGTCGATGGATTGAAGGAGGAGAGTAATCTCAGAAGATGGTTTCATGGGGCAAACGGTTTGAAGCTGAGATACATTGTTTCAGGTTTCAACGTGTATTTCTATCATTGCTTTCGATCTTTTTTTCGGAAGACAAACTTCAAGCCGGACCAAACCTCATCCACTGCGCAAATTTTTACATCCACCAATCCATTCTTCAGCCCAATCTCGCGGACAATGTTCTCGTTGAGATCGGTCGGCACCTGCGATGATTTCTTGGGCCAGGAAATCCAGAGCGCGCCATCGTGTACCAGAGATTTCTTGAGGTTCGGGAACATGTCGGAAAGCTCGCTCGTTTCTTTCGTGAAGTAGTGAATCAAATCCACCGAGCGTTCTAACTTTCGATATCGAACCACGAGTGGAGGGAGCTTTCCAAGAACATGATGGTAACCTGAAGGTGGATTCACAATTGCGATCGTCAGACCTTCCTTGATCCCCAGCTTTTGGACAAGCGTCTTGTTTGAATATCCTGCTGTTGACATTTTTTAAGCCCCTGCTCAATTGTACTTTCTTACATCATCATAAACAACTTTTTATAGGGAGAGGCAGATTACGAACGCCTGATCATCGGCTCAACGGAAGGATTTCACAAAGGTGTAAAAGATGTTGGCAAGCTGCCTGGATACATCAACGCGTCATGCGCATGTGAAATCAAATTCCGTACGGTGGGTTGCCCTCGCCATCGATTCGTTTAGGATTGGGTTTCAGCGAAGTTCGAACATCGATCACTTAGCGAAGTTAATCCATGTGGCTTCCCACGATGTCGCTGCAGCATCAACAAATACCTCGGGACCATTCTTATAGAACTTCGCACCGGTAAGTTTATCGAATTGCATATTCACGGGGAGTCTGCGCGGCAAGATAACCTGCTTCAGCGCAGGCATGAACCTTGTCTCGAGTGCTTCGCGCTTGAATCGCGTGACCCACCGATTGTTCTCCGCCGGCTCGTGTGTCATCGAGACGCGGCCCCATTTTGTCGGCGAAGAGACGACAGCAATCTGTTTTTTTGCCTCGAGCTCCGGCTGACCGATGCCCTGGAGAAGACGGAGATCCTCGCTATCCTCCAATATCATCATGTGCCTGAGGTAGCGAATGCATTCAGCACTTGCCCAGTTGTGCGGCATATCGCCAATGTATTTCTCGAACGGTGCATCCTGAAGCGATTGCTCTTCGCGCCAGGCGTACAGCGGTGAAGCGTGATTGAGGAATCCAATGAACGTCTTTCGAGCAAGATCGGGAAGGCCTGCCCAGAGATACATTTGCGCAACGACGGCAGCATTGTACGTCGAAACGCAACGATCATTCAGCCAGCCGGTTTCGATTGGGATGTCTTCCTTCGTCACAGCCTTCATCAACTCGATATGGCCCGTCGTTACTCTATGATCTTTCGGGAACGCTAATCCAGGATAGATCGCTTGCGATAAATAGATTTGTGCGACTTGCGGTCGTGGCTGCTTTCGTTCATCATTCTCCGGCCATTGCGGATCATCACTGAGCAGCATCGGAAGATAGTTGAAACCGTTCGGGTGCCGGCGCATCAGCTCGGAGTTGAATGCAACGGCGCTTACTTTCAGATCCCGTAAGAAGTCGCGGAGATCCGATCGCTTCGAAAGGAAGAAACGATCGGCTATATCAAGCAATGCGCTCGTTGCAACAATCGTCCACAGAGTATTTGTCAGCTCGGATCGTATGCCGCTAAGGCCACTGTCGCCAAAACCAGGGGGAAGAAATCCATATTTACCATTCATCGTTCCATCACCCAGTCCCTTCGTACGCAAGTCCCTCAGGTACATGATAGCCTTATAAGCATCCGGGTACAACTCGTTAAAGTAATCCCAGTTCTGCGTCAGGTCTGCGTGCCGACAAAGGGCATACACGGCTGCAGCAGTATCTTTCCAGTGTTTTTCACCGGCACCGCCAACGAATGAGCCATCGTCTCGTTGCTGGTCCCACATATATTCAAGTCCTTGCTTGGCAGCAGCGTCGTGCCCAAGATAGCGCGCAGCTTCAAGAAGGGAAACTCCATCGATGTACCACAAACCGCGAGAGATTGTTGACCCAACTTGAAATACCGGTTTTCCATTTTTGACTTCGCGCGCTTCAAGGATATTGCGCGTTGAAGCAACGAGGAAATTTTGATACTCATCGCGGACTTTCCAGTCCACAGTCCCCTGGAAGGGCTTCCACATGTGCCAGAACGTTCGGACATCAGTCAGGAGACGATCGGATTTCTTTAATCCATCCTTCACCTTATCGACCTTTTGTCCCTCTTGAGGGAATCGAAGGAAGAATCGCATAGGCTTCGCTGCGGAGAGCGTTCCCGCTTGCAGCTTCACATGATGAACACCCTCGGACTCCTCCAACACAATCGGAGAGTCGACAATTATGAAAGCGGTCTCAAGGGAGGAGCCATCCATCCGAACTATGCCCATCTGGCCTCTCGATGACGATCCTTCATCTACGCTTGCTGCGGTGCACTTGCTGCTGGATTTGATTGCGATTGCAGGAGAACACTGCGCGCCATCTGCGCCTTTCAGCGTGAATTCCAGAATGAGATTATCGACTCGCCCCTCGTCTTCGTCCTTCGTTGCGAAGGAGATAAGTGTCGCTGTTGCTTCCGCCCATTCGAGCTTCGTTGTGATGATGGGGATGGCAGGGCTTTCGAGGGATTGACCGACGTATGTTCCCGGCGCGGCGCCTGCCAGTTCAACTGAAACGACATGAGGAAAAACATCGAATGGCTGGTTGATACCTTGATGACCGTAAAGAAGCTCGCCGTGTTTTCCAACCAGGCTCTTGAAGGGATCGTCCGGAAAACAATACGTTGACTGCCAGTTTTTCGGAGCGTAACGAAAATCGACAGGGGCAGCCGATTGCGCCGGCGGTTTCAACGTCAATGCCTTACCCTTTTTCTGATCACCGCCGATGAATGGAAACGCCTGTGCGAATTCCTTCGCCAGTGCGATTGCACCGACCGAAAGACCGATGTCAGCCAAAAATTTTCGACGCGTTTTCTTCATTGTGTAGTTCCGAAATAATGGTTAGCAATATTCAAGCACTCGTTATTCAGGCGATGAAATTCCCTCATGTCGGGAATTTCGGCGCTATGTGTTACCGACTGCCATCGGTACTATCGCTTTCGTCTCCGTGTTCCTTCAAGTGCTTCATCATTTTTTCAAGATCAAAATTCTCGCCGGAAGAATCGTTCCCCATTTTCTTCATCTGTTCCTGCATCTGTTTCATAACGTTCAATATTTCTTCATCAAGCGATTGTTTGGCGTAGCCCGCGGGCGGATCGAATGATGACGCGGAGACGGATTTGGGTTCTATCTTCGTCACTTCCTGCAGGCTTTCAGGCTTTCCACTCTTCTTCATCGCGATCGTGAGCGGGAACATTTTCATCCGCACTAATTCATCTTCCCACCGATCCTCCTTCTTATCCTTCTTTCCGATTTCACCGAATGCCTCCGCGAGTCCGGCAAAAACATTGCCCAATTTCCCGGTTGCCCAGATCGTTGCAACTCGATCATCATCTTTAGCAATCCATTCTTCACAAGGATATCCGAGGATCGTTTGCTTCTTTCCCGACTGGTGGAGTTCCCTAGCCGCATTCGCAGCAACATTCGCAACGGCATCTTTGGCGGATTGCATATCTTTCCGGAGGGATATTTCAAGATACTGTTTCTTTTCGTCGTTAATGATCCACATGACTTTCTTATCGCCGCGGAAGATGAACCTGCCTCCTTCCATCTCCGGACCGCCATCCTGCACTTTCGCAGCCGCTAAATTCCCCTTGATCAAGATCGAGTAGTCCACGTGCCGGATTGAATCAGCATAGTTGGTTGCTTTCATGGATATCGCACCTTCGAACTGTTGTGCGTTAAGACTGACGACGGCAACGACTATGAGCGCTGCCTGATGAAGTATTCTCATGGTGTGTGTATTCGTTGTAGGACGGAGTAGCGTTGGCTGGTATGTCACTGTACTTCGAGAGACCTATGCGATGTGAAACGAGATTCCATCAAAACTTCTGGGTGATGCAAACTACAAAACTCTCCTCTTTTTTCCAAATAGCATCGGAGTGTCGGATGGAACTAACAACTGGCCGCTGCTGCTATAGTTTCGGTTGAGGAGGCGGAAGCGCGCGTGCAACAATTTCTGATTGTAAACCGACGAGTTTGTGAGAGCTATCGCAGAACGGCTTATCCTTACTGTGTCCGCATCGGCACAGTGAAATTGTCGTCCGGCCGGCGAGGTCGAATTTGTTCCCGTTCTGGTCGAAGAGTTCAAAGTCGCCTTCGATACGGATGCTGCCATTATTTTTGATGACGATTTTCGTCGGCATAAGCACACGATCCTTTCTACTTAGTTAAAACAAGTTTCTTGATGGCCGTAAAATCATGAGTGACGAGACGATAGTAATAAACTCCGCTCGGAAAGTCAACAGCATTCCACGGAATGGCGTACTCACCGGCGGGCAGCGTCTGATTCAACAACGTCGCGACATCCTTGCCGAGCATATTATACAGCGTAAGCCTGACATACTCATCACGTTGAAGTGAAAACATGATTTGGGTTTCTTCTCTCACAGGATTCGGGAAATTCTGTCGCAAAGTATATGCAGTCATTGCCGACGTCGTAAACGACCATCCGTCTGAATAGGCGCTTCGGCCTGCGATATTCATTGCCCGGACACGCCAATAGTACTTCGTTCCACGAGCCAGCGGCCCAACCAGGTAGCTGGAATCTGTAACAGTGGTGTCATCAACGATTGTCTTGTCGAAGGTAGGATCACTCGCGAACTGAACGTGGTACAGCGCTGCCCCCGGCGACATGTTCCATTGCAGGCGAAGAATTAAGACTTGCCCTGTTGCATGGTTCGCAGGATACATCAATACGGGTGTCGGTGGAATTGCCGGAATCGTCGTGAACGATCGTGTTTCCGATTGCACGACTTGTCCACCCTCGAAGCGCGTTTGCACTCTCCAGAAGTATTGGCTTCCATGAGCAAGGGCGCTTGCAACAGAGGAGGTGTCGGTAAGAGAAGAATCATTCACGATCAAGCGAGTAAAAGCCGTATCGCCCGCAACCTGCAGTTGATATCCGTTCGCGCACCCCGATGCAGTCCATCGAAACGTGACAGGAAGAATCTGATTGCGAGCATCATCCGCCGGCGTAACAAGCCGGACAGAATGCGTGATGACAGGACCGCCGGTGTAAACGTTTCGATAGAAATGCAATCCACCCTTCGATGTTCCAACAATAACATCGAGATCCCCATCCCCATCAAGATCGCCAAGCGTGAGCGCCGCATCTCTCATGTGGCTCGGTGTAATGAAATTGCGAAGACTGCATCGGAAGATGGGCGATTGCGCGGTGCCAAAGTTCTCATAGAAGAAAATTTCACCATCCGCATTCCCGACGAGAAGATCGGCATCGCCATCATTGTCCATATCCTGAAAAACCGGTTTGGCATTTCCGACGACAAAAATATTCTGATAGAATTCCGACACGCGCGCCCAGCTCGGAGCGTTTACAGTTCCGTCATTCCGATAGAAGCTGAGTGTTCCATCCGACTTCCCGACGAAGAGATCGAGATCGCCATCGCCATCGATGTCTATGAGTGCAGGGGCGGAGTCGAATTTCCCGACTTTCACGGAATCGACGTGAGCGGGGTCGAGATCGTACTGAGGAACAGACGTCGTTCCGATGTTACGGTAAAATTTGACGACGCCGTTGAATTGCCCGACGACGGCATCCTTCAGACCATCCCCGTTGATGTCGGCAAATGTAGGTGCATAGGAAAAATTTCCGCTGATTCCGCCAAAGAGCGTATCGGCAAGTGTGAAGGAGGGATTCTGAACCGTGCCGCTGTTATGAAAGTACCACAGTTGCCCGTTGAGAGTACCGACAACGATATCCAGTTTCCCGTCGCCGTCGATGTCCGTCAAAGTCGGTGAAGCATCTTGCCCGACATCGATGACAGACAAATAATCTTTTGTACGCAGCTGAAATTGCGGCGCTGATGCATTCCCGGTATTTTCGTAATACCAAAATCCATGACGCTGCATATTGTTCAGAACTCCGACGAAGAGATCGAGATCGCCGTCACCGTCAATGTCGACGAGGGTCGGTTGGTTGAAACCGGATGTCGCGACGGGCTCAGCCGGCGGGTAATGATTCGAGCCACACTCGATGAAGGGAATCGTTCGCGTTCCCGCATTCTTGAGAAGGAATAAGCCGCTCGAAAAGAAATCGCCGTAGAAGATATCGGTTGTCCCGTTCGAATCGATATCGGCAACCGAGTACGCGCCGGAGCCATGGGCATCATCCTGAGGATGGATGGCGGACTGCCGCGTGAAGCATGTATCTCCGATGATTGTAATTCCCTGCAACGCTGTAGTAATGAGCTTGAAAGCCGGAGTGGATGCCGTGCCGCGGTTCTCGTAATAATTGATCGAGCCATCCGCCGTATTGCTGGAAATGAAATCCACCAGACCGTCGCCATTGAAATCGCCGAACGCGGGAATGCTCGAGAACCCTGCAAAGAGAGGATGTCCGTCGGCATCCATGATCGGGTTTCCGGTGAGCAAAAAGATGGGCTGTCCCCGGACACCGGCATTCTGGTAGTACCGTACGCCGGAAGAGAAATTATCCGTAATAAGATCGATCAATCCATCGGCGTTCAAATCGACGAACAGAAAAAAAGTTTGAAATGCCGGGAGTTGTATCGCATCGGGTTGGAGCTCGAAAATCGCCGCAGTTCGCGTTCCGACATTCCTGTAGAAATCGACGTTCAAGTCATCGTCAAGCACGAAGAGGTCAAGATCACCGTCTCCGTCGATGTCGACAAATTGATGGTTTGGCGCACTGATCCCTCCGGCAAACGGCTGCGCGATCTGTGTTCCGAACATCGAAACGGGAATCGACGCAATCTCCCTCCGAAATGGTTGGGCTTTCAGGAAGCTCGCGGCGAACAGAATTAAAAAAACGAATGATCGGCTAATTCGGTTGCAGCTCAAGGGCATTCGTCTCTGTCACATGTGGGAAGGAGAAGTGCTCAAGAGTAACTCTGCCGAGTGCCCTCGTGATGATGGAATGAATATCCAATTTCTTCTCGGCGTTTTCAACTTCTTCGATCGTAGCCCAAGTCTCAGGCTTTCGTGGCGCGAGAAAGGAGCAGCAATCATCGTACGGCTCTTTGGAAATGTCGTAGGTTCCGATCATTCGCGCAACTGCGATTGTCTCCTCTTTATCGGTGCCGGAGAGCGGACGAAGAACCGGCAATGTGGCCACAGCATTGATGGCCCGAATGTTCCTCAATGTTTGCGATGCGACCTGCCCGACGCTTTCACCTGTCACCAGTGCTTCCGCTTTTTCCCGGTGAGCGAGCGATTCCGCAATCCGAAGCATCATCCGGCGATAGAGAATTACTCTCAGCGGCTGGGGAGATTGCAGGACGATCTCCTGTTGGATTTCGGCAAACGGAACAAGATAAAGCTTCGATGAAAATTGGTATCGCGTGAGGCTCTCCACCAATTGTCTCACCTGATCGATTGAGCGCTCGCTCGTGTACGGCATACTGTGAAAGTGAACGAAGACAACCGTTCCTCCGCGCTTCATCAACATCCACGATGCAACCGGCGAATCGAATCCGGCGGAGATCAAACTCACAACTCTGCCGCTCGCCCCCACGGGCAACCCCCCTGCTCCTTTGAGCTTCGAGCGATAGACGTACGCAGCCCCGTTCACGATTTCGATGAAGATAGTCTCATCAGGAGCTGTAAGGTTGGCGCGAACACCGAATCGTTTGCAGAGATACTCGCCGACGCGTGCGTTCACTTCCATTGAACGAACGGGGAAATTCTTGTCCGGCCGGCGCGTATCCACCCTAATGGTCCGAAAGGTTTCCCCTTCAAGAAGTTGCCCGGCAGCTCCGGTGAATTCTTCCACATCCTGCTGCACACGAACTCCGATGCACACATTCGAAAGGCCGAAGACCGTCGTCAAGCGATCTGCGATGACTTCAATGGAAATGTTGGAAGGAAGATCGATCACAAAGCGGCCGTATCCACCGCTAACAACAGTAGAAGACGGCACGAGATCGGCAATTGCCAGACGGACATTCCGACGCAATTGCTTTTCGAAGAAGCCGCGATTGTCTCCCTTGAGTGTGATCTCATGGTGATGGACGATGATGACGGGCTGCATAATGAAAGATAGAGATTCTGTGCTGGAGATGCAACGGGAAAGGATTCAGCGAAGTGCGAAATTCAGGTAATATACACTACGCTCGCTCGTAGGATTTTCGAAGCAGCGTCACCGGATGGACCACGTTGACTTGTTCCCAACGTCTCGTTGGGAACGAGCATAAGAATAAACCCGGCAGTCATTGCGAGGGTGAGATCTATGGAATGCTCACTTGGCCTCGCGAGATATATTCAGCTTCGCTGCAAACTGGTGCTTGTCGCCAGAGATCGTTTGGATTTTCAAAAATCCTTTCCAAGGCTTGCCGTCACGACCAGTGAATTTCCAATCGCTTTCCGACAGTGAGGCTGATTGAGGTGCCACGGTCTTGACATTCGTCCATCGCCCCGTGGTCGATAAAGTAAGGTTGAAGCGCTCCAGCAATTCGTTTGCGCTCAGGTTGGAAGTTCCGTGCAATGCCAATTTCCACCGATTGGCGCCGCCTTCCGTCCGGTCGATCTCCCAATTCCCTGTCCCATCGAAATCGAGATCGGGAATGAGCCGGTCTGCGAGCGATGCTCGTGCAAACTTAGAGTGAGCGTACCAGTCATACTCCTCGCCAAGCGCAACCTGTTCCGCAGTTCCATTACCAAGTATTTTGGAAACGACGTGGAGGGCGCCATCGATCCCGGATGAAAGTCCGGCGGTCGTAATAATCTTCCCATTGTCGACATACCGTTGATCATACACAACCTTGGTTTTGGGAAAGTCTGCCTTAAGCCGGTCGATATTGCCCGCTGTAGTTGTGGCAGTGAGACCATCGAGAAGACCGGCACTGGCAAGAATGAACGCGCCATTGCAGACGGACATTGTATGCTGTGCACGCGAGGTTACGTCGGTAATCCACTTGAGTGTCTCTGTGTTATTTTGCGTTCCTTTCACGCCACCGCCCGGGACTACGAGGACGTCGGGCTGTGGGGCATCAGCAAAGGAATATTTCGGGATGACGGTCATCCCCATCGCAGTAGTTACCGGTTGTTTTGTCTCGGCGACGGTGTAGACTTCGAAACCGGCAGCCCCGAACACTTCATACGGGCCCGTATAATCAATAATCTGCACACCGTCAAAGATCAGTATGCCAACCTTCTTGCGAACATGGGCATCTGTAGCGGCTTGTGCTTGCTCCCGATCAACGAAGGCCATTCCGCACTTCGGACAAGTTCCTGGGGCATCATACACCGCGCTATCGCAGGGTAACCCGCAGGGTGAGCATACGTACTTGTTGCCTGATTTACCATGGCTTTGCGCGAATGGCACGACGTTTGGGAAGTTGAAGGAATGAATCAAAACGACAGACAGAACAAAACATAATAGTGACCGCATACCTGTGTACCCTTTCGAGCTGTGGTTGCGTGGGAGGTGATTGAGTTCTTTGCGTTGTTATCAATCAACCCGACTTCTGTGCCTCCGTCTGCTTTCGGGTGAGCAATGTCGTGGTAAATCGAGCAGCTACACTAATTAGATTCGTGAGGCGTGTAATAATGATACGGTGGTTTGTGGAGAATGTTGTGCCGAAGGAACAAGTCTGACAATGACCACAGGGAAGAGTCTGAGGATTCGCTACTATGGGACATTGATCTTACTCAAAAAACCAACTCACCCTATGGTCCCTCTCTAAAATTTAGAGAGGGACGCTGAAGCGCTCCCCTTCTCTAAACTTTAGAGAAGGGGCCGGGGGATGAGTTCGAAGGCGGGCGTGTAGTAACCGATCCTTGCCAAAGGCATCCTTCGGGACAGATCGGCGCACCAGAGAAGCGCGAGTCTAAGGATTCGCTACTACGCAATCCAGTTCTTCAAGAGTTGGACGGTCGAAGAACAATGTTACCCGTAAGCTCGACGAAGCAGCGTTACCGGATGGACCACTTCCATGTTCAGACCGAATTTTCGGATCCCATACTGAAGCTGAAGATGACACCCGGGATTTGCGGTGACAACGATTTCTGCATTCGTGGAAGCGAGATTGTTCATCTTCCGTTCAAGGAACTTCATCGAATCGTCGAAGCGCGTGACGTTGTACATGCCGGCACTGCCGCAGCACCACGTTGATTCGGGCAATTCAACAAACTCAATTCCGGGAATCGACCTGATGATCTGCCTCGGCTGCTCGCTGATCTTTTGCGTATGGACAAGATGACACGCGTCGTGATAGGTTACCCGCACTTTCAGCGGCTTCGTCGGCGCTCTCATTCCAACATCCACCAAAAACTCGGTGATGTCTTTTGTCTTGTTCGATAACTCCACTGCGCGCGAAGCGTATTTGGGATCATCCGCAAACAGCATTCCATACTCTTTCAGGAAAGCACTGCATCCGGCAGAATCGATCACAAGCGCATCGAACTCAAATGTTCCGAAGACGTCGAGATTTTTCTGCGCCAATTTTTTTGCCATAACGACATCGCCATTGTGTCCGTGCAGCGATCCGCAACATACTTGAAGCTTCGGGATGACCACTTCAAATCCATTCGTACGAAGAACTTCCACGGCATCACGATGAACATCTGCAAATGACACATTCATGATGCAGCCTGAAAGGAAGGCGACGGTGCCGCGCTTCGGTCCTGTTGGTGCAAGGACTTCGGCAATTTCATCGTCGAAGAATTCCCCGGACGCGCGCGGGAGTAGTAAGTGCTTCGCGTGAAGTTTCTCGGAGAAGAGGGTCAAGATATTGGATTGCTCGATCGCATCCCGAAGTCCGCTCGCTTCATAGAGCTTGAGGAAGCGGCCGAAGAGCTTGGTTCGTCGTTTCGATCCGAGAATCACTCGAAGAAAAAAATATTTCAGAAACCGGAGATGGAGCGGCTCCTTCTTTGCCTCTGCTATCTGCCTCCGTGCATCTTCCACGAGCACACCGTACTGAACGCCTGCTGGACAAGCCGTCTGGCACGCCTGGCAGTCGAGACAGAAATTCATTTCTTCTACAAACTCATCGGTCAACCCCATTGTCCCATCCTGCACCGATCGGATAAGCCGTATCCTTCCTCGCGGCGACGACTGCTCTTGAAATGTGAGGTTGTACGTGGGACACACCGGCAGGCACATACCGCAATGAATACACTGATGGAGTACGGCATCGAGCGATTTGATGTCTATTGCGTTCATCGCCAGCGCGGCTTGCGAAGGAAAGGAAACAGAATCGCACCGGCGGCGAACCCGCCGATGTGCGCCCAGAAGGCAACGCCGCCAACATCGGACGCAATACGAAGTGAGAAGATACCGCTCACTGATTGCATCAGAAACCAGATGCCGAGGAACACGAACGCGGGGAGTTCCACAACTTGAAAAAAGATGAAGATGGGGATCAATGTTGCAACCTTTGCCCTCGGGAACATGAAGATGTAAGCGCCAAGCACTCCTGCAATGGCGCCGCTCGCGCCAACCATCGGCACTTCCGAATGCTGGTTGATGAAAACCTGGGTGAGTGCGGCGGCGAGTCCCGCAGTGAAATAAAAGAAAAGATAGCGAACATGCCCGAACTTATCTTCGACATTATCGCCGAAGACGTAGAGGTAGAGCATGTTGCCGAGAAAATGAAACCATCCGCCGTGGAGGAACATGGAAGTAAAGAGCGGAAGAAACGTTCCGAGTCCGACATTCATCGACTGCAGATCGGCAAGAAATTGCGACGGTATCAAACCGAAATCGAAGATGAATGCGTTGAGCCCTCTGCCAAGTGAAAGCTCAAAGAGAAATACAAATCCATTCACAGCAATGAGTGTGTAGTTTACGAATGGCGTCGTTTCGGAAGGATTAGCGTCTCGGAGAGGAATCAAGGAAGAGTTTTAGATTTTGGATTTTGGATTTTTGGATTTAAAAAGATGCTCAGGCTTCAGGCGATCATTTTTTACTTTTGACTTTTTATTTTTGACTTGTTCATACATGCTTCGTCAGCCATTGCATCATGTCATTGAGGCTCTCTTCGCCGATCTGATGGCCCATCTCGTACTCGCGATACGTGAGATCGGCGTGCGCGTTCTGCAAGAGTTCCTTCGCCCGCTGACCGAACTGCACGGGGATGACCGGGTCGTACTTTCCATGCGCCACGAAGAACGGTTTACCCTTGATCAAGTTCCACTGAAATTCAAGGCCGTTTTCCTCCGGCACGTATCCGCTATTTGCGATGACGCCTGCGACATCGGCGGGCTTCGTGAGTGCAAGAGCATACGACATGATCGCACCCATGCTGAAGCCGCCGAAGAATACCTTGGTCGGTTCGACCGGATAACCGTTTTTCACATCATGGAAAAACTGCTGAAGCTTCCGGTAACTCTCGGCGAACATTTTCGACTCCGGCTTCCCCACTTCTTCGATCTCGTACCAGGTAAACCCGCCTCCAAACTGGAACGGGAACGGCGCCCGTGCGCTCACGATGAGCAGCCGTTCATCGAGGTACTGCGCCAGTCCGAGCAGGTCGTCTTCATTCGCACCGCGGCCGTGCAGCAAAATAAGAGTGGGAGATTTCCCTCCACTTTTTCGTTGTGGAGCGAGCGCCTTATGAACCAACGTCGTATGAATGAGATTCACGATGATGACCTAGAGAGTTAATGGTGTCAGCGTCTCTTCGATAGCTTGCCGGTTTGATTCGAGCCAGGGCGGAAGCTTCAAATTCGTTCCCAAATTGTTGCGTTCCTCATCGATGAGGAAGCCGGGCGGAATTGTTGCGATCTCCAGAATGTGTCTGTCGGGATCCTGAAAGTAGATGGACTTGAAATAGATCCGATCAATCACCGGCGTCACCTGAACGTCAGCTTTCATCAGTTTGATGCGCCACTCGCGCTGTATTTCATCGTCTGCGACGGCAAAAGCGAAATGGTGCGTCATTCCCGTTCCAACCTCACCGATGCGCATCTTGTCGAACGGGTAACCGAAGTAGGTGATGATCGTGCCGGGCTTTCCATCTCCAACGCCGAAGTAATAATGAGGGGCAGTTAAGTCGTCGTAGTTGAGGGTTCGTTTCAGCAATTTCATTCCAAGAACGTGAGTATAGAAATCCGTTGTTCGATCGATGTCGGATGCAATTGCAGTGATATGGTGAAGTCCCTTCAGTTGCATGTCAGGCGTGATGGCTTCGACGAGTTCAGCCCACATGATGCGGGCAATGGCATCTTCGTCCCGCCCGAAGCGTGTCAGCTCAAACGGCGGAGTGATACTCTGCATTCCAAGCTTATCAGCCGGCTCGTCGACGGTCCAGCCGGGAAGACGTGTTGCGATCTCGAGAATCAATCCGTCCGGATCTTCGAAGTAAATCGAACTGAAATATTTCCGATCGTACGGACCGGTCACTCCAATTCCCTGATCGATCAGCCATCGCTTCCATTTGAGCTGCACTTCATACGATTCGACGATGAGCGCAAGATGGTGCGTTGCGCCGATGCCTATGTGTCCTTTCGGAAGATGCGACCACTCGAAAAAGGTAACGAGCGTTCCCGGTTTTCCGGTCTCATCGCCAAAATATAAATGGTAGACGCTTGGATCGTCGAAGTTCACGGTTTTCTTCATGAGACGCAGACCAAGTATCTTCGTATAGAAGTCGACGGTGCGCTGCGCGTCCGAGCAGACGGCGGTGAGGTGATGGATGCCTAACAAAGTCATGGCGTGATGCGAGATATGGGATATGAGATGCGAGCGAAGGGCATTTTGGATTTTAGAATTTGGATTTTGGATTGAGAAGCACTATTGTTCGATGTTGGATGCTTGAAGTTAAGATCGCCGGGACATCGCCCGATACGTGATGCGCGATATGGGATATGAGCGAAGATCATTTTGGATTTTGGAATCAAAAGAATTCCCTGTCCTCTCGGTGAAACGTCGATCGTCAACAAGTTCTGGTTTGTCACGAGAATCATTGTGCTTTGACTACACTCACCCCACCTATAATCCTCCCCTATGAGGGGAGGATGCTTCGTCTGGCAAAGATTCTCCCCCTCGTAGGGGGAGACGTCCCGACGCAGTCGGGACAGAGGGGGTGAGTAAACTATTTTCGCAGGTTTCAAAAAATACTTCCTTCGATTCTTCTCTTTAACTTTTCGTAAAGGTCTTCTGGAGTTTCCCATTCGATGCGACTGAACTGTCGAGTATCGAAGTGCATTTTATCGGCTTCATCTTTCTTGCATGTCCAGATGACTGGAATTCCGTGGGCCAACGTGTAACCTGCTTCGAAGTACACACCGCCACGATGACCGGTGAAATCAGCAACCATGAACCGACTTCTCCTAATCTCGACGAGAATGCGATCGTCGATTGGATCGTTGTGTTCGACCAAGTCAATTCTCATCGCTTTCATTTTTGGAGAAAGGTTCGCTTCTTCAACAGCCTTTTTTATTCCAGAATCATAGACACCTTTCATTTCTTCGATCCTGTCGATGCCATCAGTCTTGCCGAACCACATTGCGACAAAGGCTTGATTTGTTTTCGGTGGATTGCGTTGGAGTTCCTCGTATTTTTTCCAGCCGTCGAATGTAAGAGAATAAAGCGTATCCAAAGATTGTACTAATTTGTTGTCGATAAGGTACCTCATGATTGTGTCAAATTCGTTTTCATTCTCAGCGTACGCAATCGTGTAATCTTTTTGAGGGTTCAAGACTTATTCGGCTTCCAGGGATTCTAGATTGATCGCCGATATGAGATACTATCTTGTTCATCTTGTCAACGGCGCTCTTCGGAAACAAAGCACTGGAAAGGATCTCTTGGATTATTTCATTTGTAAGGGTAAGAGGAGCCAATTTATTTTCAGAGCGTGAACGCAAATAACCCGATACTATATGTCGTCTCTGATCGAAGATTGTCCTATCTAATCCAGGCCATGTATTGATAATGAAATCTGTACAACGGTCACAGTGGTAAGATACAATGCTTTCATAGTCCTTCATTTCTTTAATATCAATGTTTCCTCCACAAAAGGGACAAGACCTTAGTGGCTCCATATTATGATCCTACTATTTTTTTCCTTTTTCATTTTTACTTTTGACTTGATCCTCACATCCACGCCACATCCTCGAACTTCTTGATCTGCTCGCGGTCTCGCGGCAAGCGTCCTTCACACTTCGGCTTGAGGTCGAAGACCTTGCCGGGGTTCAAGATATTATTCGGGTCCATCATCTGCTTCAGCGTGCGCATCATCTGGATGGCTGGCGAGCCGACCATCTTTTCCAGCAAGCGTTTCTTATAGAGTCCGACGCCATGCTCGCCGGTGATCGATCCGCCCATTTCGATGGCGGCTTCTTCGACTTCGAAGACAGTTTTCTCGGCTCGAGCGAAGTCATCAGGGTCGCGCTCGTCGGTAAGATAGTTCGGATGAAGGTTGCCGTCGCCGGCGTGGCCGAAGTTTCCGATGAGGACGTCATTCTTCTTTCCGATCTCACGAATACGCTCGACGAGTTTTGCAAGATCGGCGCGGGGGACGGCGACGTCTTCCATGATCGTCGTCGGCTTCACGCGTGCAAGCGAGGTGAACGCAGAGCGCCGAGCAGTTTTTAATTTAATGGCTTCCTGCTCGTTCTGTGCGACCTTCAGTCCCGCGGCGTTGTGCCTCTTACAGATCTCGGCGATTCGGGCTGCATCTTCTTCGACGACGGCATGCCGTCCATCCACTTCGATCAAAAGAATCGCTTCGCTCTCGACCGGCAGACCGAGGTGAGTATAATCCTCCACGCACCGGATCGTGGTGTTATCTAAAAATTCCAACATGGCAGGAGTAATCTTTGCGGCAATGATGGCAGAGACGGTCTTTGCGGCGTCATCCATCGACGAGTAGAAAGCAAGCATCGTTTTGTATGTCTCGGGCTTCGGGATAATCTTCAAGAGAATTTTGGTGAAGATGCCGAGCGTACCTTCCGATCCGACCAAAATACTTTTCAAATCGTAACCGGCAACGTCTTTCACGGACTTGCCGCCGGTATTGAGGATTTCTCCGGTAGGAAGAACGACTTCCAAGCCAAGCACGTAATTCTTCGTCACGCCATACTTGAGTCCGCGCAAGCCGCCGGAGTTTTCGGCAACGTTGCCGCCAAGCGTGCAGATGCTCGAGCTTCCGGGATCGGGCGGGTAGAGAAAGCCGAGTTTTTCGACGGCTTGATGAAGATGAGCTGTGATGACTCCAGGCTCGACAGTGACGGTGAGATTCTCCTGATCGATCTCGAGGATACGATTCCAATGATTCGTGAGAAGGACGATTGAATGATCGGTAGGAAGCGCTCCGCCGCTGAGTCCCGTGCCGGAACCGCGCGGGACGATATGAAACTGTTCTTCGTTTGCGAGTGTGACGATGCGGGAAATTTCTTTCGCATTCGAGGGACGAACCACGGCGTCGGGCATGCGCGGCTTCATCGCCGTGGCATCGTACGAGTAAGCGATGCGGGATTCGAGAGAGTCCTGAACGCTGTCGTTTCCGACGATCTCTTTCAGCTTGCGAAGTACGTGCGGGTTCATGAGTTTTCCCTGAGCAACGTAGCGAAAAGGCGATTTAAAATCAAGAACTTTGGGTACTCGATTGAAAGGGAATATTTGAAATGTTCTTGACATTCCCGCTATCTTTTTGTATGCTGTAGAGCCTGACTTTATGTTGTCGTTACACGCGTCACCCACAGACCAGGGGAATTACTGAGTCAACAGAGGTCTGCAGCAGTTTTCACTCTCCAGTAGTAGAATATACAATCAGACAGTTCTCGCGTTGTCATCGGCAGGAATATTCCGCCGAGGCGCGGTTCAATTTTCCACTTCATTGATTGGAGGATGTATGCGATCCAGTGCTATTCAATGGCTGTTCTTCAAAATCCGCAACGTTCCATTGTTGCTATTGACACTTTTCTTTGCTACACAGGCACTCGCTCAATTGTCGGGGACAAAGACAATTGGTTCTGGAGGAACCTATGCTTCCTTCACGGATGCCGTGACTGCATTGACATCGCAAGGAGTAAATGGCGCGGTGACATTCAATGTTATCACCGGCGTTTACACTGAACAGATCACGATCGGCCAAATCTCTGGCGTGAGCGCTGTTAATACCATCACGTTCCAGTCTCAAACAGGAGTGGCAGCCAATGTCACGTTGCAGTTCACACCGACGAGTTCCAACAACTATGTTGTTTGGCTCAACCAAGCGGACTACATCACGTTCCAGAACATGACTTTCAATGTCTCCTCGAGTACATCCTATGGTGACATCATTCGATTGGACGGCGACGCAAACAACAACCGGTTCATGAACAACGTTTTCAATGGATATGGACCAACATCGAGCAGTAATCATATCCACATTTATTGCAATGCCGACTCGCTCGACAACACCACTATCAGTGGTAACACATTTATGAACAACGGCTATGGCATTTACCTGGTCGGTGTGAACTCTTCTGTGCTTTCCAGTGGTTTACAAATCACCAACAACACGTTCACCGGTCAGGGGTGGGGAGGAGTGTACCTGAACTATCAGGATGCGCCGATGGTGAACGGCAACACGATCACCGGCGCCGGTCAGCGAGGCATCGAGCTCGATAACTGCAATAACGATCTTCAGTTGCACTGGCGGTACGGGTCTTCCCACACCACGCGGGCTACTTGCCAACAACTTCGTCTATGGGAACGGCAGTACCACGGAGGGCATTGACTTCTATGCCGATACCTATATCGATGTCTACTACAATACCGTCCACATGACTTATGTGAACATCAACACCGATGCCTTCTACGAATATGCAGGCTCAAGCAACAGCATCAATGTCGTCAACAACATCTTTGCCAACTCCGGCTACCTTTCCAATTGGAACAATGTCAGCAAGGTTGATCTGGCAGCATTGCAAGCAGCAAGCGGGAAGGATGTGAACTCCGTTTCTTCCTATCCTTCCTTTGTCTCATCGACTGATCTGCACAGTGTTTCACCGTGGCTCAACGCCAAGGCAACGACTGTGGCGAGTGTCGGTGATGATATCGATGGTCAGGCACGCAACGTCTCGACGCCTGATATCGGTGCCGATGAGTTCACACCGACGGCTCCTGCACCGCTGGCTGGTACATATACCATCGGCGGGACAAGTCCCAGTTACGCTACCATGGCTGCGGCAATCAGTGATGCACTCTTGCGGGGTGTGAGCGACACGGTGCGCTTCAAGTTCCGTAACGGCGTCTACACCGTGCATTCAACCCTCTTGCCCATCTCCGGCTCCACTCCTTCGAAGCCGGTCATCTTCGAGTCGGAGTCAGGCAACAGTGCCAACGTGACTCTTTTCTATGCTGCTGCAGCACCGGAGTCGAACTACGTTGTGCAGCTCTTTGGTGCCGATAATATCTGGTTCCAGAACCTCACGCTCGCAGGCAACCAGACACCGGGTGCTACCTACGGGCTGATCCTGTATTTATCGTGCGGTGTGGAGAACCTCAAAGTGCAGAACTGTATGTTCAGCGGAACTCCTTCCACTTCCAGCACCAATAATAGTCACATCTATGCCAACCAGTCGCTCCACACCAGCCTCATCATTACGAATAACACCTTTACCAATGGCGGCTATGGTGTCTATCTGATAAGCATCTCCAACGTGTTTGCTTCCGGCACGCAGATCACCAACAACACGTTCACCGGTCAGGGGTGGGGAGGAGTGTACCTGAACTATCAGGATGCGCCGATGGTGAACGGCAACACGATCACCGGCGCCGGTCAGCGAGGCATCGAGCTCGATAACTGCAATAACGATCTTCAGTGTCGTCAACAACATCTTTGCCAACTCCGGTGGCGGTTATGCTTACACCGTCTACACACCGGCAGGCATCGGCACGTCGAACTATAATGATCTCTATGCGACTGGAGCGAATCTCGCATCCTGGTCTAACGTCAACCAGGCAAACTTGGCTGCCTTGCGTACTGCGAGCGGAAAAGATGCCAGCTCCGTCTCTCTCATTCCAGGATTTTTCTCCACCACCGATCTTCACAGAAATACAGGAACATTGGATAGTCTTGCAACGCCCATAGCGAACATCTTGGATGATATCGACAATGAAGCTCGCGATCTCAACAAACCCGATATCGGTGCGGATGAACGATATCCTATCACTGCTGTGCCTGCAATCTCGATCAATGACGTGAGCGTGACTGAGGGCAACAGCGGCACGACGAACGCTGTGTTTACCGTACTGCTATCACAACGAACGACCCAGACCGTGACGGTGAATTTCTCGACTGCTAACGGCACGGCAACCACAGCCGATAATGACTATTCTTCAACCTCGGGCATGGTTACATTCAACCCGCTGGATACGGTTGAGCAAATAAGCATTTCAGTCAACGGTGACACAAAGGATGAGCCAAACGAAACGTTTATAGTGAATTTGACTAATCCCTCGAACGCAACCATAGCTGATGGACAAGGTATCGGCACGATTCTGAATGACGACAGTCAGCCGACTATCTCAATCAATGACATAAGTGTTAACGAAGGTAATGCAGGAACGACCAACGCGATCTTTACCGTAACGCTCTCTCAGGTGAGCGCACAAACGGTGACGGTGAATTTCGCAACAGTGAATGGAACCGCAACGGTTGCAAATAATGATTATGTTGCTAAGTCCGGAACTTTGACGTTCCTTCCTGGAACAACCGTGCAATTTGATACCATCCTTGTGAACGGAGACGCAACAAATGAGCCTGATGAAACATTCTTTGTCAATCTCTCAGGTGCAACAAATGCAACCATTGCAGACGGTCAGGGACTCTGCACAATTCACAATGATGACGGCGTTCCAAACATCACGATCAATGACGTGAGTGCTACCGAAGGAAATAGCGGTACTACACCCGCCGTGTTCGTTGTTAGTCTTTCGACATCGAGCAGCCAGATCGTTACGGTGAATTTTGCCACGGCAGCCGGTACAGCAACCGCCGGTATTGACTACGTGAACAGTTCAGGGACGATCACATTCAATCCGGGTGAAACACTCAAACGTGATACCGTACTGGTCGTGGGTGATCTCCTCAATGAAGCTGATGAAACATTCTTCGTCAATCTGTCCAACCCAATCAATGCGGTCATAGGAGATGCGCAAGGAGTGGGAGTGATAATCAACGATGATCCACTCCCAAGTTTGAGCATCAACGACGTCAGCGTTATCGAAGGGAACAGCGGTACGACAACGGCACAATTCACTGTCAAGCTCACACCGGCAAGCGGCAGAACCGTGACAGTAAAGTATGCAACTGCTAACGTCACGGCTGTAGCACCGTCGGACTATGTAGCAACCTCCGGCATATTGACCTTCATCGCAGGTGATACTGCAAAGCAAATCAGCGTGATCGTTAATGGGGATCTATCGAATGAAGCCGACGAAACATACTGGGTGAATCTAACGGATCCGATCTTCGACATCATTCTTGATGACCAAGGAACCTGCACGATCATCAATGATGATCAGCCCGGAGCAAATCTTGCACTCACAAAAACAGATTTGCCTGATCCTGTCTATATTAATGCAGCGCTGGTATACACAATCAATGTCACCAATGCGGGTCCCGATCCAGCCTCGAACGTTGTTGTTCGTGATACGCTGCCTCCGGGGGTGTCTTATCAAAGCTCGTCCGGTACAGGATGGACGATTATCAACGCAAGCGGTATCGTAACCTCTACACGGTCAAGCTTGGCTGTAGGCCCAGCACCGGCGATAACAATTACCGTTACGTCACCATCAACCGCAGGAACAATCAGCAATCCAGCAGTTGTATCTTCGTCAACGCTCGACAATGATCTCTCAAACAATAGAGACGTTGAACAAACGACAGTTGTCGCGGGAATCGATCTGTCGATCATAAAATTAGATTCACCCGATCCTGTGACTGCCGGTGGTGCACTCACGTATACTATCAACGTCATGAACTCCGGGCCAGGCGACGCATCGTCTGTTGTTGTTCGAGACGTCATGTCACCGGGGGTAACATGCGTAAGCGCAAGCGGCAACGGTTGGGCGTGTTCGCCGGTGGGTGGCATCGTCACGTGCACAAGACCTCTTCTCTCTGCAGGTACTGCCCCATCGATTACGATCATTGGTACTGCGCCCCCGAACGCCGGTATCATTTCCAACACCGCGACTGTTTCTGGCGCGGTGACCGATCCTGTTGCAAGCAACAACAGTACAACGATCACGACGACTGTTAATCCAGTTTCGACAATAACACAAGCGATTCAAAATTTGATTCGACAAGTCGAATGTCTGGTAAGCTCAGGCATCCTGAACGCAGGCAACGGGAATGCGTTGATCGCCAAGCTCCATGCTGCACTTCAGTCGGTCGATCGCGGCAATAGTATGTCAGCAGCGAATCAACTACAAGCCTTTATCAACGAAGTGAATGCGCTCATGCAATCTGGAAGGCTTTCGGCATCTGATGGTCAGCCTCTCATTGCCGGAGCAACGGTCGCGATTAATCTACTGCCTGCCATTGAGCCCGGCAATCTCGATGGGCGCTCAGCAATTACTGTGCTCGACGCCTCCACGCCCACCGAGTACGTGCTGAGTCAAAATTACCCCAACCCATTCAACCCGGCAACCGCGATTCAATTTTCGATTGTCACTCCGGGGCGAGTCTCTCTTATCATCTACAACACGCTCGGAGAAGAAGTAGCACGATTGATCGATAGAGACGCACCGCCGGGCAAATATGAGATTCGTTGGGATGCGAGTCAGTTGCAGAGCGGCATCTATTTTTATAGACTGCTGACGCGCGACTTCGTTGAGACCAAAAAACTCATCATGATGAAATAAGGAGGACCAGTCATGAACGCTCAACACTTTCGCAGCACCGGTTCACAACTCATCACTGGAGAAGATATGAAAAAGAGTTTTTCGATCTGCACGAGGATCTGCATCCTGCTACTGAGCATTGCAATGACATCACTTGCGGGCGAGACACGCAGTCGAGCCCATGCATTGGAGATGTTTTCGAATAAAATTCCGAAAAAAATTCTCGACAAGGTTGCACAACGACCGACTGCGCATTCGAAGAGACAACGAACAGTCAGCGCAGCCGTAGAGAATAGTGTGGAATCGCAATTTGGCACTCAAAGCCATGGCAATCCACAACCTCGCTTCGCCGAAGGCAGCCCGGATACAATCGTGCCGGCATGGAGCCAACAGTACACAGCCGGACTCGCGCCGGCCGAAGATGCAGCCACCGCATCGACCCTCGGTGCAGGAGGTTATATCTATGTTACGGGGTACAGTACCGATGCCAACACCGGTACCGATTACTTCACAGTAAAGTACGATTCAACAGGCGCGCGGCTTTGGACTGCGCGGTACGATAATCCACAACATGGAGACGACATCGCTCAAGCTATTGCGGTCGACGATAGTGGAAACGTGTACGTCACCGGCAAGAGCAATGGGTTTGGAACGGCGTGGGATATTGTGACAGTGAAATACGACACTCTCGGCAGTCAACTTTGGACGGCACGTTACAACGGTTCCGTCAATGGCGATGATGCAGGAATTGCAATCGCTATAGATGCATCACAGAATATCTACGTCGCAGGCAACAGTGCCAGCCAATCGTCCTACTCAGAGGGGGATTCATACAACGACGACATCGTCGTCATAAAATACAACTCCGCAGGCACTGAGCAGTGGAACGTTCGTAAGAACGGCGCAGGAAATGCCACCGATCAAGTTGCAGCAATGGCCCTCGATGGAAGTGGAAACGTATTTATCGCAGGCTCCACGGAGAACCTGGGTTCATACAATTACTACGTCTTGAAGTATACTTCCGGCGGATCGCTCAGTGCATCGGATGTCTACGACGGTCCGGCCAGCGCCGATGATCGAGCGACAGATATCAAAGTCGATGCGAGCGGCAACGTGTATGTTACCGGCTCAAGCGTCGGCAGCGGTACCTACGAGGATTACTTGACGATCAAATACAACGGCTCACTCGGCAGGACATGGACAGCACGATACAATGGCACAGGTGGCTTGGCTGATGGAGCGGTCGGTTTGGCACTCGATGCTTCTTCAAATGTCTACGTCACGGGCTGGAGTTATGGAACAGGAACTTCCGCCGATATCGCAACGGTAAAGTATTCTTCCGGTGGGATAGAACAATGGGTTGCGCGTTACGACGGCACGGGTAGCGACCTCGATATTGCAACGGCTATCACCGTTTCACAAAACAATGTGTATGTTACGGGCTGGAGTTACGGAGGAACAAGTGCAGATGATTTCGTGACGATCAAGTATAACTCCGCCGGCACCGAACAATGGGTTGCCCGACTCGATGGCAGCGGAAATGCCGGTGATTACCCGAGCAGCTTAAGCGTTGACGCAAGCGGAAATGCGTATGTCGTCGGCTTCAGCGATGGTGGAAGCACCGGTAATGACTTCGATGTTGTAAAGTACAACACGAGCGGCGCAAAGCAGTGGAATGATCGCTACAACGGTCCCGGCAATACGTTCGAGCGCGCTACTGCTCTTGCGACCGACAACTCGGGCAACATCTATGTCGCGGGACAGAGCGATGGATTACTCACGGCCGCTGACTTTGTAACGATTAAATACGATGCAAGCGGCAACCAACTGTGGACCGCGCGCTACAACGGCGCCGGTAATACCTATGACTATGCCACCGCGATTGTAATCGACAATTCGGGCGACGTTTATGTTACGGGCTACAGCGATGCCGATTATCTCACCGTGAAGTATGATGCACTCGGAGCGCAGCAGTGGGCTGCCCGCTATAACGGGCCGGGAAACTCGACGGACTTTGCCACTGCAATTGCTGTTAATGGCAGCGGTGTGTACGTCACGGGTCGCAGCTATGGATCGGGCTCATCGTACGATTATGCAACGATCAAGTACAACGCAGCCACGGGAAATGCGCTGTGGATTGCGCGCTATGACGGACCGGGAAATGCCGATGATTACGCTTCGGCCATCGCCCTCGATAACTCGGGAAATATCTATGTCACCGGTACCAGCGGCATCTACCCCGACAACGATTTTGCCACGGTCAAATATAATTCTGGCGGAACCGAGCAGTGGGTATCGCGATATAACGGTCCCGGCAATTCCGATGATCAGAGTGTTGCCATTGGTGTGCAAACATCAGGCAAAGTGATCGTTGCCGGTTCAAGCTTCGGATCGGCCGGCTCTTATGATTTTGCAACAATCGCTTACAACAGCTCCGATGGCGGCTTCGCCTGGCTCGATCGTTACGATGGTGCAGGAAATTCCGCCGATTTCGTCAGCGCTATGAAGATCGGCAGCGACGACAACATCGTTATCGTTGGCTCAAGCGGGACAAGCTCTGCGCTTAATTACGCTACAGTAAAGTTAGATGCATCGGGCAGCAGGAAGTGGTCTGCCGAGTATAACGGTTCGAGTAATGACGCCGATGCAGCAAATGCTGTTGCCATAAATAACGCCGGTGAAGTTTTCGTTACAGGTTATAGTTACCGTACGCGTGCGCTTTCCGATATCGTCACAGTGAAATACAGCCCCAATGGTATCCAACAATGGGCAACGCGCTACGACAGCCCGTCGAACAATTCCGATGTCGGCTCGGCGATTATCATAGATGCATCCGATAATTTGATTGTTGCCGGACAGAGCTTCGGTGTCGGGTCAAGTTCGATAACTACGATCAAGTACACTACTTCGGCAAACACGCTGGCGCTTGCCACGGGCTGGAACATGGTGTCGATCCCTCGTATCGTGTCCGACTTCAGGAAAACGGTGTTGTTCCCATCGGCGGCTTCCAGTGCGTTCGCTTACGCTCATTCGACGTATGAACTGAGAGACACCCTGCAGAATGGTGTCGGCTATTGGTTGAATTTCTCAACCGATCAGACCATCGCGATTGCAGGGCAGGAGAAAACGTTCGATACAGTTCAAGTTGCGTTGGGTTGGAACATGATCGGGACAATCACCGATGCCATCCCCATTGCATCGATTGCATCGATCCCTGGAGGCATCACCACGAGCAATTTCTTCGGCTACAACGGCTCGTATTACATCGCAGATACGCTGAAGCCCGGGAAGGGGTATTGGATTCAAACCTCATCAGCGGGAAAACTCGTTCTCTCATCATCCGCTGTTCCCCAGGCGAATAGAATCCGCATCGTGCCCGGCTCCGAGCTTCCGCCACCACCGCCAGATGGAGAAATGAGTTCCAATCATCCAATAATCTCAAGTGAATTTGCTTTACACCAGAACTATCCCAACCCATTCAACCCGGCGACAAATTTTGGATTTTCGATTTTGGACTTTGGAATGGTACGGCTGGCAGTGTACGATGTGCTCGGGAGAGAAGTCGCTGTCATTGTGAATGAAGAGCTGCCGGCGGGCAATTATACGCGGATGTGGGATGCAAGCACATTCGCATCAGGTCTCTACATGTACCGGCTGCAGACGAAAAACTTCACACAGACGAAGGAGATGCTGCTCATCAAATAGCAGCGCATCTCGTTGCGAGCAACTGAACGCCGGCCGGATATTGTCTTCGGTCGGCGTTCGTGTTTGTAGCTCGTTCCCAACGAGACGTTGGGAACGAGGAGAAGCACTCCAACTCGCTCCCAGGCTCTGCTTGGGAGCGGAAACACTCACAACTACTTCTCCAGTTCTTCGACCTCTTTATCCCGACGATGATACCCCATCTCCTCGATCATCTTTTTCGCGATGGCGAGATGTTCGCGCGCCTCTCATATGATGATGCCTCAGGAGAGACTCCTCCCCACCGCATTCGCCACTGCTTTCACCTCCATCACCAACTGTTGGAATACAGCCGGCGTGAGCGATTGATCGCCATCCGAGAATGCCTTCGCCGGATTGGGATGGACTTCCACAATCAATCCATCTGCACCGCAGGCAATGGCTGCGCGGCTCATCGGAAGAATGAGGTCGTGGCGTCCTGTGCCGTGACTCGGATCGACGATGATGGGAAGATGCGAGAGCTGCTTGACTGCTGGAACGATGTTCAGATCGAGCGTGTTGCGTGTGTATTCAACGAACGTTCGGATTCCCCTCTCGCAGAGAATCACCTGGTCGTTACCGCCGGAGAGAAGATATTCTGCGCTCATGAGGAATTCATTGAGCGTGGCGGAGAAGTTGCGCTTGAGAAGGATCGGCTTCCTGATTTTTGACAGTGCACGGAGGAGCTTGGTGTTCTGCATGTTCCGTGCACCAACCTGTAACAAGTCGGCGTAGTCTGCAACAAGATCCACGTCCGGAGATTCCATCACCTCCGTCACGATTCCAAGTCCCGTCTTCTCTCGAGCCTTTGCCAGCAGTTTTAATCCATCTTCACCTAATCCCTGGAACGCGTACGGACTTGTTCGCGGCTTGTAGGCTCCTCCACGCAAAAGGAGTGCACCCGCGGCTTTCACTGCATCCGCTGTTATCATCAATTGTTCTTCCGTCTCGACGGAACACGGGCCTGCCATGACAACGACATTCTTCCCTCCCACCTTCACACCGGCAACGTCAATGATGGAGTCAGTCTGTTTGAAGTCCCGGCTGGCAAGCTTATAGGGTTTGAGGATGGGAATGACGTTCTCGACGTGCGGCAAGAGCGAAAGCTGATCCTTCTGGATGAGCCGTTCGTCGCCGATGACGCCGATGATCGTCCGCTCGACGCCTTGCGAGAGGTGAGGCGTGAGTCCGAGTTCCTTGATTCGACTGACAACGTGTTGAATATCTTCTTCACGTGCGTGGGCTTCCATGACAATGATCATTTGTTTTCTTCCTTCCTGGTAAGAATGGCAGATGCTGTGTGGATGTTTTTTCTATTAGCGGGATGTTAAAAAATCAATTTATAGCCACGAGCTTTAGCTCGTAGAAGAAGATCGGGCTAAGACTCGGATGGGTTTCAACCCATTTCTTTGAAAGCCATCCGTATGCGAGGGCTAAAGCCCGTTACAACTCTTTGCTCTCGTTTTCCACGACCTGAAGGTCGTGGCAATATCAGACAAACAGAGTTTTTCAACATCCTGTTAGCTGATATTTCGTCCCATTGCTGTGGCAATGCATTTCACTTCCGACATTAATTCTCGAAATGCACTGAACGTAAGCGATTGCTCTCCATCCGAGTACGCCTCTGACGGATTGGGATGCACCTCGACGATCAATCCGTCCGCGCCGGCAGCGATTGCAGCACGGCTCATCGGCACAATGAGATCGTGTCTGCCCGTGCCGTGACTCGGATCGACAATGATCGGCAAATGTGAAAGCTGTTTCACCGCGGGAACGATGTTGAGATCGAGGGTGTTGCGCGTGTATTCGACGAATGTTCGTATGCCGCGCTCACACAAAATCACCTGGTCGTTCCCGCCGGAGAGAATGTACTCGGCGCTCATCAAGAACTCGTTCAGTGTTGCAGAGAAATTTCGTTTCAACAATATCGGCTTTTTGATCTTGGAAAGAGCACGAAGAAGTTTGGTGTTCTGCATGTTCCGCGCACCGACCTGAAGAAGATCGGCGTGGTCGGCCACGAGATCCACTTCCGCCGCTTCCATTACTTCCGTCACGATGCCAAGCCCCGTCTTCTCCCGCGCCTTCGCAAGGAGTTTCAACCCGTCTTCGCCTAAACCCTGAAAAGCATACGGACTCGTTCGGGGTTTATACGCTCCACCCCTGAGGAGAGAAGCGCCTGCGGCTTTCACCGCTTCAGCCGTGCCGAGAACTTGCTCTTCCGTTTCGACCGAGCACGGTCCGGCAATAACAATCACACCCTTGCCGCCGACCGGCACTCCCGCAACATGCACGATCGTGTTCTCCTGTCGAAACTCGCGGCTCGCAAGTTTGTACGGCTTGAGAATAGGGATGACGTCTTCCACGTGAGGAAGAAGAGAGAGTTGTTCTTTCTGGATCAGTCGTTCATCGCCGATGACGCCGATGATCGTGCGCTCAACGCCGTAGACCGGGTGAGGATTCAATCCGAGCGCTTTCACCCGCTCGACAACATGCGCGATATCGGATTCCGATGCGTGGGATTTCATGACAATGATCATACGCTACTCCTTATAGTCTGCCTTCGGTAGGACAGGAGTCCTCTCCTGTCCTACTAAGTGTCTAAAACGACAAGCGATGGACGCGTCAGGAGACCCGTCCTACCATCGATTCGCCGGGGGAAGAAAACAAAAAACCCCGTCGATCACTCGGCGGGGTTCGTTCATTTCTTTATGGTCTTCGATCAAGAATGCGATGAACGCGCCACAGCCGGGAGCCGGCCCTTAAAAAAGTAAAAGTAATAATATGGCGCGTTTCCTAAAATCATGGAGGTAGTATACGAAAGCGTCTTCACAAAGTCAACTTTAATGCCGAGAGTAGAAGACGGCAACTTGCCGTCGTGCCCCGCTACGTTTGCCGACTGGTAGTCGGCTACTACGCTTCCATATCCGGCGTAGAGTCCTGTCCTTGACCAGACTTCTCTTGAACACTCTTATTGTCATGTCCGCATGTCTTAAGCGGGCATCCAGAAATAAGCCCTCTTTGGATTCCCGATAGGAACATTCGGGAATGACAATTCTTTTTCATTTCATGCCTTCATGCGTTAAGCAGATATCCCTTTATCCATTAATCTGCTGTGAGTTTTACTTTATCAGCATCATCTTCTTCACCTCGGTGAATCTCTGCGCCGGAGTTCCGTCCTCATCCGGTATTCCTTCTGCAACAATCCGGTAGAAGTAAACGCCGGATGCAATCGGGGACGCGTCGAACTTCACGTCTTGTTGACCATCCTCCATCGACTCGTGATCCAGCAGTGTCCTTACTTCCTGACCGAGCATGTTGTAGATCTTCAATGTCACCAATGCCGGATCCGGCAGTTCGAACTGGATTGTTGTTGTTGGATTGAACGGGTTGGGATAGTTTTGATCGAGCCGGTAGGTGAGCGGTGTTTCGATCAACCCGCTTTTCTCGGCCTGGTCCTGGTTGAGAATTGACGCTGCGGCAGAGCTCTCCGTCGAGTAGAGGAGAACCCGGCCGGAGGTTTCAAAGGCACCGCCGGTCATCGTATAGAGGATTGGAGTATTGACTCCATCAGCATTGAGTTCCTCGGTTTCGGCTGACTCTTCCTCGATCTCTGAGCTTGTAGTCTGATCCACCCTTGAGGCTTGCGCGTAGAGCATCTGACTGCAGAGCCAGTACAACAGTGCTATCACAAGAATTCTTGGTTTCATGGTCATATCCTTTTCTTTTATTTGCTGGGAGGGAGTTCCAACTCCCGACCTGTACGTGGCTACCCAGGTCGGGAGTAGAACTCCCTCCCAGAGTCTAGCTAAATAGTTAAAAAGCCCGAACAGCACGTACGTAGTATGCGCCGTTCTTACTGGCGTAGTTCTGGGTTCCATTGAGGAAGTCCTGGTACCCCGCGCCGTTGGAATTGAGCTGCGTAGAACTCCAATAGTAGTTGTCAGCAAAACCGCCAACAACGGCTTTTTGCAAATACAATAAATTCAACTCGTACTTTGATGGCAGATACCAATCGCCATAAGTAACCCCATCAACGGTAACGGAATATTCGTTGCAAACTCTGGCAGCATAGGTAGAGCCATCTCCATATCCCTGATTGGCTATAATGATAGCTGTATTTGCTTTACCAGCTCCCACTCCATCCGCATTAGCCATTGTGTAGGTATAAGTACCTGCATACCATCTCATGTTCGTACTTTGATCTGCAGTTGCTGCTATCAATCCATGCTGACCACTAGCGTCGACGTAAAATACAATGCCGCCACCGTAGCTCTCACCTATGTAATGAGCTCCTTTTAAGGCAATATCGGCGGTATGGCTTGCGCGCACGCTGTCTGGAGGTGCCGGAAGATGTCGCACATAGTTTGAGCTGTCGGCGCTCAGCGCATACGGCACGCTTGTGAACTGTACGCGGGCGAGCGGGAACGGATAGCTAATGTGCGTCTCGGGTCCTCCATTGATAGTTACTTTCAGCCAATTCAACACGCCAAAATTGCTGGCGAGCTGTCCGGAAGGAGTTCCATTCTCTCCAATCGTGACAACATAGATGCCGTTTTTATCTGCCGTCACGCTGTCGCTCTCGGAATACAGAAGGTTGCCCGCTGCCGCATCGTCGAAGAACTCAAACGTCAGCTTATACCTTCCTTTTTTTACGGGTTTTGTTTTCCCGTGCGAGTCGAGGTAGGTGAGGGCTCCTTGGTAAGAAATCTTATGTGGCGGCCCCGGAATTTGCGCATGCAGTATCCCTTGAAGAGCGATGGCGCAAATGACGAACAGTACAAAAAAGTGTTTCATGATATTACTCCAAAAATCATGTGAGTGGTGGATTGGTGATTGAGATCTCTAAGTGATGATACCATCGTATTGCTCAGCCAGCTAAAAATACAAAACCCGTAGTCTGAAACATTCCTGCGAATATTCCGGACTACGGGCTCGTAAGTGAACCGTTGCTTACCCGCGCTCAAGCGCAAGATTGTTAAAGATATGGGTGTTACATGATGAGATAAATGTAGGAAATTTGGGAGATATTGTCAACTCGTGAGGGGGCGGAATCCAATAAGCATTTCCAGCGTAGTAGACGGCTACCAGCCGTCGGCGCGTATCCGGAGTTGCCAAGCGGTAGTCGCGGACTTTACGTTCGCGTACCAAGATTGCGCGACCATAAAGGTCGCGGCTACCACCATTCTCTGTCACTTTTTCTTTTCGAACTTCAACGCGGCGGAATTGATGCAGTATCGCAACCCCGTCGGCTCGGGGCCATCGTCAAAAACATGACCGAGGTGCGCTTTGCACCGGCTGCACATGACTTCGGTGCGAGCCATTCCGTAACTGTTGTCTGTCTCCACCTCTACGTTCGAAGTATCGATCGGTTGATAGAAACTTGGCCAACCTGTTCCCGATTCAAATTTCGTATTCGAGTTGAACAGCGGTTCACCGCAACAGACACATCTGTACACACCCGTGTCGTGATTATTCCAATACTCGCCCGTGAACGCGCGCTCGGTTCCTTTCTTTCTGGTGACATCGTACTGCATCGGCGTCAATTGTTTCTGCCACTCGCTATCGGGCTTCGTTATCTTTGTCATCTTATACTCCTTCCTTACTTTTGTATCCCGTTGCGCCGTTTTTCCGGAATTTTTCTGGCCGTTCCCTGAATCGGCTTGTTGGCACGTCCAGGTTGTTACGACTACCAGTATGTAAGCAAGAACTCGCATAAGTTTGATATTGGAAGATACAGTAACGGTGATTAAAATCCTAAACTCTAATTTCTAAATACGAAACAAATTCCAAGCACGAAATCCAAAAAAATAAAAAACGTGTCGTCACTGTATTTTTAAGTTAGTTAGAATTTAGTATTTGTTTGGAATTTAGAAATTAGGATTTCGAATTTTATTATCTGTACCCTTGTGCTTGCAAGTTGAATAACTCTGCATAGTGACCATTATACGCAAGAAGCTCTTCGTGTGTTCCTATCTCAAGAATTTCGCCTTTATCGAGAACAACAATTCGGTCGGCCATGCGCACAGTTGAGAAACGGTGCGAGATGAGAACGGCCATCTTGCCGAGTGTGAGTTCCGAGAAGCGCTGGAAGACCTCGTGCTCGGCTCGCGCATCGAGCGAAGCTGTCGGCTCGTCGAGGATCAGGAGTTGCGCATCGCGCATGTAGGCGCGGGCAAGCGCGACTTTCTGCCACTCGCCGTATGAGAGTTCCACTCCGTCCTTGAAACGCTTGCCAAGAATCTGATCGTACTTGTTGGGAAGATTTTCAATCACCGAGTCTGCAAGACTGCGGTGCGCAGATTCTTCGATGCGTGAACGATCCTCGCGTGCTTCGATCCTTCCGATCGCAATATTATCTGCTGCCGTCATCTGGTAATGCACGAAGTCTTGAAAGATGATGCCGATTTCCTTGCGCAGATCGTTGAGATCGTATTCTCGTAAGTCATATCCATCCAGCAAGATTCGTCCTTCGGTGGGATCGTAGAATCGAGCGAGGAGTTTGACAAGAGTTGTTTTACCCGCGCCATTTTCGCCGACGAGCGCGAGCTTTTCACCAGCCTGAAGAGTAAAGGACAAATGTCGATTCGCCCATCGATCGGAATTGGGGTAGATGAAGCCGACATTCTCGAACGTGAAGCCTCGTCGGATCGGTCGGGGCAGCGATCGAGGGTTTTTGTGCGACTGTACACGCGGCGTGAGCGCGAAGAAATCGAACAAGTCGTTGA
Source organism: Ignavibacteria bacterium (assembly GCA_016178595.1). Classification (GTDB taxonomy): domain Bacteria; phylum Bacteroidota; class Ignavibacteria; order UBA10030; family SZUA-254; genus JACOSY01. The sequence continues at coordinate 94,229 of JACOSY010000034.1, forward strand.
GGTAGAGCGCGCCTTCCGCCATCTGTGTAAAGCGCAAGAGCACGGCTTGCATCAAACTCTGAAGCCGGCTGAACGATCCCGCAAGGAATGTGAGATCGCCAAGTGTAATGTTTCCAGTCACTGTTCGGATGATGATGAGAACGTACGCTGAATAGTAGCCGACTGTTCCCACCATCATGAGAACCGTTCCCCATGTTGCGCGGCGCATCGCGATGGAACGATTCGTCTTGTAGAATTCATCCGACAACTTCTTGTACCGATCTGCCAGGAAATTCGAGAGGCCGAAGATTTTCACTTCCTTTGCCGTCTCGTCACTGGCGCCGGTGTAGCGAAGCATGTCCAGCTCGCGGCGCTCCGGCGTCCACTTCCGCATGAAGGAATAGGTCTTGGCATTGAAGTGCGCCTCGCCAAGAAACGCCGGCACGAGCGCAACAAAGAGAAGCACGATGAGCCACGGGTTGAATGCGATAAGTCCCACGGCGAGGAACGCCATTGAGATGACATCCTGAACCTGACTAAGAGTTTGCGACATGAGCGCCGTCCTGCCAACAGTTTGCTGACGTGCTCGCTCAAGCTTGTCGTAGAAGGTGGAATCTTCGAAGTGATAGAGATCGAGCCGGGCGGCTTGTGCCATCAACCGAAGGGATGTCTTGTTTGAGAACTGATCTCCTAACAGACTATCGATCAGCGCGGTAACTCTGCCGAATGTATCGGCAAGAAGAATGACGACGAACTCGGCGCCGACGTACAGCCACAAACGCGAGAAGTCTCTTGTTCCTTCCGCGCCGATGAGGTGAACGATCTCGTTGATGATGAGCTTGCCGATATAAAGCGTTACGACCGGAACCGCGGCGCGAACGATGCGTAACATGAGGTTCGCCACCGTCATCCACTTGCTCGTTTGCCAGATCAGTGAGAAGAGTTTGGGGAGATTGCCAAGCGCGGCGAAGCGCTCTTTGAGCGTGAGGAGCGGTTTGCCGTCCTTCTGGGGAGGTTTGGACCTGAAAGACGAGAAGAACGAAGAGAGAAGCATTACTTTATGTTCTCAACACATCAAACATCAACGCACCCTCACCAAAAAATAATTCCTTCCGCCCTTCCTCAGCACGAGGAACTTGCCGTGGATGGTATCGTTCATCGTCACTTTGCGCGCCACGTCTCCGCAGCGGATGTTGTTGATGTAAATCCCTCCGCCTTCAATCGCGCGGCGGGCTTCACCTTTGGATTTTGCGACTCCAGCATGAATGACCAAATCCACCAGAGGTAATCCATCACTCCTCAATTGATCCTTTGAGATTTGATTGGAAGGTACGTCGCTGAAAATATCGAGCAGCTCACTCTCGCTGACTCCAGTGATTTCACCGCCGAAGAAGATCTGCGATGCCTTCATTGTTTGGGCAAGTGCGCTTTCGCCATGGACAGTACGCGTTACTTCCTGCGCCAACACCTTTTGCGCCTCGCGCTTCTCAGGCGAAGTCTTCAGCGAATTCTCCAACTCATCAATCTTCTCTTTCGGAAGAAGCGTAAAAAACCTGAGGTACTTACTCACGTCGCGATCATCCGTATTAAACCAGTATTGGTAGAACTTGTACGGCGATGTCCGATTCGCATCGAGCCAAATCGTCCCGCTCTCTGTCTTGCCGAATTTTATGCCAGTCGATGTTGTGATGAGATGAAACACAATCCCATGCGCTTCGACGCTGCGGAGCCGACGAATAAGATCGACTCCTGCGACGATATTGCCCCACTGGTCGCTGCCGCCCATCTGCAGCGTACACTTGTGGCGATCATAGAGTTCAAGGAAGTCGAACGCCTGGAGCAACGAGTAGCTGAACTCCGTAAACGACATCCCTTGTTCCTGCTCGATTCTATTTTTCACGGAATCCCTGGCGAGCATTTCGTTCACGGAAAAATGCTTTCCGACATCGCGCAGGAATTCCATCATCGAAAGCTTCGTGAGCCAATCGGCATTGTTCACTAACTTTGCCGGATTCGTCTTCGCGTTGAAATCAAGGAACTGCGCGAGTTGTTTTTTTATCCCCTCAAGATTCGCTTCGATGTCTTCCTTGCTCAAAAGTTTTCGCTCTTGCACCTTTCCGCTTGGATCACCGATCATGCCGGTGCCGCCGCCGGCAATGGCGATGGGGATATGTCCGCCGCGCTGCAGATGCACCAAACCCATGATCGGCAAGAGTGAGCCGACGTGGAGGCTCGACGCCGTCGGATCGAAGCCAACGTAACCCGCGACAGAATGCTTTGCGAGATGCTCTTCAACACCCTGCGTGTGTGAGTGAATGAATCCCCGCCACTGAAGTTCCTGAAAAAAATTTTGCATTCGATTCCTTTGAGTGTTGTAACGATCAGATGTATCGCACTGTTTGGACTCAACCCCCACCCTACCCTCCCCCTTCTCTAAACTTAGAGAAGGGGGAGGGAATGGGCGGAGGATGAGTTCCGTAAGACACTACTGTTGCAAACAATCGTAGTCATTCTCGCATAACATCACAGACTAAGATCGGAGAACAAGTTACCACCTTATGGCTGAAAAATCAAGAAATGACAACGATCAATAATCCAACAAAATAGTCTTGTATCTCTCTCCAAAATGTCTTATCTTTCCACTCGAAAAATTTGAGTGCCATAACCTATGCATATCGACCGCATGCCACTGCTTGAAGAAGAGCAGAAGCTTCCTCAGCGAAAGCTGCTCATCGTCGGAATTCCATCATTCATCATCGCGCTCGCTCTTTCACTGCTCATCCATCAATGGGCGCACGTTGTCGTGTTCAAACATGCGTGCGGAGCCGATGCGATGCGGCTGATCAGAATAATGGACTTGAACGGCACGCACACCGGATGTCCGCTCTCGTCGCTGGCCGGCACCGCAGCCACATTTTGCCTGGCGCTGGCATCCTTCGCGCTGTACATGCGTTTCCCGCACAGTCTCTTCCTCGGATCGATGGCATTCATCAATGCCATTCTTCGTCTGCCGGAAGCGGTCACCGTCTTCTTCCAGCTGCTTGTCAACAGAAAAGCGAGCGTGAATGTCGATGAGAGCGCTGCAGTTGCGCTTCTGCGGTTGCAGGATCCCGCTGCGGCGACAGTCATTCTGTGTTTCTTTTCCCTCACGATCTTCTTCCTCGCAGTGACGATCATTCACGACACGCGGATGGTCCCCAAGAAGTGGGCGATCGCGCTCGGGCTTTTCATCGTCATGATTCCGCTGGAGAGTTTGCTCTGGCGGTTGATTGTTCCGATGATAGGTTGAGTTAGCGAACGAGCTTCGCTGCGCGGAAGCCGCTCAACACCGCACCTTCAATCGTTGCCGGAAGTCCTGTTGCCGTCCAATCTCCGGCAAGATACAAACCCTCAATCGATGTTTCAGCGGATGGGCGAAGTTGTTCGACTTCGTTTGTCGGCGAGAAGGTTGCACGCTTTTCTTTGATGACGAGGGAATGAACGAGTATCGCACTCCCGCTGTTCGGGTATGCTGCATGAATGTCGTTCACTGCCCGGCGCACCAATTCTTCTTTCGTAAGATCGACTGTCCCGCGCGCTCCGCTGATAACTGCTGAAAGGTAACTTGTCTTTTTTCCTTTCTTGTTCATCATCCGGTGACGATTGAACAACCACTGTACCGTTCCGTCAATCAATCCGATGTACTCATCCTCCATGAATTCTCGATCGAACCAGAGATGGATGGAAACGATCGGCGAGGAATCGAAGTGTCGAAGATGTGCGAATGGTTCTACGTTCAAGTACTCGCGGGGTAGAATTTTTTCGAGTGCGTAGTATGGAACGGTGCCGATAACTTTCTCAGCCCGAACAAGCCCTCTCCCCTGCACACGAATGCCGCCTACGCTGGCATTCATCACTTCAATCGCTTGCACTTCTGCAGTGATGAATAGTTTCACCTCTCTCTCTTGCAGGAATTTCTCCGCACCTGTCACATACAACTCAGTCTGTCCGACTGTCGGCAAGAGGAGGGCTGAATCCGATTGCTTGCCGAGAAAGGCCTGCTTCAACGATCGTGCAAAGAGCAGAGCCGAGGCGCGCTCCGGGACTTCATTCATCACCGAAATCGCAATGGGAAACCAGACGCAGCGTCTCGCTTCATCCGATTGATGCAATCCTTCCAGCCATTCCGTGATCGTCAGTGAAGAGAGCTTTCGCTCCAGGCCAGGATTCCATCGCATCAACTCGAGGCCGACATCGAGCAATTTCTTTCGGTCGTACCATGAGAGGAGCTTGAACTTTAGTGCACCTGCTGTGAGATGCAGCGGCTTGGGGAAAGGAAGGATCCGAAAGACGGCTCGTCCTTTTTCGGGATGATAGAGCGGCAACCGAAGCGTGCCTTCTTCCTTCAAAAGGTTTCTGGTTCCGATCAGCGAAAGATAACGCAGCGTGTTACGATACGCGCCGAGAAGAACATGCTGTCCGTTATCGACGACGTCGCCCGTCTTCTCATCGACGTAGGAGTAGCATCTCCCGCCAAGCCTTTGCGACTGCTCAAAAAGTGCAACCGACGCACCGCGAGAGGCAAGCTCGACGGCAGCAGCAAGTCCGCTCAGTCCGCCACCGATGATGATGACATCGTAATTGGATCCGGGATGCGAGATACGGGATGCGGGATGCGATGCCAATGCTAAAGGCCGAAGAGTCGTTGCTTCACCCAATACTTTACTGCGATGAGGAATTGGATGGATCGGGGAATGCGTATGGAATTATCGAAGACGTTGAAGCGTGCCTCACGAATTTTTTGGAGAGTGTGAAAATATATTCGCTCCATAATCTTCGCCGCGAACATCGCACGTTTGTCTTCGGGAGGAAGAGAAATCTTCGCCTTCTGAAAGAACTCCTCCGCACGTTTCGCCTCAAACTCCATGAGCGACTGGAACTCCGGAGAATACCGGCGAGCGAAGAGATCGTGTTCGCTGTAGCCGAAGCGTCGCAAGTCCTCTTGCGGCAAGTAAATTCGACCGTACTGTGCATCCATACCGACGTCACGAAGGATGTTCGTCAGTTGCAGCGCGATGCCAAGGTTGATTGCATACTCCTTCGTCCGTTCGTTCCGCGGCGCAAATATGCCGAGCGACATGAGTCCGACAGTCGATGCAACGAGATAGCAATACTCCTTGAGTTGTTCGAACGTCTCGTACCGGTTGGTTGTCAGGTCCATTTCAACGCCGCGCATAAGCTCGTAGAAATGTTCGACGGGAATGTGGAATCGCTTCGCGACGCTGCTGAGCTGGTTGAGCAAAGAATAGTCCGATTTCCCTGCGAGCGCTTTCTCTAACTCTTTTCGCCATCGCTGCAGCCGATGAAGATTGCTTTCCACGTCGCCGGCGTTATCGACAATATTGTCCGTCGTTCGGCAAAATGCATAGACCGTCTTGAGCGCTTCCCGTTGTTCTCGTGGTAGAAACGAGAACGAAAAGTCGAAGCTGCTCTTCGTCTCTCCACCGCTGCCGAACGGATGAAGTGCGGCTACGTCAGATCCCACGGCTTCTTCTTCCTTCCGTATCGTGAAAGATCGTTCCGGAAAAATGCACGAACAAAAATCATGAACTTGTCAACGTTACTCAGCGCCGGACGTTGGTGGAAGACATTGTATTCGATTCGATCAAGCTTCTTCAGGATTGCCATTCCGCCAAACCACACGAGTCGTAACTCGATCTGCAATTCTTTTTCGACGATCGAAGGAAGCTCGGCGCCCTGATAAAACATCTCCCGTGTCCGCTTGATCTCAAACTTCATCATATCTCTGAAACGGCTATTCATAGTCCCTTCCTTCCAATCATCCATTCGATACTCGAATTTTTGCATGTCTTCAATGGGAATGTACAGCCGGTCTTTTTTCCTATCGATCGCCGCGTCCTGCCAAAAGTTCGTAAGCTGTAACGCCGTACAGATATGGTCCGAGAGCGCAAAAAGTTTCTCGTCCTTCTGATTGAAGATCATCAGCACCAATCTGCCGACAGGATTCGCCGAACACTTGCAGTAGCTCAACAAGTCATCAAACGTCTCATACCGGTTTTGCGTAATGTCTCGCTTGAACGCGGCGAGTAAATCCTTCAACGGCTCAATAGGAATGCCGAGCCTTCGGACCGTGTCGCTCAACGCGATAAAAATTGGATGGCTTGCATTCCCTTCATAACACTGGACAAGCTGTTGCTCCCAATTCTCAAGCCGGACGAGACGCTCTTCCTTCGAAAACCGGAATTCATCGGCAACATCATCCGCCGTGCGGCTAAAGGCGTAGATTGCCTGAATGTACGGACGCTTCTCCTGCGGCAGAAAGAGCGACGCCACCGGGAAGTTTTCATAATGCGCTTCAGTGATCTGAGCGCAGTAGTCGAATGCTTCGTCGAGTGAGTACTGCTCCTGCTGAAGTTCCGTCGTTACTAATTCATTCGTCATGTAAGAAAGAAAGCTTGCATCAAAATACGAAAGCGAGGAGGGAAATGCAAAGAGTAGCGTTGCCGCAGATTTCTTGCATCTCTTCCAATTTTCCCGTATATTTTCAATGACTTATGGCGGACTTTCATTCCTTTCCGTAAGCATTTCATGGCGGAGTAGCTCAGTCCCAATTCGACTGAACTTAGCGAACGAAGTGAAGCTAAGTGCATCGTCGAATTGAGGATCCCGCCGCAGGCGGGATTGGTTTTCTGCATGAGTTCAAATCGATTCATGGCGGAGTAGCTCAGTTGGTTAGAGCAACGGAATCATAATCCGTGTGTCGGGGGTTCGACTCCCTCCTCCGCTACAATCCACAGTTGTCCTTTCAGAAATTTTCCTGAAGGGCATTTTTTTACTGCGAGGCCGTCATCACTTATGCCCGTTGCTCCACTGCTACATGCCGCACAGGATTTCATCCATCGGCACAAACTCATCCAGCGAGGCGAGAAGATCATCGCAGCGGTGAGCGGCGGCCTCGATTCGATGGCGCTGCTCGATATTCTCGATGTGTTGCGAAACGAATGGATGCTTGAGCTTGCGGTAGCGCATATCAACCACCAACTCCGCGGAGAGGAATCAAACGACGACGAGCAGTTTGTTCGAGCAGTGGCCGAGAAGCGTGGCGTTGCCTGCTGCGTCCATCGAGTCGACACTCGTGCTCTCGCCGATGCCCGGAAGCAGTCAATTCAGGTAGCAGCACGAGACGTACGCTACACATTCTTTACCGACCTCCGAACATCATTGGGTTTTCAAAAAATCGCAACCGCGCACCACGCCGATGACAATGCGGAGACTCTTCTTTTCAATATCTTTCGCGGTGCCGGTGTGAATGGGCTTTCGGGTATTCCCGTGATTCGGAACGAGAACAGTATCATTCGCCCTCTCCTCTTTGCGACGCGGAATGAAATCCAGGAGTATGTACACGGCAGGGGATTGCAGTATCGGGAAGATTCCTCCAACGTCAAATCCGATTACACGCGAAACTTCATTCGACATCATGTCATCCCGCAGATTCGCGAGCACATTAATCCCAACCTTACGGCGACACTGCTTCGTACGAGCAGGCTGTTCAACGAGCTTGAAGACTATCTTGAAGACGAATCGAGAAAACTTCGTGAGAAAATAACAATCAGAGAAACCGGGACCGAGTTGATCTTTGATGCAACTGAGTTCTCAACGAAGCCTCTCTTCCTTCAAGAGTATGTACTACTCAACACGGCACGAGTATTCTCGGAGAAGGAAACCGACTCAGGCACAGTCCGGGAAATGATGAAGATCATCAGCGGAGCGACCGGCGATTCGTGTACTGTTGCAAAGAATGTTGTCCTCTACCGTAACCGGAACGAACTAATCTTCCGGCGTCTCGACGACGTCAAGGCGTTTAGGTTTGACATCGAGGTCAATACAATGTACGAATTCGACGAATTCTCTTTCAACTCGGCATTTGTTCCATCATCCGCCCTCTCAAACAATCCGTATATTGAGTATGTCGATGCCGGTGCGTTAGGATCGAAGATAGTGCTGCGATCGTGGCAGGATGGAGACTGGTTCATCCCCCTGGGAATGAAAGACAAGAAGAAGCTCAGCGATTTTTTTATTGATGAAAAAATTCCTTTATTTGAGAAGAATAAAGTGCCGATCCTCGAATCCGAAGGACGGATTCTCTGGGTCTGCGGCAAGCGGCTTGATGACCGGTGTAAGATTTCATCGAAAACACAGCGGATTCTCAAATTCGAATATCATCCACGAGACCAGCATCGGGCTTGATGACAGATTACGTTACCGTTAACAACGAACGGTTTGTTCTTTACATCCCGGAAAATACAATTCAGGCGCGGGTACGAGAACTTGGCGAGCAAATCAACAAAGAATACGAGGGGCGAGTCCCGATTTTTATCGGCATCTTGAACGGCTCGTTCATCTTCATGTCCGATCTGATTCGCAACGTCACGGTCGATTGTGAGATCGACTTCATGAAGCTTTCGAGTTATGGCGACGCGAAGATCAGCTCGGGCAATGTAACGATGCTCAAAGAGTTGAATTGCCAGGTCGAAGGACGCGACATTATCATCGTTGAGGACATTGTCGACTCGGGACTTTCGGTTGATTTCATCCTCAAGTTGATTCGGCACCACAACCCTCGCTCCGTTAAAGTCGTATCACTCTTGTACAAGAAGGATGCGATCAAGATCAATGTGCCGGTCGACTACATTGGGTTTTCCATCCCGAAATATTTCGTGATCGGGTATGGCCTCGACTACTCGCAAAAGGTCCGGAACTTGCGCGGGATCTATCGATTGGCAGACGAACATGTAAACAATTAGCACGGAAAGTTTGAAAAGCGGTATGGAGAACAAAGAATTGAAACGAACAAACGATAACAAACAAACGCAGAAGAAGCTCCCGCGTCCGCGGCGGAATCGGGCAGGCAAGAATCAATTCCGCAATGACGATGACTTCAACTGGGGCAAGGTCCTGAAAGTTGTTCTGAGTTGGTCGGCGATTATTCTTGGCGTCTTTATCGTCATGACGCTCTTCCGTGCGCAGGAAGGTACCGAGTATGAGATCGATTATACGCAGTATCAGCAGCTCTTGCATGAAGACCAGATCAATACGGCAATCATCAAGAAGTCTGAGTTGAACAACTTTGAATTTCACGGAACACTGAAAAAGAAAGCAGACCTGCAGACAATCAGTGGCAAGGTAGTTTCCGGGGACCGCTTCGTCGTCAATCTTCCGTTCATCGACAACAGTGTCGTCACGGAATGGAATCAGAAGAGCATTCGCTTCACGATTACTCGGGATGACAATACCTGGATGAATGCACTCTTGAGCGCACTTCCGTGGGTACTCTTACTCGTGGTGTGGCTGATCATCATGCGGCGCATGCAAGGTATGGGTACCAAGGGCATTTTCTCTTTCGGCAAGAGCCGTGCAAAAGCCATGGGCGAAGGGCAAACCAAAGTTACCTTTCAGGATGTCGCCGGTGCGGATGAAGCAAAAGTTGAGTTACAGGAGATCATTGAATTCCTTCGTGAGCCTGCCAAGTTTCAGCGTTTGGGTGGAAAAATTCCACGCGGAGCATTGCTGCTCGGTCCTCCGGGAACCGGAAAGACTCTGCTCGCCCGCGCAGTTGCCGGTGAGGCAGCAGTACCATTCTACTCGATCTCCGGCGCCGACTTCGTCGAGATGTTTGTCGGTGTGGGTGCAAGCCGCGTGCGTGATCTCTTTGAGACCGGCAAGAAGAACGCTCCCGCCATCATCTTCATCGATGAGATCGATGCAGTTGGACGACACCGCGGTGCAGGTATTGGCGGCGGTCACGACGAGCGTGAGCAAACACTCAATCAATTACTTGTCGAGATGGATGGCTTCGAGCAAAACAGTGGAGTCATCATTATCGCTGCGACGAACAGACCGGACGTACTGGATCCTGCACTCCTCCGCCCGGGCCGGTTCGACCGTCAGATCGTTGTCGATCGGCCGGACGTTCGTGGACGCGAAGGAATCCTCAAGGTCCACACACGCAACATCCCTCTGGCAGAGGATGTCATACTTTCAGTGCTCGCCAAGGGAACTCCCGGCCTCTCAGGCGCCGATCTCGCAAACCTCGTGAACGAAGCTGCGCTCCTTGCGGCACGTCAGAACTGCAAGACCGTTACCATGCACCACTTTGAAGAGGCGAAAGACAAAGTCATGATGGGCATCGAGCGCAAGAGTCTCATCATTTCCGACAAGGAAAAGAAGATTACAGCGTACCACGAATCGGGCCACGTGCTCGTCGCTAAGATGATCCCGGAAGCCGATCCCGTTCATAAAGTAACGATCATCCCACGCGGGCGGGCGTTAGGCGTAACCACCTATCTTCCGATCGACGAAAAACATACGTACTCGAAAGAGTACCTCGAGGCAATGATTGCATACGCACTCGGCGGTCGCGCCGCGGAAAAGCTCATCTTCAACCAGTTTACTACCGGCGCAGGCAACGACATCGAACGAGCTACCAACCTCGCACATAAAATGGTTTGTGAGTGGGGCATGAGTGAGCGGCTCGGTCCGCTCGCGTATGGTGCAAAGGAAGAAGAAATCTTCCTTGGCCGTGAAATCACGCGCACAAAAAATTACTCCGAAACAACTTCAGTCGCCATCGATGAGGAAGTGAAAAAAATCATCATGGTCGGTATGTCCCGGGCGGAGTCAATCCTGAACGACAACACCGATACGCTTCACCGTCTGGCAGGCGTGTTGCTCGAGCGTGAAATCCTGGACGGCGATGAGATCGATGCCGTCATTCGTGGCGAGCAGTTGCCCCCATTGGATCCCCAGAACAATGGACAAGAACAAAGCGTGAACGCAAGCGTTGACGAGCAATCACGGTCTACGGGTGACGGAGCTGCTGCAAAGTAAGAGTGTGCAATCGGTTGAGGAAAGCTATCGCATCGAGCTTATCCGCAAGTCGATTCATTTTTCCTCAATCTTGATTCCCATTTTTTATTTCTACACACCGCGAGAGTTCGCCCTCAGTGTGTTACTTCCCATGACTGCTGCATTCTTGATTGTCGATATAGCACGCTACTACCATCGTCCCACCGAACTGTGGTTCAACCGGATATTTGGCTGGCTCTTGCGAAGCCACGAAAGCGATCGAGAGCGCAAGCATCTGAACGGAGCGACGTACGTTCTGATCGCCGCTGCTCTTGCCGTGCTCGTTTTTCCCAAGATCATTGCAGTCACCAGTTTCATCATTCTCATCATTTCGGATTTGACGGCCGCTTTGGTAGGAAAGCGATTCGGAAAACATCGCCTTTTCAAGAAGTCATGGGAAGGAACGCTGGCGTTTTTCCTGAGCGCCATTCTCGTCATCGCATTCCTCCCAAAAGTCGAATACCGTGAAAGCGAATACCTCGTCGGGATCCTCGCAGCAGCAGCGGGAGCAATCATCGAAGTCTTGCCGATCGACATCGACGATAATCTGTCTATTCCCTTCACGGTGGGCTTTGTCCTCTGGGGATGCTATTCCCTTTTCCTCCCTACAATCAACGTCTACAAATTCGGATGAACGATATGCGAGTGTATCTCTCCGGTGGAATGGAATACGCCGACGGCGAAGGCGTTCATTGGCGAAAAGATATGCAGGAGTGGATTGAGCGAGAGCTGAAGCACACCGTCTTCAATCCAAACGTCGAGAGCGACAAGTTCTTCAGTACGCATTATCCGAACATCAACTTCCGATTTCTCAAGAAGGAAAATACACAACGCTACCAGGAGATTGTTCGACGGCTCGTCGAAATCGATTGCGAGGAAATCGCATACCGCACCAATTACGTTGTCTGCTATTGGGACGATGGCGCAGCAAAGGGCGCCGGCACAAAAGGCGAGCTGACGATGGCAAAGTTCTTCGGGAAACCGACTTATCTTGTAACAAGTTTCCAATTGCACGACATTCCCGGCTGGATCCTCGGCTGCGTTACCAGGGTCTACGGAAGTTTCGACGAATTGAAATCCGATCTCCTTGCCGCTTACAGCGACTCCCGGCTACGGTGATGAGCCACCCTCCTGCACGACGTGAACTCGATGGTCTCGTCATCACAGCCGAGCTGACGTTGATCAGCATTACGCAAGGTGTAGCGCTCTATTTTTTAATCGATTCGTCACGGGAAATTATCGTCGGCATGCGGCTTGCATTCTGGCCGTACGTCATTACCGGATTATTGCTGATCTTCGTCTTCTGGTCACGCACCATTCTTCACACACTCACGATCATCCGCTGGCCGCTGGAATTCACGCATAATTTCATGTACATCGCGAGCACGCTCGTCGAAGCGATCATGTTCACGCAAATTACCCGACCGTTTTACTGGTACCTCTTTGGCGACATCACGGCACTCATGGTCTGGCTGACATTTCTCGTCGACCTCCGGATGATTCATCGCCTCAAATCGGAAGTTACCGATGCGGAGGGATCAAGCTTCGTTGCCGGACTTGAGCGTGAACAAATACTCAACGTGCGCGTGATTGTGCCGCTCATGATCGCGGCAAGTGCGGTAATCGTTCTGCTGCAAGCGGCTCTTCCCGATATTTTTCTGAATTCGTACGGACATGTCGTGCTCATCGCGGTGCAAGGTTTTTCTCTCGCCGGATATCTTCTCTATACTTTGAGATTCTATCGTCGGATCACGCCGCAGATACTCCGGTACCGGGAGCGGGCGTGGTCGTAAATTGGTAGTGTCTCACTTTGAATCAGCAAATTGGAATTTTAGATTGAGGATCATTTTTTACACCCCTCCTATGATCCTCCCCTTGGTAAGGGGAGGATGAACGTTCCCTCTTTACCAAGGAGTGGACTATAGGGGAGGTCGAAGATCTTCAATCAAATTCAATCCGAGACACTACTCGTAAATTGATTTTCAACTGAAAATTTTATACTCTCTGGTTGAGGTGTAAACTATGAATGAAGGCAGGAAACAATTGATGGTGGTTGGCGACCGGGTGCTGATTGTGCCCGACACCGACAAAGACCGATCGGAACATGGATTGTACCTCCCGCCGAGCGTGAAAGAAAAAGAGAAAGTGCAGAGCGGATACATCTTCAAAGTGGGACCAGGCTATCCTGTTCCCAACCCACACTTCATCGACCAGGAATCGTGGTCGCCCACACCGAAAGAACCCGTGAAGTACATTCCTCTCCAAGCCGAAGAAGGCGACTACGCGTTGTTCCTGAAAGACCAGGCCATCGAGATCGAGTACGAAACGAAGAAGTACCTCATCGTCCCGCAGTCGGCTGTGCTGATGTTGATCAGGAGGAATCCGATGGAGGAAATGCAGGCATGAGTGCCAAACGATTTCGCATCGCATTCTCCTTCGCAGGAGAAAAGAGGGACTTTGTTGCGAAGGTCGCTGAGATCCTCGCGGGCCGTTTCTCCGAGGAGGAAATCCTTTACGACAAGTATCACCAAGCCGAGTTCTCGCGGAGCGACCTCGCCTTCTATCTGCCGGACCTCTACGAAAAAGAGGCCGACCTCGTCGTCGCCGTTTTCTGTCCCGACTACGAAAACAAGGAATGGTGCGGTCTGGAGTGGAACGCCATCTTCGGTCTTCTCAAGAAGCGAAAAGTTGACGAAGTCATGCTTACCCGATTTGGGCGCGTCGAGGGCAAGGGCCTCCGTGGCCTCGCTGGTTACACCGACCTCGATGACCTGACACCTTGGGCAACTGCGACGCTCATCCTTGAGCGCCTCGCGATAAGCAAAGGCGAAAAGAGAGATAGCTACTTGTTGCCGCACTCGCATCCGGACGATCCGCCTCGCACCACCACTCCAAACAACCTCCCGCGCCTCCAATCCTTTTTCGGGCGCACTGACGAGTTGAAGAAAATCGCGGATGCCCTTTCGCCAAAGACACGCACTTGGGGCGCGCTCATTGATGGCCCCGGTGGAATGGGGAAAACCTCGCTGGCCATTCGCGCCGCCGAGTTGGCGCCGACCGGGCAATTCCTGCACATTTTCTTCCTCTCATCGAAAGTGCGAAAGATGACCGCTGAGGGCGAGAGAAGGCTCTCCGATTTCGTGACGCCCGGCTATCTCGACATGCTCAATGAGATCGCCCGTTTGTTGAAACAACCCGACCTTGCGAAGCAACCGGAAACCGACCGCGCACGCCTCCTCATCGACGCGCTCGCCCCCGCGAAGGCGCTGCTCATCCTCGATAACCTGGAATCCATGCCGAAGGACCAGCAGAACCGACTCTTTGAGTTTCTGAGCCAGCTCCCGCCGGGATGCAAAGCCATCGCCACGAGCCGCCGACGCACCGATGTCGATGCGCGCATCATCCGGCTCGCAAAGCTCGACCAGGATGCAGCCCTTGCACTGATTGCCGATCTCGCTACTGACCGGCCGCTTCTCGCAAAAGCAACTGCGGAAGAGCGCATCCATCTCTACGAGGAGACCGGCGGCAATCCCCTGCTCCTGCGCTGGGTCGCCGGTCAGCTCGGCAGGGGCCGTTGCCGCACCATCGCGAGTGCGCTGGACTTCATCCGCAGCGTCCCGGCGGACAATGACCCGCTGGAGTTCATCTTCGGCGACCTGCTCGATACCTTCACCGAAAACGAGACCAAAGTCCTCGCCGCGCTCACCTACTTTACCCAGCAGGTCGAGGTGAAGTTGATTGCCGAGTTGGCAAACATCTCCAAGACAGCTGCGGAAACCGCGCTGGGTGACCTCTCCAGTCGCGCCCTCGTCGTGCCGGACGAAGAGGAGAAACGGTTCGCCCTCGTGCCGATGGTAGCCGACTTCCTGCGGCGTAAGCGGCCCGAAGTCGTCGCAGAAACCGGTAGCCGGCTGGAGGAGCGGGCATACGCACTGATCGTGGAGAATGGCTACGAGAAGCACGATCGTTTTCCGATACTCGGTACCGCCTGGCCCACCGTGGCCCCCGCCTTGCCGCTCTTCGTCGCAGGGCCGAATCCAAGGCTCCAGACCGTGTGCGATGCGCTCTTTCAATTCTTCAACTTCACGGGCCGCTATGACGAGTCGCTCTCGTTCAATCAGCAGGCAGAAGCCAGGGCCGTGGCGACTGGCGATCACGACAAAGCCGGCTGGCGCGCCTACATGGCAGGCTGGATTCACTCTCTTCGCAGACAAGCGGACGCGGTGCTTGCCTGTGCCGACCGCGCGACGGCGCACTGGCAGACCGCGCAGGCCGGTGCGCGCGAGCGCGCCACTGCAATCCGCTTGCGCGGTCTCGGTCACAAATTGAAGAAGGATTACCCCGCCGCCATCACCGCCTACCGCGAGTCGCTCGATCTCTCGCGCACCTTGTCCGCCGAGAGCCAAGACGTGGCTGGCACCCTGAATGCTCTCGCCAGTGCCGAGAAGGACTCCGGCGATCTCGCGGCGGCGGAGCCGGATTATCGCGAGGCACTGCGAGTGGCCCGCGCGGTCGGTGACACCGAGGGCGTGGCCACCTACACGGGCAATCTGGCTGCACTGGCACTGGACCGGAAAGACTGGCCGGGGGCCGAGACCCTGGCCCGCGAGGCTCTGCCCTTGTCCGAAAAGGTGGGCCGCCAGGAAGTGATTGCCGTCGACTGCCACCGCCTCGCTCAAGCCCTGCTGCAGCAGGGGAAGCCCGCCGAGGCCCTGCCCCATGCCCGTCGTGCGGTGGAAATCTTCACCCAACTCGGCGTTCCCTCAGACATCGAACGCGCCCGCGCGACGCTCGAAGAGTGCGAGGCTTGACCTCCCGCATTTCACTCGTTCGCAACGAGACGTTCTCCCATTCCCAACGGGACGTTGGGAACGAGCACGGCGCCTCCCCAACTCGCTCCCAAGCTCTGCTTGGGAGCGATGCCGACGAAATCGACTACCATTCCGTCACAACATTCAGAATACCATTCTGACCGTCATAGACTCTTGCACTTGAGTACAACCAGTCGGATGGGTCCTGCACTAATCCCGCTCGAACTGGATTTGCATGGATATACTGAATCTTCTGCCGCATCATTTCATAACCTTGTATCAGTTCGTAATGACTTCCCTCCTGCCACAACTGATACTCGCTGTCTTTCTTGTGCCGCAATTTGTTTACGCGCAACTGGTTTAGAATCAACCGGGCATCAGATTCTTTGAGAGCATCAATAATCTTTCTTGCGGTGAACGACTTAAAGTGTCGTATCTCCTCACTCAAGTTTCCTCCTGACGAAACAACGAGGTGAAGGTGATCGTTCATGATTACGTAGGCATAGAGCGAGAGACGGTGGGAAGATTGAAGAAATGAGAGAGACTCGATAATGATCCGCGCATTACGCTCGTCGACAAAGATTGTCAACCAATCAACAACGGTGCATGTTACAAAGTGAGGTTCGGTGCTTTGTTGTATTTTGTAACGACTGCGACCCAAGTACTCCTCCTCTCACTTCGTTCCCAACGGGACGTTGGGAACGAGCTCTCTAGGTAAATACTCGCTCCCAAGCTCTGCTTGGGAGCGCATCCCGGACGTTCCCAAACAGAGTTTGGGAACGAGTCCTATAACCTCTCACCCCTCCACCGCCTCCAGCACAAGCTCCGCAATATCCTTCACTTGCACGTGATCGCTTGCTTCTTTGGCTTTCACGCCGTCGGTCATCATCGTCATGCAAAAGGGACATGCAGTTCCAATCACGTCGGGCTTCAATCCCAACGCTTCCTCCGTCCGCTCGATGTTCACGCGCTTGCCGATGGTTTCTTCCATAAACATCCTCGCACCGCCTGCGCCGCAGCAGAAACCGCGGTCGCGTGAGCGGCTCATCTCAACGGTCTCAACTCCCGGAATCGCTTTGATGGCGTTGCGCGGCTGGTCGTAGATTTCATTGTAGCGACCAAGATAACACGAGTCGTGGTAGGTAATGCGTGCGCGCTTCTCTTTCGTCAGCTTGATCTTGCCGGAATCGATCAGCGACATGATAAAATCGGTGTGGTGCACGACTTCATAATTCCCTCCGAACTGCGGATACTCGTTCTTGAAGATGTTGAAGCAATGCGGACAGGTTGTCACGATCTTCTTCACGCCGTACGTGTTCAGCATTCCAACATTTTCCGTCATCAGCATCTGGGCAAGATATTCGTTGCCTGCACGCCGCGCCGGATCGCCGTTACACTTTTCTTCCGCGCCGAGAATGGCAAAGCTGATGTTCGCCATTTTCATGAGTCGTGCAAATGCTTGTGTCACTTTCCGGTAGCGGGCATCGTACGCGCCGGCACATCCAACCCAAAAGAGAACTTCTGCATCGCGTTTGTCGGCGAACCGCGGAATGTCCAGACCTTGAGCCCAATCGGCGCGCGTAGAGTGACTGAATCCCCACGGCGTGAAATTGCGCTCGAGGTTCTGGAACGTCGCTTGCAATTCTTTCGGGAAGCGCGACTCGTTCAGCACAAGGTAGCGCCGCATATCGACGATGGAATCCACATGCTCGATCTGCACCGGACATTCCTGCACGCATGCCATGCACGTCGTACACGCCCAGAGCTCTTCCTCGGTGATGTAATGATCGATGAGATGTTTTGTAAGAAGCGGTTCGGGGTTTGTGGTTTGTGGTTCGGGCGAAGATTCAGCAGTTCCATTCTTCTTCTGAACGAGCAACGGCGCTTTCTCCATCATTCGCCTGCGTATATCCACAATGATCTTTTTTGGGTCGAGCGGCTTACCGGTGATTGCTGCAGGACAAGCGGCGGTGCATCGTCCGCATTCCGTACACGTATAGCCATCCAACAATTGCTTCCAGGTGAGGTCCTCAATATCCGATGCACCGAATTTTGTTGCCGTTTCATCCGCAAGATTCAATGGCTTCAACGCGCCACGCGCGCGCAGCTTCGCGAAGTAGACGTTCGGGAAGGATGAAAATATGTGCAGATGTTTTGAGTACGGAAGATAATTCATGAAGCCAAGCACAAGCCCGATATGCATCCACCAAAAGAGATAAAACCAGTTCTCTTGTTGTTCCGGCGAACATCCGGCAAACATCGATGCAAGTCTGTTCGAAACGAAGCGAGCCTCGGCGGCGATCTGAGCACCGCGACTGATGTTGGCGGCATTCTGCAGGAACATCGAAGCCATGACAAAAAAAATCAACATGAGGATGATCGTCGCATCCATTTGAGAGGAGCCGCTCACATCAAGTCTCTTCGGACGTATGACATGCCTCCGGAAGAGTGCAAAGAGAACCGAAGCAATAACGAGAAGCCCAAGCGTATCTTCAAGGAAGACGAGCGGTGCGTACAGCGGTCCAAAAAATGCAAGCGAGAATCCCGAACTCATCCCTTCGCCCATCGCTTCGAGAATTGCGAGCAAGAGAATCACGAAGCCCCAGAAGATAAAGAAATGCATCAGGCCGGCAAGCGGCTCGCGAAGAAGTTTCGTTTGTCCGAATGCGACGACGAGAACGTTCTTCAAGCGAACGCCGGGTTGATCGGTCCGGCTTTCCGGTTTTCCAACCTTCAAATAGGAAACCAATCGCCGTACGTTGAAGGCGAAAAATCCGAGTGCCGCGAGAAGGACGAGAATGAAGAGTGATGAATTGACAGTCATAGGAATGCTCGATAGTCGTTGGTGTGCTACTCGTGTACCAGCATCTCGCCTTCGAGCACGGTGACGGCGTTGCCGCCGATCTTTACCGATGTGGGCTTGTTGTCCTCGACATTCAGCTCCACAGTTACGCGACCTCTCCGGCCGATAGCGTCGCCCTGTTCTCCCTGGAAAATGCACCGTCCGTTTTGAATATCAAGGATGCCGCTTTCGAACAGGTGCACGGCGAGCGGACCATGCGCGGATCCTGTCACCGGATCTTCATTGATACCGATATTGGGAGCGAAAAAACGTGAGTGCACTACAGAGCCGCGGTCAACGGTCTCCGTGGTGAAGATGCACATTCCCCGAAGCTTGCGCCCGCTGAGGAAGTTCGACATGGTAAGGAAGTTCGGCTTCATCGTGAAGAGTGTGTGGAGACGCTTTACCGGAACGTAGAGGTAATCGCCCCGAACAATCGGTATGCGACTCTCAAATTCACTGAGCGAAATGTTAAGGACACGGACGAGATCAATCTTGTAGTGCGTGACGCGCTCCGTCGGCGTGATCTTCAATCCGAGCATCACCGATATCAGGCCGTCTTCCTTTGTTACTTCAACCGGCAAAATGCCGGATGCGGTCTCCAGTCGAAACCGGTACTTCCCTTGCTTCGCCATCCCCAGCTTTCCATCTTCAGCAAGTGAATGGAAGCTTGCGATCGTCGCATGGCCACAGATCGGCACTTCCATGGTCGGTGTAAACCACCGTATTCTAAGATCGGCATCCGGCTTGCTGGCCGGGAGAACGAAGGCGGTCTCGGATAGATTCATCTCGCGGGCAATCGACTGCATCTGCTGCTCCGTGAGGTTCTTCCCATCGTTTACGACACCCGCTGGATTTCCCGCGTGCGGTGTCGTGGTGAATGCATCAACTTGTTTGATCCTGACTTTCATCATGAGTGTTTGGTCGCTGACAGGTCAATCGCTCGTAGTCTGTTCTTCTCTTTGATATAGTAGATGAAATCCTTCACGGCAAAGAAAGTATCGGGAACCGGAGTCGTCGCATGTTCTACAAGAATATCCTTGAAACGCTCGTCGCCCTTCTCCTTTCCGACAATGCCAAGATGCTGACGAAACGACTGTTGCGTTGGGACATCGCTTGTATTTTCATAAATGCTCAGAGCAACAGAATCATTTCTCTCAAGGTACTCGACGAGTCCGAGCTGCTTTTCACCCGGCACAATTTTCTCAACTGCCTTCCAGAGCTCATTCCCTTGCCCGGTCGGTTGATCCAGCACGCGGGGAAAATCAACATGTTCACGACGAGGGCCAATGTTCTCACGCAGCACGTTGAGATAACTTGCATCGATTTCCCTGATAACTTTGCCTTTTGCCAAATCAAGCTCAAAGAATTGACGACCCTCGAATCCGTCTTTGCTCGCATAGATACTGGCCTCGTAGGCGAAGAGAAATCGTAATTCGTCGCTCGTCCACCTGACATCGCCGGTGTCGAGATCGAGTGCATAAATTTTTTTCTGGTCAGGCATGTCCGGAGTTGCATACTCGTGAAGAAACACAGTCCGTTCGTGGATAGAGTCAAGACTAACCCACCACTGTTGGCCCACACCACGTCCTCTCCAGCGAACAGTGCCGCTTTCTTGCTCAAGGCAAAAGAATGATACAGACTTGTTGTTAACATCTCGCTCTTCACCGACAAAGTAGCCTGCCGGCGAAGGCAGTAATCGCCAGATGATCCCGCTGGCGGCAAACTCCCACACCGGCTCGAGTCGCTTGCCTTTGAACGTTGTGAACCAACCCATCCATCTTATCCGTTAAATTTCTCGAATAAGATAAGGATTAGCAATCTGAATAGCAAGAAACTGAATGTATAAGAAAGATTGCGATGGAACAGGTTAGGAAGGAATTCTCAATCGATCCCGCAAGATCGTTTTCATTCGCAGAAACGCACGCGCACGGTGACTCATGCGGTTTTTTACATCGATCGGTAATTCAGCGAATGTTTGATCAAAACCTTCGGGAACGAAGAGTGGATCGTATCCAAAGCCGCCGGTTCCGCGCAACTCTGTCGTGATCGTACCGCGGCAGATTCCTGCGGAGACTTCCTCGAAGTCATCGCCGACGAGTGCGGCAGCGCAACGAAACTGCGCGCCTCGTTTTTCTATCGACACACTCTTGAGTTCTCCAAGAAGCTTTCTGTTGTTATCCTCATACGATACTTTCTCTCCGGCATATCGTGCAGAAAAAACACCCGGTCGCATCGCAAGCGCAAACACTTCCAGACCGGAGTCGTCGGCGAGTGTTGGAATACCTGTCTGCAAATAAATCTCCCTTGCCTTCTTTACGGCATTCTCCTCCAATGTCTTTCCATCTTCGACAACGTGCGGGAAATCGGAAAAGTCTCGAAGCGTCTTGATCCGGATGGATAAGTCGCCGAGGATCGCAGTGATTTCTCTAACCTTTCCCGGATTGCTGGTGGCAAGGACAACAATGCGTGGAAGTATCATCTCTCTGTGAATACTCGGAGTGATCATTGAGAAGTAATTAATGGAGGACAGCTTTGATTGCCTCTTCGATACGATCCACGCCAACTACTTTGATTCCATCGGTGCGCATCATGCCTTTCAGATTTCCTTTCGGCACGATGATCTGATCGAAGCCCAGCTTCGCCGCTTCCTGGACCCGCTTCTCGATCTGGCTGACGGTTCGTACTTCACCGGCCAAACCGATCTCCCCGACGGCGACACTCTGCGAATCGATCGGTACATCACGCATACTGGAGATGATTGACGCGGCAATCCCTAAATCAACCGCCGGTTCATCCACGCGCACACCGCCTGCGATATTGACAAAGACATCGTATTGGCCAAGCGCCATACCGAGTCTTTTTTCCAGCACGGCGATGAGCAAGCTGAGTCTGCGGTAATCGAACCCGGTCGTGTTTCTCTGGGGAACATTGTAACTTGTCGGAGTAACCAGCGCCTGCACTTCGATCAGAATCGGCCGTGTCCCTTCAAGACTCGCAACCACTGTAGAGCCGGACGCGCCGTATGATCGCTCAGAGAGAAACACTTCCGATGGATTCTTGACTTCCATCAATCCGACATCGCGCATCTCGAAGACGCCAATTTCATTCGTCGAGCCGAAGCGATTCTTGATTGCCCGAAGGATGCGGTACGCATAGTGACGTTCTCCCTCGAATTGCAGAACCGTATCGACCATGTGCTCGATGACCTTCGGGCCGGCAATCACTCCTTCCTTCGTCACGTGTCCGATGAGAAATGTGGGAATGGCCCTGCTCTTTGCAATGCGAGTGAACAGCGCCGTCGATTCTCGAACCTGCGCAACGCTCCCGGGTGAGCTTTCGAATTGCGGCCGGTACATCGTCTGAATCGAATCGACAATGATAACATCCGGCGGTGCGCGTTCGATTACCCCGGCGATCACTTCCACATTTGTTTCGGATAAGACGAGCAAAGACTCCGACGACGTGAAATTCAATCGTTCAGCACGAAGCTTGATTTGCCGCGCAGATTCTTCGCCGGAGATATACAGGACAACCCGCCCTTGAAGTTGCGCGGCAAGCTGAAGCATCAACGTAGACTTGCCCACGCCCGGATCGCCGCCAAGAAGTATCACCGAACCGGGCACAATGCCGCCGCCTAAGACGCGATCGAATTCTGCGATGTTCGTTTGCAGACGTTCGTCTTCGGCGACGTCAACTTCGGTAAGCCGAACGATAGCTGCGCCGGCTTTCGCGCCGGCTGGCCGCCGGGCTTTTGCTGTGGACCGTTCAGTGATCTCTTCGACGAACGTATTCCATTCGCCGCAGTTCGGACAGCGACCGATCCAGCGGGGAGATTCGTAGGCACAATTCTGACAAACATATTTCGATTGAACTTTCGCCATGCGCTTATTTCTTCGGTCCGATTCGAATGTCGCTTCCCCACATCAGCTTTGCACGCAGCACGTCGAAGTATGAGCGGTTCGGGCGTCTCATGAACTTGACAGTGTACGAATCTTTCTGAATTGTAAATACAGCGGGAAGTTGATAGAATCCTTCCGCAAAGCCATCCGCTGTGAGATGCACAGGTTTCGATCCATCATCGACAACAACACGAATGACACTGCTATCCGGTACAACAACGGGACGAGCAGTCAGTGTGTGAGGTGAAATCGGCGTGATCGCAATAACCCCGCTCTGCGGCGTGATAATCGGTCCCCCGCTTGCGAGCGAATAGGCAGTCGACCCGGTTGGCGTTGCAACGATCAGACCATCCGCTGTCAGCGTCACGAGATACTGTCCATCAACCGAGACGCGCAAGTGAATAACGCGCGGTGAGCGACCCCGGTCGATTGCGATTTCATTCAGCGCAGAGTAAGCATGGATAGTGTGACCGTCATCCGCCTCTGCTTTCAATATTGCCCGATCTTCGATCGTCATGCGGCCATTGAAGAGATCGTCAAGACAATCCGTCAATTTATCGACCGACACTTCCGCCATGAATCCAAGCTTGCCAAGGTTGACACCAAGGATCGGCGTTCCGCTATTGCCGACGATCCGTGCTGCGGCAAGCATTGTTCCATCGCCGCCGAGAGAGATGAGGACATCACAGCGCTTCGGGATATCCCCTTCAGACACAAATTGATCCGTTGTGACAACCATCGTCCCGCTCGCTTGATTCAGCCACGCTCCGAGTTCATCGTGTACAATAAACTGTGCATTCCGCTTTCGCAAATACGAGAGAAGATTTTCCGAAACCTCCTTCAGAGCAGGCTTTCTTACGTTGCCTATGATACCAAAGATCATGGCGCGGGTGTCGTGGTTGTGGCCTGTTGTGGTGCGGCACTCTGCTGCTGACTCCCGGCTTGTGCTTTGGTTACTTCATCAACGTAATTGAGTTTTAGCTCGCTCAACACCGTCGAGAGTATCCTCTCTTCGTCGTTGGAAAGATTTCCCTTCATCTTCACATGCATCATTTCCAGCATGTCGATGGAAATCTGCGCTTGCGGCAGGTCTTGTTCGATCTTGTCGGTCAGGGGATTCTTCAGCTTGCCCATGTGTTGAAGCGCAGCAGCTTGAAAAAGAGCAACGAGCTGTGTCAGTAGAAGTGTGTTTTTTTCATGCACGTTCATAGTAACCTTCCCTTTTCTTACGATTGTAGAGAATTCAGCGTTGAAAATCAAACGGCATCATGATTCTTTTCCGATGGGTGTTCAAATTCCCACACCTTCGCATACTTGGTGAATACGTACGCCGCGGACAGCAGTGAGAGGATGAGACCATGCATTCCATCCAGAAAGCCCTGCCGCAGAATGTACATCTTGAAGAACAGAAATGGCGGACGTACGAGTACATCGTACATCGAAAAATTTTTCTTGCCCTGCACGACATCACGTGCTGCGAGGGAGGTGTAGCGATTGAATTTCATGAAATAGTGATAGAGGTTATCGTCGGTATAGTGAAGAAGATCGTTCTTCAATCTACCGATCGCACCGGCGATCTCCAACCGCTCATGGACATGCTGCGTTGTGAATCGCCCGCTCGACTTTCTGAAGAGCCGGACGACATATCCCGGATACCATCCACAGTGTTTGATCCATGCACCAAGGAAGTATGCCCGGCGGGCAACTTCGTACGCATTGATCTCATGAGAAGACTGAGAGAGGATGTGTTGGATTTCTGTTGAAAGCTCCGGTGTCACGCGCTCATCGGCATCAAGCCAGAGCACCCAATCATGTTCGACATGCTCGAGTGCAAAGTTCTTTGCCTCGCCATAGCCCTTCCATTCGACAACGTACACTTTCTTTGTTACGGTACGCGCCAGCTCAACTGTACGATCATTGCTCCTTGCATCTACGACCACAACATCGGTTGCCCAGGAGACGCTCGCGAGACATTCAATGATGTTGCGCTCCTCATTCCGCGTAATCACAATGACCGAAAGATTTGTCGATACGTGCACTACTGCACCTCCGCCGACTTTGTACCGGCAAGCCGCTGAGAGACCAGCGCCAATCCAACGGTAAACCATAGCAGCACGGCAATTTCATGATCGCCAAAATTCCACTCAAACAAGCCGTTGATGTGGAAGCTGATGTAGGCGGCCAAACATCCGACCGCCACACTCCCCTCCAACCATTTTGTCGAAGTCGCTCGGACAGCCTCTCGCTCGAGTAAAAAGATCTTTACAAAAATTGCCGTTATCGCGGCGAAGCCGAATATCCCTAACGTCACCAGAAGCATCATAATGTTGTTGTGAAGATGACCGCCTTCTGCAGTATCGATCGGGACAATGTACGTAATGTAATACTTTCGCAAATCCACATCGCCAAATCCGGTGAGAGGACGATCGAGAAACATCCTCCACCCCGTCGCAATCATGTGAATGCGCGTCAGGTTGGACGTCATCATGGGATCGAAGATGCTTGCAGCGCGCGTTCGAAAATCTGTTGGCGCAAACGCCAGGAAAAGAATGATGAGCAAGAGGAGTGCAATGAGGATTTTCTTGCTCTTGACAATTCCGATAGTGATGACGCCGGCGATAAATCCGAGCCACGAGCTGCGCGTCTGTGTCAGAATGAGGCCGATGAGAAGCGGAACGCAACCGATCATTGCAAAAACCTTCCATTTTCGAGGCGTGCCCTGATGCAGTACGAATGGAATAAGGAGCAAGAGTGCAATCATCTTAATCCCACCTTCCGTCAGGAAGTATTGGAACAAGGAGACACGCAGGAAATGACCACCAGCCTCCGTTAAAGAGAATAATTCTGCAAACGAGAGAATCGCTGCAATCCCTCCGAAAAAAACGATCGACATCTTCAGTTTTTGTTGGTCGTCGATAGAGGTAAGAACGAGGTAGACGAACGAGATAAGAAACAGCCGTTTAGCATTAACAAGGGAATTCACTGTTTCCTGAGAAAAGACGGCGACGAGCAGCTCGGCGGCAGCGTAAGCGATAAAAAGCATATCGAGCTTCGTGCGCGGGAACGACGACCCTTTGGTTGCCACGAGGAATACCACCCAGAGTACGATTGCAGTTCCCATCGCGATCGAGGAGATTGCAACAGAGAATGTAACGCCGGCCGCAGCGAGAACGGTAAAAAAATAGATGAGGAGCCGAAGACGGGTGAAACGGAACGCATCGGAAATGAGAGGAACCGTCATACGCGGAATTGGAGTTCGTATAACTTCCTATAGAGACCATTTGGATTCGCGATCAACTCGGCGTGCTTCCCTACCTCCACAATTTGTCCGTCGTTTAAAACAACAATACGATCGGCGTGCTGCACGGTCGAAAGACGATGCGCGATGACAATCGATGTACGCCCCGCCATCAGGTGATCGATCGCCTCTTGCACGAGAATTTCCGATTCGGTATCAAGCGCCGACGTAGCTTCATCGAGAATGAGGATGGGAGGATTCTTCAAGATTGCCCGTGCAAGTGAAAGGCGTTGACGTTCACCACCGGAGAGCTTCACACCGCGCTCGCCGATAATGTTGTCATAACTTCCGGGCATCTCCACAATAAAATTGTGCGCGTTTGCCGCCTTGGCCGCCTCAATTATTTTTTCCAATGGACAATCGTCGAGTCCGTATGCAATATTATTCCTCACTGTATCGTTAAAAAGAATCGTCTCCTGTGTAACAACGCCGATCTTTTCACGCAGCGACTGTACATCAACATCTCGCAAGTCATTACCATCAATGAAAATACCGCCTGAAGACGGATCGTAAAATCGCGGGACCAGATCGACCAGCGTCGTCTTCCCGCTGCCACTGGGACCAACGATTGCAACGACTTCTCCTTTCTTAACGTTCATGTTGATGTTCCGAAGAACGCCATCTTGCCCGTTTGTCTTTATGTCGTATGAAAAATTTACATTTCTGAATTCAATCGACGAACGGAAATCCTGTAATACTGTCGCATCGCTTCGACTGGTGATACTCGGCTTTGTGTCGAGAATTTCGAAGATTCTCTTCCCTGCTGCGCTTGCCTCTTGAATACGATTGTTGACATTCGTGAGTTCTTTGATGGGAGGCATAACCTGGAAAATAATGAAGAGAAAGCTCAGGAACTCACTTGCATTCAGATTATGTTCGATGAGGATTTGCTTCCCGCCGAACCAGATGATGATCGCGCCGGCGATGACGCTCAGGATTTCCGTCATCGGCGAAGCAAGGTCGCGGATGCGTGTGATCGTGATAAGCGAACGGAAGTAGCGATTTGTCTGCTTCGAAAATTTCTCATTCTCAAAGTTTTCCATGCCGAATGCCTTCACAACCTTGACGCCCGAGATCGTTTCCTGCAAGACCGAGGTAATGTCGGCGAGTCGTTCCTGCGAGATGCCTCGCTCCTTATGGAGGCGAATAGCGATAAGGCTGATGATGAAGAGCGCGAATGGGAAGACCAGAAATGAAATGAGTGTTAACTTCCAGCTTATTGAGATTGCAAGTCCAAGGAACACGATGATGAGCAGCGGCTCGCGGATAAGAGTCACGAAGAGTGCGCTGATACCGCCGTTAATAACCGTGACGTCGTTTGTGACACGCGAGATCAATTCTCCGGTTCGCTCGTTGGTGAAGTACCCCAGCGGCAAGTCATGCAAGTGTCGATAGAGTGCATTCCGCAAATCCCGAATGACTCCCTCTTCGGCGTAGTTCATGAGAAAGGACTGCAGGTAGCCGAAGAAATTCTTGAGAACAAACGCAACAATGAGAATGATACAAATTCTGAAAAGCGCGTCAATCTGTGTTCCCTGAAAAACAGACTCGATGAACCATTGCTTCATATTTCCTACGACAGAAGAGATTGGGAACGGAACCTTGAGCGATTCCGTTGCTGCTTGTGTGGCTCTCATTCGCTCCGGATGAAATAAAATATCCAACAGCGGGATAAAAAGATAGATAGAGACGCCGCTGAAGATCGAGTAGAAGATTGTACAGAGCACCGAGGTCGAGATATGCTTCCAGTACGATCGTGCGAAGCGAACGATGCGGAGGTATGTGCTGAAATTTTTCATGTTCGGATCACTCCGTCGCGCGCTGCAGTTTGCGCAAGCCGTTCTGACACAGCGGGTTCCGTCGCTGAACGACTTCCTCAAAAATCGTTCTGTTTTCCTCCCCCACCCTGGTTGCCGGATGGAAGAGATGATAGAGGATCGCGAGATAGCGGAGTGTCGCGAACCTCACTCCGGTTAATTCCAGCCGGAAGGCGATGTCAGTATCTTCTCCGATTCCCGCTGCATGATAGTCTTCGTTGAAGCCGTTGATCGACTCGAGCGCTTTCTTCTCCGCTGAAAAATTACATCCGAGGATTCTCGCTTTGTTTCGGTGCAGCAGACGGCGGATCAATGAATTCTCGATGCGAATAGCGTCTTCGAGATTGCTGCTTCGCGCCATGAGTCCGTCCAACCACACGACTGGCGATAATTTCTCAAACTCACCTGACCGAATACCTTCGAGTGTCAGACGATCTGTAAGCTGTTTGCTCAAATTCATCCTCCGGCCACACAGAACAGTGTTCGACTGCCGGTTCGACCAATGATCGCTCAGGAATTGATGATGCGGCATGCAGTCGCCATCGATGAAGACCAGGTAATCCGACTGCGCCACGTTGATCGCCTTGTTCAACATAACGTTCTTCCGAAATCCAACATCCTCCTGCCACTGGTGCTGGATTGGAAACGATACTTCTATCCGCGTTCGATCGAGAAGTTTCCGAATGTCCGGACCAGATCCGTCATCGGCAATCACAATTTCGAAGTCTTGAAACGTCTGACGCTTGAGCGCTTCAACGATGAACTCCAAATATCGCACTTCGTTGTAGACCGCAATGACGAGTGAGAGCAACGGCCGCGCGCTACGCTGTGCGATGCTCACGCGCGCTTGTACGGTTGGAGTTCGACATTCGTCATCGGCGGCAGGAGCCCTTTGCCTTCCCGTTTCCGCATCCGGTACTCCCACAGTTTCGCATAGAGTCCAAGCGTGTAGATGGCGCCAAGCGCCGCAAGGATGAATCCGACAAATCCATCCTTATAGCCTTTGTTGGAAATGAACTTGCGGAAGAAGTGCGATGGCGGACTCAAAAAAATCTTGATCCAACTGATGTTGATGTTTGGATCCTCCCGAAGTTTATTCGAGACCTGAAGCGAAGTGTAATCGTTCATCTTGGCAAGATATTGCTCGATCGTAGCGTACGTGTAATGGTGGAGGAAGCCGTGTAATCGTCCCTTTTCACCGTCGACGGCGAAGCCTCCGTGGACTTCGGCGTGTTCGGCTCTATATTTTTCCCGACGAAAAAGTCTGAGCGTATAATCGGGATACCAGCCGCCGTGCATGATCCACCGACCGAGCACGGCAACCTTTCGGGGTACGTAGTATCCATCTTTCGTCTCGCGAGCGTTGATGATGCCTTTGATTTCTTCCATCAATTCGGACGAAACTTCCTCGTCAGCATCAATATAGAAGAGCCAGCCGCCGGTTGCCTTTGCGAAGCCGCGTTCCCGCTGAGGTATATCACCGTCATACGAGTGCTGGAAGACGTGAGACGTGAACCGCCGCGCAAGCTCAACTGTGCGGTCGGTGCTGTAGGAATCGAGAACGATGATTTCATCCGCCCATCGCACGCTTTGCAGGCAGCGTTCGATATTCTTTTCCTCGTTGAAGGTGATGAGTATGACGGAGAGTGCGGCCATTAATTCTTACTTCACAACCAGGCTGACGAGCTTGTTCTTTACAACCACTACCTTCACGATTTGTTTGCCGTCAAGATGGCGTTTCACGTTTTCGTCCTCAAGTACCATCTTCTTCAGCGCATCATCGTCGATGTCGACGCTCGCTGGAAATTTTGTTCGCACTTTGCCATTCACCTGAACGACCATTTCTATCGTATCGACTCTCGTCTTTGCTTCGTCGTATGACGGCCACGATTCATAAGCGAGCGATGCGGCGTGACCGAACTTCTGCCACAGTTCTTCTGCGAGGTGCGGCGCAAAGGGCGCAAGCAACAGGACAAAAGTCTCCATCGCCGTACGCGGCTTTGGATCGGCGTTCAGGAATTCGTTCACGAAGATCATCAACTGCGAAATTGCCGTGTTGAAGTTCAGCGTCTCGATATCGCTTGTGACTTTCTTGATTGTTTGATGGAGCAATCGTTCTTGCTCTTCCGTTAGCGGCGCGGCTGCAATGGCAGCGTGCAGCGATCCATCTTCATTCGTCATCATCCGCCAAACACGATTGAGAAAACGATGAACGCCCTCCACTCCGTGCATCGACCACGGCTTGGAATCCACCAGCGGTCCCATAAACATTTCGAACAACCGGAGTGAATCGGCCCCGTATTCCCGCACGACGTCATCAGGATTGACGACGTTGCCGCGCGACTTCGACATCTTTTGCCCATCTTCACCAAGGATGGTTCCTTGATTGATGAGTTTCTGAAACGGCTCCTTCGTGGAAAGATACTGTAAATCATACAGCACCTTATGCCAGAAACGAGAGTACAGCAAGTGCAGGACTGCATGCTCGGCGCCGCCGACATACAAGTCGATGGGCATCCAATACTTCTCTTTGTCTTTCGAGATGAATGCGTTGTCGTTCTTCGGATCGAGATACCGCAAGTAGTACCAGCAAGAGCCGGCCCACTGCGGCATCGTGTGCGTTTCACGGCGGGCAGGCTTGCCTGTCTCGGCATCGTTCGTGTTCACCCACGATGCGATATTAGCCAACGGTGACTCGCCAGACGGACTTGGCTTGAATGTTTCACTCGACGGCAGAAGGATCGGCAGCGTACTTTCCGGCAATGCTTTGACGGTACCGTCTTCACGATAAATGATCGGGAATGGCTCACCCCAGTAGCGCTGGCGTGAAAAAAGCCAGTCGCGGAGCTTGTAATTAATCGCCTGCACTCCCACCTTCTTCTGTATGAGATAGAGAACGATCTTCGTTTTTGCGAGATCGGTGGGAAGATCGTCGATTGAGAATTCATCGTTCGATGAATTGATCGCAACACCGTCGCCGACAAACGCTTCCATGAAATATGATCCGACATCTTCGTAACGATACAGCGTCTCGATGATTGCGTCGATCCTCTCTGTATTCAACGTTCCTTCGGTGAATATGCGCTGTGCTTCATGTTTGATCGTTGGAGGAAGATGCCTTGCATTCAGAAGAAGTTGCGAGAGTGATTCTGATCGCTCGGTGAGCCGTACCCGGCAGTGCGCCGTCAACCATTCCTTCGGTGGAAGCACAACAGACGGGATAGGTAAATGGTACTTGAGTGCGAATTCAAAGTCCCGTTCGTCGCCTGCAGGCACAGCCATGATCGCGCCGGTGCCATACGTAAGGATGACGTAGTCCGCAATCCAGATCGGAATTTCTTTTTTCGTTGCAGGATTTATCGCGTAGCCGCCGGTGAACACTCCGGTTTTTTCTTTGTCAAGCGCGGTGCGTTCAAGCTCGCTCTTCAGCTTTGTTTGATTGCGGTAGTCATCGACAGCCTTGCGCAGATCGGGAGTCGTCACAATATCCACGAGCGGATGTTCGGGAGCGAGCACCATATATGTTGCGCCGAATATCGTATCGGGTCGCGTCGTAAAGATGCGGATGGATCTGTCGGAGTTCTTGATGCGGAAATCGGCTTCAGCGCCTTCGGAGCGGCCGATCCAGTTTCGCTGCATCTCGATGATGCCGGGGGGCCAATCCAGTCCCTCCAAATCCTGCGACAGCCGTTCGGCGTATGCGGTAATCCGAAGCATCCACTGCTTCATCGAGCGGCGCTCGACGGTGTAGCCTTTCTCCACCCATTCACCAACTTCCTCGTTCGCAAGCACGGTGCCGAGCTCCGCGCACCAATTGACCGGCATCTCTGCAAGATATGCAAGCCGATGACTCTGAATAAACTCATAGCGTTCTTTACCGGATAATCCTTCCGGGATTTTGAGCTCGGAGATCGGCCGTGCCTTCTGTTGAGCAGGATCGAACCATGAATTGTAGATCTTCAGAAAGATCCACTGCGTCCACTTGTAGTACGCGGGATCGGTGGTGTTGATCTCTCTCGACCAGTCGTAGGAAAGCCCGAGCATCTTGATCTGCCGTTTGAACGTGGCGACATTTTCCGCGGTGGTGATGCTCGGGTGGATACCGGTCGTCATTGCATAGCGCTCTGCGGGCAGACCGAATGCGTCCCATCCCATCGGATGTAGTACATTAAAGCCGCGCATCCGTTTGAAGCGGCAATAGATGTCGGTGGCAGTGTAGCCCTCCGGATGCCCGACGTGCAATCCTGCGCCGGACGGGTACGGGAACATATCGAGCACGTAGAGCTTCTGCTTCCGGGAATCCGTTCCTTCGGAAGACGAATTCTCAACCGTCTTGAACGTCTCGTGCTCGTCCCAATACTGCTGCCACTTCTTTTCGATATCGGTAAAAGGATAATTCACAGCGGGTAAAAGGGATTAATAGAAAACAGTGCAGGCGACATCCTGCGATGTCGCCTTCAGCGATGAGACAACATACGGATTTTGAGGGGGATAAACAAAAGGGAGAAAGTAGCAGGGACTAACAGTTTATCAATCTAGCTTTCAATGGTATATTCGTTACAGTCACTCTTCACAGTATCTGCAATGACATTCAAGATGTCAATGAGCGATTGGTCGTTTGTTCTAAAAGATACTTCCCTCGACGCTCCGCCAGGCGGTCGCTCTGCGTATCCAACAGCTCGCCGTTGTAATCCTGCGAGAAGTAAAAAAAATCAGGGCCAATCGCACCGATCGCGGTGAACTTTTCCCAGTCCTGCATCACCTTGCCGCAAAAACTCCGGGCGATAGTGTGCGGCAGCTCTGGTGTGACTATCTGAATGCTTTGGCCAATCAGTAAACTTTCCGCTGGCGAGCAGGTCTGCGACGCGGCGAGCAGTGTAGATGTGGGTGAAGTGTCCGGGCATATGGTTTCTCCTCTTAAACGGCTTCTTTAGTTGTAGGATTTTTCAGTTCGATGGATTTGGTGACTCCGAAGGGATGGATCGGCTGGCCTGCAGTATTCATCTTCTTAATTTTTTATAAGGTTGATGTTTTTGGTTTTAGCGTTTTTCACGGTAACCGTTCCAAGACGATCCATCACTCTTCAAATAGCCAGCACTTCTCCACGGCTACGTTTCCGTTCCCTTCTCATTCACCGAGACAGTGCGGATTTTCACACCGAGCTGGAGGGCTGTCGAAATTCAATTATTTCGTTAAGGCTTGAATAAGCTCCTTAATATTCGGCACGCCGATTCCCGTAACCATGTCGTAACCGGGGCCCGCGTTAAACGCTCCATTGTTTCCTGTTTTAATGTCTCGAAAGCACGGTGCACCCATGTGTGGGTAGATCAACGGATTCAGAAACGGCAGCGAAGGTTTGCCCGCATTCTTCCGCGCCTCGTTGATCAAGGCACAAAAACCCGCCCAGACAGGCGCGCTCCAACTTGTCCCACCGTATTGTTTTACGTGTCCATGCAAAACGAGAAAAGCACCTTCATTGGGGTCAGCAGTGACACTGACATCCGGCACGAGCCGATGATTTACCGCCGGCACGCCAGATCCTTTTTGCCACGATGGTCGCTTGAAAAAGATACTCTTGCCACCACCACCGCTCACCCAACCAGTCTCGTTCGCAACACTGCCATCATGTGCGAGAGTTAAACTCGTGCCGCCTACCCCGACTACACACGGATCAGAAGAGGCATATTCTGTCTGGGTCGGACCCGTTGGGCTTTGCCCGGTGCCGTCGGGATTTGATCCTGCATCTCCGCTCGAAACGAAGACGTTTACCCCAGCGGCGGCAAGCTTCAAAAATTTCTGATGCTGAGTTGCAACCTCTCCGTTGGCTCCGCCCATGAAGTGTTCACCAAGACCCAAACTGATGGACAACTGCCGCATGCCAGGCACGCTCGAGAGATCCGCGATAATTCGATCAAGAGCCATGTCGAGGTCAACGAATAGAAGAGACCCGCTTGCATAGATTCTGATATTCGCGCCTGGCGCTACTCCGCTCGACCATGAAGCGTCGAGAGTCTCTTCTCCCTCGGGAGCGGGAAGGTGTCCGCCCTTTACGTTGATCTTTGTTATCTGCTGCAACGTGCAGGAAACGTTGTTCGCTTTCCAAAACGCAGTCAGGTCTTTGTCGGCGGGGAAAGTGTCAATGAGAATCGCGATTGTCTGTCCTTTTCCAGTCACGCCCACGTTATCTGCGCCATAAGCTTTCAGCACCTCCGGAACGAGGTATGGAGGAGAATTGGCGATGTTTGGCGATGGAGAACCAATAGCGTGATCGTTTGGAGTCAAAGAAAGGCGGTTTTCGTCAGTTGAAAAACTCATCCGGATATGCTTGTGCGCCCGCCTAAAGGGCTGTAATCCAATGATCGCATGAACGCTCTTGCTCACTTCAGCGGGCAGGCTTGGTGCATTTTGTGCAGCAGTGTAGGTGATGCCTTCCTTTGTTACGCGAACCGTTTTCACTGCCAGACTTTTCTCGATTTGAGCTACGCTGGCTCGCGCGTATACGCTGCTACCATCGTGTTGAGCCGGTAAAATCTCGAATCCTTCTGCTTTGAGCCAAGACACAAGCTTCTCAACGTCGGCTGGGGACGGCGTGTATTTTTTTTGCAGTTCTTCGGGAGAAACGACTTCACCTCTCGCTACCGCTTCCTCGAGACGCGCCTGCGCCTCCGGTGGAATCTCAAGCGAAAAGTGAAGCGTCATTTTCTCTTTGCGATGTTCTGGTTTCGTCGCATTTACTATCAAGCCATTCAAGGTAAGTCCTTGGTCGGCATGAATCGGCGTAACGCTATCTTGGAATATTTTTCGGTCATTCATAATTTTCTTTCTCACTTTCTGGTTTAGGTTTGAATTTTCCAATCACCGCTCGCACTACTCTCCCCGGCTTTGCTTCTGTCCCAATTTCATTCACCGGGACGCTGCGCATTTTCACCGTTGCGCTGGTGGGCAGGCCGGTCAGGGTGGCCTCGGTTTCCCTAGTGGTTTTGGCGTTGCGGAAATCGTCATCAACTCCGACGCGGTATCCGCGCCGCTGGTGGTGCCGGGTTTGTTGAGACCAAACCAGAACTGGCTTGGGTCCACGTTATCGAGTTTCAGTCCGACTTCGGTAATCATGCCGCTCATATCGGCACGCAACACGTCGTCAACGGCAAAACACAAAGGAGGTGAAATAGCAAGGAAGGTACAATTTCCAGAAGGCAATGAATACTCGCAGTACATCAAGCTCCCATTCTTCCCCCGAAGAATTTGCTCAGTGCCACCCTTATGATACGGGCACAATGCAGCCGTAATGTATTGAGAAGACTAACAAATGTCAAGTCTTTTTTTGAAAATTACACGCGCTGTTTATTCCGGGTAAATGTGTATCCAGCAGGGCTAAAAAATCTTTCAACAGTCATTCCGCATTTAATACGAAATCCATTCCTTCTTGTGCCAGCCGAGAGTATGGATTCCTACTTCCGCAGGAATGACACATCGGGTACTTTAAGCACAGAAGACATCCCGACTTCCTCGGGATGCCTTCTGTTTTCACATCTTGATATCATATCCCGCCGAAAGCGGGCGGGATGACGTTCCTTCAAAGCGGACTTAGCTTCGCTACGTCCGGAAGCAACGTCACTTCAGCAGCAACATTTTCCTCGTGCTCGTGAAGGCTCTGCCCGATACATCTCCAGCTTCAGGATCGGTTACCACAGACTCCGTCGTGAGCCTGTAGAAGTAGACACCCGATGAGAGCGATGAGGCATCGAAGTCAACCTGCTGCTCACCGTCATCAAGCATCTGATGATCAAGGAGTGTGGCCACTTCCTGACCGAGAATGTTATAAACCCTCAACGTCACGAGAGAAACCTCAGGCAATGCGAATTCAATTGTCGTCATTGGGTTGAACGGATTCGGATAATTCTGCCGCAGCTCGTATTGCTCGGGTATTCCGGAGCCCGGAATCCTCTCAGCAACCAATGGCACTGCAGCAGGCCCGTTCGGGTTGGCATGGAGGAATGGGACCTCAATCAACGGCCTGACTCCCGGCATGATAACCTTTACGCCGCTCCAGCTTGTCGTGTCGTCCGGACCGCTGAAGGCGTTGTTGATATCTTCCGCTACTTGGAAGAGCTTGACCAGCAAATTATCTCTGCACGGCGAAGTAATCGGCATTCCTCTCCAGATGCGTCCCTTGTTCGTGAACCATTTGCGCAGATTATTGTAAAACTCTCTCACCGTCATGCCTTCAATTGAGTCACAACCCGGCACACCGCCATATCCAATAACTAAGTCGCCAAGTCCGGCTGGCATCTGCCCGAAGTCGCTCGCCGCAAGGTTCATCCCGAGGGCCACGGCTTCAGCAAAGCCTTGGTTGTTCGCCTTGTCCGGCGGCAGGTTTTTCAACTGCCCCTTTATAGGACGACCGTTCAAGTAAGTGTTGAACCATCCCGCTACGGTTACCGTGTGCGTGACGCCCTTCTTGTTGAGCGATGCCTGCACATCAGAGTATTTCTTATGGAGCACCCATGCAAGCGTCTTGATGCTCTCTGGAATGACCTCACCGATCAAGAGACCGCCTTCAGCACTGAAAGCATTCTTGAATGTGAAGAGCTCGGTTCCGACGTTATGCAGGTTCGGCATCGGTAGGAGCAACTGGTTCAGTTTGATCGTATCGCCCGGCGTGAGCGGCACTTTCCCGGGAGCCAGCTTACCTTTCGCGATTACCTTCGCTCTGCCGGCGACAGGCGACAACCAGGAGTAATCGACCGAGATTGCCCTGCCTTTGAAGCCGGTGCCATCAATCTGAATCGTGTCACCAGGATTAATATCCGGATTATTTCCACCATGGCCAAAGTATAGATATGCGGAATTTGATCCGATAAATTGGGACCCCTGGACGAGCTTATCTTTCCCGATGAAAACTCGGCCTGCAGCCACTTGGGAGAACTTTACGAACAGTGTATCGGTAACCGCAACTAGATTGATTTTGAAATGAACACTATCGGGCTTCGCCTTGACAGGCTTGAATCTGTGCCCCTTATCCTCATCAAGCGCCCAATCGATCATCCTTCCTGTGCGGAAGAGCCGGCTGTAAATCGGCGGCGCGTTGATAAAATCGACGGTTGCAGTCTGTCCATTTGCAACGATTACGCTTACGCTATTCGCCGTGCTGCTTACGGGAACGCCATTCAATATGTATCCCAGATGGATCCATCCGGCACTATCCGCCTCCTCAGCAAAATACTTGCCATCGACAAGACCAGGGACCGTAAGCGTTCCACTCGAACCAGAACTGAACGAGGCAACATCGAGATACCATGCTTTCAATGTTCTGTCACCCGTTGTATTGAAATCGCCGTCAGCATCCTCAAATTTCCTGACGATAATAGTGTTCGGATGGAAGTTGCCGAAGTCCTGACCAGTATGATCGTCGCCGCCGGTAATCGTGACGTTGTACGTGCCGCCGGGCGGGAAGGTTTGTACCCAGCCCGCTACCGATGCTTCACTAACCGTGTAGCTTCCAACGGGAAGAAAGGTGAACGAATAATTACCGTTAGCATCCGTTAGCACAGATTCAACGGCGGCGCCGCTCAAACGTATTTTCCAATTCGGCACGCCCGCTTCCGCATCATCAGCACCATTATTGTTCACGTCGTTGAATTTTCTTCCACTGATTGATCCTGAGACGAGAGGCTGGACGTACGAAAGAATCACATCATCGACGCGAAGCGTATTTCCTGATGCGGAAAAGTCGTGGAACCCGATATAATAGTCGCCATCGGAAGAGACGCTGAAGTCCTGCTGAACATTTTCCTGCGCGAGGTTCGTGTTGAACCCCCTCGAGTTGATGATGTTGATAACCGCTCCCGGAGTTTGGCCAGTTGCAATTCCGGCTGCAAGACTGTCGAGTCCCGTCTGACCCGTGAAAATAAATGTGCGATCCCACCAGCTCAGCCGGTATTGCGAGCCTGCTTTGAGGTGAATAACGTGTGTGAAGAGCCAATCGTCATGTTTCCCTTCGCCGATGCTACTGCCATTGCCATTCCTCGCCGAGCCGGGATCGGTATGATTGTTCGTCGTCCCACGGAACCAGGTAAGTCCGCCATTCGCATCGGTAATCGACCAGCATGGAGGCGGGAACTGAGTTTCCGTAAAGCTCTCCTGAAGAAAAATTGCGCCGGGGAGAATTTGTTCGACCCCGAAATCCTTGCCGACAACATCGGTGCCTTGGGTGAATGGAACAAAATAATTATCCGGGCAAAAGGGGAATGTTGGATACCAACCGGACTGCAATTGTTCACTGATGTCGTAGTTCCCGGTGGTCAAGCCTGAAAAGGAATAGTTCCCATTCGCATCTGTGAGTGTAGTCCCCCCTCCGGGTAAGATCACTACCGTCCAGTTCGCTACCCCCGGCTCGCCCGGATCTCTCGCACCATTGCCATTCAGATCTTCATACACAGTACCGTTGATGGAATTCGGCGGTAGCGGATCGAGGTGGATGTCTGCGTTCTGCGTTGTTCCATTCACGAATGTCACCACCGTATCTTTCGCTTGATGATTTGTTGCCGTAACATGGACAGTCGGCGTCAGTGTGGGGTCGCCCGGATAATAGTCGAATGTGTAACTGCCCGTGTTGATGAGGGAGTCGCCCGTCGAGAGCACCTTGATGACGTTTGCGACAATCGGTGTGTTGGTTCCCGTTTCAAGTATGGAGCCGGTGAGATGGGTGTTTGACGTGAGCATCAACTGGTACACACCATCGGCGCCAAACGCATTCTGGGTTCCAGCAACAAAGATTGCGGTAGGATCGAGCGGATGCACGCGGAGATTCCATGCAGAGAAATTGGGTGGAAGGCCCGTATTGATATCCTGGAAGCTCACGCCGCCATCAGTCGTACGCGAAATTGCGGCGCCTGCGGAACTCGTAAACCACCCCACATACAGCGTTTCCGGATGTTGGACATCCATCGCAAGCGACCAGTTCGCACGCTGCTGCAATGCCGTCTTGAACCATGTATTTCCCCCATCGGTCGTTTTCCAGAGATCGCATACGGCATCAGTGGGACCGTACGTCGTTGCATATGCGATCGATGTATCGTTCGGATTATACACAATCTTCGGAACTTCGGACGTGCCCCCATTGTGAACCTGAAACCACGTTTGCCCGCCATCGGTACTCTTCGAGATTGTGCTCGCTCCGCTGCCGGTGAGAATGATATCAGCATCGGAAGGATTCACCGTAAGCGCGCAGAGGTTGGAACTAGTCGAACCCCGCAACGTCCATGTGGCACCGCGGTCTAGGCTGCGGAAGACGTTCCCATTGCTAAAGTTTCCGGCAAACATGGTATCGGGGTGCTGGTGATCGAAGTCCATGCTCTCCCCATCGATCCCGTACGATGAGAGGACTTGCGCCCACGATGCACCTTCATTCGTCGTTCGCCAGAGGCCGTTGAAAAAATCGACCGCGAAGATCGTGAGCGTATCGTTCGGATGAACGAAGATGTGCCGGATTTGATTGAGCGGCGGTGACGTTGGAAGAGCTGTCCATGTTAATCCGCGATCGCGCGAAACGGAGAGCGTCCCAATCGTCCGTTCCGTATAGATTGTATTGGGATTCAACGGGTTAATGCCGACGTTTTCGCCGGCGGCCACCGTTCGCTTGCGCCAAACTTGGCCTGTTGCCTGTATCGTCGACATCAGCATGAGGCCCGCGATGAGAACGATGAAGTACGAGAGTGTACGGTAGAAGAATTGCATGTGCGCACTCCTATCAGTAGTGTGGGGGATTAATGGGACGTTAGTAATTAGAATTATTTTACGAGTATTAATTTTCTCGTTTGGACGAACGACTGGATCGGTTCTTGACGACTTGTAGCATTGAGTGTGTAGAAATACATTCCGCTTGGAAGCTGCGGCGTCCACGAAACATGATGATACCCCGCCTCTTGCTCGTTGTTCATAAGTTCATCGACAACTTCGCCGAGAATGTTCACGACAATCATGCGAACCTGACTTCGCACCGGCAGTCCATACTCGATCTCGGTTGACGGATTGAAAGGGTTGGGATAATTCTGTGCAAGTATGTATGTCGATGGTACGCGCAAATCAGACGCCGGAAGTGCTTCGAGCTTGATTGCAGTCATCTGCTGATCATTTCCACCTGCCAGTGTAAGGCTCCCCTCTCCTTCGAGTACTCTTCGCTTCCCTCCTATTTCCAATGCCCACCGGCGTGAATCTCCCTGGCGGATCGACCATCGAACCGTCAAAGGATAAGCGATGCCCTGGATCAGGATAGGGTATTGATGATCGGCATCATCCGGTACGGCTTCGAGCATACGTTGCGATGCAAAGCGAACATCAAAGGATTGTTCTACGGGGAGCGGCGGCAGTTCATAGTGGTCGAGCGTGGATACGGCTTCTACCATCGATGTAAAATGAAGCTGCTGGCGATGTCCTTTTCCATCGATAAACTCAAGAGCGTGGTACGAATCCAATTGCTTTCGGGCAGATGAGTTCTTTGGGAGACTCCTGGATGCGCTTGCAGAGAGCGTCAGGGTGCCGCTCGACGTTGTCTTCACCCAGTAGCCGGATCCGGGTCTGAGGGAGTCTGCAACCTGGTAACTGCCATCGTAGCTAAAGTAGTCTGAAAGAACATTCCCGGGCGGAGCTGAGACGATGGACGTGACACTGACGGGCATCCCGATACTTCCAATCATGTTCCAGCCCGCATTGACAGGGAGGGTCTTGCTGCTCAACAGGGATCCGTTATAGCCAACATCAACAATGCTATCGAACTTCACCCAATAGCCGATACCATTGTACAGCGTATCAACGCTGACGTAATTGCCGGCATACGTGAAGGTATTCGAGCTTGCGCTTGGGTAAACAGCGGTCTTGGCATAATCGATAAGTTGTGCCGGCACCGAGAGCAAGTTCCAATCGCTGGATGCCTGGATCGTAAACACATTTCTGAACACCGACACGGTATTACTGCTCGTATTCACGACGACAACATCTTGATCTCCGTCTCCATCGATGTCGGCAATGGCGATAGAATGTGGCGAGCTGCCGGTTTTATAATCCTTCCGCGCATCAAAACTGAAACTGTTCATGTTTCGGAAGTACGAAAAATTACCGGCGCCCGCATTGACAACACAGATATCCAGCAAGCCATCGCCATCGATATCCCCGGTCGCAATTGCCCAGGGACCGCGCGGCGTCGACAGTGTCGTTTGAAGCAAGAAGCTGCCATCGAGTTGCTGTCGGTAGAGCATAACATTGTCATTCACGGAATTCGCAACGACGATGTCGGGTCTGCCGTCGTTGTCAAGATCAGCAATGGCAACGGCACGCGGAAAGCTTCCGGCATTGTAGGAAGCAACATTTTGCACAGCGCCTTGACCGATGTTCGCGAGAACTGATACTGTTCCGCTTGAATTACTTACTGCCGCGGCAAGATCGATGCCCCCATCGCCATCAACATCTCCCGCTGCAACCCACCATGGCGAAAGTCCTACAACATACGGGACGCTCGAGCTATACCCGCCAGTTCCATTATTTTTTAAAATGGAAATCGCGTTTCCATTCGCGAGTGCCGTCACGATATCAAGCGATCCCACACCATTGATGTCGGCAAGAGCGACACACGAGGGGCTACCACCGGCTGAGTAATCGTTTCGAGACGAGAAGCCGCCGACTCCGTCGTTCTTCAACACCGAGACTGTCGAAAATCCGTTATTGGCCGCAACGACATCGATGTCGCCGTCGTTGTCGACATCACCCAATGCGACCGAGCGTGGCGATGCACCGGTAGCGTAATCGACTTTGGATGCGAATGTTCCATTACCGTTGTTATGCAAGACGGATATTACGTCCGCATTCACATCAGCGGTGACAATATCATTGTCCCCATCACCATCCACATCAGCGATGGCGACGCCCCACGGGCCGCTACCTGTTGCGTAATCAACTTTTGGGAGAAATCCTCCGCCGGAGGCAGGTGCGGGTACTTGAAAATGGTGGATGTACGGCGTGATCGCCAAACCGCTTTGAACCTGGAGCCCGCTTGTCATCTCCACAGTATACTCTTCACCGTAATAGAATGGATCGGATGATGTAAAGGCGGCTACGGTATTACCCCCCGTAAAATCGAACGAGCCGCGATGGATCCCTGTTTGTAAGCCCCGAACGATGAATGTGAGACTATCGTTGAACGTGGCAGGATTCATTGCCGAATCGAACGACGCCACGATCGATATGTACTGCGGATCGGGAATATGCGGACCTCCGCTCACGCTCATGACATGATGATTGATGATGTTCCCGAAATCCTGTCCCGCATAATCCTTTGAGGCCATGGAAACGGAAACGATATAGCTTGCCGGATCGGGCGATGTATTTCTCCAACCATAATGCGATTGCTCGGTGACAGTGTAGGCTCCGGGGAAGAGATCATGAAAAATGAAATTGCCGTTGATGTCGGTCGTAGCGGTTGCCGTTGTCGGGCCGGTCAATTTCAAGAGCCAATTGGAGAGACCTGATTCTCCGCCGTCTTTTGTTCCATTTCCATTGAGATCATTGAATGCCTGCCCGGCAATGCTTCCGGGATCCACATAAATATATTGTGTAAGGACGCTGCCTGTTGTCAGCGAAATGTTTTCAGTGTGAAACGTTTGACCATTAACGTCGACAGTCAACGTCTGGTTCGACGTAACATCGGGATTGAAGCGATAGAAGCCATACCTTCCATACCATTGAGTGAGATCGACAAAACCGGAGAGCGGCTGAATCGATAAAGTGCCGTTCGTCAGCGGCTGGCCTGTGTAGGAATCAAAAACGTATCCCTCGACGCCCGCATTGGCGTCGTCGAGCTTGTATATGCCATCGAAACCGAAAGCTCCATAAGTCGCACCGACATAAATATTGGATGGATCGACCGGGTCGATTTTCAAATTCCAGACTGCGTTGAAAGGAAGAAACCCCCTCTGGAGCGGATCCCAGGAAGTTCCACCATTGGTCGTGCGATAGACGGTCGCGTAAAAATCATCGAACGAACCGGCATACACAGTGTCAGGATGAATCGGGTCGATATCGATACCCCATACTGAAGTGAACTGAAGTGAAGTCAAAGACCAGTGCTCGCCGCCATCGGTCGTCTTCCACACACCTGTTGCATTCGGGTTGCCTTCGTATCCCGTTCCATACGCGATCATCGGGTTGTTTGGATTGATAACCATCTTCGGAATTTCCGATGAACCGCCGGTTTTCACTTGCTTCCACGTCAATCCACCATTCGTCGATTTTGACATAGTTCCTGCGCCTGTTCCGGCATAGAGAATGCCGACACTATCGGGCCGGGCAACGAGTGCACAGAGATTTCCCGAAGTTCCGGCGTGACTGCGAAATGCCCATGTTGCACCGCGATCGGTCGAACGGAAAACTCCGCCATCACCGAAGTTCCCGGCGTACATTGTATCCGGATGAGACGGATCAAGGACAACGCTCTCCCCGTCTATCCCGTAATTGTCAAGCACTTTGGTAAATGTCGATCCGCCATTGGTCGATCGCCAAAGCCCATCACTGAAATTGACGGCGAACATGACAAGCGTATCATTCGGATGAACAATGATCTCGCGCGTTTCAAATGGGATGTTGGCGGTAAGCTCTGCCCATGTTTCGCCATGATCATGCGACACGCTGAGCTTGCCATCATAGGCTTGAGCAAAGATGGTAGCAGGATTCTTGGGGTTGATCCCGACTGCTTCTCCCTGGCTGTAGAAGTGCCTGCGCCAGACCGGTATTTGACTAATGGAATAGGATGAAAAGAGAAGACTCGTGAGGAAGAGTACGAAGAAGCATCTTGATGCAAGGGACATACGCATTATTCCCC
Organism: Ignavibacteria bacterium; assembly: GCA_016178595.1. Lineage (GTDB taxonomy): Bacteria > Bacteroidota > Ignavibacteria > UBA10030 > SZUA-254 > JACOSY01. Next base: position 137,651 of record JACOSY010000034.1, read on the forward strand.
CTGAAAGAACAATTGATAGTGGTAATTGAAAAGACTTGTATGAAGTAATTTAGCAGAAATTGGCAGAATGTCAAGGAATACGTGAAATCTCGACATCCCGTTTCTTGTTGTCGAATCGAAGACAACTACAGTAGTACCATCGAACGTGCGGCAAAAGTCCTTTATTACCGCTCCGTGACTACCGGCGCGGGTCCTAAGACTTCATCTATCGTCAACGGCTGGATTGGTGCGAGCTTCAGATCGGTAATTCCTTTTTCAATCTCTTTCTTATCACCGACAACGATGATGGCGACTTTCTCCGGCTCAAGATATTTTTTCGCCACGCGCTCGACATCTTCCTTCGTCACCGACAAAATGTTCTTTGTGTAGTTGTTGAAATAATCATTGGGCAGGTTGTAGACGATGATTTCGGTGAGGCGGTCTGCAATCTGTGCCACCGATTCAAAACTTGCCGGGTAACCCAGCGTGAGGTAATTCTTGGCTCGTGTCAGTTCTTCGTCAGAAACAGGAGCGAGAATGCCGTTGAGTTCTTTCATGAATTCAGAGAGTGCTTTATCGGTCACGTTCGTCTGCACTGCTGCCCCGGCTGCAAAAGGTCCGGGCAACACCCGGTAATCGAAATTCGAGCCGGCACCGTAAGCATATCCGTGCTGTTCCCGAAGATTCTGATTGAGGCGGGATGTGAACGAGCCGCCGAGGATCGTATTCATCACTTCCAGCGCGTAGTAATCCTCGGTCATCCGCCCCACGCCAATCCTGCCGATACGGATTTCAGATTGTGCTGCGCCCGGCTTGTCGACGAGGTAGATTTTTCGCTCCTTCACCTGCTCAGCTGTTGGCCATGAAGGCTTCGGCGCATCGGCAGGCTTCCATTCTCCGAATGCCGCTTCGAGCTTCGGAAGAAGTGTTTGCGCACTCACATCTCCGACGACAACAAGCGTCGCGTTGTTCGGATGGAAATATCTCGAGTGGAAGTCTCTCAAATCCTCCACCATGAACGACCGAATACTCTTTTCGTTGCCAATGGTTGGAACGCCATACGGATGCTTGTCACCGAACAACGTCTTATTGAAAGCGACGGAAGCAATCGATCCGGGTCGGTCATGCCATTGAATCAATGTCGTAAGGCGTTCCTTTCTCTGACGCTCAAGCTCATCCGCCGGAAATATCGGTCGAAGGGCAACATCTCCAAAGAGCGCAAGCGCGGAATCCAGTTTTGAAACCGGAGTATGCAGGATAACACCCGACGTGTGCCATCCTGCGAATGCCGAGATGCTTGCGCCAAGAAAGTCGATCGCATCGGCAAGCTCAAGTGCATTGCGTGAACCAGCTCCCTGCTCCATCATATCGGCGGTCATACTTGCAAGACCGGTCTTCTCGATTGGATCCGCGGCTATTCCCCCGCGAACAATCAGCTCGGCCTGGCACAACGGCAGATTATGTTTCTCCAGAAGAACAATTGCAAGCCCATTCGAAAGCTTCAAATGTTGAATCGGTGGAAGTTGTAAGGAAGGCGCCGGTCCGAGCTCGGGCGGCTTGCTGCGATCGGCTTTTTGTGCAAACGATACGGAGGATGTGAGCAAGAACGACAAAGATAATATGAAAATAATTCCCCAAGTCGTCTTAACAACAATCACTGATGGTGTAGAAGACCCTCTCCCCTTTCGTCCCCTCTCCCAATTTGGGAGAGGGGATTGAGGGGTGAGGGTTAAACGACAGGGTTTCGTTTTCATTTCGACTCCTGGAAATGTTCGAGAAGGCATCGTCATAATTTATTTCCCCTCCTTCTTCTCTGCCGATGCAGCGAGCTCGCGTTTGCCTTCCGGCACTACGCTCAGGACGACGCGACCGTCATTCCGAATGTACTTTCGCACAACGGCCCGGATATCAGTTGTGCCGAGCGCCTTGTAGCGTGCGAGGTCTTCATTGAAGTAATCCGGATTGCCGGCACGAACATAATACGAATTGATCTGATCAGCCTTGCCGCCGATATTTTCCAGCCGATCCAGGAAGCTTGCTTCGATCTGATTGATTGCACGTTGAAGCTCGCGCGGCGTTGGCGGCTCTCTCTTGAGTTTGTCGATCTCTTCCTGCACAACTTTCTCAATCTCTTTCAGAGTATGACCGCTTCGCGCAGTGACGATAATGTCGAACTTCGAGCACAACGCTCCTGACTCCTGAAACGCGGAAACATCCTGCGCGATTTGCATATCGTACACGAGCCGCTTGTAGAGTCGGGAGTTCTTTCCGCCTGCGAGAACGTATGAGAGAATATCGAGCTCAGCATCACCCGGCGTGAGTTGTGCGGGAGTAATCCATGCCATATAGAGCCGGGGAAGTTGGACTTTATCTTCCAGGATCAGTCGTTTCTCTTCCGTGAGCAGCACCGGTTGTGGAGCAAGTGGCGCAACGGGTTTGCCCGCCGGAACATCCGCAAACCACTTTTCGACAAGCGCTCGCGTCCTTTTCGGATCGATATCGCCGGCAATGACAAGGCTTGCGTTATTCGTTGTATAATATTTTTTGAAGAATTCCACCACGTCTTCGTAACTCGCTGCAGTCAGATCCTCCATCGAGCCGATGGTGGGCCAATGGTAGGGATAATCGGGTGGGAAAATATTTTCATCGATGGTGAGGAATGCCATACCGTACGGACGGTTCTCGTACGTTTGCCGTCGCTCGTTCTTCACAACGTCGCGCTGTCCATCAACCTTCGATGGCGACATCGAATCAAGGAGATACGCCATGCGATCAGACTCAAGAAAAAGCGGAAGCTCGAGTGCATTGCTTGGAATGTTTTCGAAGTAGTTCGTCCTGTCGGAACTTGTCGATGCGTTGTTGTCGCCGCCGGCGGCTTCTAACCATTCATCGAACTTCCCTTCCGGCACGTGTCCCGATCCTTCGAACATAATATGCTCGAAGAGATGCGCAAATCCGGTGCGTCCCGGTTTCTCTCTCGCCGATCCCACGTTGTACCAGATATTGACTCCGATGACCGGAACGGTGTGATCTTCATGAAGGATGACCGTGAGCCCGTTTGCGAGAGTGAATTGTTCGTAAGGAATGGAAAATTGCGCCTCGGTGCGTGCACCAAGAGCGACTACAACAAGGAAAACCCACAACATTTTGGTTCGCATGAGGGACTCCAGCAAAAGGAATGGCTACTCTTCCTACGATGACAATGGGAAGAAGATACAGAGAAATCGGGAGAGACTCAAGGAGAGGCGGTGCCCCTTCCCCTCTTAGGGGAAGGCCGGGATGGGGTCTCCCTTTTTCAAGTGAAACCTCACTCCTTCGCTTCGCTCAGGACAGGCCTAACGCTCTTCCCGCCGGAAGAGTGCGGGATCTTCGACCTAAGAGGAGAGGGAACGCTGGCTTGCAATGCGTGTAATTAATGCATCACCTTGATGTACCCCCAATGCTCTTGCTGCTTCGAGACGATCTCGTAGATGCCGTCCGGCACTGTCTGCACGCCCGGCAGCAACTGGCTCTTCTCGACCTTGTTGTTCTTCATAGCGATTTCACAAACCTTGAACGAGACGTTCGGGTTTTTCATCGCTTCTTTCACATCGGCTGTGAGAGCGGAGCGTTCCGGCATGACCAGCTCGAACCCTTTGGCGTACATCACCACTTCCATTTCCGCTTTGGGGCTTGCTGTGGAAACTTCTTTGATCCAGCGTATCACCGCTTTCTGATCCAGACTATCTCTGCTGGTGAGATCGAAGACTACTCTGTATGGCTGAGACTGAGCATGACCAAAACCGAAGCTCAACAGCACAAAGTACAAGGCAAAGAAAATGCGTTTCATGATGATTCCTCCAGTTGTTGGAAGTTGTGTGGTAATTTGAGATGAACAACAGTGCAACGATGTATCTCGTTCCGTCGCTACTGCGGATGGGTTGCGACGTGGGAGCGCGGGAAAGAAAATGAAGTAACTAACTTAAATTGGTCGTGTAAACTTTCTAAAATATTCATTGGAGTTCACCCCAAAAATGAGACATCAAGTTAAGCCAGAATCATATGTTGATATTCAAATGCCACAGGTGATTTGTAACCGAGTGACGAGTGGCGTCGCACCCGGTTGTAAAATACTTCCAGATATTCAAAAAGCTTT